>NZ_NRRW01000016.1 GCF_016583835.1 Thiococcus pfennigii | reverse complement strand
GGCCGAGCTGGGGCTCGGCGCTCCCAGGGGGGCTCGGCATTCCCGGGGGGGCGGTCGTATGGTGGTTTCCGATGACATCTGGACTCGCAGCTCGGTTTCCACCACGGATTATGCTGTCCTGTTGGCCCGCATATCAGGCGAAACCACTTTACAGGCCCAGCGGGAAAAGGGCGCCCCGTCAGACCGTCGCGGGGGCGCCCGCGAGGAGGTCGCGGCAGGCGGGCAGGACCTGTTCGCCGACGAGGTCGACGAGCGGGGCGAGTTCGGGGTAGGCCGGGGCGACGGTCATCACGTAGCCGAGGGTGCGGGGGATGTCGGCGAGGTAGCCGGGGCGTCCGTCGCGCAGTTTCAGGCGGGCGAAGATGCCGGCGGCCTTGAGGTGGCGCTGGATGCCCATCAGGTCCATCCAGCGCGTGAATCGCTCCTCGTCGCCGAACTGGAGGATGCCGACCTGCATCGCGCGGTCGAGGTAGCCGCGCGCCCAGTCGTCGACCCGCTCGGGCGGCCAGGCGATGTAGCAGTCGCGCAGCAGCGAGACCAGGTCGTAGGTGACGGGGCCGATGACGGCGTCCTGGAAGTCCAGGATCCCGGGCCGCGGGGCCGAGGCCATGAGGTTGCGCGAGTGGAAGTCGCGGTGGACGCAGACCCGCGGTTGCTCCAGGGCGTTGGCGACCAGGTGGTCCCAGACCGCCGCGAGCGGGCCAGCGTCGACCTCGGCCGGGTCGCGGCCGAGCAGCCCACCGAGCAGCCATTCGGTGAAGATGCCGAGCTCGCGGCGCAGCAGGGCCTCGTCGTAGGGCGGCAGCCCGGCGCGCGGGGCGCGGGACTGGAGCACCGCGAGGGCGTCGAGGGCCTCGCCGTAGAGGCGCTCGACGCTGGTCTCGTCGAGGACATCGAGGTAGGAGGCCTGGCCGAGGTCGCTGATCAGCAGGAAGCCCTGCCGGAGATCGGCCGCGAGGATCTCGGGGACGTTGAGGCCGATCACGCGCAGCATCCCGGCGATGCGCACGAAGCGGGCGCTGTCCTCCTTCTCGGGCGGGGCGTCCATCGCGATCAGGGATCCCTCGCCGCACCACAGCCGCCAGTAACGGCGGAAGCTCGCGTCGCAGGAGGCCGGGACCATCGCCAGCCTGTCGGCGCCGAGCTGTGCCTTGGCCCAGCGGGCGAGACCCTGGCGGCGGTCGTCAGTGATCATGTTTGCTCATCTCCTTCGCGAGGTCGATGCCCTTCTTGCGTTGCTGGTGCAGGACCTGGAGGCGCCGCTCGAGCCGGGCGCGCTCCTCGTCATCGGTCTCCTCGGCCCAGCGTTTCGCGAGCGCCCGCTCCTGGAGCCGCATCTGCCAGAGGAGCAGCCTCAGGGTCGCGCGGCGCTCCTTCGCCAGCCGCTCCTCGCTCGAGAAGAGGACTCTCAGGCCCTGGCCGAGACGCCTCGTCGCGGCCCTCAGGTGCTTTTCGAGGCGTCGCAACCGGCGGCGGAAGGTCAATGGCTTCGTGGATTTCTTGCTCATCGAGGTGTAGGCCGCGCTCGATCTCGTGGCGGATCGGCTCGAAGGGGAAGAAGATCACCTGGGCCGCTTCGATCAGATTCCTGGCGATCTGACGGGCGTAGCCGCTGTCGTTCATCAGCGAGGTGGCCACCGCCGAGGTGATGCGCCGGTCGCGGATCAGGCGGTCGAGCTGCCCGTTGGCGACGATGTCCTGCTCTTCGATCTCGATGCGCAGTATATCGAGCGCGACCGTCGGGTTCTCCTCGCGGCCGTCGGCAATCCGCTGAAGCGCGTTCAAGAGCCCGACCAGGCGCTGGCGGATCGCGATGTATTCGTGCCGCACGTCGCGGTTCGCGACCAGCAGGAAGCGCACCAGATTCTTCTCCAGGTGCTTGGTGTGTTTCAAGGCCTCGACCAGGCCCTGGCCGGCCGAGCGCAGGCGGAAGGCCTGCGCGGTCTGGCCGTCCTGGGTCGGCAACCGGGCGATGAAGTCGACGATGGCCCCGTGCAGCGGTTTGACGCGGCGCTGGTAGTAGTCGTCGACATCGATCGGGCGGACCCGCTCCGGCGGTCGGTCGAGCCCCTCGAGGCCCTCGCCGCGGCGCAGCCGCTTGGGGTCGACGTGCAGCGTCAGGGCCATGATGTCGAAGACATTGTCGAAGAGGTGGCCGAGCTCCCGACGCACCGCCTCCAGGGCCGCCCCCGGGGTCTGGAGCATGGCCTCGGCGAGGAAGCGCGGCGTGCTGACGGTGCGCGGCCGCTCCTCGATGACCCGTTGCAGCAACGCGACCAGCCGCCCGATCAGCGGCAGCATCAACAAGACGCCGACCAGATTGAAGAGGGTGTGGAAGAGCGCAAGCTTGAGCGCGTGGTTGTCGGGGGCGATGCCGAACCAGCCGCTCGCCAGGTCGACCGCGGCGACGAACGGCCCGATGAAGGTCAGGGCGACGGTCCCGGTCGCCAGGTTGAAGACCAGGTGGGCGCCGGCGAGGCGGCGGCCGTCGACGGTCGAGCCAAGCGCGCCCAGGATCGCCGTGACCGTGGTGCCGACGTTGGCGCCGATCGCCAGGGCCAGGGCGCTCTCGTAGCCGATCTGACCGGCGGCGAGCGCGGTGATCGTCAGCGCCAGCGTGGCGTGGCTCGACTGCATGACGACGGTCACGAAGATGCCGATCAGGACGAAGAGGAGCAGGCCGCGCAGGCCGGGCAGCGCCAGGGCCGCGAGGTCGACGGTGCCTTCGAAGGCCTCGAAGCCCATCTTCATGTAGTCGATGCCGAGGAACAGGAAGCCGAGCCCGGCGAGCAGATAGCCCGTGCCGCGGCGCGTCGCCGAGCGCTGGAAGAGGAGCACGACACCGAGCACTAGGAGCGGCATCGCATAGGCGGCGATGTCGACCTTGAGACCGAAGGCGGCGACGAGCCAGGCGCCGGTCGTCGTGCCCAGGTTGGCACCGAAGATGATGCCGACGCCCTCGGTCAGGCCGATCAGGCCGGCGCCGAGGAACGAGATGGTGATCACCGAGACGAGCGAGCTCGACTGCATCAGGGTCGTCGCCAGCAGGCCGAAGCCGAGGCTGCGCCAGAGGCTCGCGGTCGCGCGCTCGAGGATGCGCTCGAGGGTGCCGCCGGTGAAGGCCCGGAAGCCCTCCTCGAGGGCGCGCATGCCGAACAGGAAGATGGCCACCCCGGCGGCGATCTCGGTGAGGGCGGTGCTGCGCGTCAGGGCCCAGAGCAGGACCGCCAGCACGATGGGCAGCCACAGGTTGCGGGCGATCGCCAGCGACACGGCGCCTGGCCCGTCAGCGCCCGACGCCGTCGCCGGCCAGGCGGTAGCGGCCGATGAGATCGCGGTGGCGGCCGGTCAGGAACGAGCGGCTCGGGTCGACGGCGACGCGCCCGGCCATCGCGGTGCGCCCGAGCAGCATCCGGAAGCGCATCGTCTCGCGATTGGTCAGGGTCAGTTCGATCGGCCAGAGGTCGCCACCGACCCAGGCCCGGGTCGCGATGACCCAGCGCTGCTCGCGGTGGCCGCCCGAGTCGGTGACCTGGCGCTCGTCGAGGACCGGCGCCTCGCAGTGCGCGACCAGGTCGTCGCGGTCTTGCAGCGGGTGCAGGCCGAAGCGCACGCGCGGCACGGGGCCGCCGGCGACGGGCTCGACGTAGAAGGCATGCAGGGCCGAGGTCCGCGCACCCGTGTCGACCTTGGCCTTGATGAGCGGCAGGCCGAGGTCGGGCAGCCCGACCCACTCGCGCCAGCCGAGGATGAGCGGCGGCCGCGCACTCGGCGCAAGGCCCGAAGGATCGCCGCCCCCCCCGCTCATGCCGGTCCGGTGACGGCAGGCGGCAGCGGCTGGATCTCGGCGATCAGGGCCGGATCGGCCAGCTGCGAGTTCCAGACCGCATAGGGCTCGCAGGCGAGCGGCGGCGCGTCGGCGACGCGGTGAAGGGTCCCACGGCCGAGCCCGGCGGCCGCGAGCGCCGCCGGCAGGTAGGCGGCCCCGTCCTGCGCCTGGAGCAGATCGAGCGCCATCAGGCCGGCCGAGAGCCGCCACACGGGCGTCGCGCACTCGGGGAAGTGCCGGCGGTGGGCGGCCTCGAAGCGCCGGCCCCAGGCGACCTGCAGATAGCCCTCGCCGATCGCCGCCTCGGCGGGGAGCCCCGGGCGGGTCGCGACGAGGATGAGCTCGATCGGCGCCAGCGGCTCGCAGGCAAGCTCCGCGACCCGCGGCGGCTCGCGCACGAAGGCGAGGTCGAGGCGCCCGGCGGTGAGCTCGGCGAAGGCCGTGCGCGCCGGCAGGGCCTCGATGTCGAGCACCAGGTCCGGGCGCCGTGCGCGCAGCGCCCGGCCCCAGGGGCCGACGAGGAGCGGCCAGAGGTCGGCCTCGGTCGCGACCGTCACGGTGACCGTGAAGCGCGCATCGAGGGTCGCCTCGGCACGCGCCCGCGACCAGCTGCGCACGATGGTCTCGGCGTGTGGCAGCAGCCGTCGGCCGGCCGGGGTGAGCTGGATGTCGTGGCGGCGGCGCGTGAAGAGGACCGCACCCAGGGTCGACTCCAGCAGCTTGATCCGGGCGCTGACCGCCGATTGGGTGATGAAGAGCCGATCGGCCGTCTTGCCGAAGTGGCGGCTGCGGGCCACCTCGAGGAAGGTCTTCAGCAGGACGATGTCGACGCCGGATCGGTCGACCCGCTCCTTGGCCTCCGTCATCGCCCCGCCCGCCCGCGTCGGGGGCTCGTCGCCCCGGCCATCGGCTGCCCGCGCCTCAGCCGGCGCCCACCGGACGGCGGCCGTCGAGACGCGCCGCATCGACGGTCTGCGCCGCGGCGGCGGGCGCCTCGGCCGGGGGGGCGAGGCGCGGGCGCGCTGGACCACCGTCGAGGGCCTCGAGGAGGGCCGCGTCGCGCCCATAGATGTCCGGGCGGAACGCGATCTGGCCGTCGCCGTCGGCCTCGGCGGTCCAGTAGGCGAGGAGCACCGCGAGCGGCCGCTCGAGGCGGACCACGCGCGTCCGATCGGAGGCGATGATCTCCTCGAAGGCGGCCCGGTCCCAGCGCTGCGGGTCGTCGAGGAGGAGTTCGGCGAGGCGCAGCGGGTCCTCGACCCGCACGCAGCCGGAGCTCAAGGCACGCTGCGGGCGCGCGAACAGGGCGCGCTGCGGCGTGTCGTGCAGGTAGACGGCGAACTGGTTCGGAAACATGAACTTGATCCGCCCGAGGGCGTTGTCGTCGCTCGGCGGCTGACGCAGCAGGTACGGGAAGCTGGCGGCCGGCTGGTCCCAGTCGACCCGCTCGGGCCGAATGCGGTTGCCTCGGTAGTCGACGACCTGAAGGCCGCGCTCGGCCAGGTAGCCCCGGTCGACGCGCATGTTGGGCAGGATGTCCTCGGCGAGGATGGTCGGCGGGACTGTCCAGGTCGGGTTGACCTCCAGGTAGGCGAGGCGGTCGCGGAACACCGGCGTCTCGCGCCCCGGGCGCCCGACGATCGCGCGCGTGCTCCAGCGCGGCGCGCCGTCGCGGTAGAGGTCGACGCGGTAGGCCGGAATGTTGACGAGGACGAAGTCCGCCGGCAGGTCGTGCGCGAACCAGCGCATCCGCTCGAGGTTGACGCGGATCTGGTCGATGCGCTGCGCGACGTCGACGTTCATCGCCGCGCGGGTCTGCGGCCCGATGACCCCGTCGACGGCGAGGCCGTGGCGGGCCTGAAAGTGCTCGACGGCGGCGCGCAGCACGCGGTCGTAGACCAGCGGATCCTCGGGGAGGGGCGCCTCGGTGGAATAGTCCCCGGTCGCCAGCAGGCGCGCGCGGACCGCCGGGACCCGCGCATCCTGCGCATCGAGGCGCAGGGTCGGCCCCTCGGGCACCGTCGGCCAACCGCCGGCGGCAGCGATCGCGCGGTAGTGCTCGAGCCCCGCGCGCAGGTCGCGATAGAAGCCTGGCCAGCGGATCTCCCGGGCGATGTAGGCCTCCAGGTCATCGGCCGCCAACGCCGCCACGAGGGCCTGCGCCAGGGCCGTGGACGAGGCCGGCTCGAATTGGGTCCCGCGCGGGTCGAGGGCGACCGGGTCGACCTTGCCGAAGCGGTGGTGGTGCAGGTAGCGCACCAGGCTGTCGCTCAGCAGGATGTCGGCCTCGACGCGATGTTCGGGCGGCAGCGCCTCGAGGCCGCCGCCGCCGAGGATGGCGTCGACGACGCGGAAGTGGAAGTCGCCGCGATGAAAGCCGTCGCCGCGGCTCGCGAGCAGCAGGCGGCGCAGCGCGGCCAGGCGCGCCGCGTCCCAGGCGGGGCGCCAGTCGCGCGCGCGGTAGAGGTCCGCGAGCAGCGGCCCCGAGGCCAGCGTGACGCCGGCGACGGCGGCCTGCTCGTCGTCGAGCGGCGCGAGGCGCGCGCGCAGCAAGTCATCGGCCTGGACGAGGCCCGACCACAGACAGGCGGCGAGCCACAGCACGCCGAGACGAAGGACTGGCATTCAGCGCTGCTCCCCCACGAGCTGGACCCGACCCTCTCCGTCGACGGACTCGAGGCGGACCGGGAAGCCCCATAGCCGTCGCATGTAGCGTAGCATCTCGGCGGCATTATCGGCGAGCGAGGGCACGCTGATTGTAGTCCGGTATGGCGCAGCGTGAGCGAGCGGTCGCCCCAACGGTCTGGAGCTGACCGGGAACCGGCGCGGCCGGCGCCTTTTCCTGTCGCGCCTCGCTTAATCCACCGGCATCGTGCCCGTCTCCAGCCGATCCACTGGCGTTACGGCCACGCACTGACCAACGCAAGTGGCTGTGCGGGGGCCGTCGAGCGTTTCCAGAAGGGCGGCGCGCCTCTTCCGGAAACTCGTCCGCCGGGCCGGACGGACCTCGCCAACCAGGCGTTATCTCTTTGGGTCTTTCCGGCCCCGGCCGACCGGATGGCCGGCAAGGCATTCAGGACTCCTCGGGCGCGGAGAATCGACCTCCGCAACGGGGCACGCTGACTGTTGGCGGCGAGGACATCATCGACATCGGGTGCCGACGCCAATAAGACCCGAGGCGCCACTGCAATATAATGCCCGACCTCCCGCCGTTCCCTTGACCGCGGGACGGCCCCGGCGGACGATCCCCGGTGCCACGACAGCCGCGCCTGCGCCGAACCACCGAATCCATGGACCCAAGAACGGCAGTTGACCGCTTCATCATGGATTCAAGTTGTTGAAATCGCGAAGATGCTTTACGTGAGTCCTGCTCACCAGCGAGGTGAAGGCCGCTACGACGCCCGAGGCACGGCGCGCGCGGCGCTCGGCGGTGTTACAAGTCGTTGCAATAGCCTGGCGAGTGCGCCTCCTGGTGCCTTGCCGGACACCCCGCGCGGCGCACCTCGGGCACCGTCCAACTGCCGCTCTTAGGATGAAGCAGCGGACCTTTTCTCCCGCCCGCCCCCTGATCGTCGCCATCGCCGGCGTCGGCCTGCTCCTGGCGGGCCACCTGCTGCCCTTGGGGGGCGAAGGCTACATCGCCCAGCAGGTCCGGAACTCGCTGCACGGCCCGGCGTTCCTCGCCTTCACAGCGGTCTTCTTCCTGCTCGCTCGGGCGTCCCTCGGCACGCTGGGCGCCGCCTTGATCTCGGCGACCGCGGCGCTGCTGGCCGCACCCGGCGGCGAGTTCCTGCAGTACCTGACCGGCAAGGACACCTCGCTGGCCGACATCGCCCACGACTGGGCCGGCGCGGCCGCGACGCTCCTGGTACTCGGCGGATGGTTCGCCTGGCGGGACGGTCGCATCGACCGGCGGCGCCGGCGCGAGATCCTTGCGGTCGGCGGCCTGCTTGCCCTTGTCGTCGCCGCTCCGCTGACCTGGTGGCTCTACGTGGCGGCGGCCCGGGCGTCCTCGATGCCGGTGCTCGCCGATTTCGAACGTAGGGGCCAGACCGCACTGCTCGGCGGACTGGCGGCGGAGCTGTCCGTCGTCGCCCGGCCCGACCACTGGCCCGGCCGGGGCGATTACGTGCTCGAGGTGCGGCTGCGTCAGTCCCGGTATGCCGGGGTGGATTTCCTGGCCCCTCCTCCGGACTGGACAGGCTACGCCAGCCTGCGCTTCCTCGCCGCCACCGGCGACGGGACCCGGCGGCGGCTGACGCTTCGCATCCACGACGCCACCCACAACCAAGCCTACGGGGACCGCTTCAACGGCCGCTGGCCCATCGGACCCGAACCCGCTCAGATCTGCGTACCGCTGGCCGAGATCCGGCAGGCCCCAAAGGACCGGAGCATGGACCTTTCGGCGATCGCGGGAATGATCTTCTTCCTGACGGGAAACCGGGGCGGGGAGGTCTTCCTGCTGGACGACGTGACACTGACCAAGTCGGCCTGCCCCGAGGACTTGCAGAGGACGGACAGTGCGTCGCGACCCGGTTTCGCAGGGCTGGCTAGCGCATCTTCCCCGGCTTCGTCAGGCCCTTCAGGCCCAGCGCGGCCTTGAACAACGCAAGGTGCCCGCGCGGGTCAGGGATGCCAGGCATCCTGGCCGGCCGAGATTTCAGTCATGGTCAAGGCGGTGGAGGCCGGGGTGCGGGTGACGGATCGGCGCGAAACCCAGCGCCAGCGTGGGCGCGGTCGAGCAGCAACGCTGGCGCGCTCGGGAGGACTGGCATTCAGCGCTGCTCCCCCACGAGCTGGACCCGACCCTCTCCGTCGACGGACTCGAGGCGGACCGGGAAGCCCCATAGCCGTCGCACATGACGCAGCATCTCGTCGACATTCTCGGCGAGCGGACGGCGATTGTAGCGGGTATGGCGCAGCGTGAGCGAGCGATCGCCCCAGCGATCGACATTGAAGACCTGGATGTTGGGCTCGCGGCTGCCGAGGTTGTACTGATCGGCCAGCGCCTGGCGCAGCGCCCGGTAGCCGCCCTCGTCGTGGATCGCCGAGACCGCGAGCGTCTCCTCGCGGTCGTCGTCGGCGACGGCGAACAGGCGCAGGTCGCGCATGACCCGCGGCGAGAGGAACTGGGCGATGAAGCTCTCGTCCTTGAAGTTGCGCATCGCGAAGTCGAGCACCGCGAGCCAGTCGCCGCCGGCGATGTCGGGGAACCAGGCGCGGTCCTCGGCCGTCGGCTCCTCGCAGATGCGGCGGATGTCGCGCATCATCGCGAAGCCGAGCGCGTAGGGATTGATGCCGCTGTAGTAGGGGGCGTCGAACGGCGGCTGGAAGACGACGCCGGTGTGGGATTGCAGCACCTCCATCATGAACCCGTCGCTGACGAAGCCCTCGTCGTAGAGGTGATTGAGGAGCGTGTAGTGCCAGAAGGTCGCCCAGCCCTCGTTCATGACCTGGGTCTGGCGCTGCGGATAGAAGTACTGGCTGATCTTGCGCACGATGCGCAGGATCTCGCGCTGCCAGGGCTCGAGCAGCGGGGCGTTCTTCTCCAGGAAGTAGAGGATGTTCTCCTGCGGCTCCTCGGGCCAGCGTGCCTCCTGCTCGCCGTTGCCGTCCGCGTCGATGCGCGGGATGGTCCGCCACAGGTCGTTGATCTGGAGTTGCAGATAGGCCTCGCGCTCGCGCTGTCGGCGTTGCTCCTCGGCCATCGACAGCGGCGCCGGGCGCTTGTAGCGGTCGACGCCGTGGTTCATCAGCGCGTGACAGGAATCGAGCAGCAGCTCGACCTCCTCCTGCCCGTAGCGCTCCTCGCAGCGGGCGATGTAGTTCCGGGCGAAGACCAGGTAGTCGACGATCGCATCGGCGCTGGTCCAGGTGCGGAAGAGATAGTTGCCCTTGAAGAAGCTGTTGTGGCCGTAGCAGGCGTGGGCGATCACGAGCGCCTGCATCGGCAGCGTGTTCTCCTCCATCAGGTAGGCGATGCAAGGGTCGGAATTGATGACGATCTCGTAGGCGAGCCCCATCTGGCCACGCCGATAGGTCTGCTCGGTGGCGACGAATTGCTTGCCGAACGACCAGTGGTGGTAGCTGATCGGCAGGCCGACCGACGAGTAGGCGTCGATCATCTGCTCGGAGGCGATGACCTCGATCTGATTGGCGTAGGTGTCCAGCCGGTAGTGGTCGTGGGCGAGCCGGGCCAGCTCCCGGTCGAAACGCTCCAGGAGCGGGAAGGTCCACTCGGAGGACTCGGAAATGACGTTGCGCATCAGACCTCCTGCCTCTTGAACAGCTCGCGGAAGACCGGGTAGATGTCCTCGCCGCCGCCGATCTCCTGCATCGCGAAGTTGCGGTGCGCGGCCCGCACGTCCTGGTAGGCGTACCAGAGGCTCTGGTGCTGGCGCGGGGTGATCTCGACGTAGGCGTAGTAGCGCATCAGCGGCATCAGCCGGGAGACCAGGATGTCGCGGCAGATGGCCGAGTCCGAGTCCCAGTTGTCGCCGTCGGAGGCCTGCGCGGCGTAGATGTTCCAGTCCTGGCTGTCGTAGCGCTCGGTGAGGATCTCGTGGGCCAGGTTGAGCGCGCTGGAGACGACGGTGCCGCCGGTCTCGCGCGAGTAGAAGAACTCCTGCTCGTCGACCTCCTGGGCGATCGTGTGGTGGCGGATGAAGACCAGGTCGATGTGGTCGTAATTGCGCTGCAAGAACAGGTAGAGCAGGATGAAAAAGCGCTTGGCCAGGCTCTTGCGCACCTGGTCCATCGAGCCCGACACGTCCATGATGCAGAGCATGACGGCCTTGCTGGTCGGCTCGGGGCGCTTGACGAAGCTCTGGTAGCGCAGGTCGTAGGTGTCGATGAAAGGCAGGGCCGCGAGGCGCGTCTTGAGCCGATCGATCTCCTCGCGCAGCGCCAGCACCCGCGCGTCCGTCTCGTCCGCGCCGGCGGCGAGCAGGGCCTCGAGTTCGGCCTCGGCCTCGCGCAGGCGCCCACGATGGGGCGCGCCGAGGGCCGTGCGCCGGGCGATCGCACCCTTCAACGAGCGCACCACGTCGATGTTGGTCGGCGCCCCGTCGGTCGCGTAGCCGGCGCGCGCGTACTTGAACTCGTTCGTGCCGATCAGCTGGTTGCGCACTAGGTTGGGCAGCGCGAGGTCCTCGAAGAGGAGATCGAGAAACTCGTCGCGCGAGAGCTCGAAGACGAAGTCGTCCTCGCCCTTGCCGCCGCGCCCGGCGCGGCCCTGGCCGCTCCCGCTGCCGCCGCCTTCCGGGGGCCGCTGGATGCGGTCGCCGCTCAGGAAGTCCTTGTTGCCCGGGTGCACCGTCTCGCGCGTGCCGCCCGGCCCATGGTGGAAGACCGGCTCGCCGATGTCCTTCGACGGGATGCCGACCCTCTCGCCATTGGCCACGTCCGTGATGCTGCGGCGGTTGACGGCGTCTGTCACGGCCCGCTTGAGCTGGGATTTGTAGCGCTGCAGAAAGCGCTGGCGGTTGACGGCGCTCTTGTTCTTGCCGTTCAGCCGCCGGTCGATGAAGTGCGACATAGGCTCGGAATCCCACTACTACATGAATGTGCCGACGCGGGCGCCGCGCCCCAGGGCCGCGGGCACGCCGACGGGGCGGCCCGCGGCCGCCGCCGGGCGCGCCGGTCTCAGTGCGACTTGCGCACCCGCAGATACCACTCCGACAGCAGCCGGACCTGCTTGGCCGTGTAGCCCTTGCCGGTCATCCGCTCGACGAACTGGTCGTGCTTCTTCTGCTCGTCGACCGAGGCCTTGGTGTTGAAGGAGATCACCGGCAGCAGGTCCTCGGTGTTCGAGAACATCTTCTTCTCGATGACCACGCGCAGCTTCTCGTAGCTCGTCCACCTCGGATTGGCCCCGCCGTTGTTGGCCCGGGCGCGCAGCACGAAGTTGACGATCTCGTTGCGGAAGTCCTTCGGGTTGGAGATCCCGGCGGGCTTCTCGATCTTCTCCAACTCCTCGTTCAGGGCGCCGCGGTCCATCATCTCGCCGGTGTCGGGGTCGCGGTACTCCTGGTCCTGGATCCAGTAGTCGGCGTAGGTCACGTAACGGTCGAAGATGTTCTGGCCGTACTCCGCGTAGGACTCCAGGTAGGCCGTCTGGAGCTCCTTGCCGATGAACTCGGCGTAGCGCGGCGCGAGGAACTGCTTCAGGTAGCCCAGATAGCGCTCCTGGATCTCGGGCGGCAACTGCTCGCGGGCGATCTGCTTCTCCAAGACGTAGAGCAGGTGCACCGGGTTGGCCGCGACCTCGGTGTGGTCGAAGTTGAAGACCTGGGAGAGGATCTTGAACGCGAAGCGCGTCGAGATGCCCGTCATCCCCTCGTCGACGCCGGCATAGTCGCGGTACTCCTGGATCGACTTGGCCTTGGGGTCGGTGTCCTTCAGATTCTCGCCGTTGTAGATCCGCATCTTCGAATAGGCGCTGGAGTTCTCCGGCTCCTTCAGGCGCGTGAGGACCGAGAACTGGGCCATCATCTCCAGCGTCCCCGGCGCGCACGGGGAGGCCGCGAGCGAGCTGTTGCGCAGCAGCTTCTCGTAGATCTGCACCTCCTCGTCGACGCGCAGGCAGTAGGGCACCTTGACGATGTAGACGCGATCGAGGAAGGCCTCGTTGTTCTTGTTGTTGCGGAACGACTGCCACTCCGACTCGTTGCTGTGCGCCAGGATGATGCCCTGGAACGGCAGCGCCGAGAGCCCCTCGGTGCCGTTGTAGTTGCCCTCCTGGGTCGCCGTCAGCAGCGGATGCAGCACCTTGATCGGTGCCTTGAACATCTCGACGAACTCCATCAGGCCCTGGTTGGCGCGGCACAGGGCGCCCGAGTAGCTGTAGGCGTCGGCGTCGTGCTGGGCGAAGCGCTCGAGCTGGCGGATGTCGACCTTGCCGACCAGCGAGGAGATGTCCTGGTTGTTCTCGTCGCCCGGCTCGGTCTTCGCGATCGCGATCTGCTCGAGGATCGAGGGGTAGAGCTTCACGACCCGGAAGCGGGTGATGTCGCCGTTGTACTCCTGGAGGCGCTTGACCGCCCAGGGCGACATGATGGTGCGCAGGTAGCGCCGCGGAATCCCGTAGTCGTCCTCGAGGATCGCCCCGTCCTCCTCGGGCGAGAAGAGCCCGAGCGGCGACTCGAAGACCGGCGAGTCCTCGATCGCGTAGAAGGGGACCTCCTGCATCAGCTCCTTGAGCTTCTCGGCGAGCGAGGACTTGCCGCCGCCGACCGGGCCGAGCAGGTAGAGGATCTGCTTCTTCTCCTCCAGGCCCTGGGCGGCATGCTTGAGATAGGCGACCAGGTGCTCGATCGGCTCCTCCATGCCGTAGAACTCGGAGAAGGCCGGATAGCGCCGCAGGACCTTGTTCTGGAAGATCCGGCTCAGGCGCGGATCGTTGCGCGTATCGACCAGCTCGGGTTCACCGATGGCCCGCAGCAGACGCTCGGCCGGCCCGGCGTAGGCCACCGGATCCGACTTGCAGAGCTCCAGATACTCGCCGAGGCTCATGACCTCGTGGCGAGACGCTTCGTAGCGGGCCTGATAGCGTTCGAAGATCGACATTTGAACATACCTCACACGGAGTCGGTATTGGCTCGCGGCCAGCCTCGGCGTGGCCAACCAAAATTCTGGGCGTCGGTTCTCGGCGGTTGCGGGCGCGGTCCCCGGCCTAATTCGGGCAATCTTCGGGCCAGCTAGGCCCCGAACCCGATCCATCGCGGGCTCACGACGCCCTGGACGTGGTCATAGACGGGGCACCACCGAGCCCGACGCCGCACCAAAAGGGTGCGTCACTCGATCGCCATTGCCGCGAGGCGATCCGGCCTGTTGGGAGAGTTGTTGGGCACCTGTGCGAAATTTGCAACGGCCAGATGGCGTTGCGTCGGCAATGTGACCCTGATTACAACTTGGCGACACCCCACCCGCGGGGGGCGGCGGCCCGACCCGGCGCCCCAGTGCACGACATCCCAACGGGAGCGGCGTGGTGATTAGATCGGGGCGGGAGGCGCCATGTTCCACCGCCCACCCGTTCGTCGTCGTCCCCGATCTCCGTCCCCGATCTCGTAAGAATAGCCGGGCAGATGCGACCAGACGGGCACCACCGTCCTCTGTGATGAGACCGCGGATTCGGCGGAAAGATCGGGGCGGGGAGGGCCTTCAGCGTTTACAGCCTTCAGCTATCAGCCACCAGCCTTCAGCCTTCAGCCTTCAGCTGGTGGCTGGCGGCTCGCGGCTCGCGGCTGGTTGCTGACAGCTGGTGGCTGACAGCTGGTGGCTGACAGCTGGTGGCTGACAGCTGGTGGCTGGTGGCTGACGGCTGGCGGCTGGCGGCTGGCGGCTGACGCCTCAGGCGCGTTGCGCGAGGGCGCGCCCGATCAGGGCCGCGGTCGAGGCGTCGTGGCGGGCCTGGAGCTTGCCGTCGACGAGTTCCTCGAAGATGACGCCGGCGAGTTGCTTGCCGAGCTCCACGCCCCATTGGTCGAACGAATTGACCCCCCAGATGACGCCCTGGACGAAGATCTTGTGCTCGTAGAGGGCGATCAGGGCGCCGAGCGTGCGCGGGGTGACCCGCTCGACGAGGATGGTCGTCGTCGGGCGGTTGCCATCGAACTGGCGGTGCGGGGCCAGGGCCTCGGCCTGGGCCGGATCCACCCCGGCGGCGAGCATCTCGGTGCGGGCCTCCTCGCGGGTGCGCCCGCGCATCAGGGCCTCGGTCTGGGCGAAGCAGTTGGCGAGCAGCTTCAGGTGATGGTCGCCGAGCGCGTGATGGCTCGCCAGCGGCACGATGAAGTCGGCCGGGATCAGCTGGGTGCCCTGGTGGATGAGCTGGTAGAAGGCATGCTGGCCGTCGGTGCCGGGCTCGCCCCAGACCACGGGGCCGGTCGGATAGGTGACCGTCACGCCCTCGCGGGTCACGTGCTTGCCGTTGCTCTCCATGTCGCCCTGCTGGAAGTAGGCCGGGAAGTACTTCAGGTACTGGTCGTAGGGCAGCAGGGCATGGCTCGCCGCCCCCCCGAAATCCGTGTACCAGACCCCGATCAGCCCGAGCAGGGCGGGCAGGTTCTCGCCGAGCTCGGCGCGGCGGAAGTGCTCGTCCATCGCGTGCGCCCCTTCGAGCAGCTCGACGAAGCGCTCGAAGCCGATCGCCAGCGCGATGGGTAGGCCGATCGCCGACCAGAGCGAATAGCGCCCGCCGACCCAGTCCCAGAAGACCAGCATGTTGGCGGTGTCGATGCCGAAGGCGGCGACGGCCTCGGCGTTCGTCGAGACGGCGAGGAAGTGGTGGGCGACCGCTGCCTCCTCACCGAAGGCGTCGAGGAGCCAGCGGCGCGCCGTGTGGGCGTTGGTCATCGTCTCCTGGGTCGTGAAGGTCTTGGAGGCGACGATGAAGAGGGTCCGGGCCGGGTCCAGCCCCTTGAGGGTCTCGGCGATGTGGCTGGCGTCGACGTTCGAGACGAAGTGCACGCGCAGCCCCGCGCGGTGATACGGGGTGAGGGCCTCGCAGACCATCTTCGGCCCGAGGTTCGAACCGCCGATGCCGATGTTGACGACGTCGCAGATCGACTCGCCGTTATAGCCCCGCCACTGCCCGGAATGGATGCGCGCGACCAGGTCGGCCATCTGCCCCAGGACCGCGTTGACCTGCGGCATCACATCCTCGCCATCGACCAGGATGGCGCGATTGGCGCGGTTGCGCAGCGCCACGTGCAGCACGGCCCGCTGCTCGGTGTTGTTGATCCGCTCGCCGGCGAACATGCGCTGGATCCAGCCCCGCAGGTCGACGGCGCCGGCCAGCGCCAGCAGCAGGTCGAGGGTCTCGCCGGTCAGGCGGTGCTTGGAATAGTCGACGTAGAGGCCGGCCACCTCGCCGGTCAACCGACGGGCGCGCTGCGGGTCTTCGGCGAAGAGGTCGCGCATGTGGACCCCCTGCATCCGCTCCCAGTGCCGCGCCAGGGCCTGCCATTCGGGGGTCTGATTGACGAGGGACATAGCTCTGATACTCCTCGGGATGTGACGCCCCGGACCGCGCCCGCGCGGAGGCAGGGGCCTGGTTGACGGATGAATCGGGTGGCCGGGACCGCGCCTGGGTCGGCAGCCTCAGCCATCGAGGCCGTTGCGCCAGTCTTGGTCGTCGCGATCGAAGAGGCGCGCGGCCTCGCGCGGCCCCCAACTGCCGGCCGGATAGGTATGGATGAAATCCCGCTCGCTCGCCCAACGGCGGATCACCGGGTCGACGATCCGCCAGGCCCAGTGCACCTCGTCGGCGCGCAGAAACAGCGAATGGTCGCCGCTGATGACGTCGAGGAGCAGGGCCTCGTAGGCATTGATCTGATCCGCCGCACCGAGGCAGGTGCTCGCATCCAGCCGCTCGGTGCGCGTGCGCATCTCCAGGCCCGGCTGCTTGGTCTGCAGTTCGATGCGCAGGCACTCGCGCGGCTGGATGTTGATGAGCAGCCAGTTGGGCTCGAGCCGCTCGATCGCGGTCGCCCGAAAGAGCTGCTGGGGCGGGTGCTTGAAGCGGATCGCGACCAGCGAGTTGGTCTCGCGCAGGCGCTTGCCGGTGCGCAGGTAGAAGGGCACGTTGCGCCAACGCCAGTTGTCGATGTAGAGCTTCAGGGCGGCGTAGGTCTCGGTGACGCTGTCTTGGGCGACGCCCGGCTCGTCGAGATAGCCGCCGACCTTGGCGCCCTCGCCCTCGCCGGCGCGATACTGGGCACGCACCGCATGGGCCGGGACGGCCTGGCGGGCGATCGGGCGGATCGAGCGCAGGACCTTGACCTTCTCGTCGCGCAGGGCCTCGGCGTCGCAGCTCGGCGGCGGCTCCATCGCGACCAGCGTCAACAACTGGAGCAGGTGGCTCTGGACCATGTCGCGCAGGGCGCCGACCTCGTCGTAATAGCCGGCCCGCTCGTCGATGCCGCCGGTCTCGGCGTGGAGGATCTGGATGTGGTCGATGTGATGGCGGTTCCAGAGCGGCTCGAGCATCAGGTTGGCGAAGCGGAAGACCAGCACGTTCTGGACCGTGCTCTTGCCGAGGTAGTGATCGATGCGAAAGATCTGCTCCTCGCGGAAGGACCGACGCAGCCGTTCGTCGAGGACCTGGGCGCTCTCCAGATCGAAGCCGAACGGCTTCTCGACGACCAGCCGCGACCAACCCGCGGCCTCCTCCGCCAAGCCCTGGGCCGCGAGTCGATCGGCGACCGTGCCGTAGTGGTTCGGCGGGATCGCGAGGTAGAAGAGCCGGTTGGCCGGCAGCGCACCATCGTGCAGCCGCCCGGCCAGGGCCGCGTAGGCGTCGTCCTCTTCGAGGTCGCCCGACTGGAAACGCAACCGCTCGGCGAGCCGCGCGAGGACCTCGGCGTCGAGCGAGCCGCCGAGCCGCCCCTCGAGGCCGCGGCGGACCTCGCCCCGCCAATCCTCATCCGACCAAGGGCGGCGGCCGATGCCGAGGATGCGCGTCGCCGCCGCCAGATGCCCGCCGGCCTCCAGGCGGTAGAGGGCCGGCAGCAGCTTGTTGCGCGCCAGATTGCCGGTCGCGCCGAAGATCACCAGTACGGCAGGCTCGGTCATGCAAGCGCCCCATTTGATGGAGATTTGTGCTAACGTTTCGCCCTTCGCGCCCGCCGGCGCGTCGCATCGATCGGCGACGGGCGGGACACCCCACACCCGGAACCCCGCGGCTCGTCATGGAGCAGTCCGTTATCTCATCGCCCCCCGACCGAGCGGGGCTGCGCATCCTGATCGCGAGCAGCGAGGTGCACCCGCTGGTCAAGACCGGGGGACTGGCCGACGTCGCCGCCAGCCTGCCCGCGGCGCTGCGCGAACTCGGCCATGACGTGCGGCTGATTATCCCAGCCTACCCGCGGGCGGTAAAACAGCTCGCCACGCTCGAGCCGGTCGCCACGCTGCGCCCGCCGGGCGCCCGCGCGACCGTGCAGCTGCTCGCGGGGCGCCATCCCGACCACGCGGTGCCCCTCTACCTCGTCGACGCCCCCGAGTACTTCGGCCGCGAGGGCAACCCCTACATCGACGTCAGCGGCCGCGATTGGGGCGACAACCCGGAGCGCTTCCTGCTGTTCTGTCAGGTCATCGCCCAGATCGGCCTCGGCGTGCCGGCCCTCGACTGGCGGCCCGAGATCATCCACGGCAACGACTGGCAGACCGGCCTCACCCCGGCCCTGCTGCACGACAGACCCGAGCGCCCGGCGCTGGTCTTCACGATCCACAACCTCGCCTATCAGGGGGTGTTCGATCGCGCCACCTTCGAGCGGCTGCGGCTGCCACCGGCGCTCTGGTCGCTGACCGGGCTGGAATTCCACCAGCGCATGTCCTTCATCAAGGGCGGCATCGTCTTCTCCGATCGGGTCAACACCGTCAGCCCGACCTATGCCGAGGAGGTCAAGACGCCGCGTTTCGGCTGCGGCCTCGACGGCCTGCTGCGCCAGCTCGGGACGCGCTTCCAGGGCATCCTCAACGGCATCGACTACCGGACCTGGGACCCGGCAGCGGACCCGCTCATCCCGCAGCGCTACGGACCCGAGACCCTGGAACTCAAGGCCCCGAACAAGCGCGCCCTCCAACTGGAGTTCGGGCTGCCGCAGACCCCCCGCGCGATCGTCTTCGGCTACATCGGCCGGCTCGTCGAGCAGAAGGGGGTCGACCTGATCCTCGCGGTGCTGCCGCGGCTGCTGGCCCACCCGGACGTGCAACTGGTGATGCAGGGCAGCGGCGACGCCCAGATCGAGCAGGCGATGCTCGAGGCCTCGCGCGCCCACCCCGACCAGATCGGCGTGCACATCGGCTACGACGAGGATCGCGCCCACCGCATCGAGGCCGGCTGCGACGCCTTCCTGATGCCGTCGCGCTTCGAACCCTGCGGCCTCAACCAGATGTACAGCCTGCGCTACGGCACCGTGCCCATCGTGCACCGCACCGGCGGGCTCGCCGACACGGTCGTCAACGCGACCCCGGAGCGCCTCGCCGAGGGCACGGCCACCGGGCTCTTGTTCGATCACTCCAACGCCGACAGCCTCTGGCACGCACTCCGCTACGGCCTGCGCCTCTATCGCGACCACCCGGATCAGTGGCGCTCGCTGATGCAGGCCGGGATGCGCCAGGACCTGAGCTGGGAGCAGAGCGCCCGGCGCTACGTCGCCCTCTACGAGGGGGCGTTGGCCGAGCGGCGCGACATCAGCAGCGTCGCCTGAGCGGCGCGACCGCCGAGGGCGCCGATCCGCGCGGGCGGGAGGCCTCAGGCCGCCTGGGCCGGGATCGCGTCGCCGGTGCGCAAGACCCGATTCTGCTCGTCGAGATAGACCAGGCTCGGCTTGAAGACCGCCGCCTGCTCCTCGCTCATCCCCGCATAGGCGCAGATGATGACCCGATCGCCCGGGGCCGCCTTGTGCGCCGCCGCCCCATTGACCGAGATCACCCGCGAGCCGGCCGTGGCGCGGATCGCGTAGGTCGTGAAGCGCTCGCCGTTGGTCACGTTGTAGATCTGGATCTGCTCGTACTCGCGGATCCCCGCCAAGCCCAGCAGCTCCTCGTCGATCGCGCACGAGCCCTCGTAGGAGAGCTCGGCGTGGGTCACGCAGGCCCGATGGAGCTTGCACTTCAGCAATGTCAGTTGCATCGCCAACTACCTCCGAATCAGTGCCGGGACCGCCCGGCCAGAAAGTAAAAGGGTCAATTATTGCAGAAAAGGGGGACGGTCGCCGCAGAAAAATGATGCGCCGCACAAAAGGGCCTCGCCCCGGTCGCGCCCGACCGCGATGGGGTGAGTCAGTCCAGTCGATCGCGCGAGCCGCCGCGGCGCACCCGCAGGTTGTCGATCAGCCGGGTCGTGCCGAGGAAGACCGCCGCGAGCACGACGAGGTCCCGGTCGGCCGGCTCCGGACGACCCAGATCGCCCGCCCGGCGGACCGCGAAGTAGTCCGGACGCAGCCCGGCCGCGTCGAGCCCCGCCCGCCCGGAGCGCTCGACCTCGGCGACGGCCTCGCCCGCGCGCAGTGCCGCGCCGGCGCGTTCCAGCGCATGATACAGCGCCGGCGCCAGACCCCGCTCGGACGGTGTCAGATAGCCGTTGCGCGAGCTCATCGCCAGGCCGTCGGGCTCGCGCACGGTCGGCACCCCGACGATCTCGATCGGCAGGCCCAGGTCCTCGACCATGCGCCCGATTACGAGGAGCTGCTGGAAGTCCTTCTCGCCGAAGTAGGCCAGGTCGGGCTGCACGATGTTGAAGAGTTTGCAGACGACGGTCGCGACCCCGGTGAAGTGCCCGGGCCGGCTCGCGCCGCAGAGGATCCCGGAGAGGCCCGGCACCTCGACGCGCGTCTGCTCGGCGAGGCCGCGCGGATAGATGGCCGCGGCGCTCGGCGTGAACAGGACATCGACCCCGGCCGCCGCGAGGCGCTCGCGATCCTCCTCCGGGGTGCGCGGATAGGTCGCCAGATCCTCGCGCGGCCCGAACTGGAGCGGGTTGACGAAGATGCTGACGACCAGCCGCACCCCGTCGGCGCGGGCCGCGCGCACCAGGGTCAGATGGCCGTCATGGAGGTTGCCCATCGTCGGGACGAAGGCGATACGCTGCCCACCCCCCCGCCAGGCGCGCACCTGCTGGCGCAGCGCGGCGATCTCCTCGATGACCCGCAGGCTCGCGCTCATAGTGGGCTGTGCTCCGCGGCCGGGAAGGCCCGCGACTTGACGGCCTGGACATAGGCGGCGAGCGCGTCGCCGACGCTCGCGTGGCCCGGCAGGAAGTTGCGGCTGAAGCTCGGCGAGCGGCCCGGATAGAGGCCGAGCATGTCGTAGAGGACCAGCACCTGACCATCGGTCTCGGCGCCGGCGCCGATGCCGATGACCGGGATCTCGAGCATCAGGCTGATCTCCTGCGCCAGGGCCGCCGGCACGCATTCGAGGACCAGCAGTCCGGCCCCGGCCGCCTGCAGCGCCAGCGCGTCGTGGCGGATCGCATCGGCCCCGGCGTGGTCGCGGCCTTGGTAGCGGTAGCCGCCGAGGCGGTGGATCGACTGCGGCAGCAGGCCGAGGTGACCGCAGACCGGCACGCCCTGGGCCGTGAGTTGGCGCACCGTATCCAGGATCGCCGCGCCACCCTCGAGCTTGACCATCTGGGCGCCGCCCTCCTGCATCAGCCGCCCGGCGGCGGCGAGGGCGCGCTCCGGGGTCGCCGCGGTCAGAAACGGCATGTCGGCGACGAGCAGCGCGCGCGCGCGGCCGCGGGCGACGCAGGCGGTGTGGTAGACCATCTGCTCGATCGTCACCGGCACGGTCGTGTCCTGACCCTGCACGACCATGCCGAGGCTGTCGCCGACGAGCAGGACCTCGACCCCGGCATGCTCGAGGAGCTGGGCGAAGCTCGCGTCGTAGCAGGTGAGACAGGCGATCGGTTCGCGCCGCGCCTTCATCGCGGCGAGGGTCGAAATGGTGATTGGGGCCGGAGCTTTGGCCATGATCGGGTCCTCGTGCGAGAACGGACTCAACAACAGGATAGGGGCGAGGCCGGGCGCACGCCAAGGGTCGCCGGCGCGTCGGCGAGGCGCGCCACGCCCTGCATCGGGCAGGCGCGCAGCAGTTCGCCGAGCACCCCTTGGCCGGGCACGGGCAGGTCGAGCGGGGCGATGTCGGCGAGCGGCACCAGGACGAAGGCGCGATGGCGGATCTGCGGATGCGGCAGGACCAGGCCCGGGACGACGGTCTCGAGCCGACCGTAGAGCAGGATGTCGAGGTCCAGGGTCCGCGGCCCCCAGCGCGCGCCATCGCGGCGCCGCCCGTGACGCCGCTCGATCCCCTGGAGCGCGGCGAGCAGGTCGGCCGGGGAACGCCGGCTCTCCAACGCGACGACGGCGTTGACGTAATCCGGCTGACCGGACGGCCCGACCGGGGCGCTCGCGTAGAGTGCGGAGCAGGCGAGCAGGCGAGCGCCGTCGAGCGCCGCCAGCTCGCCGATCCCCTGCTCGACCTGGGCCCGCGGATCGGCGAGGTTGCTGCCGAGGCCGATGTAGACGACGGCCACGGCCTCAACCCCCGCCGTCGTCCGGGGCGGCGGCCGGGCGCTTGCGCCGCCGGCGCCGCGGCCGACGCCGCTTGGCGCCGCCCTCGAGCATCTGCGCCCGTTCCTCGCCGTCGGCCTGCTGGAAGCGGGTCCACCAGGCGGCGAGCTGCGGGTCGGCCTCGCCGGCCTCGGCGCGCAGGAGAAGGAAGTCGTAGGCGGCGCGGAAGCGCGGATGGCTCAGCAGCCGGTAGGGCCGCTTGCCGTCGCACTGCTCGAGACGCGGCTGGAGCGACCAGATCTCGCGCATCGGCAACCCGAAGCGCTTCGGGATCGACACCAACGGCTGCTGGGTCGCGCAGACCTCGCCCGAGGCGAGGTACATCGCCTCGGTGGCGCCCATGCCCTCCTCGTCCACCAGGGCCTGGAAACGCCGGCGCACCGGCTCCCAGAGGAGGATCGCGAACAGGAAGGCCGGCGTGACCGGCTTGCCCTCCTGGATGCGCCGGTCGGTATTCTCCAGACCACGGGCGACGAAGGTCAGCGGGAAGGCCTGCTCCTCCCGCGCGAGCGCCGCCTCGGTGGCCGGGAACAGATACTCGAACAGGCCGTAGTAGCGGAGCTTCTCGAAGGCCGACAGGCCGGTGCCGGCGAGGAACAGCTTGATGAGTTCGTCGAACAGGCGCGCCGCCGGGATGTCGCGCAGCAGGCCGGCCAGCTCGAAGAGGGGGCGCTCGCAGGCGGGATCGACCCGAAAACCGAGCTTGCAGGCGAAGCGCACGGCCCGCAGCATGCGCACCGGGTCCTCGCGGTAGCGGCGCTCGGGGTCGTCGCCGATCAGCCGCAGGTTGCCGGCGCGCAGGTCCGCGAGACCACCGGCATAGTCGATCAGCGAGAAGTCGGCGATGTTGTAATAGAGGGCGTTGATCGTGAAGTCGCGCCGCAGGGCATCCTCCTCGATCGTCCCGTAGGCGTTATCGCGCACGATCCGCCCGTTCTCCAGGCAGCGATCGCCGTCGACGTCGTCCTCGAGGGCGCCGCCGCGGAAGGTCGCGACCTCGACGATCTCCCGGCCGAAGTGCACATGGGCGAGCCGGAAGCGTCGCCCGATCAGGCGGCAGTTGCGGAACACCTCGCGCACCTGTTCGGGGCGTGCGTCGGTGGCGACGTCGAAGTCCTTCGGCTCGTGCCCGAGCAGCAGGTCGCGCACCCCGCCCCCGACGAGATGGGCCTGAAAGCCCGCCTGCTTCAGGCGGTAGAGGACCTTCAGTGCGTTTTCGCTGATGTTGGCCCGCGAGACCTGGTGATCCGGTCGCGGCACGATCAGCGGGGCGAGGGCGGTGGTTGGAATGGGGTTGGTGTTGTCTTGGTCCGGCATGGCGTATCGCGTGGGCTCCTGTGCCGGCTCGATCTCGCGGGTGTCGTGGCCTTCCCGGTGGCGCAGGAGAGAACCCGAACCGGGCCGCCGTAGACGAAATGGCGGCTTGTGGAATGCCGGCGTCTCAGTATAATACCCGCTTTCACGATTGTATTCTGCTCCCTTCGTCTAGCGGTTAGGACGCCGGCCTCTCACGTCGGTAACAGGGGTTCGAACCCCCTAGGGAGCGCCAACCGCGAAGGGCCGCGCACCGCAGGTGCGCGGCCCTTTTTCGTGTCTGCGCCACCCCCTGGCCTCTTTGCGGGGCACCGCTCGCCCTACCCGTCGTTGCCGCCGAGGGCCGATGGCCTTACCATCGGGCTTCGGGGCACCGGCGTGCGTCACCCGCCGCCGGCAGCCGATCGAGACCCCACCGACCCCCATCGTCCCCGCACCCGCATCGGCCCAGCCTCCATCGTGTCCGTCGCCACTGCCAAGGCCTTCCGCCAGCAGGTCCTGAAGCCTGCCGACGGGGTCTTTCTGTTCCATGCTCGGGCCATCGAGCGGCTGATCGAGGAACAACTGGGGACCCGCCTGCTCGGCGTCTCAGTGCCGGATCTGCCCTACTACCTGATGCCGCGGACCGATTTCCTGCTCGGCCTCGAGACCGAGAACGCCGAGGCCCTGTCGGTCATCGAAGGCCTTCAGCTGCCGAACCACGTCATCCTGCTGCCGAGCCCACCGCGGCTGGGGTTGGAGGCACGCAACCTGCACCGCCTGCGGCTCGACTACTGGGGGCGCACCTTCGAGGCCGAGGTCGCCCGCGCCTGGCAGGACCACCGCGACGCCGCCGGCGGTGGCGACGACTACGGGGCCGCGGCCCTGACGCGGTTGATCGGGCCTCACGCCTTCGCCGAGGTGCGCGACGTCCTGGAGCGCGACGGCATCGCCCTGCCGATCTGGGACGACGATCTGATCTGCCGCACCTTCGCCGCCCTGGTCGTGCGGCTGCGCTACTTCGCCCCTGCGGCCCGCGGCTTCTTCTTCCCGGCGATTCGCGTCTGGGGCGAGATCGACGAGTGGCTCGCCGCCAGCGGCCTGGACCTGCCCGAGCCGGGTGGACGGCAGCCGGAGCTGCTCGCGCGCAGCCGCCCCGGCGACGTCGAGCTACCGGCCGAGCCCCCGGTCCTGCCGATCGGGCTGCCGTTCGCCGACTCCGACCCCGACCTGGCCCACCTCGGCCAGGTCGTCGACCAGCGTTCGGGCGACCAACCGAGTCGAACGCCGGCCGCGGCGACCCCGCCGGCCAGCGCGGCGGCCCGACCCGGCGCCGCGCTCGACAGCGAGCTGGCGGAACGCTGCCTCGCCGCGATACGCGCCGGCTCCCTGTTGCGCCGCCGGCCGGGGCCGGCGCGGCGCATCGGCGCGCAGCTGCGCGCCGTCGGTCGGCGCCTGCTCGGCCGCGTCCTGCTGCTGCCGGGCTTCGAGGACACCCGCAACGGCCAGGGCGGTCGGACCGCCCGCTGGCGCGACCTGGGCCTCGCCGCCCTCGAGGGGCAGATCGCCCGCGCCCAGCGCGCTGAGCTCGACGGCCACTGCGCGCGCGCCCTGCGCGCCCTCGGCGACGCCCGCCGCCTCGTGCAGCGCCTGTACCGCTCGACGGGCCCCATCCCAGGCGCCGTCGAGCGCCTCATCGCCGCGCGCGAGGCGGATGCCGAACGGCAGCTGGCGATCCTGCTCGCGGCCAAGTGGAGGCTGGCCCCGGCGACCACCGACGAACTCCAGGCGCTGATCGCGCACCTCGCCGAGGACGACCGGCACTACTCGGGTTCGGCCACGGCGCGCACCTTGCTTCACCACCTCGAACAGGTCCTCACCGAGCGGCGCAGCAACTACTACCGGCTGCGACTGGGCCACTGGCTGAGGAATCCGCTGCGCCACCGCCTGCGCCAGGCGCTGCCGTTCCAGCCGCTGCTCAAGTCGCTGCGGGCCTTGGATGCGGCGCGCCAACAGCTAGAGGACCTGCCCTGGCCGATCGCCGAGCTGGAGCGCGCCCGCACCGCCCTCGCGACATTGAATGCGCGCGTGACCAACCGCCTCGATGCCCAGATCACGCCGCGCCTGGAGTTCGCGATGCGCGAGGCCGACTTCGTCGCGCGCGACCACCGCGAGCGTATCGCGGTGCAGAAGATGCGCCTGGAACTGCTCGACGTCATCAAACACCGCCGCCACCTGAAGTTCACCGATGTGCGCGACATCGTCGCGCGCAACGTGCTGCGCCTGCCCGACCCGACGCTCGGCGAGATCCTGCGCGGCGACCGCCTGGCGCGCTTCGACCGGGCCGCGGCCCGCGCCCTACCCGGCGTCTACCGCCCGGGCGAGCTCTATATCAAGGGCCTACAGCAGCTCGGCGCCCCCCTGTTCGGCACCGACGACGGGCGCGCCGTCGTGCGCCACCTGCTGCTGCCGTTCGGCGGCGCCTTCCTGGTCCTGAAGACGCTCGACCTCGTGGCCCACCTGATCCCGTCCGGGTCGCAGCCGCCGCCGCTGGCGACGCCCGTGGTCGTGTTGCTGGCGGGCACCCTGGTGAACCTCGCCGTGCACACCGGCCTCGGCCGACACCTGGCGGTGTCGCTGTGGCAGGGGGTCGGGACCCTGCTGCGCTTCCTCTTCTACGACGGCGTCCGGCAGTTGCTGCGCTGGGGACCGGTCGCACGACTGATGAAGACCCCGGCGATGCGCGCGCTGTGGCGCAACCTCGTGCACCCGATGCTGATCGGCACGCTGCCGCTGATCCCGATCATCGCGCTCGCCGTGCTCGTCGAGGAGGTACCGATCCAGCCCGGCCTGTGGCTCGCCGGCCTGGCCTTCGCCCTCGGCACCCTGGCGCGCAACACCCCGGCCGGGCGGCGCTTCCTCGACAACCTCTCGACCAACACCGTCCTCTATCTGCGACGCCTCAATCAGGCCCTGCTGATCGGCCTGATCCAGCGGCTGCTGTACTTCTTCAAGGAGACGATGCGCCGCTTCGCCCAGTGGCTGAACCGGGTCGACGAGGCCCTGATCCACCATCGGGGCGAGCGCCTCGACAGCCTGCTGCTGAAGGCCGTCCTGGCCCCGGCATGGCGCCTCGCCGAGGCCGTCATCCAGTTCTACGTGACCGTGCTGGTCGAGCCGCAGGTCAACCCGGTCAAGCACTTTCCGATCGTGACGATCGGCCACAAGATCCTGCTGCCGTTCCTGCCGGCGATCACGACGGCCTTCATCGACGTCAGCGACCAGGTGCTACCGAAGGTCGTCGGGTACCCGCTCGTCACCCTGACCATCGCCCTGCTGCCCGGGCTGTTCGGGTTCCTCGTCTGGGAGTTCAAGGAGAACTGGCGGCTCTATCAGGCCAACCATGTGCGGCGCCGCGCGCCGCCGGCGGCCGACGACACGGGCGAGGACATCGGCGTGGAGCCGGCCATCGTCGGCTCCCACGGCGAAACGATGAACGCGCTGATGATGCGCGGCTTCCACAGCGGCACGGTGCCGAAGGGGTTCGACCGGCTGCGCCAGGTCATCCGCGAGGAGATCGACGAGCAGACCTGGTACCCGCGACGCCTGAGCCGCGCCCAGCGGCGCCTCGAGGACGTGCGCTACGCCATCTGCGTCTTCTTCGAGCGCGAGCTGACCTTCGCGCTGCGCGAGCACTGCCGCGACCCGGACTGCGCGCTCCAGTACGTCGAGACGGGCCGACCGCGCATCGCGACCAATCTCGTCGAACTCCAGGCCGATCTCTACGTCGGTACGGGGCCGGGGCGCATCAGCCGGCACGCGCTCGGGCGTTCACTCGCCCGCCTCGACCGGATCACCCTCTGCGTGCGCCTCTTCTGCCGCGGCGCCCGCATCCAGATCGAGGCCGATGTGCACGGCACCTCCCGCCACCTGCGCCTGTACTGCTGGTCGCTGGTGCGCGACGACCTGCGCCTGTTCGCCGGGCGCGCCGGGGCCGACCCGTGCGGGATCGACCTGCCCCTGCCGGCGGCCGAGTCACAGGTGCAGCCGGCGCAGTTCGGGCGGCGTGTCGGCCTGCTCCCAGAGACGGTCGAATTCGGCGCGCAGCGGTCGCACGGTCGCCGGGTTCGCGAAGTCGACGAGCCAGGGTGACGGGGCCGCGCGGCGACGCAGACAGTAGCCATCGTCGTCGACGAGCAGATAGGCGTCGCACGACTCGGCGAACTCGCCGGGCACGCCGGCGATCTGCACCGCCGAGGTCAACCGCCGGGCGAGTTCGACCAGCCGGGGGCTGCGGCGCACAGCCGCCTCGACGTCGACCAGCAGGATCCGCACCGGCCGATGCCCGGCGCGTGCGAGCGCGAGCCGGCGCAACGCCTCGAGGAAGGCCGGCTGGTCGTAGAGGGCCGGCTCCAGGTCCGGGGTCAGCAGGGTCAGCTCACGGCGGGCCTGCGCGGCCATCGCGGCGACGGCCCGCGCGGCGGCCCCGACCGTCGCGCAACGCACCGTCCCGGCGTCCTCGCCGAGCACGCAGTCAACGAAGTCCGGCTCCGGGGTCGACGCGTCGAGGTCAGCCACCTGTAGTCCTCCCATCCAAGTTTTCGGGTTGACGGCCGCCTCCGGGTGGGCGATGGTGACGACGACCCTCCGGGGCTCACCGGCACGGACGAGCCTGCCGGGGCCGGACCGCTTGACCTGAGCCAGTATAGCCAATGCCGACCGAGCGACAGGACTTCCCCCTCCCGCCGCTGCCACGCACGAACACCGGCGCGGCGCGGCGCATCGGCGTCGAGATCGAGCTGGGCGGGCTCGAGCTGGAGGCCGTCGTGGCCGTCGTCGCCGACTTCTTCGGCGGCCGCATCGCCGAGCACGGGCGCTACGAACGGGCCATCCTCGGGGATCAGGCAGGGCCTTGGCAGGTCGAGATCGACTTCGCATGGCTCAAGGAACTCGGGCGGCGCGAGCGCGACGCCGGCGACGCCCTCGCCGGGCTCGAAGAGGCCGGCGAGGATCTGGTGCGCGCCGCGAGCGCCTGGATGGTGCCGGTCGAGGTCGTCAGCCCGCCGCTGCCACTCGCGCGCCTCGCCGAGATCGACGCGCTCATCGCGCGCCTGCGCGCCGCCGGCGCCCAGGGCACCGGCGGCAGCCTGATCAACGCCTTCGGGCTCCAGATCAACCCCGAGGTGCCGGCCACCGACGCCACCACGCTGCGCCGCTACCTGCAGGCCTTCCTGTGCCTCTTCGACTGGCTCCAGGGGCGCGCGCAGGTCGATCTCGCACGGCGCCTGACGGCCTTCGTCGCCCCGTTCCCGAAGGCCTACGTCCGCCTCGTCGTCGACCCCGATTATCGGCCCGACCTGGCCGGCCTCATCGACGACTACCTGGCCGCCAACCCGACCCGCAACCGCGCGCTGGACCTGCTGCCGTTGTTCCTGCACCTGGATCCCGAACGGGTCCGGCGGGTCGTCGACGACCCACGCGTGACCGCCCGACCGACGCTGCATTATCGACTGCCGAACAGCGAGGTCGATCGCCCGGGCTGGGGGGTCAGGCCGGTCTGGGAGGACTGGCTCCAGATCGAACACCTGGTCGCCGAGCCCGAGCGCCTCGCCACGCTCTGCCGGGCCTATGCCGACTTCCTCGATCGACCCCTGAGCGGACTCATCGAGGACTGGACCACCGAGAGCCGCGCGTGGCTGAAGGCACCGGACGACCTCTGATCGCCGTCACCGGCCCGCGCCGCGGCGGGCGGGCGCCACGGCTCTTCGTCGCGCTGGCGCTACGCCTGGCCGGGGCCCGGCCGCTGCAGGTCGGCCCCGGGCGCGACGCCGGGCGGGGCGGGATGCGTGGGCTGATCGTCACCGGGGGCCACGACGTGGAGCCTGTCCTCTATGCCGAGGCGCCGCAGGTGACGGGCCGCTACGACAAGGAGCGCGACGCCTTCGAGTCCTTCATGATCGACGAGGCCCTGGCCCGCGGTCTGCCGATCCTCGGGATCTGCCGCGGCGCCCAATTGCTCAATGTCCGCCTGGGCGGCAACCTGTTCCAGGAACTGCGTTCACGCCGCCGCCGCACGTCCAATCAGCGCACGGTCCTCCCGCTGAAGACCCTCCTGGTCGCGGAGGGTACCCAACTGCACCGCCTGCTCGGGTGCGAACGGCTGCGCATCAACAGCCTGCACAACCAGGGCATCGACCGCCTCGGTCCAGGGCTCGCGGTCTCGGGGCGCGACCTCGACGGAATCGTCCAGGCGATCGAGGCACCGGGGGAGGACTACTGCATCGGGGTGCAGTGGCATCCGGAGTTTCTGCTCTACAGCCGCCGTCAACGCCGGCTCTTCGGGGGGCTGGTCGCCGCGGCACGACGCCACGGCGGAGATTGACGGACGGGGCCGTGCTGGAGGGGTATCTCGGGCTCTTTCTCGTCGCCTTCCTGGCCGCGACCCTGCTGCCGGCCTATTCGGAGGTCGTCTTCGCCGGCCTGCTCGCGGCCGGCTACGAACCGCTCGCGCTCTGGGCCTGGGCGACGGCGGGCAACACGCTCGGTTCGGCCGTCAACTGGGCGCTCGGCCGCTACCTGCTGCACTATCAGGACCGCCGCTGGTTTCCGTTCCGCCCCGCGACGCTGGCCCCGGCGCAGCGCTGGTTCCAGCGCTACGGGGTCTGGTCCCTGCTGCTCGCGTGGGCCCCGGTCGGCGGCGATGCCCTGACCTTCATCGCCGGCCTGATGCGCGTGCGCTTCGACCTCTTTCTGCTGCTGACCGCGATCGGCAAGGGCGCCCGTTACGCCATCCTCCTCGGCCTCATCGAGGGCGTGGGTCGCCTCCTTTGAGGGGACCGAGGGGACCTTTAAGGGCTCTGACCCCTTATTCAGTCTGTGTTCTCGTGGCGGATCGCGGCCGCGAGTTCGGCGAGCAGGCGATCCTCGTCCTGGCTGGGGGGGCCCTCCTCGGGCGGCCGTTGCGGCTTGTCGAGGCGGGTCGGCACCTCCGCGGGCGGCGGGGCCATGGCCGCGGCGAGGGCCTCGGCGAGTTCCGTCGGGTCGTAACGCTCGGCGGCGGTGACCGTGACGAGCGGCAGGCCGGCGGCCCGGCAGATGCGCGCGAGGGTCGCGTCGGCTCGGGCCCCGAAGAGGCGGCGCTCATCCCCGACCAGGTCGACGGCGCAGAGCACGCGCAGGGTCCGCGCGTCGCAGATCAGGAAGTCGAAGCGGCGCTCGGCGAGCCGGGCGCTGGCGCGCGCCTGGAGCTGCCGGCCGACGCGGCGCTCGAGACCAATGACGTCCTCGACCAGGACCTTGCCGAAGATCCGCCGACCCGGGCCGGCGGCCACATCGAGCGCGGCGAGCAGGTCCGCCTCGGCCGGTGCGAAGAGCCCGTCCTCGAGCCGGTAGGGCATCAGGGTCTGGCGGCGCCACAGGCGCCAGACGGCGAGCGCCGCCGAGGCGAGAAGCAGGACGGCCAGGCCGAGGAGGAGGTAGAAGAAGGTCATCGCGGTCGCTACTGGATCGCCGAACGGCCGCCGCCGCAGCGCCGGCCGCCGGACTGGGCGGGCCTCAGACGTAACGCACGCCGAGGATCTCGAATTCGCGCAGGCCACCCGGGGCCTGAACCGCCGCGACATCGCCCTCGCTCTTGCCGATCAGGGCCCGCGCGATCGGCGAGCTGACCGAGATCATCCCGAGCTTCAGATCCGCCTCGTCGTCGCCGACGATCTGGAAGGTGTGCTCGGCGTCCTTGTCGATCTCGAGCACATCGACGGTGGCGCCGAAGACGACCTTGCCGTTCGCGTTGAGGGTCGTCACGTCGATGATATTGGCCGCCGCGAGCTTGCCCTCGATCTCCTTGATGCGTCCCTCGATGAAGCCCTGCTCCTCGCGGGCCGCATGGTACTCGGCGTTCTCCTTCAGATCGCCGTGGGCGCGCGCCTCGGCGATGGCCTGGATCACGCGCGGGCGCTCGGTCTTCTTCAACCGCGCCAACTCTTCACGCAATTTCTCAGCGCCTCTGGCGGTCAGAGGTACCTTGGTCATGGGCGATGTCCTCTCGTGAGATGGGCACCGCGCGTCGGCGCGGGCCGCGTATTACCGTGAAAGTCGCCCTGCGGGCGCTCCGTCCCGCCCCGGTCGCCGCCGGCCCGGCCCACCTCGAGGGGCACCGGGCTTGCGGCCCGCGGCAGCGAAGCGGCGCGCGCAAGGAACGCGCACGCCGCTTCGGAGACCACTCGGGACGAGGGAATCCATCATGGCGGACGCGGCCCGCGGTGGTCCGGGGCGGCCGCCGCCATGAAGGTCAGCGGAGAGGTCGCCGTCGCCGCGGGCGCCGAGGATCTCCCCGGCGCCCGGGTGCGACCCCGACCTCAATACAGGTCTTGTAAACGATTGACCGACAGGATGTCCAACTGTTTCAGGGCGAGGCAGGTCGCCTCGGCCCCGGCGATGGTCGTCGTGTAGCTCACCTTCTGCTGCAACGCGGCGCGCCGGATCTCGGCCGAATCGGCGATCGCCACGGCCCCCTCGGTCGTGTTGACGATGAAGCTGATCTCGCGGTTCTTGATCATGTCGACGATGTGCGGCCGACCCTCCTTGACCTTGTTGACCCCCTCGCACGGGATGCCGTTCGCGCGCAGGGCCGCGGCGGTGCCGTGGGTCCCGTAGAGGCTGAAGCCCAGATCGAGGAGGTCTTGGGCGACCCGCACCAGACGCCGCTTGTCGGCGTCGCGCACGCTGAGCATCGCCTTGCCCTTGGCCGGCAGCTGGGCGCCGGCACCCTCCTGGGCCTTGGCGTAGGCCTCGCCGAAGGACTCGCCGACCCCCATCACCTCGCCGGTCGACTTCATCTCCGGGCCGAGCACGGTGTCGACCCCGGGGAATTTGATGAAGGGGAAGACCGCCTCCTTGACGAAGTAGTGTTTGGGCTTGCGCTCGGCGGCAAAGCCCTGATCGCGCAGGCCCTTGCCGACCATACAGCGCGCCGCGACCTTGGCGAGCGGGATGCCGATCGCCTTGGAGACGAAGGGCACCGTACGCGAGGCGCGCGGGTTGACCTCCAGGATGAAGACCTCATCGCCCTGGATCGCGAACTGGGCATTCATCAGGCCGACCACGTCGAGCCCGCGGGCCATCTTCGCCATCTGCTCGCGCATCCGGTCCTGGATCGCCGCCGAGAGGGTGTAGGGCGGTAGCGAGCAGGCCGAGTCGCCGGAGTGCACGCCGGCCTGCTCGATGTGCTCCATGATGCCGCCGATCAGCACGTCCTGGCCGTCGCAGACGGCATCGACGTCGACCTCGATGGCGTCGTCGAGGAAACGGTCGAGCAGCACCGGCGAGGCGTTGGAGACGCGCACCGCATCGCGCATGTAGCGGTCCAGGTCGGCCTCGTCGAAGACCACCTCCATCGCCCGTCCGCCGAGCACGTAGGACGGACGCACGACCAACGGATAGCCGATGCCGGCCGCCAACCGCTTCGCCTCGGCCTCGCTGCGCGCCGTGGTGTTGGGCGGCTGGCGCAGGCCGAGCCGGTCGACCAGTTGCTGGAAGCGCTCGCGATCCTCGGCGAGATCGATCGAGTCGGGGGTCGTGCCGATGATCGGCACGCCGGCGGCCTCCAGGGCGCGGGCGAGCTTCAGCGGGGTCTGACCGCCGTACTGGACGATGACGCCGCGCGGGCGCTCCTTCTCGACGATCTCCAGGACGTCCTCGAGGGCCAGCGGCTCGAAGTAGAGCCGATCGGAGGTGTCGTAGTCGGTCGAGACCGTCTCCGGGTTGCAGTTGACCATGATGGTCTCGTAACCGTCCTCGCGCAGCGCGAGCGCGGCATGGACGCAGCAGTAGTCGAACTCGATGCCCTGGCCGATGCGGTTCGGCCCGCCGCCCAACACCATGATCTTCTCGCGCCCGGTCGGCGCCGCCTCGCACTCCTCCTCGTAGGTCGAGTAGAGGTAGGCGGTGCTGGTCGCGAACTCGGCGGCGCAGGTGTCGACCCGCTTGAAGACCGGACGCACGCCGAGCCCCCAGCGCCGGGCGCGGACCTCGGCCTCGTCGAGGCCGGTCAGCTCGCCCAGGCGGCGATCGGAGAAGCCCTTGCGCTTGAGCGCGCGCAGACGCTCGGCGGTGAGCCCGTCCGGGCCGCTGGCCTGCGTCGCCTGCTCCTCGCGGATCAGGTCCTCGATCTGGGCGAGGAACCAGGGATCGATGCCGCTCAGGGCCTGGATCTCCGCCAGGGCCAGGCCGGCGCGGAAGGCGTCGGCGACGTAGAAGAGCCGCTCGGCGCCGGTCTGGCGCACCTCGTGGCGGATCGTCTCCAGGGCCTCCGGGGCGTCGAGCCCGACCATCTCGGTCAGGCCGTAGCGATCGGTCTCGAGGCTGCGGATGGCCTTCTGCAGCGATTCCTGGAAGGTCCGCCCGAGGGCCATCGCCTCGCCGACGGACTTCATCTGCGTCGTCAGCCGCGCGTTGGCCTGCGGGAACTTCTCGAAGGCGAAGCGCGGGATCTTGGTCACGACATAGTCGATGCTCGGCTCGAACGAGGCCGGCGTCGCCCCGCCGGTGATCTCGTTGCGCAGTTCATCGAGGGTATAGCCGACCGCGAGCTTGGCGGCGACCTTGGCGATCGGGAAGCCGGTCGCCTTCGAGGCGAGCGCCGAGGAGCGCGAGACGCGCGGGTTCATCTCGATGATGATCATGCGCCCGTCGGCCGGGTTGATCGCGAACTGCACGTTCGAGCCGCCCGTGTCGACGCCGATCTCGCGCAGGACCGCGATCGAGGCGTCGCGCATGATCTGGTATTCCTTGTCCGTCAGCGTCTGGGCCGGGGCGACCGTGATCGAATCGCCGGTGTGCACGCCCATCGGATCCAGGTTCTCGATCGAGCAGATGATGATGCAGTTGTCCTTGTGGTCGCGCACCACCTCCATCTCGAACTCCTTCCAGCCGAGGACCGACTCCTCGATCAAGAGTTCGCTGGTCGGGGAGAGGTCGAGGCCGCGTCGGCAGATCTCGTCGAACTCCTCCAGGTTGTAGGCGATGCCGCCGCCGCTGCCGCCGAGCGTGAAGGAGGGCCGAATGATGCAGGGGAAGCCGATCGAGGGCTGGACCTGGTAGGCCTCCTCGAGGCTGTGGGCCATCGCCGAGCGCGGCAGGTCGAGGCCGATGCGGCGCATCGCCTGACGGAAGAGGTCGCGGTCCTCGGCCTTGTCGATCGCCTCGCGCGAGGCGCCGATCAGCTCGACGCCGTAGCGCTCGAGCACCCCCTGGCGGACCAGATCCAGCGCGCAATTCAGTGCCGTCTGGCCACCCATCGTCGGCAGCAGGGCATCGGGGCGCTCGCGCTCGATGATGCGCTCCACCGTGCGCCAGGTGACGGGCTCGATGTAGGTCGCATCGGCCATCTCCGGGTCGGTCATGATGGTGGCCGGATTGGAGTTGACGAGGACGACGCGATAGCCCTCCTCGCGCAGCGCCTTGCACGCCTGGGCACCTGAGTAGTCGAACTCGCAGGCCTGACCGATGACGATCGGCCCCGCGCCGATGATCAGGATGCTGTGGATGTCGGTTCGCTTGGGCATCTGTCGCCTTGGATTACGCTGGATGAATGCAATGGATCGCCGCGATCCTCCCGACCCGGCGCGCCGCGGCCCTAGCCGCGGTGCTGCGCCATCAGCTCGATGAAGTGATCGAAGAGCGGCGCGACGTCATGCGGCCCGGGGCTCGCCTCCGGATGCCCCTGGAAGCTGAACGCCGGGCGCTCGCGGTGGTGGATGCCCTGGAGCGTGCCGTCGAACAGCGAACGGTGGGTCGCGCGCAGGGTCTCGGGCAGACTCGCCTCATCGACCGCGAAGCCGTGGTTCTGGCTGCTGATCATGACCGCCCCGGTGTCGAGGTCCTGCACCGGGTGATTGGCACCGTGGTGGCCGAACTTCATCTTCACCGTGCGCGCGCCGCCGGCCAGCCCGAGCAACTGGTGGCCGAGGCAGATGCCGAACAGCGGCACCCCGGCATCGAGCAGTTCGCGGATCGCGGCGATCGCGTAGTCGCAGGGCTCCGGGTCGCCGGGGCCGTTGGACAGGAAGACCCCGTGCGGCGCGAGCGCCATGACCTCGGCGGCCGGCGTCTTGGCCGGCACGACCGTCACGCGGCAGCCGCGCGCAGCCAGCATCCGCAGGATGTTGCGCTTGACCCCGTAATCATAGGCGACGACGTGCCAGGGGAGCCGCTCCGGATCCGGCGCCGGGGCCGGGTGGCCGCCCTCGAGCGTCCAGAGCCCCTCGGTCCAGGTGTAGGCGGCGCTGGTGCTGACCTCCTGGGCCAGATCCATGCCCTTCAAGCCCGGGAAGGCCCGGGCGGCGGCCACGGCGGCGCCCTCGTCGAGGCCGTCGCCGGCCTGGAGACAACCGTTCTGGGCGCCCTTCTCGCGCAGCAGCCGGGTCAGGCGGCGGGTATCGACATCGGCGATCGCGACGATCCCCTGGCGAGCGAGGTAGGCATCGAGCGACTCGCGGCAGCGCCAGTTGCTCGCGAGGATCGGCAGATCGCGGATGATCAGGCCGGCCGCCTGCACGCCGGGGGCCTCTTCGTCCTCGTCGTTGGCGCCGGTATTGCCGATGTGGGGATAGGTGAGGGTCACCAGCTGACGGCGGTAGGAAGGATCGGTGAGGATCTCCTGATAGCCGGTCAGGGCGGTGTTGAAGACCACCTCGCCGACGCTTTCGCCAGGTGCGCCGATGGAGACACCCCGGAAGACCGAGCCGTCTTCCAGGGCGAGCAATGCGGGTTTTCTCAAGGGTTTCTCCGGACCAGACTACGGCTGGGAACGACCATCGGGCCGTTGGGTGATGCGGGAACGCGCGTGGGGATGGCGATTTCGCAAGATGCCCTGACCCGTCGGAATTCTAAAGAAAGCCAATTGGGCTGTCACGTCCGCGCCGCAACCCGGCCACGCTGGCGAACCCGCCACCCTCAGAGGCCGGCCGGGCGCTCCCGATAGCCGGTCATCTCCAGGTAGCCGCGGCCGATCTCGCGCCCCGCCTCGAAGAGCCGGGTCGCGCCTTCCCAGTAGACGACACCGGTCGAGCGGCGGCTATCGAGCTCCTGATCGTCCATCAGGGGCACGAGCGCCATCGACCGTCCGGCGATCTCCAGGTCCCACTCGACGACATATTCGGCCCCGGTGCGCGGCGAGGTCCAGCGGCGACGCGGCCGGAATCGCACCTGCTCCGGGGCCAGGGCCTCGACCTGCCCGTCGCCGTCGCGCAGCGTCCCGGCCGACCAGATCGGCGAGCCATCAGGGCGGCGCATCTGAAAGGCCATCAGCGAGCCGCCATCGTGGAGATTCATGCCGATCCAGTCCCAACCCTCGGCCTCCTCCGGCAGGTACTCGCTCGACCATTCTTGATCGAGCCAGGCCTCGCCGGTCACCCGATGGGCGTGCTCGCCGAGCCTCAGGGTGCCGCGCACGGCCAGGTGCGGACGGCTGTAATAATAGCTGGCATTGCGGGGGTCGGGCGTCTTCTGGCTGAAACCGGCCTCACCGTTGAGCACCGGCGGACCCGGCGGCAGCAACGCGAGGTCCAGACCGAACTCGTCGGCCGCGATCCGGGCGCGATACTCGCCGTCGGCCAGCGCCAGCTCCCAGTCTCCGATCCAGGCCCGCGTGCGCCCGACGGCCGCGCCGGCGAGCGGGTCGAGCGCCCGGTCGGAGCGCTGCGCGTGCAACAAGTGCCCAGTCTGCGCATCGGCGATCGCGGCGTGGGCCATGATGATCTGGCGCGGCGCGAAGCGGCTCGGGTTGTCCTGCCCCACGCCGGTCGCGGAGCGGAAGAAGGTGACCTGAAAGCCGCGCTCGCGCCCCGCCTCGTCGATCAGCCAGCCGGTGATGTACCACCACTCGGTGCGGAACGCCGGATGGGCGCCCGTATCGGCGGGGAAGACGAGCGGCCGCCCGGGGAGGACAGGCGCGAAATCGCCCGCCCGGGCACCACTCCCCGGTAGCGCGCCCAGCCAGGCGCCCAAGATCAGGACAAGGCCCGCCGCGGCCAAACGCCGCAGGGAACGGTCGTTCGCGTATCGGCTCATGGCGTCTCGCTCGCTGGCAATAGGGAGGGCGGGCGCACCGCTCACCAATCCTCGCGCACCGCCACGACCGCGTCCTGGCGCATCGCCTGGCGGCCGGCCAGGTGCGCCGCGAGGGCCGAGAGCAGGATCAGCGACAGGCCGAAGGCGACCAGCACCCCGATGGGCAGACGCAGGTCCATGCTCCAGTGGAAGCTCTGGCGGTTGATGACCTCGACCAGCACGAGCGCGATCGCACCGCCGGCGGCCAGGCCCACGGCCAGGCCGACGCCGGCGGTCAGGGCGGCCTCGCGCGCCAGCAGCGCGCCGATCTGGCGTCGCCGCAGGCCGAGGTGGCGCAGGATGCCGAGTTCCTTGCGCCGGCTCGTGGCGAGGGCGGCAAAGGTCGTGCTGACGCCGAACAGGCCGATGAGCACCGCCACCGCCTCCATCAGGTAGGTGACGAGGAAGGTGCGATCGAAGACCTCGAGGATCATGGTGCGCAGCTCGCCGGGCAGGATCATCTCGCTGACTCGCTCGCCGAGCGCATCACGGATCGCGGCCATGACCGCCTCGGGTGCGACGCCCTCGGCCAGGAACAGGCCGAGGTCGTTGGTGCGCAGATCGCCGGTGAGCGCCCGGTAGTCGTCGAGCTCGATGACGACCGCGCCCTGCTGGCGGGCATAGTCGCGCCAGATGCCGGCGACGCGAAACGGATCGGCCTCACCCCGCAACGGCAGGGCCAGCGGGTCGCCGACGGCCAGCCCGAACCGGTCGGCCAGGGCCTCGGAGATCCAGGCCGGGCGCGCCCCGTCGCCGACCCAGCCCGGGCGCTGCATGCCGGCGACGAGCGGCAGACCACTGCTGCGCTGCACGGGCCGCGCGATCAGCGTCACCGCCCGGCGCGCCTCGCCGAGGCGCAGCGTCTCGAAGCGCACGGGGCGGACCCGCTCCACGCCCGGCAGGGCCGCGACCCGGCTGACCGCGTCGGGATCCAGATAGCCGCTGGCGCTGGAGTCCGAGGCGCGCACGTAGAGATCGGCCGGCAGCAGCTGGGTCAGCCAGTCGTCGACCGAGCCGCGGAAGGAGAAGACCATGATGGCCATCGAGACCGCGAGCGCGGCGCTCGCGACGATCCCGGCCCCGGCGATCAGGACCTGCCCCGGTGCCGCCGTCAGGCGCGCCTTGGCCAGGCGCCAGGGCGTCGAGCGGCCCGGCCGCAGGAGCGCCAGCGCCCGCGGGGTCGCACCCGGCAGCGCGAGGACCGCCCCGACCAGGATGAGGAGGACCGCAAGGTAGCCGAAGACGGGCACGCCGCCGAGCGGCGGGAGCAGACACAGGGCGCCGGCGACTGCCAGGATGGCGACGACAAGACCCCAGCGCGGCGCCGCGCGGTAGGCCTCGGCCTCGTCGCCCGAGCGCAGCGCCCGGGCCGGGATCATCCGCGCCGCCTCGCGCGCCGGCAGCCAGGCCCCGGCCAGGCCGGCGAGCACCGCGAGGCTCAGGTAGACGGCGGTGAGGACGGGCGCGAAGTGCAGCTCCGGCGATACCCCGCGGAAGAAGCCGGCCCCGAGGTCGCCCCCGATCACGCGGAAGGCGAGCGCCGTCAGCAGATAGGCGACGACGACGCCGAGCAGCCCGCCGAGCAGCCCGAGCGCGCCGCCCTCGACGAGGAGCCCGCGGCGCAGCGCCGCGCGGTCGAGGCCGAGCGCGCGCAGGAAGGCCAGCTCCGAGCGGCGGCGCACCACCGACAGCCACTGGGCCGAGAAGACCAGGAAGGCGCCGGTCAGCAGCGCGATCGCCGCTAGCATCGTCAGATTGACCCGGTAGGCGCGCGAGAGCCCCAGGACCTCCGACTCGCTCTCGGCCGGGGTCATCGCGGCGACGCCGGGCGGCAGCTCGTCGTTGAGGCGCTGCTGCGCGACGGCCCGACTCACGCCGGGCGCGAGACGCAGGTCGATGCGCGTGATGACGCCAATCCGCTCGAAGACCTGCTGCGCCCCGGCGATGTCCATCACGGCGAGCGCCTGATCGGCATCCGGCACCGAGCCGGCAACCTGCAGGGCGACCGCGCGGACGCCGACCTGCACCTCGAGCCGATCGCCGACCGCGAGCCCGAGCCGGTCGGCCGCCGCCGGGCTCAGGAAGAGATTGTCGGGGCGCAGCGGGGCCAGCTGATCCCGACGCTCGTCCGACGCCCCTTCGGGCGTCTCGACCTCCATCCGCAGCAGCGGGGTTACGCGCGCCGCGCGAAAGAGATCGATGCCGAGGATTCGCAGCGTCTCGCCCTCGTGGTCCGGCAGACGCGCCTCGATCTCCAGCACGGGGCTCGCGACGCGCACCTCCGAGCGCTGCGCGAGGGCCGGATAGAGGGCATCGTCGAAACCGCCACGCGGGCCGACCACCTGTAGGTCCGCCTCGCCCGCGAGCAGGCGCATGCCGCGGCCGAGCTCCTCGAGCGCCGCCGAGTTGATGAGCTGCACCGCCAGCCCGAGCGTCACCCCGAGCCCGATCGCGAGCAGCGACAGCGCCGTCGCCAGCCGCCGGCGTCGCAGGCTCGCGAGGAAGACGTGGCGCAGCGCAGCGCTCATCGGGTCCGCAAGGCCTGGTCCGCGTCCGGGACCAGGCCGGCCTCGGTCAGGCGCAGGATCCGGTCGGCGTGGCCTGCCGCGGCGCGCGAATGGGTGACCAGGATGGCGATCGCGCCGGCCGCGCGCAGGCGCTCGAAGAGCAGTTCCAGGACCCCGGCGGCCCGCTCCGGATCGAGATTCCCGGTCGGCTCGTCGCAGAGCACCAGGGCCGGCCCGTGGACCAGCGCCCGGGCGATCGCGACGCGCTGCAGCTCACCGCCCGAGAGATGGCGCGGCCAGTCGTCGGCGCGCCCCTCCAGGCCCACCCGAGCCAGCATCGCCCGCGCCCGCCGGTCGGCCTCGGCCTCGCCGACCTCCAGCAGCCACAGCGGCAACGCGACGTTCTGCGCCAGCGTCAGGTGCGGCAGGATGTGGAAGGCCTGGAAGACGAAGCCGAGCGCGCGTCGGCGCAGCTGCGCGAAGGCGTCTTCATCGAGCGCGGTGAGCTCGGTGTCGCCGAGGCGGATGCGCCCGCCATCGACCGGCTCCAACCCGGCGATGCAGTTGAGGAGCGTCGACTTGCCGACGCCCGAATCGCCCATGATCGCGACCGACTCGCCGGGCGCGACGGTCAGCGACAGGTCCTCGAACAGCGGACGGTCTGCCGACGAGGCGAAGCGCTTCGTCAGGTTCTCGATGGAGAGCATCGCGGGGGTACTTCCTGGCAGCGGGGAGGACGGCGACATCGGACCATTCTACGGCAACCGCCCTGGAGATCGCCCTGGAGATCGCCGGGCGGCCGCCCTTCCCGACCCGAGACCGGCGCCGCCGCGGCGAAAGTCCCGCGCGGCGTCGAGCGGCCCGACGAGGCCGCCGACAACGGCAAGCGGCGAGCGGCCTGACAAGCTCGATTCCCGAGCCGCTGGCGGTGGCCGAACCATACGGAGGCCGGCTATAGTCGATGCGTGGGGTCGGCCATGAACCATGAGCCCGCCGATGTGGGTCGGCCGAGTTTCATCATTGTTCGATCGACGAGATGCGCGATGAGCACGACCGCAGACAGAATCTTCGAGCACGCGAGCAAGCTGCCAGAGCCTCTGGCCAGAGAGGTGCTCGATTTCATTGGCTATCTCGAGCTCAGGCACGGTCTGCGCGATCCGCTGACCGAAGACCTGATGAGTGCTCAAGCGCCGGCCATGCAGCACGTTTGGGACAATCCTAATGACGAGATCTGGAATGACCTGTAGTCCAGCGGACCTCGTCCTGATCCCCTTCCCGTTCGCTGATTCGCCAACCGCCAAGAGGCGACCTGTCCTTGTCTTGACCGAACCGGATCGGCACGGCGATTTTGTCGCACTCGCTGTCACAACGGTGCCGTCCGTCGCGCACGGATTGCGGCTCGCTTCCGGGTGTCTCGTCTCCGGCGCGCTACCGCGGCAGAGTTGGGGGCGACTCGACAAAATCTTCACGCTGAACGCAAATCGTATTGTAAAGGGCACCTTGAAAAGTCCAAGGTGCCCGCGCGGGGCAAGGATGCCCCGCCATTTTCAGTCGCCTAAGCGACGGAAAATGAAGCGAAGCGGAAATCGCATTTTCGCTTCGCGTCTTGAAAAATTGCCCGGATGGCAATGTTTCAAGGTCCCCTAAAGACGTTCGGTCAAGTCACGCCTGACACCCTTCGGGCAGTCCTTCAAGGGCTCTGCACGCGTCTTGGCTACACCCATGCCTGAACGCAGGACACGAAGGACGAACGCGACGAGTGGCGCTACACCTCGCGGAGGAGACGCCGTCCCGCCATAGCGGGCAAGAACCCCCGCACCTGTGGCACAGTTCGCCACACTCATGCCGCCGAGGAGACCGCCCGTCCATGTCCCTGTCCGCGACCTTCGACCGCGGGGTCGTGCTCGACCTCGCCACCATCGACACCGGCGACATCTCGCTCGCGCACCTCGCGGCGACCTGTCGCGCCTGGACACACCATCGCGCCACGCCGGCCGACGCCGTCGCCGAACGGATCGCCGAGGCCCAGGTGGTGGTCACCAACAAGGTCGTCCTCGACCGGGCGCGACTCGCCGCGACCCCGGGGCTGCGGCTCGTCTGCATCGCCGCGACCGGCACCAACAATGTCGACCTGGCCGCGGCGCGCGAACTCGGCATCGCGGTGACCAACGTCACCGGCTATGCGACGCCGGCGGTCGTACAGCACGTCTTCGCCGGGATCCTCGCGCACGCGACGCGGATGCAGGACTATCGCGCCTCGGTCGCAGCCGGCGACTGGTCGCGCAGCGGCCAGTTCTGCCTGCTCGATCACCCGATCCACGAGATCGCCGGGCGACGCCTGGGCATCGTCGGCTACGGCGAACTCGGCCGGGCCGTGGCGCGGGTCGCCGTGGCGTTCGGGATGGAGGTCCTGATCGCCCAACGCCCAGGCGGACCGCCCGAGGCCGGCCGGCTACCACTCGCCGAGCTGCTGCCGCGCGTGCACGTGCTCAGCCTGCACTGCCCGCTCGCCGACAACACGCGCGGCCTGATCGGCGCCGCCGAGCTCGCCGCCATGCGCCCCGACGCCCTGCTGATCAACACTGCCCGCGGCGGGATCGTCGACGAGGCGGCGCTGGCCGAGGCCCTACGCCGTGGCCAGATCGCCGGCGCCCTGGTCGACGTGCTCGGCACCGAACCGCCGCCCCCCGACCACCCGCTCCTCGCCCCCGACATCCCCAACCTGACCGTGACGCCCCACTGCGCCTGGGCCAGCCGCGAGGCCCGCCAACGGCTCATCGACGGCGTCGCGGCCAACATCGCCGACTTCGCCGCCGGGCGCCCCTGCGCGCGGGTGGCCTGAACGCGGGAGCGCGCAGACGCTCGTTCCTGCGAGGCGTCGGCATCGCCACGGGCATTGGATCCGAAGTGCAGGATGCGCCTCGGATTCGCGGCATCGGCCATCCCAGCGCTCAGGGCCCGGGCGGCGGGAGGCGCCGCACCAGGTCGTCCCAGGCGATCGCCACGCCCGGCAGGATCGCCACCGGCGTCTCGCCGGCGAGTTCGCAGATCTCGGGCTTGCCGAAGCGGCCCGCTTCGAGACGATAGATGGTCACCATCCGGTCGGTCGGGTGTACCAACCAGAACTCGGGCACGCCGGCGCGCTCGTAGACCTGGCGCTTGCGCCGATGATCGTGGCTCGCCGTCGCCGGCGACAGGACCTCGACGACCAGATCCGGCGCCCCACGCACGCCGCGCCGGTCGAGCTTCGCCGGGTCGCAGACGACCAGCACGTCCGGCTGCACCACCGTGTCGACCAGCTCATCGGCCTCGTCGGCGCGCGGCAGGCGGACATCCACCGGGGCGATGAAGGGACGGCAGGTCTGCCCCGGGTCGGCCAGGGCGTTCGCCAACTGCCGGAAGATCTCCCCAGCGACCTCCTGGTGCTCCAGCGTGGGCGCCGGGGCCATCAGATAGGCCTCGCCATCGATCAGCTCGTAACGCACATCGTCCGGCCACGCCAGATAGTCACCGTAGGTATGATGATCGCGCGCGTATCGTGCCGCCTCCATAGAGCCTCCAGATAACTCGTTTCGCCCCGAATATCTCTAAATCATAGCGTTACTTGCAAACGCGCAGCACACTGAGCGCCACGTTTACGCTACCCCGGATGGATCGGCTCCGATTCCCGTTCGAGGCGCCCCAGCCTCGTCGGGTCCGCTGCGCGGACCGTCAGGCTTGCCGGGATCGCTGCGGGGACCTCCGGGCATGACGCCGGCAGGTCCCCGAATACTCGACCAATTCGAGGCGAAACAGCAGGTCGCTCCCCTCGAAATCCTCCACCAGCCGCGCGCGAACCAGGTCGGGCAACGGCTCCGTGCCCATGACGACCAGGTCGAGGTCCGAATAGCGCTATGCCCGTCCATGGACCCGCGACTCGAACGCCCGCAGGTCACGCCCCAGCACGTGACGCGCCAGCACCTCCAGGACCGTCGCACGGTGCTTCGGCAGGAGTGTCCGGGCGCCCCTCGCGCTCACCCGAACCTCCGTCTCGCCGGGCGTCACCGGTCGGCGGACTCCGGGCGGATCGAATCCACCGCGACCCCGAGACCAGGCCCCAACCGCGCCCAGGCACGGTCGGCAGTCAACGCGGTCATCCCACGCGTTTGCGCGAGTGCCAGACAGGCGCGGTCGCCAAGCGACAAGCCCAGGGCACGGGTCAACGGCCGCAGCGCGGCGGTCGCGCGGGCCGCAGGCGCATCGAAGACCGCGATCTCCAGGTCCCAGGCCGCCAGCGCGGCCTGCGCCTCCTCCAGCGGCACGTCCCAGTCCGAGAGCCGGGACAAGACCTCGGCCAGATTGACACCGGACAAGACGCAACGCCCCTGTAGCAAGGCCGCTTCGACACGCTCCCACCCCGCCTCCTGCTGGAGGTACGCCAACACCGCGGAGGCATCCAAGACCATGTCAGTCGCGTCCCGACTCGGCGCGGCGCTCCGCCTCGAGCTCGGCGACCAGGGACCGATCCGCCGGCACGTACCGCCGCACCAACGCCTGAGCGCGGCGCAACTGCTCCCGGCGCGTCGTCAGCCGCGCCTCGCCCTCGCCCAGCTCCCACAACACGGTATCGCCGTCCCGGATCCCGAGCGCCTTGCGAATCTCCGCCGGCACGACAACCCGACCGCCTTCCGACATCTTCATCGCTATCATGACCAATACTCCAGCCCGCCTAATAGCTGTCATGATAACAGGCACCTGTCTCCCTAGAGCGGAGATGGCAGCTCGTGGCGAGACCATGCGTCCGCCAATGCGGCTCGCCGGCATGGGCAAACGCCGCCTTCAAGGCCTTCTCGGCCCCCTGCTGGACGTGAAAGGCAACCACCGTCTCATGGATATCCGGATCTCCGGCCAGCTCACGCAACGCCCGATGGAGGACGCGGCCCAGCGGGTCTCTCCAGCACGCCACCCCTCGGCCGAGTGGACGGGCACACCGACCGGCAGATGCAACGGACGCTACACCCACGGTAACCGCACCCGCTCCGTGGCGCGATTTGGACCCGCGGCCCGATCACCAGAAAATCGAGCCCCGACCCGATCAATCTGACCGCACCTTTGTCAGACGCCGCCCGCGATCAGGCGCGGCGCCAGGTCGTGCCTTGGGGGCCGTCTTCGAGGAGGATGCCGGCGTCCTGGAGCTGATCGCGGAGGCGGTCGGCCTCGGCCCATTGGCGCGCCTGGCGGGCGGCGGTGCGGCGTTCGATCAGCTCGTCGATGGCCGCGTCGTCGAGGGCGGCGGGTCCCGCATCGGCGAGGCCTTCGCCGCGCAGATAGGCCTCTGGGTCGCCCTGGAGGATCCCCAGCACGTCGCCGAGGCGGCGCAGCTCGGCGCCGAGCGCGGCCGCCCGGGCCTCGTCGTCGGCGCGTACCCGGTTGATCTCGCGGACCAGGTCGAAGAGGACGGCCAGGGCCTCGGGGGTCGCGAAGTCGTCGTCCATCGCCGCATGGAAGCGCTCGCTGAAGGCCTCGCCGCCGGCGGGCTCGGCCGGCGGCAGGCCGCGCAGCGCGGTGTAGAAGCGGGTCAGCGCGCCGCGCGCCTGCTGGAGGTGGTCCTCGTCGTAGTTGAGCGGGCTGCGGTACTGACTGGTGAGGATGAAGTAGCGCACCTCCTCGGGCCGGTAGCGGGCGAGGATCTCGCGCACGGTGAAGAAGTTGCCGAGCGATTTGGACATCTTCTCGTCGTTGACGCGCACGAAGCCGTTGTGCATCCAGACGTTCACGAACGGCTCGCCGGTCGCGCCCTCGGACTGGGCGATCTCGTTCTCGTGGTGCGGGAACTGGAGGTCCGCACCGCCGCCGTGGATGTCGAAGTGGGCGCCGAGCGCGCAGGTCGACATCGCCGAGCACTCGATGTGCCAGCCGGGCCGCCCCGGCCCCCAAGGCGATTCCCAGGCCGGCTCGCCGGGCTTGGCGGCCTTCCAGAGGACGAAGTCGAGCGGATCGCGCTTGGCCTCGTCGACCTCGACGCGGCTGCCGGCGCGCAGCTCCTGCGGGTCCTTGCCGGAGCGGTGGCGGCAGGGGGCATGGCGATGCGCTCGTTGGGAAGCTGCTGTGAGGCTGGCGCGGCGGGCAACTCAAGCCCGCGGGCTGGGGTCGGGGTCCGCTGGCCAGGACGCGGCGTCGCGCGGCAGCCGGTTACCATCATCGATAACACGGATTGCGCAGGGCGCGGTGTCCGCCCAGCGCCAGAGCACGAGATTGCGGGCGTCAGGCCGGGCGCCGGGCGCGAAGCTCGGCACCAGCACGCCATGCAGGCCGCCGGCGATCAGGGCGCGGGCGAGGTGCCATGTGGGCGGGGTGTGTCCGCGGCTGGCGAGGTCTTCCCAGGCGCAGGCCAGGGTGTCGGGGCCGACCCCGACGGCGGCCTGGACAGCGGCTGCGGTCAGGTCGAGCAGCGGCCCGCAATCCACCCGATAGCCGACCAGCGTCATCGGCTGCGCCTTGAACGGCAGCCCTTGCTGGGCCTCCATCCACGCGGTGGTCGGGTCGAGCGACGTGTACAGGGCTGGCGTGCCACGCGAGTTGAAGCGCCCGCCGTGGCGGGCGGCGCCCTCGCCCGAGACGGGCGCGAAGGCCCAGCGCGGGTGATGGGCGCGGTAGACCAGGCCGGTGAAGCGCCGGGTCGGCAGGTCCCCATCAGCCAATCCGCCGGCCAGTTCCCCGGACGGCCCGCCGCCCGGCGCCGCCGTCACGCGTAGCCGCCCTCGGCGATGCGCGACAGATAGTCCTTGACGGCCTGGGCGCGGCCCTGTTTGACCAGGTCCTCGGCGGTCAGGTCACCGAAGGAGGCCAGGGGTTGCGAGCGGAACCAGGCGAAGGCGCGACCGGTGGAGCCGGCCCAGCCGGCGACCCGGTTCAGGATCTCCACCGTATCGCGCAGCCGTTGCTGGGTCTGGCGCGAGGTGGCGCGGCTGCGCTTGGAGACCGCGTCCCGCGACAGGCCGATGGCGAGCGCCAGTTCGCCCTTGGAGATGTGCAGCGTCGCGGCCAGCCGGTCGGTCGCCACCGTGCCGTCTGCGGCGGTGACCGCGTGCAGCAGTTCAGCGGGTACGGACATCGGATGCCTCACGCATTGACCTGTTCATGGGTCGGAGTATGCGGCAGCAGCTCGGCCTGTCAAGCAGGTGGCGTCGATGGCCGCGAGCGGGGACCAGGGCTGGCCGTGGCCGCCGTCCGGGCGCTCGCAATGGTGCAGCGTGTGTAGCTCCGCGACGGCTAAACGGATACGGATAGGAAATCCAAGCTGCCTTGGGGGTCCAGCCGGGGCTGAGACAGGACGTTGGTGGCGGCGGGAGCGGGATGTGAGGTCAAGGCCGGAAAAGATGGCAGACCGACCTCGCGCGACGCCCGTGGCCGGCTAAGACGGTGCGCTGGAGCGGGCCCGGGTTCATGCCGGACGGTGGCAAGACGAAGGGGCTCGGCACCGTCTTCCGCAGGAGACGGCGGCTACCAGGTGATACGCTGATCGAATTCGAGCTCGGGCTCGGGCTGAGCACCAGGGTCGTGCGCCCATCGCGTCGCGGCTTGGGCAGGTGGTAGATGAGCTGGTGCGGGTTGATCTGCTCGAGGCGCTTCAGCGCGAAGGGCGGGCGAGCTGACCCTACCGTGGACGCTTGCGGGCTTAACCCGCTGGGCTCAACCGCCGGATGCGGAAAACCGCATGTCCGGTGGTGTGGGAGGGGTGACGGGCGCAATCCCGTCACCCCGACCCGATCGTCAGGCGCGGCGCCAGGTCGTGCCTTGCGGGCCGTCCTCGAGCAGGATGCCGGCGTCCTGGAGCTGATCGCGGAGGCGGTCGGCCTCGGCCCATTGACGAGCCAGGCGGGCGGCGGTACGGCGTTCGATCAGCTCGTCGATGGCCGCGTCGGCGAGGGCGGCGGGTCCCGCATCGGCGAGGCCTTCGCCGCGCAGATAGGCCTCTGGGTCGCCTTGGAGGATCCCCAGCACGTCGCCGAGGCGGCGCAGCTCGGCGCCGAGCGCGGCCGCCCGGGCCTCGTCGTCGGCGCGCAGCCGGTTGATCTCGCGGACCAGGTCGAAGAGGACGGCCAGGGCCTCGGGGGTCGCGAAGTCGTCGTCCATCGCCGCATGGAAGCGCTCGCTGAAGGCCTCGCCGCCGGCGGGCTCGGCCGGCGGCAGGCCGCGCAGCGCGGTGTAGAAGCGGGTCAGCGCGCCGCGCGCCTGCTGGAGGTGGTCCTCGTCGTAGTTGAGCGGGCTGCGGTACTGACTGGTGAGGATGAAGTAGCGCACCTCCTCGGGCCGGTAGCGGGCGAGGATCTCGCGGACGGTGAAGAAGTTGCCGAGCGATTTGGACATCTTCTCGTCGTTGACGCGCACGAAGCCGTTGTGCATCCAGACGTTCACGAACGGCTCGCCGGTCGCGCCCTCGGACTGGGCGATCTCGTTCTCGTGGTGCGGGAACTGCAGATCCGCCCCGCCGCCGTGGATGTCGAAGTGGGCGCCGAGCGCGCAGGTCGACATCGCCGAGCACTCGATGTGCCAGCCGGGCCGCCCCGGCCCCCAAGGCGATTCCCAGGCCGGCTCGCCGGGCTTGGCGGCCTTCCAGAGGACGAAGTCGAGCGGATCGCGCTTGGCCTCGTCGACCTCGACGCGGCTGCCGGCGCGCAGCTCCTGCGGGTCCTTGCCGGAGAGCTTGCCGTAGCCGGGGAAGCGCCCGACCGCGTAGTAGACGTCGCCGTTGTCGGCGCAATAGGCGAGGCCCTTGTCGAGGAGGGTGGCGACCATCGCCTGGATCTCATCGATGTGGGCGGTCGCGCGCGGCTCGTCGCTCGGCGGCAAGACGCCGAGCGCGGCCGCATCCTCGTGCATCGCGGCGATGAAGCGCTCGGTGAGGGCGGCGATCGGCTGGCCATTCTCGGCGGCGCGGCGGATGATCTTGTCGTCGATGTCGGTGATGTTGCGGATGTAGGTCACCTCGTAGCCGAGGTGGCGCAGATACCGGTAGACGACGTCGAAGACCACCATGACGCGCGCGTGCCCGAGGTGGCAGTAGTCGTAGACCGTCATGCCGCAGACGTACATCCGCACGTGGCCGGGCACGAGCGGGGTGAAGGCGTCTTTCCGACGGGTCAGGCTGTTGTAGATCTGGAGCATGGGAACGGGCCGCACGGTGGTGAAGTCGGGATGTTAGCAAAGCCGCCGGGCGGACCCAAAGGGCGCGCCGCGCCCCGACGTCCGCCGAGGTGAGGAGGGGGCGAGGCGCCCGGCAGGCGACTTTCACGGTAACATGATGGCTTTGGCGACCGCGCCTCGGCGCCCAACCCACCGGAGAGGACCATGATCAAGCTCACCACCAACCACGGCGACATCTCGATCGAGCTCGACGCCGAGAAGGCCCCGGAGACCTGCGCCAACTTCACCCAATACGTGCGCGACGGCCACTACGACGGGACCCTGTTCCACCGCGTCATCAATGGCTTCATGATCCAGGGCGGGGGCATGGACACGAGCTTCTCGCCGCTGCCGACGCGCCGCCCGATCAAGAACGAGGCCCAGAACGGGCTGAAGAACAAGACCGGCACCATCGCGATGGCCCGCACCAACGACCCGCACTCGGCGACCAGTCAGTTCTTCATCAATGTCGCCGACAACGACTTCCTCGACTACCCGGGGCAGGACGGCTGGGGCTACTGCGTCTTCGGCAAGGTCACCGACGGGATGGATGTCGTCGAGCGGATCAAGGCGGTGCGCACGACCAGCCGCAAGGGCCACCAGGACGTGCCCGTCGAGGACGTCATCATCGAGAAGGCCGTCATCGTCGACTGACCGGTCGCGGGGCGAGCGCCGATGGTCCGACCCGGCATCGACTCCAGCGATCCCGCCGGCGAGTGCCTGTTCATCTCGGACCTGCACCTCGCCCCGGAGCGCCCGGAGACGGTGGCCCGGTTCCTCGACTTTCTCGCCGGTCGGGCGCGCCGCGCCGAGCGGCTCTACATCCTGGGCGACCTGTTCGACGCCTGGATCGGCGACGACGACGACACGCCACCCTATCCGCAGCTCCGCGCCGCGCTGCGCGCGTTGACCGAGGCCGGTATCGCCTGCCGGCTGCTGCGCGGCAACCGCGACTTCCTGATCGGCCGCGCCTTCGCCCGCGACACCGGCTGCACCCTGCTGCGCGACCCGACCCTGGTCGGGCTCGGCGGCGAGCGGGTGCTACTGATGCACGGCGATCTGCTCTGCACCGACGACGTCGCCTATCAACGCTTCCGCCGCCGGGTGCGCAACCCGCTCGTGCAGCGGCTGTTCCTCTGGCGCTCCCTGGCACGGCGCCGCGCCCAGGCCGCCGACTACCGTCGCCGCAGCGGCTCGGCGACGGCGGCCAAGGCGGCGGCGAGCATGGATGTGAGCGGGCCGACCGTGGCCCGCGTCATGCGCCGCCACGCCGCCGACCGGCTGATCCACGGCCACACTCACCGCCCGGCCGACCACGCCTTCACGCTCGACGGGCGCCCGGTCGTGCGCCAGGTCCTCGCCGAGTGGCACCCCGAACGCGGCGAGGTCCTGGTCGCCGACGCCACCGGCTGGTCGCGCGAGGCGGTCTGAATTGCCGTTCGCGTAGCGGAGGGGGATCGATTGCTGGTCGCCCTGGGTCTGCGGCGACGGGCCGAACTGACGCGCCCACCTGTTGGACCGCGAGCACGCTGCGCCGTGCCCCGCGTTCAGCGATAATCGCCCCGTGGACCCCCGACTCGCCGCACTCCTCTCGCAGACCCTCCTGCTCGACCTGGAGGTCGGCGCCGATGGCGCGCTGCACAAGATCGGCGCGCTACGCGGCGAGGTAGCCTTCCTGCGCCAGGGCCGCTTCGATGAACGCGCGGCCCTCGCCGAACTGGAGCGGTTCGCCGGCGACGCGTCCTTCATCCTCGGTCACAACCTGCTCGGCCACGACCTGCCGGTCCTGCGGGCGCGCGCCTCCGGTCTCGGGCTCCTCGCGGCACTCGACCGGCTGTGGGCGGGGCAGGTCTGTCGGACGGTCGCCCGCGCCGAGGCCATGCGCTGCCTGAGCGAGACTGTCGTTCTAATATAGATCAAGAGCTTAGCGACTACGCCCGCAGCGTCAGAGCACATGCAGAAGCATACCGAAACATCGACCGTGGCACGCTGGTGGCACAGTGGCGCGCTCAAAACCGACCGAGCATCGGTCGGTCCAGACAGGCTAAGATCCTTTACACGCTACAGGAATCTCCTATCTTAAAGGCCGGGCGACCACTACCCGCCGCGCAGGTCCCAGGAGTGACCACAGGAGAACACCATGAGCACCACCATCACCTGCCGCAAGTGCGGCGCGCACAATCTGCGCAGCGGCGGAAGATCGCGTTGTTGGAACTGCAACCTGCCACTGAGTGCAAGCGACCCGGCCGCCCGCGCCAAGAAGGGCGCCATCCTGCTGGGCTTCACATTGCTTGTCGGCTGGCTCGTGCTCGGCTCGATCGAAGAGAGTTCCCTCACCGACGCCGAGCGCGCCCAGCGTGCGGCACAGGCCGAAGCCTCCAGAGAGCTGCGCGCGGAGCAACGCGAGGCCGAGCAGTTCGCCAAGGAGTCCGAGAAGATCCGGGCCGAGGCGGCCAAGGAGCGCGAGAGGAAAGAGGCGCGCGCCGCCCGCCTCTGCGATGACGACGTCTCCGCGCACAGCTACGCCAGGCGCGAGGTCAAGCGCGCCCTCGAACCGCGCCCCGCCAAGACGGCGCCAAGGGACAACACCCTGGTCCTGCCGCTCGGCGACTGCCGCCACCTCGTGACCGGCTACGTCGACACGCGCAACGCTTTCAACGCCGACATCCGCGCCTGGTACGCCGCGTGGATGTATTACTCGCGCACGCTCGATACCTGGATCGTCGAGCGCCTAGAGATCGGCGACGCGACGCAGATCAACCGGCTGATCGACAAGTCGTCATGAGGCAGAGAGCCAACCGCCCATCCGGCGGCCCGGCCACGCGCCGCGCCCGTGTTGCACGCACCCGCGCCAACTGCACAGGAGCAGATCGCCATCGTCGCCGCCGAGCCCGAGGCGAACCGGCTGGTGCTGGCGGGCCCGGGCTCGGGCAAGACCCGGGTCATCGTCCATCGCTGCGCCTACCTGCTGCGCGTGCGGCGGGTCGATCCGCGCTCGATCCTGATCCTCTGCTACAACCGCTCGGCGGCCCTGGAGCTGCGCCGGCGGCTCGCGGCCCTCGTCGATGCCGACGCCCGCGGCGTCACGATCCAGACCTATCACGGCTTCGCGATGCGCCTGACCGGCACCTCGTTCGCCGAGCGCGCCGAACGGGTTCAGCAAGGCGATGACGGTTTTGCGGACCTGATCGAGGCGGCGCTCGACCTCCTCGAGGGGCGCGCCGACTGGCCCGGCATCGAGGCCGACGGCCTGCGCGAGCGCCTCCTCGCCGGCTATCGCCACATCCTGGTCGACGAGTACCAGGACATCGACGCGCAGCAGTACCGGCTGGTCGCCGCGATCGCCGGCCGCACCCTGACCGACGAGGCGGACGCGGCGCGCCTGACGCTGCTCGCGGTCGGCGACGACGACCAGAACATCTACGCCTTTCGCGGCGCGAGCATCGAGTTCATCCGCCGCTTCGAGGCCGACTACCAGGCCCGCATCCACCACCTGATCGAGAACTACCGCTCCAGCGCCCACATCTGCGCCGCGGCCGCGGCCCTGATCGGCCACAACCGCGAGCGGATGAAGACGGGCCAGCGCATCGGCGTCGACCGTCGGCGCCGAGCCGACCCGCCGGGCGGGCGCTGGACCGACCTCGACCCGCACGGGCGCGGGCGGGTCGAGGTCCTCGAGGTCGCCGATCCGGGGCGCCAGGCGGCCACCTTCGTCGCGCGCCTGCAACGGCTCAGGGCGCTCGGCGGCGGCACCTGGAGCGACTTCGCCATCCTCGCCTTCCGCCACGACGCCCTGCGACCGATCCGCGCCGCCTGCGAGGCCGCCGGCATCCCGGTCGCCTGGCGCGACGACCTGCCGCCGCTCGCTCGGGTGCGCGAGATCGCGGTCTTCCTCGACCGGCTGGGCGACCTGGGTCACGGTGAGGTGGCGTTGGATGCGCTGCGCGGCTGGCTCCCCGCCGCCGAGTCACCGTGGCGGGCGCCCCTCGCCGACCTGATCGAGGACTGGCGCGAGGAGGCCGGCGACGCACCGAGCGCCGCGAGCCGCTGCCGGGAGTTCTGCTACGAGTCGCTCCGCGAGCTGCGCAACGACCGCCGCCTGGGCGAGGGGGTCCTCTTCTCGACGCTACACGGGGCCAAGGGACTCGAATTTCCGCACGTGCTGATCGCGGACGACCGCCCATCGGCCGAGGCGCAACGCGATGCCGAGGGGTGGCGACGACTCTACTATGTCGGCATGACCCGTGCCCGCGAGACCCTGGCCCTCGGCTGCCTGCCGCGCGGCGCCGGCCCGCGGCCCGAGGCCCTCGCCGGCGACTGGCTGCTGCGCACGCCGGTCGCGATCGACCCGCCGCCGCAGGCCATCCTGCGGCGCCGCTACACGCGCCTGACGCCGGCCGACATCGACCTCGGCTATGCCGGGCGCCAGGCGCCCGAGGATCCGATCCACGCCCGGCTCGCGGCCCACGCGAGCGGCGATCGGCTGCGGCTCGTCGCCCGCGGCGGCGACTTGCTCCTCTGCGACGGACGCGTCGCACCGGTGGCCAGGCTGTCGCGTCGTGCCGCCGAGACATGGCGGCCGCGGCTCCAGTGGATCGAGACGGTCCGGGTCGTCGCGCTGATGCGCCGCCGGCGCGACGACGGCGAGGGCGATTTCCGCACCGCCTGCCGCTCGCCGCAGTGGGAATACCCGCTCGTCGAGATCGTCTGGCGCTCGGACGAGGGCGACAGGTCGGCGGATTGAGCCGGCGGGGGCGGATTCGCCCGGCGAGGCGTCGATGGATCGCACTCGCAGCGCGCGCGGCGTCTCGGACGCGGCCGGAAACGCCGGGCCTCGCTCACCAGGCCGGCAACGGCATCGCACGAGATCGCACGAGCGGGGCTCGGGGCGGGTGCGTTCTGATCGACAGGCGAATGCCGACGATCGATACCGGCGGACTCCGCCGGCATCGCCGGCGCCGGTAGGAGGCCGCCTGTGGACGATCCGGGCGGGCGATCCGGCGAGCCGGCTCCTACCGGTGAGAGGGTCGCCAGGACACCCGGGGGTCATCCGCGACCGGGTGCCCTCGATTGTCGTTCGGAATAGAGAGCCGGTTGCGGTCGCGATCGGTGCGGCTGCGTCAGTAGGCGGGTGCCGTCGGGGCGTCGGCGTCCGACTGGCCGCGCCAGGCACCGAAGGTGATCGTGCGCAGGCCGCTCGCCGGGACCTGGACCGTCTGCTCCAAGGTTCGGCCACCGCTCGTCGCCTGGACGCGATAGCCCCCGGCGGGCAGCCGCGTCAGGAACCAAGGCCCCTCGGAGACGGCCTCCATGACGACCTCGCCATTGCGGCTCATGATCCGCACCGCGACGTTGCCGAGATAGGAGCCCCCGGCGAGGGCGAATTCCAGCTTGAGGTTGAAGTCGCCGGCGTAGCGATCGAGGATGTACTCGCGTTCGTCGAGCCCGACGCCGCCGCTCAGCCAGGGCGTACCCTGGAAGTCGCCGCGGTCGAGCATGGCCTCGGGCGAAGAGGTCGGCATCGGCGTGTATTCGGTCGCGTTGGCGGCAGCGCCGCACCAGAGGAGCGACGTCGCCACGAGAAAGGCTATCGTCTTCATCACGCGTATTCCTCCATAACATGTCGGATCACGGACAGCGGGCCTCCTTGCTCGAAATGCCAGGCAATCGCCGCACCACTCGGCTTGGCCCCTGGGGCCGTCGCGGGGCGACCGCCGGCCGAGGGCGATCACCAGGTTGATTTGCGCGCAGACCGGTGGTTTCCAACCAATCGATGTTCGGGACAGTGGTGCGCCACTCGGGGAATTCAAGGTCCCGCCAAGGGTTTTAGAACCGCAGGATCCCGGCCTCCAGGAGGCCGACCAGGATCAGATAGACGCCGACGACATAGTTCAGGATGTTCGGCCTGAGCAACACCAGAACGCCGGCGACGAGGGCGATCGCCGCGCGGGCATCGACCGGGCCACCATTGACGAAGTGCAGCAGCCCCAGCGCGCCGACGCCGAGCAGATAGATAGCGACGGCGTAGTTCAGCGCCCGCGGGACGAGCAGGATGGCCAGGCCGGCGATGAGGGCGAGGAGGGCTTGCAGCGGCCAGTGCGCGAGGAAGGCGGGGATCTCCATCAAGCGGTGACCTCGTGTGGGCGTGGGTGGGTCGGGGCGACGCACGCCCCGATGCGCGGAATCCTGGTGGTCGACGGCGCCGGCTCGCGATTCGGAATGGTCCTACGGCGCTGGCTCGCGGCTCGGGATGGTACGCACAGCGGACCCTACAACGCGCGGCCGGTGCCGACCGCCGGCAGCTCCAGGCCGGTCCAGGTCGGTGGCGGGGCCAGGCCGATGCGGGCGACGGCGGCGATGTAGCCGGGCGCGGCCAGGCAGTGGCCGATGCCCGGCGGGGCGGTGAGCGGCTCGCGGCGGCGGGCGAGCCCGCGGCCGTCGGCCTTGACGTCGGCCTCCAGCGCGGTCCAGGCGAGGTGGAACTGCTCGAGCCGCGCCGCCGCTGGCAAGGCGGCCAGGGCCTCGACGACGGCGGCCGGGAGCATCCGCCGGGCGATCGCATCGAGGCTCGTCCGCGGGCGCACGCGCTCGCAGTCGACTCCCAGTGGCGCACCCCGGGCGACGGCGACGACGGCCAGCTCGCCGGTCGTGGTCAGACTGAATTGCAGTGCGCCCGCGTCTTCGCCGGCCCCGGCCAGGTGGGGCTTGCCGCGCGGGCCGTGACCGAAGGCGATCTCGGCGGGGTGGCAGCCGAGATAGGCGGCGAGTACGCGGCGCAGCCCGATCTGGGCGCGGGCATAGCCGGCCCGGGCGGCAGGGTCGCGCAGCGCCGCTACGCGCGCGCGCTGGGCCGGGGCCAACCAGGCCAGCCCCGTCTCGGGGTCGTCGCCGTCCTCGCCCGTGCGCAGGCGCCAGAGATGGATCGCCGAGTCGCTCAGCGTCGGCGGCTCGGCCGCGACCCGCCAGGTCAGCGGCCAGGGTGGTCCGTACATCGCACGCCCCCATTGACTCGGCCGGGCCGACGTTTGCCCGCCGTGGGCCGGATCATATAATCGGGCGACCCTGGTGGCGAGGGCGAGGACCCGGCGGGCGCCTCGTCGCGCCGTCCCGTCCCCCGCCATGCCGATCCCGTCAAGAGAACCGATTCCCCGATGCCGACCATTACCGAGACCATCAGCCGCGAGCTCGCGGCCCGCCCGGCCCAGGTCGAGGCCGCCGTGCGCCTCCTCGACGAGGGGGCCACCGTGCCCTTCATCGCCCGCTATCGCAAGGAGGTCACCGGCGGTCTCGACGACGCCCAGCTGCGCCACCTCGAGGAGCGGCTCGGCTATCTGCGCGAGCTCGAGGAGCGGCGCGCGACCGTGCTGAAGAGCATCGCCGAGCAGGGCAAGCTGAGCGATGCGCTGCGCGCCGACATCGAGGGCGCCGATTCCAAGCAGCGCCTCGAAGACCTCTACCTGCCCTACAAGCCGAAGCGGCGCACCAAGGCCCAGATCGCCCGCGAGGCCGGGCTGGAGCCGCTCGCGCTGGGGCTGCTCGCCGATCCAAGCCAGGCACCCGAGACCGTCGCCGAGGGCTTCGTCGACGCGGCCAAGGGGGTCGCCGACGTCGCGGCGGCGCTGGAGGGGGCGCGCCAGATCCTGATGGAGCACTTCGCCGAGGATGCGGCCCTCGCCGGGCGCCTGCGCGAGCACCTCTGGGAGGAGGGCCAGCTGGTCGCCGCCGTCGTCCCCGGCAAGGAGCAGGAGGGCGCGAAGTTCGCCGACTATTTCGACTACCGCGAGCCGCTCGCGCGGATCCCGTCGCACCGTGCGCTGGCCCTGTTCCGCGGTCGCAACCAGGGGGTGCTGACGCTCGAGCTGATCGCCGGCGACGGCGAGGACCCGGACGCCGTCTGCCGGCACGCGATCGCCCAGCACTTCGGCATCGCCCAGCAGGGCCGCCCGGGCGACGCCTGGCTCGCCGAGACCGTGCGCAAGGCTTGGCGGATCAAGCTCCTGACGCGCCTGGAGCTCGACCTCAAGGGGCGCCTGCTGGAGGCCGCCGAGGAGGAGGCGATCCGCGTCTTCGGCCGCAACCTGAAGGCCCTACTGCTCGCGGCCCCGGCCGGTCGGCTGCCGACGATGGGCCTCGACCCGGGCCTGCGCACCGGCGTCAAGGTGGCCGTCGTCGACGCCACCGGGCGGGTCGCCGCGACTGCGACCATCTACCCGCACGCGCCGAAGAACCAGTGGGATGCGGCCATCGCCGAGCTCGCCGCGCTGGCGCGGGCGCATCAGGTGAAGCTCGTCAGCATCGGCAACGGCACCGCCTCGCGCGAGACCGACCGGCTAGTGCGCGACCTGACCCGCCGCCACCCGGAGCTCGGCCTGCGCTCGCTCGTCGTCAGCGAGGCCGGCGCCTCGGTCTATTCGGCCTCGGCGCTCGCCTCCCACGAGCTGCCCGACCTCGACGTCTCGCTGCGCGGCGCCGTGTCGATCGCCCGTCGGCTCCAGGACCCGCTCGCCGAGCTCGTCAAGATCGAGCCGAAGGCGATCGGCGTCGGCCAGTACCAGCACGACGTCAGCCAGACGCGCCTGGCCCGGACGCTGGATGCCGTCGTCGAGGACTGCGTGAACGCCGTCGGCGTCGATCTGAACACCGCCTCGGTGCCGCTCCTCGCGCGCGTCTCCGGACTCAACAAGACAATCGCCGAAAATATCGTCAAGCAGCGCGAGGTCCAGGGCGCCTTCGCCAACCGCGCGGCGATCAAGGCCGTGCCGCGCCTCGGTGAGAAGACCTTCCAGCTCTGCGCCGGCTTCCTGCGCATCCCCGACGGCGACGAGCCGCTCGACGCCTCGGCCGTGCACCCCGAGGCCTATCCGGTCGTGCGGCGCATCATCGTGAAGGCCGGCAAGGGCATCCGCGAGCTGATCGGCGACACCGATACGCTGCGGCGGCTGAACCCGGCGGAGCTGACCGACGATCAATTCGGGCTGCCGACCGTCCAGGACATCCTCGCCGAGCTGGAGAAGCCGGGCCGCGACCCGCGCCCCGAGTTCAAGACGGCGCAGTTCCTCGAGGGGGTCGAGACCCTCGCCGACCTCGAGCCCGGCATGGTCCTGGAGGGGACGGTGACGAACGTCACCAACTTTGGCGCCTTCGTCGACATCGGCGTCCACCAGGACGGCCTGGTGCACATCTCGGCGTTGGCCGATCGTTTCGTCAAGGACCCCCACGAGGTCGTCAAGTCCGGCGACCTGGTGCGGGTCAAGGTCCTGGAGGTCGACGAGCCGCGCCGACGCATCGCACTGACGATGCGCCTGAGCGACACGGCGCCGGCCAAGGGCGAGGACAAGCGCCAGGGCGGCAAGGGCGCTGCGGCGGCGCGCCCGAATCGGAACCAGGACCACCGGCCCGCTCAACGTCGAGCCGGGCGCCAACCGGAACCGCGGCCGGACCCCAGGCCGGGCCCGCCCGCGGCCGGCGCGATGGCCGCGGCCTTCGCGAAGGCGCGCAAGCCATGAGCCATCCCCTTGACGACGCGGAACGCGCACGGGTCCTGGCCCTGTCGGCGGACGAGCAGTATCGGCACTTCATCGAGCGGGCCCTGGCCGATGGCGAGGTCTGGACCCTGCGCGGGCCCGGTGGCTTCGTCGCCTACCGCGGCGAGGACGGCGAGCCCTGCTTCCCGTTCTGGCCGCACCCGGATTACGCGCTGGCGCTGGCCAACGACGACTGGTCCGATTGCCGGCCCGAGCCGCTGCCGCTCGATCGCTTCATGGACCGCTGGTTGCCTGGCATGGCCCGCGACGGGCGCCAACTCGCGGTCCTTCCGACCCCCGCCGGCCAGGGGCTGATCGCCGACCCACAGGAGCTGTTGGACGATCTGGTCGCGGCACGCGAGCGAGCGGATCCCACCGCGACGGGGCGCGGATCCGATTGAGGGCGGCCAGGGTGCCCGCCGGAGACCGCGCCGCGCGCGCAACGGCGTCCACGCCCGGGGAGCCCGGCCGCGTTGCGTCTGGACGGCCAACTGCGCACCGTCGGGTGGCCGCCTTGCCGGCCATTGGCCGCCCGGATCGCCCGCAAGCGGGCACCTACCGGCGCAAGCGGCGCGCGGGGAGGCCGCCGATCTGCGCCGGGGCTGTAGGTCGGGTTAGCCCCTCAGGGCGTAACCCGACAGCCAGCAACGCCGCGCCCGCGGAGGTCGCCGTCGGGTTACGGCGCGCGCCGGCCTGTGCTTGCGCAGCGACCACCGCGATGGCGCGCCTAACCCGACCTACGGCCGTGCCGATCTGCGCCGGGGCCGTAGGTCGGGTTAGCCCCGCGGGGCGTAACCCGACAGCCGGCAACGCCGCGCCCGCGGAGGTCGCCGTCGGGTTACGGCGCGCGCCGGCCTGTGCTTGCGCAGCGACCACCGCGATGGCGCGCCTAACCCGACCTACGGCCGTGCCGATATCGCCGAGGGCCGTAGGTCGGGTTAGCCCCTCAGGGCGTAACCCGACAGCCGGCGACGCACCTCCCGCCGAGGCCGCAGCCCGGTTGCGGCGCGCGCCCGCTCCTGCTCGGCGACCGCCGAACCGCGCCTCCATCGTGCGTGCCGGCGTGGCGGCGCGCCGAGAGTGAAACGGCCTGTTCCACGGCGGCCCGACGCGGCTGACCCGAACAGATCCGTCGTGGAAAACGGAATCGGGCCGGCGACGCATGCACCGCGCACGGGCTACAATGACGCGTTTTGCCGCTGAGGAGAGCCCTTATGTTCGACAAATCCATGCAGATCGCCGGTTATGACGATGAGCTGTGGCAGGCGATCCAGGACGAGGAGCGCCGCCAGGAAGAGCACATCGAGCTGATCGCCTCGGAGAACTACACCAGCCCGCGCGTGATGCAGGCGCAGGGCGGCGTGATGACGAACAAGTACGCCGAGGGCTACCCGGGCAAGCGCTACTACGGCGGCTGCGAGTACGTCGACGTCGCCGAGCGCCTCGCCATCGAGCGGGCCAAGCAACTCTTCGGCGCCGACTACGCGAACGTCCAACCGCACTCGGGCTCGCAGGCCAACGCCGCCGTCTACATGGCGCTGTGCGAGGCGGGCGACACGGTCCTCGGCATGAGCCTCGCCCACGGCGGGCACCTGACCCACGGGGCCAAGCCGAACTTCTCCGGCAAGCTCTACCACGCGGTCCAGTACGGGCTGGATCCGGCCACCGGGGAGATCGACTACGCCGAGGTCGAGCGGCTCGCCCACGAGCACCGCCCGCGGATGATCGTCGCCGGCTTCTCGGCCTACTCGCGCATCGTCGACTGGGCGCGCTTCCGTGCCATCGCCGACGCGGTCGGCGCCTACCTGCTGGTCGACATGGCCCATGTCGCCGGCCTCGTCGCCGCCGGCCTCTACCCGAGCCCGGTCGCGATCGCCGACGTGACGACGACCACGACCCACAAGACCCTGCGCGGACCGCGCGGCGGCCTGATCCTCGCCAAGGCCAACCCGGAGATCGAGAAGCGGCTGAACTCGCTGGTCTTCCCCGGCATCCAGGGCGGACCACTGATGCATGTGATCGCCGCCAAGGCGGTGGCCTTCAAGGAGGCGATGGAACCGGCCTTCAAGGTCTATCAGCAGCAGGTCATCAGCAACGCCCGGGCGATGGCCGAGGTCTTCCTCGCGCGCGGCTACGACGTGGTCTCCGGCGGCACCGACGACCACCTGTTCCTGGTCAGCTTCATCGACCAGGGCCTGACCGGCAAGGACGTCGACGCCTGGCTCGGCGCGGCCAACATCACCGTCAACAAGAACGCGGTGCCGAACGATCCGCAGTCGCCGTTCGTCACGAGCGGCATCCGGGTCGGCACCCCGGCGATCACGACCCGCGGGCTGGGCACCGAGGAGGCGCGCGAGTTGGCCGGCTGGATGTGCGATGTCATCGATGCCCGCGGCGACCAGGGCGCGATCGGCGCCGTGCGCGACAAGGTCCTGGCCCTCTGCGCCCGCTTCCCGGTCTACGAGCGCGACTAGGGACCCGCGACCATGCGCTGCCCGTTCTGCGGTGCCGACGACACCAAGGTGGTCGACTCGCGCCTCTCCGGCGAGGGCGATCAGGTGCGGCGGCGGCGGCGCTGCGGGGTCTGCAAGGAGCGCTTCACGACCTACGAGACGGCCGAGCTGAACCTGCCGCGGATCGTCAAGCGCGACGGCAGCCGGGTGCCGTTCGACGGGCGCAAGCTGCGCTCCGGGATGATGCGGGCGCTGGAGAAGCGCCCGGTCAGCACGGGCGACATCGACGCGGCGCTGGCGCGCATCAACCGCCGGCTGCTCGCGAGCGGCGAGCGCGAGATCTCCTCGCGCAAGGTCGGCGAGCTGGTCATGGAGGAGCTGCGCGGGCTCGATCAGGTCGCCTACGTCCGCTTCGCCTCCGTCTATCGCGAGTTCGAGGACGTCAACGCCTTCCGCGAGGAGATCGAGCGCCTCGAACGCCAGCCCCCGCCGGGGACGGCCCGCCAGCAACTCGACCTGCTCGACGGGCTGGAGAAGGACGAGCCGGAGAAGAAGCGGTGATGGCCGCGGGCCATGCCTTCATGGCCCGGGCGCTGCGCCTGGCCGAGCGCGGCCGCTGGACGACCGATCCGAACCCCCGCGTCGGCTGCGTCCTGGTCCGCGACGGCGAGATCGTCGGTGAGGGTTGGCACCAGCGTGCCGGCGGCCCGCACGCCGAGCGCGTCGCCCTCGCCCAGGCCGGCGAGCGGGCGCGTGGCGCGAGCGCCTTCGTCACCCTCGAACCCTGCTCGCACCACGGCCGGACCCCGCCCTGCGCCGACGCGCTGATCTCGGCCGGGGTCGCGCGGGTCGTCGCGGCCATGATCGACCCCAACCCGCGCGTCGCCGGCCGCGGTCTCGAGCGCCTGCGCGAGGCCGGGATCGCCGTCGAGGTGGGCCTGCTCGCGGAGCAGGCCGCGGCGCTCAACCCAGGCTTCATCAAGCGGCAACGCACGGGCCTGCCCTTCTGCCGGGTCAAGCTCGCCGCGAGCCTGGATGGGCGCACCGCGATGGCGAGCGGCGAGAGCCGCTGGATCACCTCCGAGGCGGCGCGCGCTGATGTGCAGCGGCTGCGGGCGGGGGCCTCGGCGATCCTCACCGGCAGCGGCACCCTCCTCGCCGACGACCCCTCGCTGAACGTCCGCCTCACGGCCGAGGCCCTCGGGTTGCCGCCGGGCGAGGCGGTCCGCCAACCGCTGCGGGTCATCGTCGACAGCCGCCTGCGCACGCCTCCGACGGCCCGCCTGCTCGGCCTGCCGGGCGCGACCCTGATCGCCTGCGCGACCGACGAACCGGCACGCCGCGCCGCGCTGGAGGCCGCTGGGGCGCAAGTCCTCGTCTGCCCGGCCCCAGACCCAAGCCAGGACCCGACCAAGGACCGGACCGAGACCCACGTCGACCTGTCCACCCTGTTCGGCGAGCTCGCCCGGCGCGAGCTCAACGAGATCCTGATCGAGGCCGGCCCGACGCTGGCCGGGGCCGCACTCCAGGCCGGGCTCGTCGACGAGCTGATCCTCTACCTCGCGCCGCACCTGATGGGCGACGCGGCCCGCGGCCTGTTCCGGCTGCCGGGTCTGACCCAGATGGCCGAACGCGTCCCGCTGGAGATCCACGACGTCCGGCGGATCGGACCCGACCTGCGCCTAACGCTGCGCCCGACCCCGCGATGAACCCGCCTGCGATCGACCTCGGGGGCGGGCATAGTGGGGTTGGATGGTAAACGGCTCCCGGGGTGGGAGCCCGCTTGCGGGCGATCGGCAGTGCCGGCGTTGGTGACATCCCGCCGGCATCGCAACCCTGATCCTGCCGCTATCCTATCGGGAGCCCATGCCTCATGTCGCGCGCGATCATCGTCTTCAACCCCCGTTCCGGATCCGCAGCCGCGCAGGGCGACGACCTACCGCGACGTCTCGCGGCACGGCTCGCCGAACGCGGGGCGACAGCAACCTCGATCCCGTTCGACATGGGCCGCCGCCGGCCCGGGACCTGGCGCCGTCGCCTGGAGGCGGGCCTCGCCGAGGGCGCCGAGCAGGTCTTCTGCCTCGGCGGGGACGGCACCATCCTCGCGGTCGCCGAGGCCCTGATCGGGCGCCCGGTACCGCTCGGCATCGTCCCGCTCGGCACCGCGAACCTGCTCGCGCGCGATCTCGGCATCCCGCTGGAACCGGCAGCGGCGATCGAGGCCCTCGTCGACGCGCCGACGCGGACGATCGACGTCGGGCGCGTCAACGGCGCCCACTTCCTCTGCGCGTCCATGCTCGGCATGAGCACGGCCCTGTCGCGCACCCGCGAGGCGGCGCGCGGCGTCGGACCCCTGCGGCTCTGGGGGCGGTTGGTGCGCAAGGCGCTCTGGATGCTCGGGCGCTACCCCTATCGGCGCGTCACGTTGGACCTCGACGGCCGCAGTCGGACCCTGCTGACCCGCGCGCTCGTGGTCACGAACAATCCCCTCGCGCCCGAGCCGGGCCTGTACCCGCGGCGGCCGCGCCTGGATCTCGGGCTGCTCGGCGTCTACGGCGTCCACAAGGGTCCGCTGCGGGAGCTACCGCGCCTGGCGCTGCGAGTCCTCAATGGGACCTGGACGGAGGATCCACGCATCTTCCACCATGTGCTGGCGCAGGCCAGGCTCGGGGAACGGCGTCGCTCGCGGGTGACCCTGATGAACGACGGCGAACGGCTGCGCCTGACGCTGCCGCTGCACTACGAGGTGTTGCCCGGGGCCCTCGCGGTGCTGGCACCGGACACCCCCGACGGGCGGGCCGCATGACCCGAGTCGCGCACCTCTCGGACCTGCGCGCCCGCCACCGCTCGCCCCCCGATGTCGGGCGACTCAGCGCCGACCCGACGAGCGCACAGGTTATTCTTGAACCTAGGAACGACCGTTGACCGCTTCATCATGGATCGAACGCGCTGAAATCGCGAAGAGGCTTTACGGGAGCCCGGCTCACCAGCGATTCGCAGGCCGCTACGACGCGCACCGCGGGCACCGTCGAACGGCCGCTTCGTAGGTTGAAGCGATACCTGAGCGGCGGACGGACGGCGCCGCCGGGGAAACGGGGCACTCGAGAGGGACCTTTAGTCGCGCGCGGTGCCACGATGCCCGCCTGCGCGTTAGCTGCAATACCTATGAGGTACCCGATGTCGAACCGCAACCGATGGAACCCAGGGCCGATCGCGACTTGCCTCGTCGCCGCCGGTTTGGTCGCCGCGCCGGCGGTCGCACCCGCCGGGCCGCTGCAGGCGGCGGCCCCACCGACGCTCCTGCTCGGGCTCGGCGACAGCCTGACGCACGGCACCATGGATGCGACCAACAATGCGACGAACACGCTGAACGCCTACCTGCAAGGGGTCGCCGACTCGCTCGGCCAGGTCATGCCGCTGACCTTCTCGCAGCCCCTCTTCGACGATGCGGGCGTGCGCATGGACCCCTTCGTCAAGCCGACCAACCTCGGCGTCGACGGGGCCAACATCTTCTCGATGGTGGGGCTCGAATACTACAAGCGCGCCGGGGTCGACGAATCCTATCCGAGCGACGACTATCTCTGCGACCCGATCCTGCCGCGCCGCCTCGAGGACAAGTACGACCGCGTGCTCTATCCGCTGAACCTCCTCCACGGCGCCCCGGCCTCGCAGATGGATGGGGCGCGCTGGTGGCTGAAGCGCAGCGCGCTCGATCCCTGGACCAGCGGCCTGGTCATCCTCTGGATCGGCAACAATGATTCGAGCGCCGCCTCGCTCGGCGCCGGCGGGCAGTCCCCGACCTATCAGCCCCTCCCGTTCGACGCGATCGCCGCCGAACTGAGCCCGGGGCTGCGCCGGCTGCTCGGGGAGGCCGAGGCGCGTGGTCTGGTGTCGTTCGAGCCCTTCACCGAGTCGGCGATCCTGCGCAATCTCACCGACCTCGCCGACTTCGAGGCCCAGTACGGACAACTCCTCGACCTGCTCGAGTATCCCGCCGGGCGCCTGCCGGCCGGCTTCGACCTCTTCGCACTGACGCTGCCCTACTACACGGGCGTCGGCTATCTGATGGACGCCGAGGACCTGGAACTCTACCTGCGCAAGCTGAGCCCAGACTACAGCGTGCCCGCCTCGTTCGCACGACCGCAGCCCGGCCAGACGACCGCCGTCAACGGCGATCGGATCTCGCTCTTCACCTTCTTGATGATGTACACGCTGCTCGGCACCGGCGCGTCGATCGACGAGGTCAACGCGATCCTCGAAGACGCCGACGGCACGCAGGCCGACGGCCTGGTCCTCTCGGAGGCCGAACAGCGGCTCATCGTCGAGCGCATCGAGGGCTTCAACGCCCTGATCCGCTCGGCCATCGCGGCGCGCGGGCCGCGCATGCACCTCGTCGACATGGGCGCGCTCCTCAACGACGCGCTGACCGGCGCGACGACGATCGAGGTCGGCGGGCGCGCCTTCACGCGCCGCTGGGGCCGCGGACACGCCTTCTCGATGGACGGCGTGCACCCTGGCCACACGATCCAGGGCTATGTCGCGAACCAGGTCATCGCCGCCATCAACGAGGCCACCGGTGCCGAGGCCCCGGATCGGGACCTGGAGACGATCATGGCGAGCGACCCCTATGTCGATCGCGACGGCGACGGTTGGGTCCCGGGTCCGGATTCGGTGAGCGCCGGCGTCGCCGAACTGCTGGCCCTCTTCCGCGACCCGGACGATGGCGACGCCGCCGTGCAACCGGTCCTGCCCGCCGACATCTGGGATCAGATCAGCGCCATCCTGGTGCGGAGCCTCCTCGGCATCGAGGCAATCCGTGGCGAGGCCGAACGCCTGGGGATCGCCGAGGCGACCGACCGGCCCGACTGAGCATTCCGGGGAGAACCCGGGGGCTATTGCGGTAGGAGTCGGACGGCGCCATTGCTCGGCGCCCGATACGAAAAGGCCCGACCAGGGCCGGCCCTGGTCGGGCTCGCGGCCGGACCGGCCCGGCGTGGGCCGATCGGCGGCCGTTCCGTCATAGGTTGAGATCCGGACCGTCTTCGGCGCGGGGTGACCTGGGCCTACTCGCCCTCGTCCGCGCCGGTCGATGCGCCAAGCCCGCCGATCGGCAGCGAGGTCGGGATGATCCCCAGGTCCTCGGCCTGCTTGACTTGGCGGACGACGCCGAAGTTCTTCTCGGCCGTGCCGTGGGCCCACTGGGCATGCGTCACGGCCCCGCCCTTGTCGCTGTAGCGGTCCCAGTCGTCGCCGGCGAAGACCGTCGGCGACGCCAAGGCGATGCCCACGACCAAGGCCCCCAAATGCGCAGCATGCAGCGTCTTCATCTCTACCTCCGCTCGAAATCTTGTCGATGACTGCCGGCGCCGCAGCGGGCCGTCCGGCATTGCCGAGCCTGAAGCACTTGGCATGCCACGTACGCCGACTGGCCCCTCCCGCGTGCCGTCGAGGAGACCCGAATCGAACGCAAGGAACTGACAGAAAATCCAAAATTTCGCACCGCTCGGGTGCTCGCCGGCCAGCGCGAGGCCGTCGCGAGCGCCCACGAGCCGACCTGGCCGCCCCGGGTGCGTGTCGGCAACGGGGGATTACAGCCTGGGCTCGGGTCCATTTGCCCCTCCCGCGACGGACCGCCCCGCCGCGGCAACCCCACCGGCTCAGCCGCCGATCGCCGACAACGACCGTCCCACCTGCCCCGGGCGCTCCCGCAACAGGTGGCGCTTCGGCTTCAGGGCGATCGCGCGGCGCAGATGGGTGGCGAGTTCGGTCTCATCGAGACCGGCGCGCAGCAGCGCACGCAGCGGATAGGCGCCCTCCTGGCCCAAGCAGAGGTGGAGGGTGCCGTCGACGGCGAGGCGCACCCGATTGCAGGTGGCGCAGAAGTGCCGGGAGATGGGCGTAATGAAGCCGATGCGGGTCTCGCTGTCGGCGACGCGATCGTAACGGGCCGGACCACCGCCCTGGATGAGGTCTGGACTGAGGTCGAAGCGGCGCGCGAGCCGCCGACGCACCTCCTCGAGAGCCAGGTAATGCGCCGGGGTGGCGAGGCGACCCGCCCCCATCGGCATGGTCTCGATCAGGCGCAGCGTGAAGCCACGCGCGATGCAGTAGGCGAGGATGTCCTCGATCTCGTCGTCGTTGACGCCGCGCATCACGACCGTGTTGACGCGGATCGGCGCCAGCCCGGCCTCGCGCGCCGCCTCGATGCCGACCAGGACCTGGGCGAGGCGCCCCCCGGTGATCGCTCGGAAGACCTCGGGCCGCAGGCTGTCCAGGCTGACGTTCAGGCGTCGCACGCCGGCGCGGCGCAATGGCTCCGCGAACGCGGCCATCCGGGTGCAATTGCTCGATATCGACAGGTCATCGAGACCGGGCAGGGCCGCGAGGCTCGCCGCCAGATCCGGGAGGCCGCGACGCATCAGCGGCTCGCCGCCGGTCAGTCGCACATGGCGCACGCCCAAGGCCGTAAAGGCGCCCACGACCCGCACGATCTCGGCGAAGCTCAACCAATCGCCCGGCGCCTCACCGCCCTTGAACCCCCGCGGCAGGCAGTAGCCGCAGCGCAGATCGCAGCGGTCGGTCACCGACAGACGCAGATAGGAGATCTGCCGCCCGAAACCATCGACGAGCGCCGCATCGCTCGCGTCGGGGGTCATGGCAGGCAGGCGCCGGGGCAAGGTGGCAACGGGCTCGGCATCGCTCGATCATCCGGGAGGCAAGCGATCAGGTTCGCCCCTCGTTCGCCTCCCGTCAACACGCGCCGCATCGGGGGCCTTTCCTCGGACGCACCGCTCGCCTCGAACGCGGACGCCACCCGCATTCGATGAACGCAAGAGCGGCAGTGGGACGGTGCCGAGGTGCGCCACGCGGAGTGTCCGGCACGGCACGAGGAGGCGCAATCGTCAAGCGATTGTTGCGACCTGCAACACCGCCGGGCGCCGCAGTGTCTACAACGCTCGCATCCCATGGACCGCAAATTGCGTCCATGACGATGACGCGCGACCGCCAAGCCTCGGCAGCGTGGGAGGGGCCGGGCGCCGCCCTATCCGTCCGCGCGGCGCCACTCGGCGTGCCCGACCCGCCCCCGACTGGCGCTGGCACAGGACGAGCGATGCGATCTTACTGCCTGATCGCGCTCGCAAAAGGACCGATCGCCACCATATTCGACGCATGAGATGAGGTGAACAGCAGATCGGCGTCGTCGAGGACGCCGACCGGATCGGTCACCGAAATGCCCCCATCGGAGCCCAGCGATGGCCCAGAGAAAGACCAAGCCAAGTCCGAAGCCAGCGTCAGACCCCACCCGCGGGGCGGCCGCCCAGCGGCCGATTGTGACGCTGCGCGGCACCCAAGCCACCCCGGCGGAGGAGGCGACCTACCACCGGATCATCGCCGCGGCGGCCTACTCGTTCCTCGCGGAGCGGGCGAAGCGCAGCCGAGGCGAGGCCGCCCCGCCGCCGACCGTACGCCGAGGCCATGCGAAGCCGCGCATCGCCCGGCCCACGTAACCAGCGTCCGCACCGCGGACCATGACGCGCCCGCCGCCCCCCACGGGCTGCGGACGATCCAGCATAGGCGGTACCGCTCGACCTCCGATGTCGGGTCAGGCTCCGCTACCCGACCCGGCATCTCGATTTCCTGGCGGCCGGCCCCCGCCACACGAGCGGCGCCGGATTCGCCGGCCGTCGGGTTACGGGCTCGCGCAGAGACGGTAGAGTAGAGGCCAGGGTTGCCCCTGGCCCCCCTCGTCAAACGCAGCATGCGGTTTTCCCGCACCGCGCTTTCCTGCTGTCTTCATGGTTCATCGCTGTCGCAGTGGAGTCGCAGGATCACAGC
>NZ_NRRW01000015.1 GCF_016583835.1 Thiococcus pfennigii | reverse complement strand
CGCCGAAGCGAGCCCGTATTCACCTTTAACTGCTTGTTTATTCGCCGATTTGCCCGCGCTTGTCACACCCTTTTTGTCATTGCCGCCGCATGGCATTCGTCAATAAGCTTTCACTAATATGCGCGTTCATTAGTGTTTGCTTATATTATGATCTCGCTATGCGGAAATGAGAAACTTCAGTCGGGATAAGACTTCGCCCTTGATCTCAGTGCTGCTCCTGGCCGAGATGTCATGCAGGGCGTAGCTGAACTGCGGCACATAGGGCGCGAGGGCCTCGGGCAGCGGGTCGATCAGGTCGTGGAAACACGCGGGCGCCCGCCAGTGCGCCTCGCCGTGATAGAGCACAAGCGGGTAGATGGGCGGCAGGGTCTTGGCCTTGGGATGCTGGTCGCGGTAGAGCTCCCCGCTGGCGACGATGTAACGCAAGAGCTGGAGCAACACCCAATGGTCGGGCTGGCTCTTGTGCTCGAGCCCGAGGTCGGGTTAGGCGCGCTGGCACGGCGGTTGGGGCAAAAGAAAGGATTGCGCGCGCCGTAACCCGACAGGGGCCTCGGAGCCGCGTTGCCGGCCGTCGGGTTACGCCCCGCGGGGCTAACCCGACCTACGGCCCCGGCGATATCGGCACGACCCGTCGTTAGGTGCGCCGGCACGGCGGTCCCGTTAAAACAATCGATTGCGCGCGCCGTAACCCGACAGGGGCCTCGGAGCCGCGTTGCCGGCTGTCGGGTTACGCCCTGCGGGGCTAACCCGACCTACGGGCCGACGGGCCGCGGCGCCGTGCGAGGGGGCGGGGTCGCGGGCGCTTCGTCGACGGCGACGGTGTCGAAGAAGGCGTCGGCGCGCAGCTCGGCCAACGGCGGCAGGTCGTTGAGGGAGCGCAGGCCGAAGTAGTCGAGGAATCGGCGGGTGGTCGCGAAGAGGGCCGGCCGGCCGGGGACGTCGCGGTGGCCGACGACGCGGATCCATTCCCGCTCCAGCAGCGTGCGCACGATGTTGGTGCTGACGACGACGCCGCGGATCTCCTCGATCTCGCCACGGGTGATGGGTTGACGGTAGGCGATCAGGGCGAGGGTCTCGAGCAGGGCGCGGGAGTAGCGCGCCGGCTTCTCTTCCCATAGCCGCGCCACCCAGGGGGCGACCTCGCGGCGCACCTGGAGGCGATAGCCGCCGGCGACCTCGACGAGTTCGATGCCCCGCCCCCGGCAGTCCATCTCCAGCGCCGTGAGGGCCTCGCGCAACGCCTCGCGCGTCGGGCGCTCATCGTCGCCGAAGAGCGCCAGCAGCCGATCGAGGGCCAGCGGCTCGCCGGCGGCCAGCAGGGCGGCCTCGACGATCTGGACAAGCGGCGGCCGGCTCATGCGGCCTCGTACGCACGGCGGCGCACGTGGATCGGCGCGAAGGGCTCGGCCTGCACCAGCTCCAGGCTCGCCGCCTTGATGAGCTCCAGGAGCGCGAGGAAGGTGACGACGACCCCGGCGCGCCCCTCGCCGAGCTCGACGAGCGACACGAAGGGGACGAACGCGCCATCGGCCAGCCGATCGAGCAGGCGCGACATCCGCTCGCGCACCGACAGCGCCTCGCGCGCGACCTGGTGGCTCGTGAAGTGCTCCGCCCGCGCAAGCACGCCGTGCATCGCCGCGAGCAGCTCGCGCAGATCGACATCGGGCGGGAGCCGCTGGATGTAGCCCGGCGGGATCGACACGGCCACGGCGAAGAGGTCGCGCTCCAGCCTGGGCAGGGCATCGAGGTCTTCGGCCGCCTGCTTGAAGCGCTCGTACTCCTGCAGACGCCGAATCAGGTCGGCACGCGGATCCGCGTCCTCGTCGCACTCCCCCCCCGGGCGCGGCAGCAGCATCCGTGACTTGATCTCGGCGAGCATCGCGGCCATCACCAGGTATTCGGCGGCGAGCTCCAGGCGCGCCTGCTTCATCAGCTCCACGTACTCCATGTATTGGTCGGTGATGGCCGCGATCGGGATGTCGAGGATGTCGAGGTTCTGCCGCTTGATCAGGTAGAGCAACAGGTCGAGCGGCCCCTCGAAGGCCTCGAGGAAGACCTCCAAGGCATCCGGCGGGATGTAGAGGTCCTCGGGGAGCTTGAAGAGCGGCGCGCCCCGGACCAGCGCGCACGGGGCCTCGGAGAGGTCCGGCTCGGCGGTCACGGTGCCGGCGGGGAGCGCGGTCAGGAGCCCACCAGCGACATCGCGCGGCGCACCTCGTCCATCGTCTCGCGCGCCACGGCCCGGGCGCGTTCGCAGCCTTCGTTGATGAGGGTGCGCACCAGCTCTGGCTGCTGGGCGTACTCCTGGGCACGCTGCTGGATCGGCACAAGCTCGGCGAGGACCGCATCGATGACCGGCTGCTTGCACTCCAGACAGCCGATCCCGGCGCTACGGCAGCCTTCTTGCACCCAGGTGCGCACCGATTCGTCCGAGTAGACCTGGTGCAGCGACCAGACCGGACACTTCTCCGGCTCGCCCGGGTCGCTGCGGCGCACCCGCTGCGGGTCGGTCGGCATCGTGCGCAGGGCCTTCTCCACCGCCGCCGGCTCGTCGCGCAGCGAGATCGTGTTGTTGTAGGACTTCGACATCTTCTGCCCGTCGAGCCCGGGCATCTTCGAGGCCGCGGTCAAGAGCGGCGCCGGCTCCGGCAAGATGACCCGCCCGCCGCCCTCGAGATAGCCGAACAGGCGCTCGCGGTCGCCGAGGGTGATGTTGGCCTGGGTCTCGAGCAGCGCGCGGGCGACCCCGAGGGCCTCCTGGTCGCCCTGCTCCCGGTAGCTGCGACGCAGCCGATCGAAGAGCTGGGCGTTCTTCTTGCCCATCTTGCGCTTGGCCTGCTCGGCCTTCTCCTCGAAGTCCGGCTCGCGCCCGTAGATGTGGTTGAAGCGCCGTGCGACCTCGCGGGTCAGCTCGACGTGGGCCACCTGGTCCTCGCCGACCGGCACCAGGCCGGCCTTGTAGATCAGGATATCGGCGCTCTGCAGCAACGGGTAGCCGAGGAAGCCGTAGGTCGCCAGATCCTTCTCCTTGAGCCGCTCCTGCTGGTCCTTGTAGGTCGGCACCCGCTCCAACCACCCGAGGGGGGTGATCATCGACAGCAGCAGGTGCAGCTCGGCGTGCTCGGGCACCCGCGACTGGATGAACAGGGTCGCGGCCCCGGGATTGATGCCGGCGGCGAGCCAGTCGATGATCATCTCCTCGATGCTCGCCGGGATCCGCGACGGGTCTTCGTACTCGGTCGTGAGGGCATGCCAGTCGGCGACGAAGAAGAAGCACTCGTACTCGTGCTGGAGTTCGAGCCAGTTCTTCAACACCCCGTGATAGTGGCCGAGGTGCAGGCGACCGGTCGGTCGCATGCCGGAGAGGACACGGGCATTCTGAGCGGTGACGGGGGCCAAGGATCGCTTTCCTCTTGAAGATTAGGGCGTCTGCTGCAACAGGCCGGCGACGATCGCGAGCGCCGCGGGGCCGCCCGGGAGCAGCTCGATCAGGCCGTGCATCACCGGCCAGAGCAGGCCGCCGAGCACGCCGAACACGAGCAGGGCGAGCAGCAGGATGAGGCCGTAGGGCTCGAGCCGCGCGAACGCCATTGCCCAGCGCGGCGGCAGCAGGGCCGTGAGCACCCGGCCGCCGTCGAGCGGCGGCAGCGGGAACAGGTTGAGCACCATCAGCAGGACGTTGATCAGCACGCCGGCGGCGCCCATCAGCAGCAGCGGCGCGGCGAGCCACGGGACGGCCGCGCCGAGGGCCAGGCCGAGCTGGACCATCAGGCCCCAGAAGAGGGCCATGACGAGATTCGCCCCGGGGCCGGCGAGCGCGACCAGGGCCATGTCGCGGCGCGGGTCGCGCAGGTTGCGCCAGTCGACCGGCACGGGTTTGGCCCAGCCGAACAGGAAGCCGCCCAGGAAGAAGGTCGCCACCGGCACCGCCAGGGTGCCGATCGGATCGACGTGCTTGAAGGGGTTGAAGGTGACGCGCCCGAGTTGGCGGGCCGTCGGGTCGCCCAGCCGGCTCGCGACCCAGCCGTGCGCGGCCTCGTGGGCCGTGATCGCGAAGAGGACCGGGATGACCAGGACGGCGGCGAGTTGGATGGCGTTGATGGACTCCATGCCCGGATTATACGGGTCCTGGCCCTATTCCTCGAACAGGCGCGGATCGCCCTTGCCGACCCGCAGCAGCACCGGCGTCTCCTGCGTCATGTCGACGACCGTCGTCGGCTCCAGGCCGCAGAAGCCGCCGTCGATGATGAGATCGACGCAGTGCCCGAGTTCCTCGCGCATCTCCTCGGGGTCGGTCAGTGGACGGTCGGCGCCGGGCAGGATCAGGGTCGTGCTCAGGATCGGCTGATCGAGGGCCTCGAGCAGCGCCCGGCAGATCGCGTTCTCCGGCACCCGAATGCCGATGGTCTTGCGCTTCGGATGCAAGAGGCGGCGCGGCACCTGCTTCGTCGCCTGGTAGATCACGGTGTAGGGGCCCGGTGTGAGGTTCTTCAGCAGCCGGAAGGCCTGGTTGTCGATCTTCGCGTAGGTCGTGATCTCGGAGAGGTCGCGGCAGACGAGCGTGAAGTTGTGCTTGTCGTCGAGCCGGCGGATGCGACGGATGCGCTCCATCGCCGACTTCTCGCCGATCTGGCAACCGAGCGCATAGGAGGAGTCGGTCGGGTAGACGATGACGCCCCCCTCGAGCAGGATCTCGACGGCGCGGCGCACGAGGCGCGGCTGCGGGTTGTCCGGGTGGACCTCGAAGTACTGGGCCATGTCGTCCTCGTTGCCGCTCATGCACCGCAGGCGGCGCGCGGCGCCGGTGCCTGGTGCCAATCCCGCCAGATCGGCGTACAGCCGGACGGCAATGCCGGCAGCCGGCCGAGCTCGACCCAGGGGTCCTCGGGGCCATGATAGTCGGAACCCGCCGAGGCCAGGAGCCGCTCCTCGCGGGCGTAGCGGGCGAAGACGAAGGCCTCGTCGCGGCTGTGGCTGCCGGAGATGACCTCGATGCCGGCCCCGCCCAGCTCGCGAAAGGTGCCGATCAGGTTCAGCATCTTGGTGCGCGTGAGCCCATAGCGCCCCGGATGGGCGATCACCGCCTGGCCACCGGCGGCGCGGATCCAGCCGACGGCCTCCTCGAGCGAGGCCCACTCGCTGGCCACATGGCCGGGCCTGCCGCGCACCAGGAAGCGCTTGAAGACCTCGGCGACGCTGCGCGCGCGGCCCAGGCCGACGATGAGGCGGGCGAAGTGGGTGCGCCCGACGAGTTGGCCGTGGGCGAGCGCCCGGGCACCATCGTAGGCGTCGGGGATGCCGTGCGCGGCGAGGCGCCGGCCGATCTCGCGGGCACGCCAGTCGCGGTAGGCGAGCTGGCGCGCGAGCCCGGCGTCGAGCACCGGGCAATGACGATCGATGTGCAGGCCGACGACGTGGATCGTGCGCCCACCCCACGTGACCGAAACCTCGACGCCGGGGACCAGCGTCAGGCCGAGGGGCGCCGCGGCGCGCTCGGCCGCGGCCAGGCCGGCGGTCGTGTCGTGATCGGTGAGGGCCAGCACCTCGACGCCGGCCGCGGCCGCGCGGGCGACGAGTTGTTCGGGGGGAAGCGTCCCGTCGGACGCTGTCGAGTGACTGTGGAGGTCTGGGGTCTGAGGCATGGACGTATTCTACCCTCTTCATCGCGCCGGGCGTCGCGCGAAACGGCCCCCTCGGCGTGCTCGTCATGCGGGCTTCGGCGCAACGCCGCCTGCCGGGCCGCAACGGCCGGCAACGCGGCACCCGGCAGAGGCCCATGTCGGGTTACGGCGCGCGCGGGCCTGTTCCTTCTCGGCGACCGCCGTGCCAGCGCGCCTAACCCGACCTACGGGCCGTGCCGGTCTTCGCCGGGACCGTAGGTCGGGTTAGCCCCTCAGGGCGTAACCCGACGGCCGGCGATGCGGCGCCCGGCAGAGGCCCATGTCGGGTTACGGCGCGCGCTGGGCTGGTCCTTCTCGGCGACCGCCGTGCTGGCGCGCCTAACCCGACCTACGGGCCGTGCCGATATCGCCGGGGCCGTAGGTCGGGTTAGCCCCTCGGGGCGTAACCCGACGGCCGGCGATGCGGTGCCCGCCGAGGCCGCTGTCGGGTTACCACGCGCGCCAGGAGTTGACAGCCGGGCGCGCGATCGACGTCAATGGGCACCCACCGGTCGCGACGCGACGGTCTCGCTCGATGCCGGTCCGCCCTTGTCTCCTCGCGCGCACAGCTAGCGGGTCTCCAGGATGAAGCTCCTCAGCGATTTCTTTCCGATCCTCCTGTTCTTCGTCGCCTATCAGCTCTTCGACATCTATGTCGCGACGGCGGTCGCGATCCTCGCCTCGGCGATCCAGGTCGGCGGCGTCTGGCTGCGACGTCGTCGCGTCGAGACGATGCCGCTGGTGACCCTGGCCCTGCTGGTCGTATTTGGGGGCCTGACTCTCCTTTTACATGACCGCACCTTCATCATGTGGAAGCCGTCGATCGTCAACTGGCTGTTCGCGGCGGCCTTCCTCGGCAGCCACTTCATCGGCGAGCGCACGCTGATCGAACGCCTGATGGGCCAAACGGTCAGGGTCCCGGCCCCCGTCTGGCGACGGCTGAACCTCCTCTGGGTCGGCTTCTTCATGCTCGCCGGGGTCGTGAATCTGGCCTTCGCCAACGGCTTCTTCACCGCCGAGGCGGCCCTGATCGCCGCCGCCGGCCAGACCGACATCGACCTCGCCCAGTGCGCGGCGCAGTTCGGCGGCGCCGTCCTCACGCTCTGCGAGAACGCCTACGGCCGGGAGCAACTCTGGGTCAACTTCAAGCTGTTCGGCATGCTGGGGCTGACGATCCTCTTCGTGATCGCCCAGTCCTTCTATCTCGCCCGCCACATCGAGGAACCGGCACCACAGCCCATGGAGGCCAATTGACGTGTACTACGCGATCATCGCCCGCGACCACCCGGAGAGCCTCGCCGCGCGGCTGGAGGCGCGCCCGGCGCACCTGGAGCGGCTGCGCCGCCTGCAGGAGGAGGGACGCCTGCTCATCGCCGGCCCGCACCCGGCCATCGACAGCCCGGACCCTGGCCCGGCGGGGTTCAGCGGCTCGCTCGTCGTCGCCGAGTTCAGCGACCTCGCGGCCGCCCAGGCCTGGGCGGCCGCCGATCCGTATCGGGCCGCGGGGGTCTACGCGGAGGTCGTCGTCAAACCCTTCCTGAAGGTCCTGCCGGCTTGACCCGCCCAAGCCCGGCCCCAGAGCGCCGCTGCCGGGCGGGCCGGCCGGCGGCAACAACCGAATCCAACATCCACCCCCAAGGAGCCCATCGATGAAGAGTTTCCGTCTCGCCGCCCTCGCCGGCGGCCTGTGCCTCGCAATTGCCATGCAGGCGGCCCCCGTCCTGGCCGCCGATGACGGCTCGGGCGACGACGCGGTCATCGCGACGATCAACGGCGAAGCGATCCCGCTAGAGACCTTCCAGATCTTCTATTTCGAGCGGATGCAGGAGGAACGGGCCGAGAACACCCAGGAGTTCCAGGAGCAGGTCTTCAACGAATTCATCAATCTGGTCATCGTCGCCCAGGCGGGGAAGCGGCAGGGCCTCGACGCGCGCGACGACGTGCGCGGCACGATCCAGCTCCAGACGATGAAGATCCTCTCGGCCGCCGCCCAGCGGGCGATGCTGGAGGACGAACCACCGAGTGACGCCGAGCTCAAGAAGGCCTACGACAGGTTCGTCACCGGCGCCGAGCGCACCGAGTACAAGGCGCGCCACATCCTGGTCGCCGACGAGGCCGAGGCGAAGCGGCTGATCGGCCAGCTCGACAAGGGGGCCAAGTTCGCTGAACTGGCGCAGCAGCATTCCCTCGGCCCGACCGGCAAGAACGGCGGCGACCTCGATTGGTTCAGCGCCGACCAGATGGTCAAACCGTTCGCCGACGCCGTCAAAGGGCTCAAACCCGGCCGCTACAACACCAAGCCCGTGCATACCCAGTTCGGCTGGCACGTGATCCTGCTCGAGGAGACCCGCAAGGCCGAACCGCCGACGTTCGAGCAGGCCAAGCCGCAACTGATCGCCACGCTGCAGCGCGAGCGACTGCGCGAGGGGATCACCGACCTGCGCAAGGACTCGGTCGTCACCCTCAACACCGATATCGTCAAGCTCAAGGACGAAGACTAGGCCGACGGGCGAAGGGACCGCAGGACGGATGCCCGACCGCAGGCTCCGCCCTGCGGCGCCCGAGTGGCGCCCCGACGGTCGTTTCGTTGGCGACAACCGACGCGCCGTGTCGCCCCAATCGCCAGACGCCGGCACTCGCGGCCCAGCCCGACACCAACGACCGAATTCCGACGTTCGTTTCTGACTCTGACCCCTATTAGCAGGATACGGACCGATGCCCGTCTACGAGTTCTATTGCCCCGACTGCCACACCATCTTCAGCTTCTTCTCACGCCGCGTCGACACCGAGACCCGCCCGGACTGCCCGCGCTGCGCCCGGCCCGCCCTCGGTCGGCGCGCCTCGCTCTTCGCGATCTCGAAGGGTCGTGCCGAGGCCGAGGACGGCGGCCCGGACCTGCCCCCGGGGATGGACGAGGAGCGGATGATGCAGGCCCTCGCCGCGATGTCCGGCGAACTGGAGGGGATCGACGAGGACGACCCGAAGGCGGCCGCCCGGCTGATGAAGCGGCTGTTCGACACGACCGGCCTGCGCATCGGCGACGGGATGGCGGAGGCGTTGCGACGGATGGAGGCCGGCGAAGACCCCGAGCAGATCGAGGCCGAACTCGGCGACGTGCTCGAGCAGGAGGACCCCTTCGCCGCGGCGGGCGGGGCACCCGGCCGCGCGGGCGGCGCCCTGCCCTCGCTCGCGGCACTGCGCCGCGAACTGCTGCCGCCGGCGCGCGACGACCACTGGTACCCGCTGGCGCCGGGGCGCAGCGAGGGGGGTTGATGGGCATCGCGGGGCTCCGCACGTCGCCTGGGCTCGGATCGTGCCGGGGCGGACCTCAGTGATGATTCAAAAACAACGGGCGCATCTTCCTTAAACTACGAAACACGGTCGAAACACGCGAAAAGGCTGAATATACGCGGGAGAATCTGCCGTTTTTTCGCGACTTTCGCGCATTTCGTAGTTTCTTGTCTTCCGCGTACTTGTATCGGTTTTTTCTGCACAGCTCCTCAGCCAGCGGCGACCGCGGGGTCCACGGGGGCGGACGTTTTCGCGGCGCGCTCCAGTTGGCGCCGCTTGGCGCGCTTGTCGAGGAGGTTCTTCAGCGCGATCAGCAGGCCGAGGAAGATGAAGGCCCCAGGCGGCAGGATCGCGATCAGGGCGCCCTGGAAGTCGGGGCCGACGCTCAGGCTCAGGGCCCTGGCGGCCTCGCCGAACATCAGGTCGGCCTGGTAGAAGAGGGTCCCCTGCCCGGCCAGCTCGCGCAGCCCACCAAGGAAGGTCAGGACCAGCATGAAACCCACCCCCATCGCCAGGCCGTCGACGACGGCCTGGTCCAGGCGGTGCTTCGACGCGAAGGCCTCGGCCCGCCCGATGATCAGGCAGTTGGTCACGATCAGCGGGATGAAGAGCCCGAGGACGTTGTAGAGCTCGAAGAAGTAGGCCTTCATCGTCAGCTCGACGATGGTGACGAACGAGGCGATGACGAGGACGAAGACCGGCAGGCGAACCTCGGGGCGCACCAGGTTGCGGATCAGCGAGATGGTGGCGTTGGAGAGGACCAGCACGGCCATGGTCGCAAGCCCCATCCCGAGGCCATTGGTCGCCGTCGTCGTCACCGCGAGCAGCGGGCAGAGGCCGAGCAGGGCCACGAGGGCCTGGTTGTTGGCCCAGAGCCCGTCGCGGAACAGTTGGCGGTAAGGCTTGGGGGCGGACATCAGGACGCATCCTCGGCGCTGACGGTGGCCGGGTCGCGGCCTGCCTGGGTCGCGGGCACCGCCGCCGAGGCGGGCTCGGCGGCAGGCTCGGTCGCCGGATCGGCATAGAGGTCGGCGCCCTTCTCCTCGACGAAGACGAGCGTGCGCTTGACCGCCCGCACGATCGAGCGCGGCGTGATCGTCGCCCCGGTGAACTGATCGAAGACCCCGCCGTCGCGTTCGACCTCCCACTGCTCGGGTGGCGGGTCCTCCAGGGACTTGCCGTCGAAGCTCAGCACCCAGTCGGACTTGCGCTCCTCGATCTTGTCGCCGAGGCCCGGCGTCTCATGGTGGGAGAGGACGCGCACGCCGCCCAGGGTGCCGTCGGAGCGGACCGCGACCAGCAGCTTGATCGGCCCGGCATAGCCGTCGGGGACCATCGGATCCAGGATCAGGGCAACCACCTCGCCGCCGCTGCGCACGCGGTAGACCTCGGTCGTCTCCCCGCCGAGCAGGGCCGGATCGCTGACGACGACGACGTCGGCGAGCGGATCGTTCTCGATGCTGACCCCGGGCACCACCGCCTCGAGCTTGCCCATCAAGGCCGCACGCTCGTTGGCGGCAATGCGCTCGGCCGTCATCGCCTGCGTGAAGGCGACCAGGCCGACCCCGACGACGGCGAAGGCACCGAGGACGAAGGCGGCGATCAGGACCAGATTCAGCGTCTTTTTCATCCGTTGCTCCTGCCGTGACCGAAGACCCGCGGCTGGGTCAGCTGCTCGATCGTGGGGGCCGCGATATTCATCAGCAAGACGGCGAAGGCGATGGCATCCGGGTACCCGCCCCAGGTGCGGATCACGAAGACCAGCGCGCCGATCGCCGCGCCGAAGATGAGCTGGCCGCGGCGCGTCGTGCAGGCCGTCACCGGGTCGGTCGCGATGAAGAAGGCCCCGAGCACGGCCCCACCGCTCAGCAGGTGGAACGCCGGCGAGGGGTGCGTCTGCGGGTCGACCCACCAGAAGAGCCCGGCCATCACGAGCAGCCCGGCGAGCATCGCGACCGGGATGTGCCAGGTGATGATGCGCCGCCACAAGAGTGCGAGCCCGCCGACGAAGAACCAGAAGGCGACCCACTCCCAGCCGCGGCCGCCGACCTCGCCCCAGAGCGGGCTCTGGCGGATCTCGGCGATCGTCTGGCCCTCGTCGAGGGCCTGGCGCATCGCATCGAGCGGCGTGGCCATGGTCACCGCGTCCCAGGGCAGCCCGACCGGCGGGGCACCGACGAAGATCAGCCGCGCCGAGTCGACGAGGCCCAGGGCATGTTCGGCCAGCATCTGCGGCGGCAACCACGAGGTCATCGCCACCGGGTAGGAGATCAGCAAGAAGACATAGCCGGCCATCGCCGGATTGAACGGGTTGTAGCCGAGGCCGCCGTAGAGCTGCTTGACGATGACGATCGCGAACAGGACGCCGAGCACCGTCAACCACCAGGGCAGGGTCGGCGGCACCGCGATCGCGAACAGCACGGCCGTGACGAAGGCGCTCAGGTCGCGGATCGCCGGCCCGGCGGCGCGCCCGCGCAACTTCAGGACCGCGGCCTCGGCGGCGACCGCCACGAGGCTCGCCAGCGCGACGTTGATCAGCACGCCCCAACCGAACAGCCAGGTCATGGCCGCGACCCCCGGCACCAGGGCCAGCAGGACCTGGAGCATGATGAGGTCGACGCGGTTCGCGCGCGCGCCGTGCGGGGAAGAGATGATGGTGGCGGACATCTTGGGTCCTCAGTCCTCGGTGACGGTGTGCGCGGCCGCCCCGGCCCCCGCCTTGGTGGCCGCCTCGCGCGGCGGCGTCGGCGCGCAGTCGGGGGGCGAGTCCGGCGGTCGGCCTTGGGCCGCATCCTGGGCCGAATGCTGGGCCGAATGCTGGGCAGCGTCCTGGGCCGAACGGGGGGCGTCCGGCGCCCGCGAGGCCGCCTGCTTCGCCGCGGCGCGCGCCCTGGCCGCGGCGATCGCCGCCTGCTTGGCTGCCGCGTCGCCACCGCCCGCGCCGTCGCCCTTCACGGCGGCCGCCTTCTCGCGCAGCTTCGCCTGCTTCTCGCGCTGCTCGCGTTCCAGCCGCTCCTGCTTGGCCGCGTGGCGCAGCCGCGCATGCTCGGCCTGGCGTTTCTCCTTCTCGCGCGCCCAGCTCGCCGCCTTGGCGAAGCGGTAGTACTGCACGAGCGGGATGTGGGACGGACAGACGTGGGCGCAGCAGCCGCACTCGATGCAGTCGAACAGGTTGTAGTCCTGGACCTTATCGAGGTCCTTGGCGCGGGCGTGCCAATACATCTGCTGCGGCAGCAGGTTGGTCGGGCAGACCTCGGCGCAGCGCCCACAGCGGATGCAGGCGAGCGCCGGCCCCGGGTCCGGCGCCTCGGCCGGGGTCAGGGCCAGCAGGCAGTTGGTCCCCTTGGTGATCGGGACCTGATCGCTCTCGAGCTTGAAGCCCATCATCGGGCCGCCGCAGACGAGCTTGCGCACCTCGCCGGCGTAGCCGCCGCAGTGGGCGATCAGGTCGGCTGCCGGGGTGCCGATGCGCACCTCGCAGTTGCGCGGCTCGGCGATCGCCCGGCCGGTGACGGTCACGAGCCGCGAGGTCAGCGGCCGGCCATCGAGGACCGCGTCGGCGACCGCCGCGGTCGTACTGACGTTCTGGCAGACCACGCCGATCAGCGCCGGGATGCCGCTGGTCGGCACCTCCTTGCCGGTCAGGATGCGGATCAGCTGGCGCTCGCCGCCGCTCGGGTAGAGGGTCGGGATGGCCACCACCTCGGTCGCCGTGAGGTCGCTGTCGGCCAGCGCCGCTCGCAGCGCCGCGATCGCCTCGGGCTTGTTGTCCTCGACGCCGATGAGGCACTCCTTGGCACCGAGCAGGTGTTGGATGATGCGCACGCCCTCGATGACGGTCTCGGCGCGGGTGCGCATCAGGAGATCGTCGCAGGTGATATAGGGCTCGCACTCGGCGGCGTTGATGATCAGGGTCTCGATCGGGTGGTCCGGCCCCGGGTTGAGCTTGACGCCCGTCGGGAACGAGGCCCCGCCCAGGCCGACGATGCCGCAGGCGCGGATGCGCTCGAGGACCTTGGCCCGATCGATGTGACGGTAGTCGATCAGCGACGGCAGCGGCGCGACCTCGGCGTCCTCGCCGTCCGTCTCGATGACGATGCAGGGCCCGGCGAGCCCCGAGGGGTGCGGCACCGGGCGCTCTTCGATCGCGACCACGGTTCCGGAGCTGCTCGCGTGGATCGGGGCGCTGACATAACCGCTCGGCTCGGCGATCACCTGCCCGCGCAGGACCCGCTCGCCGACGGCGACGCAGGGGCGGGCGATCGCGCCGATGTGCTGCTGCAACGGCAGGATCAGGTGGCGCGGCAGCGGCGCCTCGGCGATCGTCCGCCCATTCGAGAGGGCCTTCTCGTCGGGCACGTGGATGCCGCCATTGAAGCGCCACAGGCGGCGCCGGGGCCGTCGGTAATGAAGAAGAGAGACCGGGCTCATCGGGATTGAGATCTCCGCCTTGACGGGTGGCTAGGCGACGGGCGGCTGGGCCGCCTGGGCGGTCGCGGCCGGATAGGGCCACTTCCAACCGGAGAGGTCGCTCGCGACCGGGACCATGCGGATGCAGTCGACCGGGCAGGGGGCGACGCACAGCTCGCAGCCGGTGCACTCGCTGGCAATGACGGCGTGCAGCTGGCGGGTCGTGCCGACGATGGCATCGACCGGGCAGGTCTTGAGACACACGGTGCAGCCGATGCAGGCCTGCTCGTCGATGACGGCGACCCGCTTGACACGCTCGGCCTGGCCCTCGCCCGAGCCGGGCTCGCGGCCGAGCAGATCGGCGAGGGCGAGCATGGTCGCCTCGCCGCCGGGCGTGCACAGGTCGATCTCGGCCTCGCCCTTGGCGACGGCCTCGGCATAGGGTCGGCAGCCGGGGAACCCGCACTGACCGCACTGGGTCTGCGGCAGCAGACCATCGATCTGATCGACGATCGGGTCGCCCTCGACCCGGAAGCGGATCGCCGAGTAGCCGAGCAGAAGCCCGAAGAGCGCGGCGAGGATGCCGATGACAAGGATGGGGGCAAGCATGGCAGGGACCCGAGCGTCAGTTGGCGACCAGGCCGAGGAAGCCCATGAAGGCCAGCGACATCAGGCCGGCCGTCACCATCGCGATGGCACTGCCCTGGAAGGGCTCCGGGACATCGGCGACGGCGACCCGCTCGCGGATCGCGGCGAACAGCGCCAGCACCAGCGAAAAGCCGAGCGCGGCACCGAAGCCGTAGAGCGCCGACTCGATGAAGGTGTGCTCTTCCTGGAGATTCAGCAGGGCCACCCCGAGCACGGCGCAGTTGGTCGTGATCAGCGGCAGGAAGATGCCGAGCACCTGGTAGAGGACCGGACTCGTCTTGTGCATCACGGTCTCGGTGAACTGCACGACGACGGCAATGACCAGGATGAAGGCGATCGTGCGCAGGTAGTCGATGCCGAGCGGGACCAGCAGGTACTCGTTGACGGCCCAGGCGCAGATCGACGAGAGGGTCAGCACGAAGGTGGTCGCGAGCCCCATGCCCGTCGCCGTCTCGAGCTTCTTCGACACGCCCATGAAGGGGCACAGGCCGAGAAACTTGACCAGCACGAAGTTGTTGACGAGCACCGTGCCGACCAGGATGAGGACATAGTCTGTCATCTCGAAATCCGCCTCGTGAAGCCTGCCGCGCCGGGGCGCAGGCCGGCCCCGGCGGAAAAATGCTGCAACTGCACAATTCGCCAAGCTTACGCCAGGCTACCCTTTCGTTACAACTGGCCTCGGCAGGGAAAAGGCGCCGACGCAGAGAGGGGGAAGCGCGGCCGCGCGCCTGGCCGCAGGGCGCGGCCTCAGGAACGGTTCAATAAGTGCTGAAACAACGGGGGGCGAGCCCACGACTGGTTTTTCACTCTTTGCGTAGGAACGGTGCAGAAACAACCAATACAAGCACGCGGAAGACAAGAAACTACGAAATGCGCGAAAGTCGCGAAAAAACCCCAGATTCTCGCGCGTATATTCTGCCTTTTCGTGTGTTTCGCGTGTTTCGCGTGTTTCGCGTGTTTCGCAGTCTAAAAGAAGATGCGCCGGTTGTTCTTGAATCGTTGCTTAGGCAGCACACGGACAAGGGGAGGCCACGGCGACGTTGGGTTACGGGGCGTATCCAACGCTCGACCAAGACCTCGAGGCCCGAGATGGCGGGCCTAACCCAACCAACGTCGCCCGTTATCTCGCGCGAGTTGCCTTACTTGACCCGCATCCCGGGCTCGGCCCCGGCGTCGGGGGCGAGCAGGAAGAGGGCGCCGCCGCCGGGGCCGGCGGCCAGCACCATGCCCTCGGAGACGCCGAAGCGCATCTTGCGCGGGGCGAGGTTGGCGACCATGACGGTGAGTCGCCCGACCAGGTCCTCGGGCGCATAGGCGGCGCGGATGCCGGCGAAGACGTTGCGCGTCTCGCCGCCCAGGTCGAGGGTCAGACGCAGCAGCTTGTCGGCACCCGGCACCCGCTCGGCGGCGGCGATGCGCGCGATGCGCAGGTCGAGCCGGGCGAAGGCGTCATAGTCGATGACCTCGGCGATGGGCTCGCGCGCGAGGTGCGGGTTGGACCCCGCCGATGCGCTCGCGACGTCGCCCGTCGCCGCCAGGTCCTCCTTCGAGGCCTCGACCATGGCCGCGACCCGCTCCGGGTCGACCCGCGTCATCAGCGGCCTGAACGGGTCGATCTCGCGGCCGAGCAGCGGCTCGGCGAGGACCGCCCAGGTCAGCGGCGGGACCCGCAGGAAGGCCTCGGCCGCCGCCGCCGTGCCCGGCAGGATCGGCCGCAGATAGCCGATCAGGACGCGGAACAGGTTCAGCCCCTGCGTGCAGATGCCGTGCAGATCGGCCTCGCGCCCCGCCTGCTTGGCGACGACCCAGGGCGCCTGCTCGTCGATGTACTGGTTGGCCCGATCGGCCAGGGCCATGATCTCGCGCACCGCGCGGCCGAGTTCGCGCCGCTCGTAGGCCTCGGCGATGGAGTCGCCAGCGGCGATGAAGGCGACGAAGAGCTCCGGGGCCGGCAGCGCCTCGGCCAGGCGCCCGTCGAAACGCTTGGCGATGAAGCCGGCGCAGCGGCTCGCGATGTTGACGACCTTGCCGACCAGGTCGGCGTTGACCCTGGCCGTGAAGTCTTCGAGGCTCAGGTCGATGTCGTCGACGCCCGGGCCGAGCTTGGCGGCGAAGTAGTAGCGCAGGTACTCGGGGTCGAGGTGATCGAGATAGGTGCGTGCCTTGATGAAGGTGCCGCGCGATTTGGACATCTTCTGCCCGTCGACGGTCAGGAAGCCGTGCGCGAAGACGGCGCTCGGGGTGCGGAAGCCCGCCCCGTGCAGCATCGCCGGCCAGAACAGGGCGTGGAAGTAGATGATGTCCTTGCCGATGAAGTGATAGACCTCGGCGGTGGAGTCCGCCGCCCAGAAGTGGTCGAAGTCGAGGCCGGCCGCCCTGCCCTGCTCGCTATCGCAGAGGTTCTGGAAGCTCGCCATGTAGCCGATCGGCGCATCGAGCCAGACATAGAAGAACTTGCCGGGATGGTCGGGGATCTCGAAGCCGAAATAGGGCGCATCGCGCGAGATGTCCCACTCCTGGAGGCCGGCCGCGAACCATTCGTCGAGCTTGTTGGCGACCTCCTTCTGGAGGCTGCCGCCGCGCGTCCAATCCTTGAGCATGGCCTCGAAGTCGGCGAGGCGGAAGAAGTAGTGCTCCGAGTCGCGCGGCTCGGGCACGGCCCCCGAGATCGCCGAGCGCGGGTTCTTCAACTCGCTCGGCGAGTAGCTCGCACCGCAGGCCTCGCAGTTGTCGCCATACTGGTCCGGCGCGCCGCACTTGGGACACTCGCCCTTGATGAAGCGGTCGGGCAGAAAGATGTTCTCGACCGGGTCGTAGGCCTGGGTGATGGTCCGCCGGGCGATGTGCCCGGCATCGCGATTGCGCGCGTAGATCAGCGTCGCGTAGTGGCGATTCTCGGGCGAGTGGGTCGAGTGGTAGTTGTCGAAGCCGATGCGGAAGGCCGCGAAGTCCGCCTGATGCTCCTCCGCGACCCGCGCGATCAGGGCCTCGGGGGCGATCCCCTCCTGGCGCGCGCGCAGCATGATCGGCGTGCCGTGCGCGTCGTCGGCGCAGACGTACCAGCAGTTGTGCCCGCGCATCTTCTGGAAGCGGGCCCAGATGTCGGTCTGGATGTACTCGACCAGGTGACCGATGTGGATCGGCCCGTTGGCGTAGGGCAAGGCGCTGGTGACCAGGATGTCGCGTGTCTCGTTCATGGAGTCTGTCGGCTGCGAATGGGGGCGACCCGACGGGCCCGGGCCGAATCGACCTCGCAGTATCGCACGAGCGATCACCGCCGGGCCAACCGCGACTCCGCTTGCTGGAACCTGAAAACGGCAGTTGGCCCCTTCCTCGTGGATTCAAATCGTTGAAATCGCGAAGCGGCCTGACGCGAGTCCTGCCCGCCCGCTCGGTGGAGGCCGCTCCGGCGCCCGATGCACGGCGCACCTCGGGCACCGCCCAACGGCCGGTTTTGGGTTGAATTGACCGACCGCCAGACCAACGTTCGGCGCAGACCGCCGCGACCCGGCCCGCGGCCACGACGGAGGCCGTCGGCCGACTGAGGTTGCGCATTGCGCCCCGGCCCCGCCTTCGCGTCCAATAGTTCGTTTCCGCAACCGGCTTCGACGACGAACCCACCGGCGCCTGGCCACGACCGACAGGACCGCGGGGGAAGGCGAAGACCGCCGCTGGATCCATCCCCCACTCGGCCGGGACCGCCGGCCGGACCGAGAATATCTGGAGCAAAGCATGCCTGAAGTCACGCAAGAGCAGATCCAAGCCGCCATCAAGGGATACGTCGAGCCCGACCTGGAGCGCGACCTCGTCAGCGCCAACTGCGTCAAGGACATCGCGATCGACGGCGGAGCAGTCAGGGTCGCCGTCGTCCTCGGTTACCCGGCCGCCGGCAGTGCCGAGCGGATCGTAGCCGCCGTCCGGGAGCAGGTCCTGGCCGTCCCAGGCGTGACCGACGCGACCGTCGACGTCAGCTGGCAGGTCCAGGCCCACTCGGTCCAGAAGGCCCTCAAGCCGATCGACAACGTCAAGAACATCATCGCCGTCGCCTCCGGCAAGGGCGGCGTCGGCAAGTCGACGACGGCCGTCAACCTGGCCCTGGCGCTCGTCGCCGAGGGGGCGCGCGTCGGCCTCCTCGACGCCGACATCTACGGGCCGTCGCAGCCGCGCATGCTCGGCATCACGGGGCAGCCCGAGTCGAAGGACGGCGCCCACCTGGAGCCGATGACGAGCCACGGCCTCCAGGTCATGTCGATCGGCCTGCTGATCGACGAGGAGACGCCGATGATCTGGCGCGGCCCGATGGTCACCCAGGCCCTCGAGCAGCTGCTCAACGACACCAACTGGTCCGACCTCGACTACCTCGTCATCGACCTGCCCCCGGGCACCGGCGACACCCAGCTGACCTTGGCCCAGAAGGTGCCGGTCTCGGGGGCCGTGATCGTCACGACGCCGCAGGACATCGCCCTGCTCGACGCCCGCAAGGGGCTCAAGATGTTCCAGAAGGTCGAGGTGCCGGTGCTCGGCGTCGTCGAGAACATGAGCATCCACATCTGTTCGAAGTGCGGCCACGAAGAGCACATCTTCGGCGAGGGCGGTGGCGAGCGCATGGCCAAGCAGTACGGCATCCGCCTGCTCGGTTCCCTGCCGCTCACCGCGCACATCCGCGAAGAGACCGACAACGGCCGGCCGACCGTCGTCGCCCAGCCGGAGGCGCGCGTCACCGAGATCTACCGCGAGATCGCCCGGCGCACCGCCGCGAAGCTCTCGCTCCAGGCCAAGGACTACGCCGCCCGCTTCCCGCGCATCGTCATCCAAAACACCTGACATAAAAAAGGGGTCAGAGCCCTTTTCGGAAAACGAAAAGAACGAAAAGGGCTCCGAAAAGGGCTCTGACCCCTTTTTCGCTGACCCCTTTTTCGCCCTTTTCGGGCTACCCCTGCTTGGGCCTTTTGGGGCGACCCCGCGCCACTTGGCCGATGCGCCGTCCGAGCGTCTGCTCGACGCCAACGCAGAAGTCGTCTTCGCCCAACGGCGTCCCGCTCCGCAGGCAGGCCCGCAACTGCCCGTTCAGATCACCCTCCCCATCGTCGGCACCGCCGAAGAGCCCGCGGTAGGCGGCACGTCGCTCGTCGTCCGTGCGCCCGAGAGCCAGGTATTCGGCATGGGCGACGAGGAGGCCGTCGCGCAACCCTAGGGCATTGCAGCGGTAGCTCGACCAGCGGTAGTCCCCCGGCATCGCGACGATGCCGGCACGCACGGGGTTGAGCTCGATGTAGCGATGGCAGGCGAGCAGGTAGGTCTGCGTCTCGATGATGCTCGACCGGAAGCGCCCCTCCCACAGCGTGCCGCTGCGCCCGTAGCGGCGATTGACATGAGGCACGTAGCGACGCCCGACATACTGCATCAGGCGACTGATCGATTCGGAATCGTCCGGCGTGATCAGCAGATGCACATGGTTGCCCATCAACACATAGGCGTGAATGGCGCAGCAATAACGTTCGGCCCCCTCCTTCAGCCACGACAGGTACGCAAGACGATCCTCGTCGGCGAAGAAGACCGGCTGACGGTTGTGGCCGCGCTGCACCACATGGGCCGGGATGTCCGGGAGAAAGAATCGCTGTTTACGAGGCATGGTAAAAAGGGCTCTGACCCCTTTTCGAGGACGTGACCTGATGCAACAAAAACTATAATTTTTATCAGCTTTTTGTCGATGATGGTACCTTATTTTGTGCATGGGAGTTGATTTTTCATTTGTTGCCTTCGCGGAGATAAAGCATGAACGCACAGCCCTCCATCGCCAGCATCGGCTTCGCTTCCCGTCATCTCGACCAGATCGCGACCCACCTCGATCGCAAGTACGAAACGGCCTGGTGCTATCTGCAACCGACCGACCGCCCCTGTTTTTCCACCCGACTGCTGACCGACCTCATCGGCTGGTGCCGGTTCGTCGAGCAGAACGCCGCCCCCCTCGGCATCCGCTATCACGTCATCGCCTCGAATACGCCTCGCATATTCAATCTCGGCGGCGACCTGGAACTGTTCCGCCGCTACGTCATTCAGGGCGATCGCGAGGGCCTGCGACGCTACGGCATCGCCTGCATCGAGCCGCTGTTCGCGAACATCCGGCATTTCAACGGCGACGTAACGACACTGTCGTTGGTCCAGGGCGAGGCCCTCGGCGGCGGCTTCGAGACGGCCCTCTCGAGCGACGTCCTGATCGCCGAGCGCCAGGCGCGGATGGGCTTTCCCGAGGTCCTGTTCAATCTGTTCCCCGGGATGGGTGCCTACAGCCTGCTCGCACGCCGACTCGATCCCAAACGCGCCGAGCAGATGATCCTGAGCGGGCGGATCTACAGCGCCGAGGAGCTCCAAGCGATGGGGCTGGTCGACATCCTGGTCGAGACGGGCGAGGGCGAGGCGGCCGTCTATGACTACATCAAGCGCGAGAATCGCGCCCGCAACGGCTTTCGCGCGGTACGCAAGGTGCGTGACTATCTGCATCCGATCGGCTGGCAGGAGTTGCTCGACATCGTCGAGATCTGGGTCGACACCGCGATGCGGCTCGAGCCACGCGACCTGCGCATGATGGAGCGCCTGGTCACCCGGCAGCACCAGCAGGGCATCGCCGCGGCCTGAGGAGAGCCCCAAGGCTCGCCGCCGCACGGAGGCGGCTGGCGGCCTCGCTCGCGCGCCTGCGATTCTGCTACGATTCCACAATTGTCCTGGTGGCCTCGACCACCGGGGACACGGACGCCAGGACGCCGCGCCTCACCGTGGCAGCGCACAGAGAACAAGATCGCGATGACGAGCAGGCGAGCCGACGATCTGGCCCTCGGGCCGCAGCCCCCATCGGAACTGACACTCGCCCCCGCCCGGCCTGCCGGGCGCCCTAACGCGCACCGCGCGAGCCGGCACCCGACCATCCCCGGGTCCGCCATGAACCGCCGGCTGCGCTGGTCCGCGACCCCACGTGACCGGCAGGAGGATTGCGCCGATGTCGGCTGAGACGCACCGCGAAGGGGCGACGATCGAGCACCGTCCGGACGTCGCCCCGACCGGCATCGCCGGCCTCGACCGCATCCTCCGGGGCGGCGTCCCGGCGGGGCGACCGACGCTGCTGCGCGGCGCCGCCGGGACCGGCAAGACCGTCATCGCCCTGACCTTCCTCTGCCACGGCATCGCCGCCGGCGAACCCGGCGTCCTGGTCACCTTCGACGAGTCCCCCGAGGCCCTGCTCGCGCACGCCGAGGGATTCGGCTTCCCGGCGCGCCGGCACGTCGCCGAGGGTCGCCTGCGCATCCTCGACATGCGCCCGGACCGCAACGAGGTCCAGGTCGGCGAGACGATCGAACTCACGGTCATCCTCGCGCGCATCGCTCATGCCCTCGAGGGCCTCGCGGCGACGCGCCTGGTGATCGATGCGATCGACGGGATCGAGGCGACCTTCGCGAGCTACCCGAGCCTGCGCAGCGAGCTGGCCCGGGTCTTCGACTGGATCCGCGAGCGGCGCGTGACCTGCCTGATCACGACCGGGGAGCGCGGCGAGTTCAGCACCCGTTATGGGCTCGAGGACTATGTCGCCGACTGCGTGATCGCGCTCAGGCAAGAGGTGACCAACCGCGTCATGACCCGGGTGCTGCGGGTCGTCAAGCGCCGCGGCGGTGCGCACGAGACCAACGAATACCCCTTTCTGCTCGACGCCGGCGGGCTCTTCCTCGTCCCGGTCACGGGCGCCGAGCTCACGGCCAAGGTCTCCGACCGGCGCCTCTCGACCGGCATCCCCGGCCTGGACGCGATGCTCGGCGGCGACGGGCCCTATCGGGGCTCAACCGTGCTGCTGTCGGGCCAGGCCGGCACCGGCAAGACGAGCCTCGCGTGCAGCCTGGTGCGCGCCGCCTGCGAGGCCGGCCTCGCGGTGCTCTACATCAGCTTCGAGGAGAGCATCGACGAGCTGACCCGCAACCAGCGCGTCCTCGGCCTCGACCTCGCCCGATACCGCCGCGACGGGCACGAGGCAGCCGGCCCAGAAGACCACCAGGACGACCACCGGGACGACCACCCGAAGGACGGCCTCGTGCTGCGCCCGGTCCGCGCCGTGGAACTCGGCCTCGAAGAGCACCTGATGCGGGTCATGCGGCTGATCGGCGAGTATCGGCCGGACCTGGTCGTGCTCGACCCGATCAGCAGCCTGGCCGGGCGCGGCCACGACCCGGCCGCCAAGGAGACGCTGCTGCGGCTCCTGCACCTGCTCAAGGCCGAGGGCGTCACGCTGATCGCCACCGAGCTCCTCAGCGACGACGGCGGCGGGGTCAGCCACCTCGACGTCTCCTCGATGATCGACGTCTGGATCCGCCTGCGCCGCCACGAGAACGACGGCGAGATCAACCGACTGATCACCGTGGTCAAGGCCCGCGGCCTGCCGATCTCGAACCAGGTCAAGGAGTTTCGCATCAGCGGGGCCGGCCTCGCGATCGAAGAGCCCTACCTCGGTACGGGCGGGATCGCCTATGGCACGGCGCGACTGGCCCGGGCGGCCGAGGACGAGGCCGAGCTGGAACAGCTCGACCAGGAACTCGAGCGCGCCCGCCACGCCCGCGACCAGCTGACCGAGGTCACGGCCGCCGCCGCGCGCCTCGCGCGGATCGAGGAGGAGGCGAAGGGCGCCGAGCTCGACCGTCGGATCGCCCAGATCGAACAGCGCCTGGCGCAGATCGCCCGGGCGCGCGCCGCCGTCAGCCGGGGCCGCGAATGAGCGGTCAGCTTCTACGCCTCTACATCGCCGGGCGCACGGCGGCCGCGAGTCGCGCCATCGCCAACCTGGAGGCGATCGTCGCGGGACTCGCGGCCGAGGGCCAGCAGATCGCGATCGAGGTCATCGACATCCTGGAGCGCCCACAGCTGGCCGAGGACGAGCGGATCCTCGCGACCCCGGTCGTCATCAAGAAGTTGCCCCCGCCGGTACGCCGCGTCGTCGGCGACCTCTCCGAGCACGACAAGGTCCTGGTCGGACTCGACCTCAAGGAGGCCTGATGGCGGCCCAGCGGGTCGATTTTCGCCAGATCGTCGCGTTGGCCTCGGACGCCATCCTGATCCTCGACGGTCGCGGCACCATCCTCTATGCGAACGCGGCCGCCACGGCCCTGTTCGGCGACCCGCGCACGGGGCTCATCGGCCAGGACTTCGGCTTCGTCGCCACCCCCGACGAGCCGATCGAGATCCAGATCAAGCACGCCGGCGGCAAGCTCGTCTCGGCCGACCTGCGCAGCGTCGATATGGAGATGGACGGCCGAACGGTGACCGTCGCCTTCCTGCGCGACGTCACCGAACGCAAGCAGGCCGAGGCGCAGATGCGCCTCTACGCCGCGGCCGTCGACAACACGAGCGAGGGCATCATGGTCACGGATACGACCCCGGCGATCATCGCGGTCAATGCCGCCCTCAGCCAGATCACCGGCTATACGGCCGATGAACTCCTCGGACGCAACCCGAGCCTGCTCCAGTCCGGCTACCACGATCCGGTCTTCTTCCGCGCGATGTGGCGCCAACTCCTCGACCAGGACCACTGGCGCGGCGAGATCTGGAACCGCGCCAAGGACGGCGAGATCGCCCCCCAGTGGGTCAACATCAACGCGGTGCGCAGCGAGACGGGCCGCGTTACCCACTATGTCGGGGTCTTCTCCGACATCAGCGACATCAAGCGCTCCGAGGCACAGATCGAGCGGCTCGCCCACCGCGACCCGCTCACCGACCTGCCCAACCGGTTGCTGTTCCGCACCCGTCTGGAGCAGACGCTGCGGCGGGCCAAGGCGGGCCGCACGCAGGTCGGCCTGCTCCTCGCCGACCTCGATGCCTTCCGCCACGTCAACGACAGCCTCGGCCACGGCGTCGGCGACCTGGTGCTCTGCGAGGTCGCCGCGCGTCTGACCGCGCTGGTGCGCCCCGACGAGACGGTCGCGCGCTTGAGCGGCGACGAGTTCGCCGTGCTGATCGAGAGCGACACCGGCATCGAGACCCGCGCCAGCCTGATGGCCGAGCGCATCATCGATGCGCTCGCCCGGCCGCTGGCCCTCGCCGGCCAGCAACTCTTCATCAGCGCCAGCATCGGCATCGCCACCTACCCCAACGACGGCGACGACGTCGCCCGGCTGATGCAGAACTGCGACGCCGCCCTCTATCAGGCCCGCGAGTCCGGCGGCAACGGCTACCGCCACTATGCGCGCGCCCTCTCGGACTATGCCCGCGAGCGGGTGATGCTGATCTCGGACCTGCACCGCGCCCTCGCCGACGACGAACTGGTGCTCCACTATCAGCCGCAGGTCGACATGCGCCAGGGACGCCTGATCGGGCTGGAGGCGCTGGTGCGCTGGCAGCACCCGCAGCGCGGCCTGCTCGGCCCGAACCGCTTCATCCGCATCGCCGAGGAGACGGGGCTCATCCTCCCCCTCGGCGAGTGGGTCCTGCGCACCGCCTGCGTCCAGGCGCTGGCCTGGCAGGCCGATGGGCTGCCGTTCGGGCGCATCGCCGTCAACGTCTCGGGCGCCGAGATCCGGCGCCGCAACCCGGTGGAGACGGTCGCGGCCCTGCTCGAGGAGACGGGCCTTCCCGCCGACCGCCTGGAGCTGGAGGTGACCGAGACCGTCGTCATGGACCTGCGCGAGGAGGCACCGGCCGTGCTCGCCGGTCTCAAACGCCTCGGCCTCGCACTGGCGATGGACGACTTCGGCACCGGCTACTCATCGCTCGCCTACCTGAAGGGCCTGCCGTTCGACACGCTGAAGATCGACATGAGCTTCATCAGCGGCCTGCCGGACGACACCGCCAGCGCCGCGATCGTCGACGCCATCGCCGCGCTCGCCAGCCGGCTCGGTTTCAAGGTGCTCGCCGAGGGCGTCGAGACCGAGGCCCAACGGCGCTTCCTCCTCGGGGTCGGCTGCGACCTGGCCCAGGGCTACCTGTTCGGCCGCCCGGCCCCGGCCGAGGAGATCACGGCACTGCTCGAGCGGTTCGCCGAGGCGCCGCAGCCGAGCGACGACGCGCCACGCCCCTGAGTCCCCGGCGCGCCGTGCCGGCGTGCAACCGGGGCGCGATTGCCGCAGAATGGCGCCCACCGAGGCCGCCGGCGCCGAACCGCCGAGACAGCCCGACACCACCAGACGTCCGACCCCATGTCCGATCCAGATAGCCTCCACCGTTTCCTCTTCGAGCAGGCCGGCGTGCGCGGCGAACTCGCCTATCTGGACGCGAGCTGGCGCGCCGTCCTCGCGATCCACCCCTACCCGCTCGCGGTCCAGGACCAGCTCGGTCAGGCCCTCGCCGCGGTCGCGCTGCTGAGCGCGACCATCAAGTTCGAGGGCTCGCTGATCCTCCAGGTCCAGGGCGACGGCCCGCTGCGCACGCTCGTCGCCCAGGCCACCGACCAGCGCACGGTGCGCGGGTTGGCGCGCTGGACGGGCGAGGTGCCGCTCGGCGCCGGCCTCACCGAGACCTTCGGTGCCGGCCGCCTGGTCTTGACGATCGAGCGCCGCGGCGCCGAGCCCTACCAGGGGATCGTGCCGCTGGAGGGCCGCGACCTGGCCGAGGCGATCGGGCGCTACTTCTCGACCTCCGAGCAGCTGCCGACCCGGCTCTGGCTCGAGGCGAGCCCACAGCGCGCCGCCGGGATGCTCCTCCAGCGCCTGCCGAGCGCCGCGGGCGAGGTCGAGGATTGGGAGCGGATCGGCCTGCTCGCGGGGACCCTGACCCGCGTCGAGCTACTCGGCCTGCCCGCCGAGGGGCTGCTGCACCGGCTCTTCCACGAGGAGCAGGTGCGCCTCTTCGAGTCCGAGCCGATCGCCTTCCGCTGCGGCTGCTCGCGCCAGCGCATCGAGGATACGCTGCGCGCCCTCGGCCAGCTGGAGGTCGAGCGCACCGCCGCCGACCAGGGTGGCGTCGCGGTCACCTGCGAGTTCTGCAACCGCGAGTACCGCTTCGACCCGGTCGACATCCAGCAGCTGTTCGTCGCCGCGCCGCACCACCAGCCGCCCGCGGGCCGGCACTGAGCGGCCGACGATGGCCCACCCCGCCGCCCTGCCCTTCCAGGGCCTCATCGGCCTGGTCGTGCTGATCGGCCTGGCCTGGCTGCTGAGCGAAGACCGCCGCCGCGTGCGCCCGCGGCTGATCGTCGCCGGGCTCGCGCTCCAGTTCCTGATCGCCGTCGCGCTGCTGAAGCTGCCGCCGCTCCAGGACGGATTCCTCGCGCTCAACGCACTCGCCACCGCGCTCCAGACGGCGACCCAGGCCGGCACCGAACTCGTCTTCGGCTACCTGGGCGGCGCCGCGGCGCCGTTCGAGACCGCCTACCCGCAGAACAGCTTCGTGTTGGCCTTCCGGGCCTTGCCGCTGATCCTCGTCATCAGCGCCCTGTCGGCCCTGCTCTTCCACTGGCGCGTGCTGCCGCTCGCGGTGCGCGCCTTCGCCTGGCTGCTGCGCCGCACGCTCGGCACCGGCGGGCCGCTCGGGCTCGGCGCCGCGGCCAACGTCTTCGTCGGAATGACCGAGGCGCCGCTGTTGATCCGCCCCTACCTGCAAGGCATGTCGCGCAGCGCCCTGTTCGGCATCATGGCCTGCGGCATGGCGACCATCGCCGGCACCGTGATGGTCCTCTACGCGACCCTGCTCACCGGCGTCATCCCGGACCCGCTCGGCCACGTCCTGACCGCCTCGCTGATCAACGCGCCAGCCGCCTTGCTGATCGCCGGCGTCCTGGTCCCTGAGGCCGAAGAGGAGCCCAAGATCGAGGTCCGGGTCGCGAGCGAGACGCGCAGCGCGATGGACGCCATCACCCGCGGCACACTCGATGCGATCCCGCTGTGGCTCAACATCATCGCGATGCTGATCGTGATGCTGGCCCTGGTCAGCCTGTTCAACCAGGTCCTCGGGCTGCTGCCGGACATCGCCGGTGACCCGCTCACCGCGCAGCGCCTCCTCGGTTGGGCGATGGCGCCGGTCGTCTGGCTGATCGGCATCCCCTGGTCCGAGGCCGCGACGGCCGGCTCGCTGATGGGGATCAAGACGGTCCTCAACGAGCTCGTCGCCTACATCGAGCTCGCCGCCCTGCCGGACGGGGCGCTGAGCCCGCGCAGCGAGCTGATCATGACCTATGCCCTGTGCGGCTTCGCCAACCTCGGCAGCCTCGGCATCCTGATCGGCGGGCTCGGCACCATGGCCCCAGCGCGGCGCCCCGAGATCGTCGCGCTCGGCATGAAATCCATCCTCGCCGGGACGCTGGCGACGCTGCTCACCGGCGCTGTAATCGGCCTCGTGATCTGACCCGGTCGTCCGGGGTCCAGCCGGATCCAGAAATGGTTCCTGTGAGGTCTGCCCTATAGCTCGTGATCTGATCATTGCCCCGCACGGACACCTTGACTTTTTCAAGGTGCCCTAGACACCTCGCCTGGACCACCGAGGCCTGGTCGGACTATCTCTACTGGCAGACCCAAGACCGCAAGACCCTGCGACGCATCAATGCACTCGTCGCCGAAAACCTGCGCACCCCCTTCGCCGGTTCGAACGATCCGCCTCCCTGGAACGCACCGCCCAGCCGCGTAGGATGCGGTGAGGAACGAACCGCATCGATGATGCTGGTGAGGAACGAACCGCATCGATGATGCTGGTGAGGAACGAACCGCATCGCTGGTGCGGTGAGGAACGAACCGCATCGATGATGCTGGTGAGGAACGAACCGCATCGATGATGCTGGTGAGGAACGAACCGCATCGCTGGTGCTGGTGAGGAACGAACCGCATCATTGATGCAGCAACGTCAGGAACCCCATCCATGGAGCGATGAAATCCGGCACCCGATCGCCGAGGCTGGGCGGCACGCCGGCTTATTCGCCGGCGTCGATCTGCCCCGGCGGATCGGCCCAATCGGCCGGATAACGACCACGGCGCACGTAGGCATGGAAGCTCGAATGGGGCCAGTCTCCAACCCGCGGCACCCAACCGTGCTTCACCGGATTCCAGTGGATGTAATCGATGTGCCGGGCGAGATCGCGCTCGTCGCGGATCGCATGCTCCCAGAACCGCCGTTGCCAGATACCCCGCTCGCCGCGTTTGGCGCGGCTCTGCGAACGTGGCTCGCCAGCCGGAAGGGCTCGGGAGAAGCCGGCCTTGATGAGCGCCCAACGGGTCGCATAGGCCGAATCCCCAGCCGGCAGGGTCCAGATGCAGTGCAGATGGTCGGGCAGCACACAGATCGCCTCGATCCGGAACGGATGCGCTGCCTTGACGGCGCGGAAGACCTCCCCGAGCACCGCGATCTGCTCCACCAGCAGGCGTTGGTCATGCCGTCGCGCCAGGTTCACGGTGAAAAACCAGGTCGCCCCGGGGATCCGTAACCGCCGGTAGTCGGTCATCGCAAAGGCACCTCCTTTAACCCGGCGGCAGCGTCCGCCTGTCGAAGCCTAACGATGCGGTTCGTTCCTCACCGCATCAGCGGGCGACGTAGGATGCGGTGACGTTAGGAACCGCATCGTTTGCCCCACCGCGACATCCGCGCCAGCACCAGCGATGCGGTTCGTTCCTCACCGCATCAGCGGGCGACGTAGGATGCGGTGACGTCAGGAACCGCATCGTTTGCCCCCACCGCGACATCCGCGCCAGCACCAGCGATGCGGTTCGTTCCTCACCGCATCCTACCGGGCGACGTAGGATGCGGTGACGTCAGGAACCGCATCGTTTGCCCCCTCATGATGGGCTCCACCCGCCGCCGGTTGTCATCGAAACCACCCGGCAGGCGCCCCGAGACCGGAGGATCGGTTCAAGCAGGCGGCGCACCGCGGGGCTCACACCCGTTGCCAGCGCATATGGGATTACGCGCGATTTTCCAGTAGCATGCGCGGCATTTTCCGGTGCTCCGGCACAGGACCCGAACCGCCCAGTCCAACCCTTCGTCCCCGGGAGGAACCTCCGATGCGCCACCTGTCCGTCCTGCTGCGCCCGGCGGCCCTGCTCCTCGTCGCCGCCCTCGCCGTGCCCGCCATCGCGAGCGCCGAGGAACGGCTACACATCTACAATTGGAACGACTACTTCGCCGAGGACACGCTCGCCGACTTCCAGGCGCGCACCGGGATCCACCCGGTGCTCGACGTCTATGACGCCAACGAGGTCCTGGAGGCCAAGCTCTTCGCCGGGCGCAGCGGCTATGACCTGGTCTTCCCGACGATGCGCCCGTTCGCCGCGCGTCACATCGCCGCCGGCCTCTACCGGCCCCTCGACAAGGACAGGCTACTGGGCCTCGCGAACCTCGACCCGCAGATAATGGCGACCCTGGCCTCCGGCGATCCGGGCAACGCCCATGTCGTGCCGTACATGTGGGGCACGACCGGGCTCGGCATCAACGTCGAGAAGGTCCAGGCGGCCCTCGGCGAGGACGCGCCGCTCGATACCTGGGGGCTGATCTTCGACCCGGAGAACGCCAAGCGCCTCGCCGGCTGCGGTATCAGCCTGCTCGATGACCCGGCCGAGGTCATCCCGGCGGCGCTCGCCTACCTCGGTCGCGACCCGAACAGCCTGGCCAAGGCCGACCTGGCCGCCGCCCAGGCGCTGATCGAGGCGATCTACCCGCACATCCGCTACATCCATTCCTCGCAGTACATCAGCGACCTGGCCAACGGCGACCTGTGCGTCGCGCACGGCTACTCGGGCGACGTCCTGCAGGCCGCGACCCGCGCGGAGGAGGCCGGCGGGCGCGTCGCGATCGACTACCTGATCCCGCGCGAGGGGGCCGTCCTCTGGACCGACGTGATGGCGATCCCGGCCGATGCGCCGAACCCCGAGGCCGCCCATGCCTTCATCGCCTACCTGCTCGAGCCCGAGGTGATCGCGGCGGTCTCCGACTATGTCTACTACGCCAACCCGAACCTGGCCGCGACGCCCCATCTCGACGAGGCCCTGCGCGACGACCCGGGCATCTACCCGCCCCCGGCCGTGCGCGCCCGGCTCTTCGTGCCGGCCGAGCGCAGCAGCCGCGAGCTGCGCGACCTCAACAGGCTCTGGACGCGACTGAAGTCCGGGCACTGACCGGACCGCCCGGACGATGGCCATCGCGATCGACCGCCGCTCGCTCGAGCCCTGGCAGGACCCCAAGGCCCAACCCTATGTGCGCATCGAGCGGGTGACGAAGAAGTTCGGCGACGTCTATGCGGTCGACGACGTGTCGCTGTCGATCTTCCAGGGCGAGTTCTTCTCGCTGCTCGGCAGCTCCGGCTGCGGCAAGACGACGCTGCTGCGTATCTTGGCCGGCCTGGAGTACCCGAGCAGCGGGCGGATCTTCATCGACGGGGCCGACGTGACCGACCTGCCACCGTACAACCGGCCGGTCAACATGATGTTCCAGTCCTACGCGCTGTTCCCGCACATGACGGTCGAGCAGAACGTCGAGTTCGGCCTCAAGCAGGAGCGCATGCCGCGCCGCGAGCGCGCCGAGCGGGTCGCCGAGATGCTCGACCTGCTCAAGATCGGCGAGCTGCGCCGACGGCGCCCGGACCAGCTTTCCGGCGGCCAGCGCCAGCGCGTCGCGCTGGCCCGCAGCCTGGCCAAGCACCCGAAGCTCCTGCTGCTGGACGAGCCGCTCGGGGCGCTCGACAAGCGCCTGCGCGAGAACACCCAGTTCGAGCTGGTCAATCTCCAGGAGCGCATCGGCACGACCTTCATCACGGTGACCCACGACCAGGAGGAGGCGATGACCATGTCGACCCGCCTCGCGGTCATGGACGCCGGGCAGATCGTCCAGGTCGATACCCCGACCGGCATCTACGAATACCCGAACTGCCGCTTCGTCGCCCGCTTCATCGGCTCGGTCAACCTGTTCGAGGGCAAGGTCGTCGAGCGCGACGGCGACGAGGTCCTCGTCGAGACCCCGCTCGGGCGGCCGATGCGGATGCGCTGCCCGCAGCCGCTCGCGCTCGGCAGCCCGGTCACGGTCGCGGTGCGCCCGGAGAAGGTCCGCCTCTGCGCCGCCTTCCGCGAGGAGGCCGTGAACCAGATCCGCGGCCTCGTCGAGGACATCGCCTACCTCGGCGACGTCTCCATCTACCACGTCCGGGTGAGCCCGGGGCAGATCGTCGAGATGACGCTCGCCAACATCCAGCCGCGCACCGAGCAGGCGCTGACCTGGGGTCAGGAGGTCGCGATGGAGTGGTCGCCGACGAGCGGCGTCGTGCTGGCGGACTAACCCGTCGATGGCCTCCCCGTTCCAGAACCGGCCGCGCCCCACCAGGCGCGCGAGCCGACTCCTGAACATCGGCGTGCCCTATCTCTGGCTCGGCCTCTTCCTGCTGCTGCCGGTCGCCATCGTCCTGCAGATCAGCCTCGCCGAGCCGACCGCCGCGCAGCCGCCCTACGCGGCGCTCTGGCAGTGGGTCGAGGAGGGGGTCCTGCAGATCCGCCTCGACTTCCAGAGCTATCGCCTGCTCTGGAGCGACAGCCTCTACCTGGCCTCGTTCCTCAACTCGCTCCAGGTGGCCCTGGTCTGCACGCTCCTCTGCCTGCTGCTCGGCTATCCGATGGCCTACGCGATCGCCACGGCCCCGGAACGCTGGCGGCTGCCGCTGCTGATGCTGATCGTGCTGCCGTTCTGGACCTCGTTCCTGATCCGCGTCTATGCCTGGATCGGGATCTTGAAGACCAACGGCTTCCTGAACAACTTCCTGCTCTGGCTCGGGGTCATCGACGAGCCGCTGGCGATCCTCTACACCCAGACGGCGGTCTACATCGGCATCGTCTACTCCTACCTGCCGTTCATGATCCTGCCGCTCTACGCCAACCTGACGCGGCTCGATCCGACGCTCCTGGAGGCCGCCGCCGACCTCGGCTGTCGGCCCTTGCGCGCGTTCCTGCGCGTGACGCTACCGCTGTCGCGCGCCGGCATCGTCGCCGGCAGCATGCTGGTCTTCATCCCGGCCGTCGGCGAGTTCGTGATCCCGGACCTGCTCGGCGGCCCCCAGACCCTGATGGTCGGGCGGATGCTGTGGACCGAGTTCTTCTCGAACATGGACTGGCCGCTCGCCGCCGCGCTCGCCCTGGTCCTGCTCGGCCTGCTCGTCGTGCCCTTCGTCCTGATGCAGCGCTGGCAGCAGGGCGCCCTGGAGGACAGGCCATGAGGCGCCAACGCTGGTCGCTCTACACGGTGCTCGCCTTCGGCTACGCCTTCCTCTATCTGCCGGTGCTGCTGCTCATCGTCTACTCGTTCAACGAGTCGCGGCTGGTCACGGTCTGGTCGGGCTTCTCGCTGAAGTGGTACGGGGAGTTGCTGCACAACCGCCAACTGCTCGATGCGGCCTGGCTCAGCATCCGCATCGCCGCGACCAACGCGACCTTCGCCGTCGTGCTCGGCACCCTGGCGGCCAACGCCCTGGTCCGTCACGGGCGCTTCCGCGGGCGCACCGGCTTCGAGCTGCTGCTGACCGCGCCGCTCGTGATGCCGGACGTCATCATCGGCCTGTCGCTGCTGCTCCTCTTCGTCGCCCTCCAGCAGTCCGTCGGCTGGCCGGGCGGGCGCGGCTTCACGACCATCACGGTCGCCCACATCACCTTCAGCCTGGCCTATGTCGCCGTCGTCGTGCGCGCCCGCCTGGCGCAGATCGATCGCTCGCTCGAGGAGGCGGCGATGGATCTGGGCGCCCACCCGCTGACCGTGTACCTGCGCATCACGCTGCCGCTGATCGCCCCGGCCCTGCTCTCGGGCTGGCTGCTCGCGTTCACGCTGTCGCTCGATGATCTCGTCATCGCGAGCTTCGTCTCGGGCCCGGGCGCGACGACCCTGCCGATGGTCGTCTACTCCAGCGTGCGCATGGGCGTGTCGCCGCAGATCAACGCGCTGGCGACCATCATCGTCGTCTTCGTCGCCGTGGCCGTCGCCATCGCCGCGCTGACCACGCGCGGCCTGGGCAGCACCCGAACGGGCCGCAGACCGACCCGGGACTGAGGCCGCCCGGGCGGCCAGGACGGTCGCGCGCCCCTCGCCGTCAGGGCTTGAGCATCCTGCGCGTGAGCGCGAGACTCCAGGGCTTCGGGAGGCGCTTGAGGACGCCGAGGATGCTCGCGAGGTTGCGCGGGAATCGCGTCTCGAAGCGCTTGGTACCGAGGCAGGCGAGGATCCGTTCGGCGGCCTCGTCGGCCTCCATCAGGCCGAGCATCGGAAATGCGTTCTTCTGCGTCAGGCGGGTCTTGACGAACCCGTGATTGATGATCTTGAGCGCGATGCCGTGCCGCGCCAGCTCCGGCTGCAGCGACTCGGCCAGATTCACGAGGGCGGCCTTCGGTGCCGAGTAGCCGCCGCCGTAGGGCAGGCCGAAGTCGGAGGCGAGGCTCGCGTTCCAGATCCATTGCGCGGCCGGCTTGCTGGGCGGTCTCGATCCGTCCTGGGGCCCGATCTGCTTCAGGAACCGCGGCGCCAGCGCATGCATCAGGCGCACGGCGCCCAGGTAGTTGGTCTGGGCCATCCGCTCGAACTCGGCCAGATCCCAGTCCTCGATGCCCATCGGCTCGTAGGTGCCGACATTGTAGATCCAGACGTCGAGACCGCCGAAGGCGGCCCAGGCCCGGTCGCAGACGCCTTCGATCGCTGGCGGGTCGGTGACGTCGATGTCGAGCAGGGTCAACCTGTCGGGATCCTGCTCGCGCAGACGGCGCAGCACCTCGCTGTGCTCGGCCCCGCGCGCCGACGCGATGACACGGCCACCCGCCTGCACGAGCCGCTCGGCCAGGCACAGCCCGATCCCCTGGGAGGCCCCGACGAGCCAAATCCGCTGATCGCACACCCCATTCGTTCCCGGCATGTCATACCCCTGGTCGCGCGTCGCGACCCGACTGTGAATCGGCCTGTGATCGGCCTGTGATCGGATAGGGACCGCCGGCGCCGGTCGCAGGCGGTCGGGCGCCCGAGACCGAGTCCCGGCGGATATCGCGTTTCCGTGCCGCGTCTTCAACCTAAAAGCGGCCGTTGGACGGTGCCCGAGCCGCCCCTTGCGATCCGTGCAACCCGCCCGGACGGGTGCGACGCGCCGCGACGCCGGACTTGATCCGCCGCCCTCGTGCTCCATCTTACGGGCTGTGCCCCAGGTTTTGGGGCATTTCCACCAAAGGGGGCATCGTGGTCAAAGGAAGCGGTCTTAGGGTCGGCGTCATCGGAAGCGGGATCAGTGGGTTGGCAGCGGCCTGGTGCCTGGGTCAGCGCCACGCGGTGACCTTGTTCGAAAAGGACCCGAAACTGGGTGGCCACACCAACACGGTCGAAATCGACGTGGGCGGGCGACGCCAGCCGGTAGACACCGGCTTCATCGTCTTCAATCGCCCCAACTATCCGCACCTGACGGCAATGCTCGGACACCTGGGGGTCGAGACGCAGCCGACCCGGATGGGCTTCTCGGTCTCGATCGACGGCGGCCGCCTGGAATACTCGGGCGACACGCTGGGCTCGCTCTTCGCGCAGCGCCGCAATCTCCTCTCGCCCGCCCATTGGGGCATGATTCGCCAGATCCTCCGCTTCAATCGGCGGGCCAAGCAGGATCTCCAGCGACCGGAGGCCCTGACGACGACGCTCGGCGACTACCTGGCCGAGCACGGCTTCGAAGATCGGATGCAGCAGCGCTACCTGCTACCGATGGCCGCGGCCATCTGGTCTTGTCCGGTCGAGACGATGATGCGCTTTCCAGCGGCGAGCTTCCTGCGCTTCTTCGAGAACCACGGCCTACTGAACGTCCAGGACCAGCCGCAATGGGAGAGCCTGGTCGGGGGCTCGCAGCGCTACGTCGATGCGCTGCGGAAGGTCGCCAACTTCGACGTGCGCCTGGACAGCCGGGTCGAGCGCGTCGCGCCCGGCGACGAGGGCCTGGAGATCCGCTGCGCCGATGGGACCACGGGGCGCTTCGACCATGTCGTGCTCGCCTCGCACAGCGATCAGAGCTTCGCGATGCTCGACGGGCGGCTCAAGGAGGCCTTCGCGCCGCTCGGGCGCATCGGCTACCAGGAGAACCTGGCCTATCTGCACTGCGATACCTCGCTGATGCCGCATCGCCAACGCGCGTGGACCAGCTGGAACTACCTGCGCGACACCCGCCATCCCGAGACCCGCGTGGCGGTCACCTACTGGATGAATGCGCTTCAGAACATCGCGATCGAGACCCCGCTGTTGGTCACGCTGAACCCGATCACGCCGCCAGCCCCCGACAAGGTCTTCGAGGAGATCCGCTACGAGCATCCGGTCTTCGACCAGGCCGCGCTCGATGCGCAACGCGAGATCGAGGCCCTCCAAGGCACGGCGAACGTCTGGCTCTGCGGCGCCTATCTCGGCTACGGCTTCCACGAGGACGGCCTGCGTAGCGCGGTCGCGCTCGCCCGGTCGTGGGACCTGCCCTTGCCTTGGGAGACCTCGGGGGAGACCCCTTGGGAGAGCAAGGAGACCGCGGATGCCTAGCGGTATCTATCTCGGCCAGGTCATGCACAAGCGCCTGGGCGCCATCCAGTACCAGTTCCGCTACGGCGTCATGAGCCTGCGGATCGATGTCGACACCATTGCCGAGGAGGCCCGATCGCTGCGCTGGCTGTCGCTCGATCGCTTCAACCTCTACAGCCTCCACGGGCGGGACTTCGGGGCGCGTGACGGGCGGCCGTGGCGCGCGTGGGCCGATGCGCTGCTGGCCGACTACGGCCTGCCGGAGCGCGCGCGGCGGATCGAGCTGGTCTGCTTCCCGCGCTTCCTGGGGATCGTCTTCAACCCGCTGGCCATGTGGTACGCCTATGACGGCGATGACCGGCTCGTCGGCATCATCGGCGAGGTCAGCAACACCTTCGGACAGTGGCACCACTATGTCCTGACCGACGGTGGGCGGGCGCTCGATGACGGGATCCACGCGGAGGCCGAGAAGGTCTTCCATGTCTCGCCCTTCATCGGCATGGATTGCCATTATGCGTTTCGCTTCAGCCGGCCGGGGGAGCGATACCGGATCGCGATCCAGCAGAGCGAACACGGCCAGCCCCGACTCGTCGCGACCCAGGTCGGGCAGGCCGTCGCGCTAAACGACCGCACGCTGTTGCGGGCCGCGGCCAGGCACCCGTTCAACACGCTGAAGGTCTTGGCGATGATCCATTGGTGGGCGCTGCGGATCTGGCTCAAGGGGGGCCGTTTCCATCCGACGCCGCAGGCCCTCGAAGGCGTCCACTACAGTCATTCGGAGATGAAACTATGCTGAAGGAGATCGCGGCCACCACGGCCCTCATCGATCGGCTGGAACGCCTGATCCATCCCGCCCTGATCCGGCGGGCGATCCTGACCCTGCCGTTCGACCGGCTGCACGCCGGCACCCTGACGCTCAAGATCGCCGGCGAGAGCTACCGCTTCGAGGGCGACACGCCTGGCTTCCAGGCCGATCTGCAGATCGAGCGCCCGCTGCGGGCCTATTGGCTGATCAAGACGCAGGGCGAACTCGGCTTCGCACAGGCCTACATCGAGGGCGCGATCCAGACGAGTTCGCTCCACCAGTTGATGCACCTGGCCTACGCGAACAGCGAGCTATTCGACTCGCTGCTGATGGACAAGCGCCTGAATGCGAAATACCGCCGGCTCCATCGCCAGCGCCACAACTCGATCGACAACAGCCGCCACAACATCGCCTTCCATTACGACCTGGGCAACGACTTCTACGCCCTCTGGCTCGATCCGAGCATGACCTACTCGAGCGCCCTGTATCGCGACGAGGCCGAGACCCTGGAGCAGGCCCAGGCCAACAAGTACGAGCGCATCCTCGCGCAGCTCGATCTCGGCGGGGGCGAGTCCATCCTCGAGATCGGCTGCGGCTGGGGCGGCTTCATGGAGGCCGCGCTGCAGAAGGGCTGCACCGTCAAGGGCCTGACGCTCTCGAGCGAACAGCAGCGCTATGCCCGGGCGCGCCTCGCGGACCAGGCCGCCCCGGAACGGTTCGCGGTCGCGCTGCAGGATTACCGCGACGAGCAGGGCCGCTACGATCACATCGTCAGCATCGAGATGTTCGAGGCAGTCGGCAAGGAATACTGGCGGGACTACTTCGAGACCCTCGCACGGGTGCTGAAGCCCGGCGGCAAGGCGGTCTTGCAGGTCATCACGGTCGCCGAGCAACACGTGGCGGCCTACGAGGCCGATGTGGACTTCATCCAGACCTACATCTTCCCCGGCGGCCACCTGCCGAGCCTCGAGCAGATCCGCGCGGCGGCCGGCGCGCAGGGCCTGCGCCTCGACGAGGAGATCGCCTTCGGCAGGGATTACGCCAAGACCTGCGCCGCCTGGAAGGAGGCCTTCAACCGTCAGCACGAGGCGCTCGAACGACTTGGCTACGACCGGCCCTTCCAGCGCCTGTGGAACTTCTACCTCGACTACTGCATCGTCGGCTTCGAGACCGAGCACATCAGCGTGCGCCAGCTGACCTTCATGCATGCGGATCGCTGACACCTCGGCCGGGCAAGGTGCGATGCCTCGCGACGGCAGCCCGAGTTCCTCCAGCGGATAACCAGCCCAGGGGGCAATGATGAACAGCCTGTTCTACGTCAAGCTCTATCTCCTGATGGTCCCTGTCTTCTTCGCGATCGACCTGGTCTGGCTGGGCCTGATCGCGAAGGGGTTCTATCAAGACAACCTCGGCTACATCCTGAGCCCGAACGTCAACTGGGCCGCCGCGGTCGCCTTCTACCTGATCTTCATCGGCGGCATCCTCTACTTCGCCGTCGCCCCGGCCGTGGGCGATGCCTCGCTCGGGCGCGCGCTGCTCAACGGCGCCCTGTTCGGCTTCTTCACCTACATGACCTACGAACTGACGAACATGGCGACCCTGCCCAATTGGCCGCTGAAGGTCGTCATCGTCGACACCCTCTGGGGGGCGGTCCTCAGCGCCTCCGTGGCGACCGGCGGCTATCTGATCGGCCGATGGCTCGGGGGCACCTGAGGCCACTGTCGGGTTACGGCGCGCGCGAGCCTTCTCACGGAATGCCGTGGGGCGCACGAACGAACCGACGCGGCCGTGCCGGTCTGCGCCGGGGGCCGTAGGTCGGGTTAGCCCCTCAGGGCGTAACCCGACGGCCGGCGACACGGCCCCCGCCGAGCCCGCTGTCGGGTGACGGCGCCCATCGTCGGCCCACCCTCGCCGATCGCCCCGTGTTGGCGTGGCCGACGGAGGCCATTGACCGATCGGAAAACTCGGGTATCATTCGTCAACAGGAATAATTCTTATTTTCCTCTTGTCCGTCGGCGCACACGGCCCCATCTCGGAAGCCAACGAGACGAAACCTCAACGGGTGAACCCATGAAGAAGCACCATCCTTCCAACCTCGGCCACCACTCCCTGCTACCGGCGATCGCCGTGACCGGGATGTCGTTGGCCCTGTTCCTCTTGCTGTCGTTCCTGAGCGCGCCCTCGGACACGGTGGTCCATCAGGGCACGAGCGCAACGGCGACGATGCGGTGACGAGGGACCGCCATCCCGCCCCCTCAGTCGACCCGCGGCGGATAGAGCGCGGGTAACGCCGACGCCTCCGGGGCGACCCTGTCGCCCTCCGCTTCATAGGCCGCGAGGGCCGGCCCGACGGCCGCCCAGGTCGCCTCGCCGTCCCAATCGGTCGGCCCCGCCTCGGCATACAGACCCCGCTCGAGTCGGGTCAAGACCGCCGCCGCTTCGTCGGATTCCAGGCGCACCGAGAGGCCCGCCAGGCCACGCGGCGGGTCGTCGGGCCACACGAGCGCCGCCCAGGCGAGGAGCGCGTCGCGCGCATCGCGCGGACCGCGGCTGCGACAGGCCCGCTCGACGGCTCGGCGGGCCTCGGCACGGGTCAGGGCCGGGCGCCGCGCGGGCGAGGCCTGGTCGCCCCGATCCGGGCTCGGCGGGCGCCGGCGCCGCTCGCGCCACCAGAGGACGAGGGTCGTGAGCCAACCGGCCGCGAGCACGGCGGCGAGCCCGGGCCAGACGCCGGCCGGCACCGCTGCGGCAAGCGAGCGCCCGCCGGTTGCCGACGCCCCGGCCGACGGGGCGGCTGCCCCAGCGGGGCCGGGCGACGGCGCCGAGTGGCCGCCGCCGGCCGAGGCGACCACCTCCAGCGTCCGCGCCGGGATGATGGCCTCGCGCGGCACGTCGCTGGTCGTATCCCACCAGGGCAGGCGAATCTCGGGCAGCGTCACCTGGCCCGGCTCGGTCGCGACCAGCGCGACCTTCGTCTGCTTGAGCGCGACCGGCACCTCACCACCCTGTTCGTCGCGACCCTGCGGCGGGTCCGGATAGAGTCTCACGCTGGGCGGCGCCTCGAGCGCCAGATCCGGCAACTGGGCGCTCGTGACCCCGGCGGCGGTGATCGTGACCGTGCGGGTGATGGCCTCGCCGACCGCGACGCGCGTGCCCTCCGGCTGCCATTCATCGCTCAGCTCGACCGACTCGGCCGGCAACCAAGGCTCGCCGGCACCGGGCGGCTGCGGGCGTACCGCGAGCGTCACCGGCGTGCCACGCACGCGCACCTGCCGCGTCGCCACCAACAGGCCGCCGGCGCCGGGCATGGCGCCGAAGAACTCCTCGATCGGGCCGAACGGGTCCTGACCGAAGCCTTGCGCCGGCGGTGTGCGTTCGACCGGCACCGCCGCCACCAGGTGCGGCGGATCGATCTCCAACGGGCCGCTGCGCTGCGGAAAGACCGCGTAGCGGCGCTCGATGACCGTATAGCGCTCGCCGCCGATCGTCTCGCTGTACTGGCGGTCCTCGCCGACGCGCTCGATGCGCGCCCCCTCGGCATCGGGCTCCGAGAGCCGCGGCTGGAGCAGGTCGACGTCGACCCGCGCGAGCAGCCGCACCACGTAATCGACGCGCCCCTGGACATAGGGCGCCTCGGGGGTCGCCGTCACCTCCAGGCGCACGCTCTGGTCGCCGGACGGGGCCGAGGCCGTCGCCGCCTCCAGCACCGTCAGCGTCAGCGGCTCGGTGGCGAGGCTGCCGAGGGTCAACGAGGGGACCGTCAGCAACCCGGTGCGCCGCGGAGCGATCTCCAGGCGCCACTCCTGCGAGGCGCTCGTCTGGCCGTTGACGAAGGCGACGCGGCTCGTGTGCGACTGATCGATGATGTCGAAGTCGGCCGCGAGCGGCGAGAGGTCCGGCATCCCGCCGACGTCGCCGGCGAGGACGAGCGACAGACCGACGGTCTCATCGTCGGTGATCTGCTCGCGGTCGAGGCGCGCGGTCAGCTCGGCGGCCGCGGCGACGTCGACGCAGAGGATCAAGAGAAGAACAAGCAGAGATCGCATCGGGCCCTCCGTGATCACAGCCGCCCCTCGCGGCGCAGGTGCTCCAGCAGGAAGCGTTGGCGCAGCAACCCGGCCGGATCGTCCGGCACCCTCCGCAGCATCTGCTCGAAGGCCTGCTGCGCCTCGCTCTGCCGAGGGTCGTCGGCGAGTCCGCCGACCCCGCCCGTCGGGCCGCCGACGGACGCGTCTTGCGGCGCGAGCAGGTCCGCGAGGCCGGGCTCCTCCCCGGGCCGCAGGTCGGCGGCATCGCCCCCGCCCGAGGGCTGGGGGGCGGGCTGGTCCAGCGGTCGCGCATCGCCCGCCGCGGCATCCGGGGACGGGTCGCCGGCATTATCGGGCGGCGGCCCGCCGGACTCCAGGGCTCCATCACCGTCGTCGGCCGAACCCTCGGGCGCCTTGCCGCTGGCGCCGGGCGGCTCGGCCTGCGCGCCGGCGGCCCCGCCCGCTGCCGAGCGCCGCCCCCGATCATCATCGGCATCACCATCGGTGGCATCACCGGTCCCGGCCGCCGCGGACCGGGATCCCGCCCCCGGCGGGGCGGCGGATTCGGATTGGCCTGGACCCTCGGTCTCGGCGCCCCCCTGCGGACTGGACGGCGCGGGGGCGGCTTCCTCACCCTCCGGTTCGGAACCCTCACCGCCTGCCGGGTCCGAGTCTGCCGGGCCGCGCGGCGGTGCCCCCGTTCGTCGGCCATCGCCGGAATCGACCTGGCCCTGCGGCCCCTGCTGCGCGAGCAGCCGGCGGACCAGTTCCCGGTTGTGGGCGGCATCGGCGAGCCCGGGCGCGGCGGCGAGCGCCTGGTCGTAGGCCGCGAGCGCCTCGGCGAGACGACCAGCGCGCGCCAACGCGTTGCCCCGGTTGTAGTCGGCCACGGCCCCGCCAAGCCCGGCGAGGTCCTCGACGGCACCGGCGTAGTCGCCGGCCCGGTAGTGCGCCGCCGCCCGCCAGGCCGGGTCGGCGAATCGCTCGGCCGCCTCGGCCGCCCGCCCCTCGGCCAGGTCGCGGGCCGCCTGCTGATCGGGCCGCCACCAAAGGTCTTGCCAAACGCCGGCCTGGGGCGCGCCGCTCGGCACGAGAAACACCACCGCCAGTACCGGGGCCAGCCAGCCGCGACGGAAACCGAGCGCGGCGAGCGGCACGAGCAGCAGGAGCAACCAAGGACCTTCCTCGCGCCAGCGGTCCGCGCTCAGCGGCGCCTCGTCGTCGGCCGCGTCCCGCGCCCCCTGGGGATCGGCGAGGAGCGCGCGCGTGTCGGCGCCGTCGGCGGTCAGGGTGACGAGGCGGCCGCCGCCGATCTCGGCGAGGCGGGCCAGCGCGTCGCGGTCGGGCGACGCGCCATCGGCCGAGCCGTGCTCGGCCGTCGCAAGACCTTCGCCGCCGGGCGGCGGCGCGACCAACAGGATCGACAGCCGATGCCCGTCGCCCGCCAGCCGCTGGGCGGCGGCAAAGGCCGAGGCCGGCTGGGGCAGGCCATCGGTGACGACGAGCACCTCGCCGGGCCGGCCGGCCACCCCGGCCAGCAGCTCGCCGGCGGCCTGAAGGGCCAGGTCGGTGCGCGAGGCGCCATCGACCGGCAGCAGGTCCGGCGCCAGGCTCGGCACCTGCGCGGCGATGGTCGCCGTATCGGTCGTCAGCGGCGCGACGAGGAAGGGCTCGGCGCCGAAGGCGATCAGGGCCGTCTGGCCGTCGGCCCCGGCGCGCAGCAGGTCGAGGACCTCCAGGCGCGCGCGCACCAGGCGCGACGGGGCGACGTCGCCCGCCAGCATGGTCGGCGACAGGTCGAGCAGGATCACCCGCGCGACCGCCGAGCGGTGGGCCGGGGCCGGCTGGCGCTCCCAGACGGGGCCGGCCAGCGCCGTGACCGCGAGCAGCCAGGCGAGGCCGAGCAGCGCGAGCCGCCAGCGCCGCGGCCGGCCGCCGCCGACGAGCAGGTGCGACAGCAGGTGGGCATCGATCTGCCCACGCCAGGCCTCGGCGGCCCCGGCGCGACGCGCCAGATGCCACAGCAACAGCGCCAGCGGCACGAGGGCCAGGAACCAGGCCGGGCGCAGGAAGTGCAGCTCCGCTGGCACTATCGGTCCCCTCCGGCCGACGCGCCGCCCGCCGACCGGCGACACGCGTCGGGCACGAACAACAGCGTGCTCATCAGGAGCGCCGCCGCCAACGGCCATGGGAACAGGGCGACGACGGGGCGCCAGCCGGGCTGCTCGTGGGCGCTCGGTTCCAGCCGGTCGAGCTCGGCGTAGATGGCCGCCAGCGCATCCGTGTTCGATGCCTTGAAGAAGCGCCCGCCGGTCGCCTCGGCGATCGCCGTGAGGCCCGCCGAATCGATCGCCTCGCGCCCCGGGAGGACCAGCCCGAAGGGCAGCGCTCGCCCGGCGGCGCTGCGGTCGATGCCGATGATGTAGAGGCGCACGCCGGCCTGCTCGGCGAGCGCGGCGGCCTCCTGCGGCGTCAGGTTGCCGGCGGTGTTCTCGCCGTCGGTAAGCAGGACCAGGACCCGACCCTCGGCCGGCTCGTCGCACAGCCGCTTGACGGCGAGGCCGATCGCGTCGCCGATCGCCGTGTCGCGCCCGGCGAGGCCGACGACCGCCTCTTCGAGGAGCCGCACGACGGTCGCCCGGTCGAAGGTCAGCGGCGTCTGGAGGTAGGCGCGGCTGCCGAACAGGATGAGCCCGACGCGGTCCTGGCGCCGGCCTTCGATGAAGCGCGCGGCGACCGCCTTGACGGCCGCGAGGCGTGCGACCCGGCGACCGTCGAGGACGAAATCCGGCTGCTCCATGCTGCCGGAGATGTCGACGGCCAGCATCAGGTCGCGCCCGGCGAGCGGCACCGCCTGCGGTTCGCCAAGCCACTCGGGGCGGGCCGCCGCGCCGACCAGCAGCACCCAGGCGAGCAGGGCCACGACCCAGCGCCAGCGGCGCGCCCGCTCGGCCGCCGGCGCGGCCTCCCCGGCCCGCCAGTGCGGCAACCGCAGCGCCGGCCCGTCCAGGTCGGCGGCCGGCGGCAACCAGCGGCGCACCGCCAACGGCAGCGGCAGGGCCAGCAGCATCCAGGGCCAGGCCAGCGTCAGCATCGCGCGACCATCGGCTGCGGCAGTCGCTCAGCCCCGACGGCATCCTCGCGCTGACGGCGGATCCATGTGCGCACGGCGGTGCACAGAGACGGGGCGTCGAGCGTGCCCCGGTGGCCATCGTGCGGGTGCCGATAAGGCGCGTCGAGCAAGGCGCGGCCGACGCCGAAGCGGAAGGTCTCGCCGCCGCCGCGGGCGTCGAGGAAGGCCAGCCAGGCCTCGCCGGCCAGACCGGCGGCGGCCGCGCGGCCGAAGCGGACGACGGCGAGGCGCCGCAGCAGCCGCGAGCAGCCGCGGGCCAGCGCCAAGGCGTCGCCGTCCGCGGCGAAGGCGCCGCAGAGGGCCTCGAGCTCGCGCTCGGCCTGGAGGCTGGCCGCCCGGGCGCGCCGCCGCCGGCGCCACCACCAGACGAGACCCACCGCCGCGGCCAGCACGACCAGCGCGAGCAGCCACCAGCCTGGGGCCGGCGGCCACCAGCCGACCGGATCCGGCAGGTGGTAGGGGCGCAGACCCGCGAGCGGATCGGGCGCCAGCGCCGGGCTCGCGCCCTGCGTCAAGGCGGGGGGCACGACCGACCCGGGGATCGGGTTCATCTGGCCCTCCCGGCCGCGAGCCCGCGGGCCAGCGCCGGGCCGACCGGCGCATCGGTCGCCAGGCGCACCAGGTGGGCGGGCCAGCGCCGCGTCAGCTCGACCAGCCGGGCCTCGCGCTCGGCGAAGCGCTCGGCGTAGGCCCGCCGCGCCGCGGCCGAGCGGGTGTCGAGCCAGCCGATCTGGCGGCCGTCGCTGACCGGGTAGCGGCCGGGCGGCGGGGCCTGCCGCTCCAGCGGGTCGACGACCTGGATCAGGACCAGCTCGCTGCCGGCACCGAGCCGGCCGGCCCAGGCATCGGCGGCGGCGAGGTCGGCGAAGTCGCTGAGCAGGAAGACCAGGCTGCCCGGGCGCACCCGGCGGGCGAGGTGATCGGCGGCCGCGGCCAGGCCGGTGAAGCCGCCCCCGCCCCCGGTCCCTTCGCCGGACAGGGGCGCCGCGGCGAGTGCCCGCAGCAACGGCAACAGGCCGGCCGTGCGGGCCAGCGGGCGCTGCTCCAGATGGCGCGCCTCGTCGAAGACCAGGCCGCCGAGCCGGTCGCCGCCCGCGGTCACGGACCAGCCGAGCAGCGCCGCAGCGCGGGCCGCGACGACCGATTTGAAGGCGACCCGGCTGGCGAAGCGCATCGTCGGCCCCTGATCGACGAGGAGCCAGACCGGCCGCTCGCGCTCCTCGCGGAAGCACTTGACGTGCGGCTGGCCGGCGCGTGCGGTCACCCGCCAGTCCATGTTGCGCGGGTCGTCGCCCGGCTGGTAGGGACGCGCCTCATCGAACTCCATGCCGCGACCGCGAAACCGCGACAGATGGCCGCCGTGGCGGGTCGCGAGGATCCGCCCGCGGCGGGCGATGCGCAGGCGCGCCGCCTCGACGCGCAAACCGAGCAACTCGGCGAGCGTGACCCGGACGCCGTCACTGCCCGCCGTGCCATCCCGCGACACCATCGAGATCAAGGCGACCGCCCTCCTCAGGGCACCGGGACGCAGCCGAGCAACTCGGCGATGAAGCCGTCGACGGCGCGCCCCTCGGCCTGCGCCTCGTAGCCCAAGAGCAGGCGGTGACGCAGCACGTCCGGGGCGACCAGCTGCACATCCTCGGGCGAGACATAGTCGCGCCCGGCGAGCCAGGCGTGGGCACGTGCGCAGCGATCGAGGGCCAACGTCGCCCGCGGGCTCGCGCCGAAGCGCAGCCAGCCGGCGAGCGACGGGCCGTAGGCCTGCGGCGAGCGCGTCGCCAGCACCAGGTGCACCAGGTAGTCCTCGACGTCGGGCGACATGTAGAGATCCAACAGCCGCCGACGGGCGAGGAAGACGCTCGCCTGGCCGACCCGCACCGGCGGCTCGGCCGGTGCCTCGCCGGCCTGGGCCGCGGCCCGGTGCAGGCGCAGGATCGCCCGCTCGGTCTGGCCGTCCGGATAGTCGACCCGCACGTGCATCAGGAAGCGGTCGAGCTGGGCCTCGGGCAGCGGATAGGTCCCCTCCTGCTCGATCGGGTTCTGGGTCGCCATGACCAGGAACAGGGCCGGCAGCGCGAAGGTCTCGCGCCCGACCGTCACCTGGCGCTCGCCCATCGCCTCGAGCAGGGCCGACTGCACCTTGGCCGGGGCACGGTTGACCTCGTCGGCGAGCAGCAGGTTGTGGAAGATGGGCCCGCGGTCGAAGCGGAAGCTGCCGTCGTGCGGGCGGTAGATCTCGGTGCCGGTGAGATCGGCCGGCAGCAGGTCCGGCGTGAACTGGATGCGATGGAAGTCGGCCTCCAGGCCCGAGGCCAGGGCCTTGATCGCGCTCGTCTTCGCGAGCCCCGGGGCACCCTCGACCAGCAGGTGGCCGTCGGCGAGGAGCGCGATCAGGAGCCGCTCGACGAGCGCCTCCTGGCCGAGGATCTGGCGCTGCACATGGCGCCGGAGGCCGTCGAGCTCGCGCCAGAGCGGATCCTGGCGCGCCGCCCCGTCGGCCTTTTCGCGGGGCGCCGCGGGGGCCGGTCGGGCCGTGGGCTCGGCCGCCTGCGTCTCGTCGCTTGGGGTCTCGCCGATTGGGGTCTCGCCGATTGGGGTCTCGTCGGTTGGTGTCTCGCCGAGTGGGGTTTCGTCAATTGCATCCGTCATCGCTCACCATCGCCTCGACAAATCCGTTACGAACCGGGGAAGAGGGGTCCGCGCCCAGTTAGGGAAGCGCTGAGGTATTCCGCGCCGCCCGTGCGGGGCAGGAGCCCCGCCATGTTCCGTCGCGATCAGCGACTGAACATGAAGGAAGTCGGAAACCGCGCCTTCGACTTCCGTGCTGATTCTTGGCCAGGACGGCCAATAAATCAGCGTCTCCTTAGTCCGGGGCGGCGCCCGCGAGTTCATTGTCCCGCATCGCCTGGGGGATTGGGTACCCGCCGAGGCCGGAAACTGCCGGTGCTATACTCGTAGCATCGCCGGACCGACGACGGAGGCGGACGATGTCGATCGCAATGCGCAACGGCTTCAATCTCTTGGCGGCGGCCGTCCTCGGCCCCCTGGTCCTCTGCGCCGACCACGCCGGGGCCGGTGGCGCGGGTCCAGGCGGCGAGCCGGCCGAGCGCGCCGAACGCGATGCCCTGATCCGCGAGATCGAACGCGGCGTCTACGAGACCCGCGCCGCGCTCGGCTTCGACCGCCTCGATCCCGCCGTGCTCGAGGCGGTGCGCGCCGTCCCCCGCCACGCCTTCGTGCCGCCGGAGCTGCGCCACCTCGCCTACCGCGACCACCCGCTGCCGATCGGCGGCGGCCAGACCATCTCCCAGCCCTACATCGTCGCCATCATGAGCCAGCTGCTCAGCGTCGGCCCGGGCGAGCGCGTCTTCGAACTCGGCACGGGCTCGGGCTATCAAGCCGCCGTGCTGGCCGCGATGGGCGTCGAGGTCTACACGGTCGAGATCGTCCCCGCGCTCGCCGAGCGCTCGGCCCGCCTCCTCGCCGAACTCGGCTACGACCGCATCCACGTGCGCAACGGCGACGGCTACCTCGGCTGGCCCGAGGCGGCCCCCTTCGCCGGCATCATCGCCACGGCCGCCGCCGACCACATCCCCGACCCGCTCATCGACCAACTCGCCCCCGGCGGCCGCCTCATCATGCCGGTCGGCGACGACGGCCAAGTCCAGCAGCTGACGCTGATCGAAAAACAGCCCGACGGCGACCTGCTCGAACGGCGCATCCTCCCGGTGCGCTTCGTGCCCGTCACCGGGGAGCACGTGCGCTGAAGAAGACGGCGCACCATCGGCCCCAGGCTCCAGCCTCGTAACCTCGTAGCACCGTAGGGCGGGAAAGCGAAGCGCATCCCGCCGAAAGCGGAGCCGAAACCTCGTAGGGCGGGAAAGCCCAGCGCATCCCGCCATAAACGGAGCCCATCCCACCACACCGAAAACGACCAGATCATCGAAAACGGCAAGGAGGCTCAGATGCCGCGTTATATCCGCGCGTTCGTGCCAGGAGGCACTTTCTTCTTCACTGTCGGCCTGCTCGAACGGCGTCGGCGCCTGCTGACGGAGCATATCGATGACCTGCGGGCGGTGTTCGCCGCGGCACGCGCGCGCCGTCCGTTTACCATCGACGCGATCGTGGTGTTGCCGGACCACTTGCACTGTCTGTGGACCTTGCCGCCGGGGGATTGCGATTTTTCCGGGCGGTGGCACGAGATCAAGTCACGCTTCTCGGCGCGGATACCGACGGGCGAGCACCGGTTCGGCCGCCGCCAGCGCAAGGGCGAGCGTGGGATTTGGCAGCGACGCTACTGGGAGCATGTCATCCGCGACCCGCGCGACTTCGAACGACATTTCGACTACCTCCACTACAATCCTGTCAAACACGGTCACGTTGGCCGCGTCGGGGACTGGCCGTATTCCAGCTTTCACCTCTGTGTGCGACGCGGGATCTACCCGCCCGATTGGGCGGCCAGCGATGCGGTGCGGGCGTTGTCGATGGAGTAGGCTTGGCGGCGGGATGCGCTCGGCTTTCGGCGGGATGCGCTGTGCTTTCCCGCCCTACGTGGGCTCTGCGGCTTCATCTTGGCGGGATGCGCTTCGCTTGCCCGCCCTACGATTGGCCGTTGAGCAATTCAATGGCGCGCTCGGGTCGGTGCATCGGGCCGGGATTGCTCGCCCGCTTGTCCTGTACTCACGTGTGGCGCACAATCACCTGATCTTCACAGACGCGGGGCTTCCTGTGAGCCAAGCCGCTACCAAAGACAGCCGCCTCGACATTCGCTGCGACGAGCAGACCCGCAAGCTGCTCGACAGGGCGGCCAGCTACGCCCGTGTGAGCCTGTCCGAGTTCGTCCTTTCCAGAGCGGTCGCGGCGGCCGAACAGGTGGTGCAGGAACAGGAGTCGATCAACCTCCGGGCGGATGACTTCCAGGCCTTCCTCGCGGCGTTGGACGAGCCGCGGGAACCGAGCCCGGCACTGCAGCGCGCCTTCGAGCGTCATACCAGGCTGGTCGACGCGGAGTGACCTACCGCATAGGTCCCCTCGACGGCGAGGTGGACAGATCGGCCTTTCGCTGCGGCCAGGCGCCGCTCGATGAATATCTTCGGTGCTACGCCGCGCAGGACGTCAGGCGCGCAATCGCACGGGTGTTCGTCGCGACGCCGACAGGGGAGCCGAACCGCTTGGCCGGCTTCTTCAGCCTCAGCGCTGGCGCGGTCGGCTGCGACGATCTACCACCAGAGCTAGCCCGTAGACTGCCACGCTACCCGGTGCCGGTGGCGCTGCTCGGTCGCTTGGCCGTCGATCAGGCATTTCAGGGCCGGGTACTCGGATCCATTCTGCTTGCCGACGCCTGTCGCAAGGTCACACACGCCAGTGCCGTGCTGGCCGTCGCCGCCCTCGTGGTCGACGCCAAGGACAGCGCCGCAGCCGACTTCTATCGCCACTTCGGCTTCGTGCCGCTACCAGGGAGCCGGGACGGCTGCTGTTGCCGTGGAAGGTCTTGCAGCGTACTGGCCAGGCCCCGGCCGATTCTTGATCGGCGCGCGGCCCGGGACACGACAGATGACGATTCGGCGCTTCTCTTCTCGCACCACCCGCCTCGACCGGAGCTTCCTCGCCGAGCAGCTGCAGGGCGCGCGCAGCTATCGGCGCATCGCCGGCTATTTCACCAGCTCGCTGTTCGAGATCGCCCACGAGTGACTGGAGGGCATCCCAGACGTTCGCATCGTCTGCAATGTGGATCTGGCGCCCGAGGACCTGAAGGTGGCGCGGATCTGCGAGGCGCGGATGCTCGGGCGTTGGAACAAGCGCTCGATCGAGGCGGAGTCGCTGCTCAACCGCGAGCGCTATCAGCGGCTGGATGCGTTTCTCGCCAGGCGCGGGCCGGTGATCCGGGTCGCGCCCGATAGCGTCTGCGGCTTCGTGCACGGCAAGGCCGGGATCATCGAGCGCGGCGATGGCCGCAAGGTCGGCTTCATCGGTTCGATGAACGAGACCCGGCACGGCTGGCAGGACGCTGGAGGAGCGCGGACTGCTGGAGCGCATCGCCGTGAATATCCATCCGGATGCCCAACTGGCTCGCCATCCGCACCGTTTCAATGCCCTGTTCCAGGGCATCGCGCTGCGCACCTCGCCCGGCTTCGATCGCGCCTACGAAGAGGCCTGCGCCTTCGGTCGGCTGCTCGCCGGACGCGGTCAAGGCGGCGGCTTCATGAAGAACCTGATGGAGCAGCGGGTGTGCTCCAGCGTTGTCGCCGGCATCGGCACGGCGACCAGACTGCTGGCCGGGCAGACGATCCACGAAGAGACCGAGGATGTCGACCGGGAGCTGGACGTCCAGGACGCTGCGGAACGTGCGGCCTTGGAGCGCCTGATCCAGGCACTCGGCGGTGTCGGCGACGACCCGAAGCTCAGCGCGATCCGCCACTACCTCCACGACGAGGGCTGGCTGGAGCTGGGCTGCATCATCTTCAGCCAGTACTACGACACGGCCGCCTGGATCGCGAGGGTCAGGCGGTGGGTGTCGCCCGCGAGGCATTGAAGCGACTCGTGGCCGACCACGAGGTGCGGCTGATGATCGCAACGGACGCGGCCTGCGGGGGCCTGAACCTGCAAACGCTGGGGACCCTGATCAACGTCGATCTGCCTTGGAACCCGACCCGTCTAGAGCAGCGCATCGAGCGCATCAAGCGCTTCGGTCAGGCACGCGCGGCCGTCGACATGTTGAATCTCGTCCATCAGGGGACCGTGGACGAGACCGTCTACGCGCGCCTGTCGGAGCGCATGCGCAACCGCTACGACCTGTTCAGCGCCCTGCCCGACACGATTCGCGACGACTGGATCGACGACATCGAGACCCTGGGCGCACGGATGGACCAGTACATCGAGGCGCGCCGCCGGGCGACCGGCTTCGACCTGCGCTACAACGACAGCATCCGACCCAGCGACGACGCCTGGCGCGACTGCGCCACCGTCCTCGCGCGGCGCGATGTCGAGAACCTGATGCGGCAGGGATGGGGTGGTCGATCGGCTCAGTCGGCCGCTGACCGCCCGCCGAAACGATCGCGGGCTTTGTCGATGGAGGTTTTTCGGCGGGATGGGCTGGGCTTTCTCGCCGTACGCAGTACGCGGGCCTTGTCGATGGGGGTTTCGTGGCGGGATGCGCTGGGCTTTCCCGCCCTACGTGGTACGCGGGCTTTGTCGATGGGGGTTTCTTGGCGGGATGCGCTGGGCTTTCCCGCCCTACGCCGCGGGGCCGCCCCTGTTCAGCCCGGCCCGTCTTCGACCGGGAACAGGTCGTCGATCGGCGGCCGGCCGGTGTGGCGTGGGGTCGGCATCAGACCGAAGTGGCTGTAGGCCGAGGAGGTCGCCACGCGCCCGCGGGGGGTGCGCATCAGGAAGCCCTGTAGGATGAGATAGGGCTCGAGGATGTCCTCGATCGTGCCGCGCTCCTCGCCGATCGCCGCGGCCAGGCTCTCGACGCCGACGGGGCCGCCGTCGAACTTCTCGATGATGGCCTCGAGCAGGCGTCGGTCCATGTGGTCGAAGCCGCGCGCGTCGACCTTGAGCAGGCCGAGGGCACGGTCGGCGATCACCGCCGTGATGCGGCCGTCGCCCTTGACCTGTGCATAGTCGCGCACCCGCCGCAGCAGGCGGTTGGCGATACGCGGGGTGCCGCGCGCGCGGCGCGCGATCTCGTCGGCCCCGGCGGCATCGGTCTCGATGCCGAGGATCGCAGCCGAGCGCGCGACGATCCGCGCGAGGTCCTCGGGCACGTAGTACTCCAGACGCAGGACGATGCCGAAGCGGTCGCGCAGCGGCGAGGTCAGCAGGCCGGCGCGGGTCGTCGCCCCAACCAGCGTAAACGGCGGCAGGTCGAGCTTGATCGAGCGCGCCGCCGGGCCCTCGCCGATCATGATGTCGAGCTGGAAGTCCTCCAGGGCCGGATAGAGGATCTCCTCGACGACCGGGCTCAGGCGGTGGATCTCGTCGACGAAGAGCACGTCGCCTGGGTCCAGGTTCGTCAACAGGGCCGCCAGGTCGCCGGGCTTCTCCAGCACCGGGCCCGAGGTCTGGCGCAGGTTCACGCCCATCTCGTGGGCGACGATGTGGGCGAGCGTCGTCTTGCCGAGCCCGGGCGGGCCGAAGATGAGCACATGATCGAGGGCCTCGCCACGCCCGCGGGCGGCGCCGATGAAGATCTCCATCTGCTCGCACGCGGCCGGCTGGCCGACATAGTCGGCGAGGCGCCGCGGGCGGATCGCGCGGTCGACGGCCTTCTCGTCGCTCGCGGCCTCGGGGTCGATCAGGCGGTTGGGCTCAGGCATGGGGCAAGGCGGCGATGGCGGTCTGCGGGACGGTCATCGCGTAACGATACCCCAGACCGGGCGCGGCTGCCGACCGTTGCATGCCGGGTTGCAGGCTGGGCGACCCGCGCACGGCCGGGGTGCCCCCGACCAGGGTCGCGCCGCCCTCGCCTACCCGGCCGGCCGATCCCCACCGGCCGCGGACGGGGTGGCGGCGACGTCGAGCAGGACCTCGTAGCGGCGCAGCGGCGATGGCGTCATCGGCCCGTCGTAGTAGGCGTAGACGGCCGGCCCGATCGGTTGCAGACCATGCCCGGCCAGCCAGTCGCGCAGGGCCGCCTCCTGCTCGGCCATCACCTCGTCGCTGGCATCGCCGCGGAAGCGCAGCGCGGCCCGCCGCTGGGCCGGGACCTCTCGCAGGCGCACACCCTCGCCCACCGGTGCCGGCAGGTCGGCGAGGCTGTACTCGGACGGCATGATGAAGCGCACCGTCCAGTCCCCGCCCGCGCCCTGCGCCTGGATGACCGGCGCCGTCATTGCGATCGGTTCGCGGCGTTGCTGGATCACGGGCGCCGTCATCGCGATCCTCGGCCCGGGGCGCTCGCTCGCGAAGATGTACGCGGCCAGCGATCGGAATCCGGCGCTCAGCGTATCGCGCCGGGCGCCCTTGCGCGTCACCTCGGCGACCACCATCGCCGGGTAGTCGCGGACCTCGTAGGGCCCGTCCTGCTCCACCACGCGGTATTCGGGCATCTCGACACCCCGGGCATAGACGAAGAAGGCGACCCCGGCGACGGCCACCAGGGCCAACCCCCCGAAGACGATCAGAGCGAGCTTCATGGCGAACCTCGAAGGGATCAGATGGAAGAGCGAACGAATTCCCGCCTGCCGGCGGGTCTTGGGGCCGCGGGGGGGCCGCGGACGGCGGAACCCCGGCCGGCCCATCGCATCGAGCGAGATTATCGGGGCTTGGCGGCGACTCCTAAACGGCGCCGGCCGTTCCAGATCGGCGAAGCACCGAACGCCAGGCCACGGTTCAAAGCAACCGATACAGGGTACTAAGTCTGGTCAGGATCTTCGCGCGTTTCGCAGTTCCGGGAACCGGACTCGGGCGGTGGGCGTCGCGCCCAGTGGCCGGCGAGGAGCGACCCCGAGAGATTGTGCCAGACGGAGAAGAGCGCACCGGGCAGGGCCGCGGCGGCCGAGAAGTGCTTGACGGCGAGGGCCACGGCGAGGCCCGAGTTCTGCATGCCGACCTCGATGGCCAGCGTGCGGGCGGTGCGCTCGTCCCAACCGAGCCGGCGCGCCACCCAGTAGCCGGCGGCGAGGCCGAGGGCGTTGTGCAGGACGACGGCGAGGGCCGCGGCCCAGACCAGGGTCGCGACGTTGGCCTGGTTGAGGCCGACGATGATCGCGATGATGAGGACGATGGCGGCGACCGAGACGGCCGGGAAGACCCGCTTGAGCGGCCCGAGGTAGGCGCCGAGCAGGCTGTTGATCATGACCCCGACGGCGACGGGCACGAGGACGATCCGGGCGATCGACCAGAGCATGCCCTCGACCGGCACGGGCACGCGCTCGCCGACGTAGAGCCAGGTCAGGAAGGGCGTGGCGAGGATCGCGATCAGGGTCGAGCCGGTCGTCAGCGTGATCGACAGGGCGACGTCGCCGCGCGCCAGATAGCAGACGACGTTGGAGGCCGTCCCGCCCGGGCTGGCCCCGACCAGGACGAGACCGGCCAGCAGCGCCGGCGGCAGCCCGAGCGCCAGGCCGATCGCCCAGCCGGCCAGCGGCATGACCAGGTACTGGAGGCCGATCCCGAGGCCGACGACCTCGGGGCGGCGCAGCACGGCCGTGAAATCCCGGGCCGTCAGCGTCATGCCCATGCCGAGCATCACCAGCCCGAGCAGCGGCACGATCAACCCGTCCATCGCGACGAACGGCGCCGGTGCCAGATACGCGGCGACGGCGCCGAGCAACGCCCAGAGCGGCATCAGGGCCGTGAAGCCCGTCACCCTGGTGGCCCCCCGAGCCGGCCGCTCGACATCGGCTGGCGGTCGAGGCCCACCGTTCAGCGCGCGGCGGCGAGGGCCTGGTCGAGATCGGCGAGGATGTCGTCGATGTGCTCGAGGCCGATCGAGAGGCGCACCAGGTCCTCGGAGACGCCGGCCATCGCCAGTTCCTCGGGCGAGAGTTGGCGGTGGGTCGTCGTCGCCGGATGACAGGCGAGCGTCTTGGCGTCGCCGATGTTGACCAGGCGCACGGCGAGCTTCAGCGCGTCGATGAAGCGGGCGCCGGCGGCGCGACCGCCCTTGATGCCGAAGCAGAGGATGGCGCTCGCCCTGGCCCCGTCCATGTACTTCTCCACCAACGGATAGTCCGGGCTGTCCGGCAGGCCGGCATAGCGCACCCAGTCGACCTGCGGGTGCGCCTGCAGGAACTTGGCGACGGCCAGGGCATTGTCGCAGTGCCTATCCATCCGCACCGGCAAGGTCTCGATCCCCTGCAGGATCAGGAAGCTGTTGAACGGCGAGATGGCGGCGCCCATGTTGCGCAGCGGCACGACGCGGGCGCGGCCGATGAAGGCGGCCGCGCCGAGGGCTTGGGTATAGACGACGCCGTGGTAGGAGATGTCCGGTTCGTTGAGCATCGGGAAGCGCGCGGCCTGTTCGGCCCACGGGAAGCGGCCCGAGTCGACGATGGCCCCGCCGATCGTCGTCCCGTGCCCGCCCATGTACTTGGTCAAGGCATGGACGACGATGTCCCCGCCGTGCTCGAACGGCCGGCACAGGTAGGGCGAGGGGACCGTGTTGTCGACGATCAGCGGCACCCCATGGCTGTGGGCCATGTCGGCGAGCGCGGCGATATCGGCGACGTTGCCGGCCGGGTTGCCGATCGACTCGCAGAAGACGGCCTTGGTCTTGGCGTCGATCTTGGCGTCCATCGCGGCGATGTCGTTCGGCGCGGCCAGGCGCACCTCGATGCCGAGCCGCGGCAACGTATGGGCAAAGAGGTTGTAGGTCCCGCCGTAGAGGGTCGAGGTCGCGACGATGTTGTCGCCCGCCTGGGCGATCGTGAAGATCGTGTAAGTGACGGCCGACATGCCGGAGGCCAGCGCCAGCCCGCCGACACCCCCCTCCATCGCCGCGACCCGCTTCTCGAGGACATCGGAGGTCGGATTCATGATGCGGGTGTAGATGTTGCCCGGCACCTTGAGGTCGAACAGGTCGGCGCCGTGCTGGGTGTCGTCGAAGGCGTACGAGGTGGTCTGGTAGATGGGCGTCGCGACGGCCTTCGTCGTCGGATCCGGCTCGAAGCCGGCGTGGATGGCCAGGGTCTCGATCTTCATGGTGGTTTCCGTCGTCGTCGTTCGTGTTGGACACGGAATCTTAGACCCGCCTGCGGCGGACTGTCGACGCGCGGCCGGGCACATCCAGCCCACCTGCCCTATCCTTCAGGCGGACCTTGAAAAGCGATCGCGGACCCCGAGTCCCGAAAGCAACGCACCCTTATTCAGCACAGGAGTCTCTCCATGAACGTGAGCGTCATCGGCGGTACCGGATTCGTCGGCAGCCACCTGGTCGAGCGCCTGGTCGCCGACGGCCACGTTCCGCACCTGCTGGTGCGGCCAGGCAGCGGATCCAAGGTCGTACAGCCGGAGCATTGCCGCGTGTTCGAGGGCGACGTCGCCGACCCGGCGGCCCTGGCGGCCTGCCTGGCCGGCTGCGAGGCCGTGATCTACCTGATCGGGATCCTGCGCGAGCGCCCCGAGCACGGCATCACGTTCGAGGAGCTCCAATTGCGCGGCGTCGAGCGGACCATCGCCGCTGCCCGGCGCGCCGGCATCGGGCGCTTCCTGCTGATGAGCGCCAACGGCGTCGAGGCCCAGGCGACCCCGTATCAGCGCACCAAGTACGAGGCCGAGGAGGCGCTGAAGGCCAGCGATCTCGCCTGGACCATCTTCCGCCCGTCGGTGATCTTCGGCGACCCGCGCGGCCGAATGGAGTTCTGCAGCCAACTCAAGCAGGACATCATCGACAGCCCGCTGCCGGTGCCGCTCTTCTTCGACGGCCTGGCGATCGGCGAGGCGGGGCGCTTCCAGCTGGCCCCGGTCAGCGTCCGCGACGTGGCCGCGGCCTTCTCCGGCGCCCTTGGCGAGCCGGCGACCATCGGCGCCACCTACCCGCTCTGCGGCCCTGCCGCCTTGACCTGGAAGGAGATCCTGACCACCATTGCCGCCGCGTCCGGAAAGACCAAGCTGATGCTGCCGGCCCCGGCGGTGGTCATCAAGGCGGTCGCCGGCCTCCTCGATCGCTGGCCCTGGTTCCCGATCACGCGCGATCAGATCCAGATGCTGCTCCAGGGCAACGTCTGCGACTCCGGCGACGCCTTCGCCCAGCTCGGCATCGTGCCGCAGCGCTTCGACGTGGCCGCGCTGGGCTACCTGAAGAGAGACTGAGCGCGACCGCGCGGAGACACTCGCGATGGATACCGATTACATCGGGACCTGTTGGCACTGCGGAAGCCGGCTCGCCGCCGTCGACTACGGCCGCGAGACCCGCTGTCTCGACTGCGACAAGGACACCCGCGTCTGCCGTAACTGCCGCCACTATGCCCCAGGTCGGGCGAACGAGTGCCTGGAACCGATGGTCGAGCGCGTCCTCGCCAAGGATCGCGCCAACTTCTGCGAGTGGTTCGAGCCCGCCGACCGCGTACCCCAAGGCGGCACCTCGTCGCCGGGAGAGGACCTGCGCGCGGCCGCCGAGGCCCTGTTCCGCAGGTAGCCCGCGCCGGTGCCCGCCGCCCCGCGTGCGGCTATTTGCGCGTCGTGGTCTTCGTCGCCTTGGCGGCGGTGTCCGCGCTGGTGGTCGCGGCGCTCGCCGCGTTGAGGAGAAACTTCTGGAACAGGTCCCAGGAGGCGAGCGAGCCGCTGATGTAGGGCTGGAAGAGCTTGACTGGGTCGTAGCCCTCGGCGCCGGAGGCGATGCGCTCGCGCAGGTCCTCCATCAACTGGCGCTGAAAGCCCTCGACGTCGGGCAACCCGAAGAGCTTGCGCAGTTCCTCGGGGGTGATATCGACATCGACCGAAACCTTCATGCGAGCCTCCGCGGACAGTGACTGCGATGCCCGCCACTCTGGCCGAAGGCCGTGACGAACGCAAGCCCGCGACCGCGCAGCGACGCGTCAAGAACAACCGGACCCGACCCCCTCATACGGCGCCGCGGCCGTAGGTCGGGTTAGCCCTTCGGGGCGTAACCCGACAGCCGGCAACGCGGCTCCCGGCAAGGCCGCTGTCGGGTTACGGCGCGCGCAATCCTTCGTTTTCCCTAGACGGCCGTGCCGGCGCGCCTAACCCGACCACGGGCTCGCGAAATACGCGAAAAGGCCCAGTAGACAGCAGATCATGTGCATTTTTTCGCGACTTTCGCGTATGTCGTCGTTTCTTGTCGTCCTCGTGTCGGTTGTTTCAGCATCGTTCCTCAGTGTCGAGTCGAGCGCGCCGGCACGGCGCTCGGCTGCGGTTCGACGACGGTCAACCCGCGACCGACCCGCCGGCCGAGCAACACGCAGGCCCGCTCGAAGGCCTGCTCGGCCTCGCGGGCGTGCCATTCCCATTCGAGCAGGGCGCCGCCGACCGGCACCTGCCAGTGGCCGGTGGTCAGGACGCGACCGATGCGAATCTCCAGCGTCCAGTCGTGCCAGGCGGTCTCCGGGTCGTTGTCATCGTCGTATTCTTGTTCGGCGAGCCGCACATAGTGCCCAGGCCCGTCGTCCATCGCGACCAGGCTCGACACCACGAGGCCCTCGTCGATGCAGGACTCCCACGCCGTGTGCACGGCGGTGGCCGTCGACATCAGGGCATGGATCATCAGCGCGGGCGTCAGCGTGACCTGGACCGGGGAGTCCCAGTCCGGTCCCACGAGCGCGTCCTCTTGGCTCATCGGTGTCCTCGGTCGGAGTTCAGGCGGCCGATGTCCGCGGACACCGGCCGAGAAAACGTGAGATCATGCGCCATCGGCGGCGCTCGCGACAACCCGGGCGTGGGTGCCCATGCCCACCGATTCGCCAACGACGCAGACGACACGATGAAGGTTGCTGTCTTTTCCGACGTTCAAGCCAATCTGCCGGCGCTCGAAGTCGCCGCGGACGACATCCTCGCCTGGCGTCCCGACCTGGTCGTGATGGCCGGCGATCTGCTCAACCGCGGCCCTTGCAGCCGCGCCTGCCTCGAGCGCTTCGAGGAACTGCGCCGCGCCCATGGCTGGCTGCCGATCAATGGCAATCACGAGGTCTGGGTCCTGCGCTGCGGACGCGAGGCCCCGCCATCGCCGGTGGCCGCCGAGATGCGCGCCTTCGCCGACTTCACCCACCGCCAAGTCGCCGACCTCCAGCACGCCTTCGATTGGTGGCCCGATCACCTCTGTTTCGACGGCGGCGACGACGCGAGTTGGGTCCACATCACCCACGGCTCGTTGCTCGGCCATCGCGACGGGATCTCCGCGAGCCTCCCGGACGAGGCGCTGGCCGAGCGGCTGCCCCGGGACACCGCCCTCTTCGTCGGCGCCCACACCCACAAGCCGCTGGTGCGCCGGTACGGCGCGATGCAGATCCTCAACGTCGGCTCGGTCGGCTCGCCGTTCGACGGCGACACGCGGGCCAGTTACGGACGTCTCGAACTGCACGGCGGGCGTTGGCGGACCGAGATCCGCCGGCTCGCCTACGATCGCGCGCGCGCCGAGCGGGACTTCCACGACTCGGGCTTCCTTGCCGAGGGCGGACCGCTGGCGCGGATCCTGTTGGTCGAGTGGCAGGAGGCACGAGTCCTGATGCCGCACTGGATCAGGCGCTATCAGGACGCGGTGTTGGCGGGGGAGATCGGGCTGGAGGCGTCGGTGACCGAGTTCCTCGACGGGATCCGCTGACACCGAGGACCGACCCTGAGGTATCCACGGATAAAAGGCCTAAACCGCAGTGGCTTAGGTCGACTTAGCGTAACTTCTCAATAACCCGTGGCGGATTTAGAATCAATGGCTTGCAAGTCAGAAATCGCGCTCCTAGTCTCACGTCGAGCGAGAGCGCAGACGAAGAATCAATGACTTGTAGTCAGGATCGACCGCGAATGAGGAGCGGCGAGGCGCACGGACGCAGTCGCCAGCACCTTCAAGTCATTGTTTTCATGGTTGCCATGACTTATTGAGAAGTTACGACTTAGCGACGGCAGCCGGCCCTCGCGATCCGAGCCATCTCGCCGTCGCGCGGCTCACTGGGAGCGCCGGCTTTCCAGCCGGCTCGTCGCCGTCGCGGCTCGATGCCGCGTCGGCGACGTCTGGGCCGGTAGAAGGGCACGTGCGCAGCGGGCATCCAGCGGCGCATAGGAACGATGCAGAAACAACCGACACAAGCACGCGGAAGACAAGAACCTACGAAATGCACGAAAGTCGCGAAACACGGCAGATGATCCCGCGTATATTCCGCCTTTTCGCGTGTTTCGCGTGTTTCGCGTGTTTCGTAGTTTGAAGAAAATGCGCCGCTTGTTTTTGAGTTGTCGCTTATGGGTGATCTCCTGGCTCCAGCGCCGAAGGTCGCGCGCCGGGGTCATCGAGCCCCCGCGCGCGAAGCCGGCTGAGAGCCGGCGCTCCCAGTGCGTACCGACTCGCCGTCGAGGCCGATTTGTGGGGATACCTCAGGGACAGACCCGCCTAGTGTCTCGCCTCAGAAATACCGAGGCCGCGCTTTCATGTCATCCTAGGAATCCGAGCACCGTAGGAGCCCGCTTGCGAGCGAGCAGCTCGCACGCGGCGGCAAAGATCGCCCGCAAGCGGGCTCCTGCCACGCGCCACGCGGGGGTTGCAGGCAGCGACGCGCAGTCTCGGGAATTCCGCCGTCTTGCACTAGGCCCTATCCTCAGCGCCAGCCGATCACGTCGTAGCCGCGCTCGCCGAGGCAGCGCTGGACGAAGTTGCGGAAGGTCGAGGAGGGCCGGCCGGCATTGAGCGCACCGCGGGTCAGGCCGCCGGCGCCGCCGGCCGCCGCGCCGGCCAGGGCGCGTTCGGCGGCATCGCCGCGTACCGCCCCCCAGGCCCCGGCCGTGGCCCCGCCGATCAGCGCCCCGGTCAGGGTGCTGCCGGCGACCGCCTGGCCGCGGCCGGCGTCGGCGCCGAAGGCCTGCGCCTGTCCCATGCAGTCGTCGATGTCCTGTTGCGCGACGCCGGCCCCGACCCTGTCGTAGTGGTCGTTCGGATACAGGACCGGACGCTGGGCGCTGCTGGCACAGCCGGCCGCGAACAGGGCGACGGCGAGGGCCGCGCCACGCAGGGGCCATGGGCGGGGTTTCGCATTCATCGGTCCTTGCCTCGGCAGACGGCGGGTCGACACCCCATCAGCCCTTCTTGCCGCCGCCCTTGTGCGGTCGGGTCTTGCCGTAGCTGCCATTGTTGATCTTGCCGCGACGGGTTCGCTTGTCACCTTTTGCCATCGAAAGACCTCCTGTTCACTCATCGCGGTCGAAATCGGGGCGCCGGGTGCGCGACGCAAGGAGCGCCGTACCCAGTGCCGGCGGTCGCGTCAGGGCTCAGGCCTCCGCCAACGCCGCGGCCAGGGCCGCGAGGAAGGCCCGGTTCTCCTCCGGGCGGCCGACCGTCACCCGCAGGCAGTCGGCGAGCTGCGGGTGGGCGCCGTCGAGATTCTTGACCAGGATGCCGCGCGCCCCGATGGCCGCGAAGACCTGGGCCGCGCGCCCCTCGGGCAGGCGGATCAGGATGAAGTTGGCCTCGCTCGCGAAGGGCTGCACGCCCTCCATGGCCGTCAACGCGGCCATCAGGCTCGCCCGTTCGGCGCGGATCGCCCGGCACTGTTCATCGAACAGGGCGCGGTGGCGCATCGCCAGCGCGGCGCTCACCTGCGTCAGGACGTTCACGTTGTAGGGCAGCCGCACCTTGTCGATCTCGGCGAGCAGGGCCGGCGGGCCGGCGAGGTAGCCAAGGCGCAGTCCAGCCAGGCCCATCTTCGAGACGGTGCGCATCACGAGCAGGTTCGGCCACTCGCCGAGACGCGGCATGAAGCTCGCGTCGGTGAAGGGGGCGTAGGCCTCGTCGACGATGACGAGCCCCGGGGCCGCGGCGATGATCCGTTCGATCGCCTCGGGCGCGAAGAGGTTGCCGGTCGGGTTGTTCGGGTAGGCGATGAAGACCAGGGCCGGGGCCGTCGCCTCGATCGCCTCGAGTACCGCCGGCAGGTCGAGCGAGAAGTCGGCGGCGCGCAGCGGCACGCCGACGTAGTCCATGCCGGCCAACCGCCCGATCATCCGGTACATGACGAAGCCCGGCTCCATGGCCAGAATCGTCCGCCCCGGGGCGGCGACCGCCAGCGCGAGCATCTGGATCAGCTCGTCGGAGCCGTTGCCGAGCAGCAGCCCCATCTCGGGCGGGATCCCCATCGCCGCGCGAAGGTCCGCCTGGAGCTCCGTGCCGCGCGGGTCGGGATAGAGATTGACCTCGGCGCGACGCAGCACCTCCAGCCATTCGGCACGCGCCGCCTCGGGCCACGGATAGGGGTTTTCCATCGCATCGAGCTTGATGAGCCCGGCGGCCTTCGGGACATGGTAGGCGGAGATCGCGCGGATCTCGGGGCGGATCCAGCGCTCGATCAGATCGGACATGATCTCCTCCTACGGCGCCGCGCCGTCGTCGCCCGCCACCCGGTATTCGGCCGAGCGGGCATGGGCCGTGAGGCCCTCGCCGCGGGCGAGCAGCGAGGCGGCACGGCCCAACGTCGCGGCGCCGCCCGGCGAGGCCATGATCAGGCTAGAGCGCTTCTGGAAGTCGTAGACCCCGAGCGGCGAGGAGAAGCGGGCCGTGCCCGAGGTCGGCAGGACGTGGTTCGGGCCGGCGCAGTAGTCGCCGATCGCCTCGGCCGTGTGGCGGCCCATGAAGATCGCCCCGGCGTGGCGGATACGCGCGGCGACCGGCTGCGGGTCGGCGAGCGAGAGCTCCAGGTGCTCCGGGGCGATGCGGTTGGCCAGGCCGACGGCCTCGTCGAGGTCGCGCGCCAGGATCAGCGCGCCGCGCTCGCGCAGCGCCGTGGCGATGACGCCCTGGCGCTCCATCGTCGGCAACAGCCGATCGATGCTGGCCGCGACGCGATCGAGGAAGGCCGGGGCCCAGGCGACGAGGATCGACTGGGCATCCTCGTCGTGCTCGGCCTGCGAGAAGAGGTCCATCGCGATCCAGTCCGGATCCGTCTCGCCGTCGCAGAGGATCAGGATCTCCGAGGGGCCGGCGATCATGTCGATGCCGACCCGGCCGAAGACGGCCCGCTTGGCCGTCGCGACGAAGATGTTGCCGGGACCGACGATCTTGTCGACGGCCGGGACCGTGGCCGTGCCGTAGGCCAGGGCCGCGACCGCCTGAGCACCGCCGACGGCGAAGGCGCGGTCGACCCCGGCGACGTGGGCCGCGGCCAGGACCAGCTCGTTGAGGTCGCCGCCGGGCGTCGGCACGACCATCACGAGTTCGGCGACGCCGGCGACCTTGGCCGGGATCGCATTCATCAGCACCGACGAGGGATAGGCGGCCTTGCCGCCGGGGACGTAGAGACCGACCCGATCGAGTGGCGTGACCTGCTGGCCGAGGAGCGTCCCGTCGGCCTCCTCGTAGTGCCAGCTCTCGAGCCTCTGGTGCTCGGCGTAGGCGCGGATGCGCTCGGCGGCTACGGCCAGGGCGTCGCGCTGCTCGGCCGGGATCCCTTGCCAGGCCTGCTCGAGGCGCGCCCGCGGGATCTCCAGGTCGCCCGGCTGCTCCGGCTCCCAGCCGTCGAAGCGGGCCGTGTAGTCGAGCAGGGCCTGATCGCCGCGCTCTTGGACCGCCGCGAGGATGGTGTTGACGGTGTCCTGGACCTGCTGATTGGAGACCGACTCCCAGGCCAGCAAGGCCTCGAGGCGCCGGTCGAAGTCCGCCTCCTCGGTGGAAAGTCGCCTGATCTCTGCCACGGTTGCTACTCCCTCGCCCCACGCCTCGCGGCACGGCGCGATCGATCTGCTGAATGGGCCAATGGTAATCGCCCGGCGCGACGGGACCAACCGGCGTCGGTGCCGAGCGCCGGGGTTCAGGCGGCGGCCACGGCCCCGCGCAGGGCCTCGAGGAGGGCCGTCACCGAGGCGTGCTTGGTCTTCCACGACGCCTTGTTGATGACCAGCCGGGCGCTGATGTCGGCGATGTGCTCGAGGGGCACCAGGCCGTTGGCCTTCAGGGTGTTGCCGCTCTCGACCAGGTCGACGATGAGGTCGGAGAGACCGACCAGCGGGGCCAACTCCATCGAGCCGTAGAGTTTGATGATCTCGACCTGCTTGCCCTGGGCGGCGAAATGGCGCTCGGCGCTGTGCACGAACTTGGTGGCGATGCGCAGACGGCCCGGGCCGAGGCCGGCCCCCGGGATCCCGGCGACCATCAGCCGGCAACGCGCGATGCCCAGATCGAGCGGTTCGTAGAGGCCCTCACCGCCGTGCTCCATCAGCACGTCCTTGCCGACCACGCCGAGGTCGGCGGCCCCGTACTGGACGTAGGTCGGCACGTCGCTCGCGCGGATCAGCACCAGCTTCACCTGCGGACGGTTGGTCTCGAGGATCAGCTTGCGGCTGGTCTGCGGGTCGTCGAGCGGCTCGATCCCGGTGCGGGCGAGCAGCGGCAGGGTGTCGTCGAAGATGCGCCCCTTGGGCAGCGCGATGGTCAGCGGCGCGTCGATGTGCACTGGCGATGGCTCCTCACGCGGAGACGCGGCGGATGCTTGCCCCCAGAACGGACAGCTTCTCTTCAATGTTGTCATAGCCGCGATCGATATGGTAGATGCGGTCGACCAGGGTCTCGCCCTCGGCGACCAGGCCGGCCAGCACCAGACCGGCCGAGGCGCGCAGGTCCGTGGCCATCACGGGGGCGCCGGTCAGGCGCTCCATGCCATGGCAGACGGCGAGATTGCCCTCGATGCGGATGTCGGCGCCGAGCCGCTGGAGCTCCGAGACGTGCATGAAGCGGTTCTCGAAGATGGTCTCGGTGACGGTGCCGACCCCCTCGGCGATGCAGTTGAGGGCGCAGAACTGGGCCTGCATGTCGGTCGGGAAGGCCGGATAGGGGGCGGTGCGCACGTCGACGGCCTGCGGTCGGCGCCCGGCCATGTCGAGGGCGATCCAGTCGGCACCGGTCTCGATCTGGGCGCCAGCCTCGCGCAGCTTGCCGAGGACCGCCTCGAGCAGGTCCGGGCGGGTGTTGCGCAGCCGCACGCGCCCGCGCGTCATCGCCGCCGCGACCAGGAAGGTGCCGGTCTCGATGCGATCGGCCATGACCCGGTAGTCGGTGCCGACCAGCCGCTCGACACCCTGGATGTAGATGGTATCGGTCCCGGCGCCCTCGATCCGCGCCCCCATCGCGTTGAGGAAGTCGGCGAGGTCGACGACCTCGGGCTCACGCGCGGCGTTCTCGATCAGGGTCTCGCCGGCGGCCAGCGTGGCGGCCATCATCAGGTTCTCGGTGCCGGTGACCGTGACCATCTCCATGACCAGGCGCGCCCCGCGCAGCCGCCCGGCGCGGGCGCGGATGTAGCCGCCCTCGACCTGGATCTCGGCCCCCATCGCGCGCAGACCGGCGATGTGCAGATTGACCGGGCGCGCGCCGATCGCGCAGCCCCCGGGCAACGAGACCTCGGCGTGGCCATGGCGCGCGAGCAGCGGCCCGAGCACCAAGATCGAGGCGCGCATCGTCTTGACGAGCTCGTAGGGCGCGGTGAAGGCATGGATCGGGGATGGATCGATCTGGATCCGCGTCCCCTCGTCGACGGTCAGGCGCACGCCCATGCGCCCGAGCAGCTCCATCGTCGTCGTGATGTCCTTCAGATGCGGGACGTTGGCGAGCGTGACCGGGCCATCGGCCAGCAGGGTCGCGGCCAGGATCGGCAGGGCGGCATTCTTGGCACCGGCGATGCGGACCTCGCCGTCGAGCGAGGCCCCACCGACAATCAGTAACTTATCCACAGCAGAGGGTAACCAACGGTAGGGGACGGGGACGCGACGGGCGCGGCGGCGCGAGGCCTCAAGCCGGCGTCGCGGTGGGCGCCCCGAGGAGGTGATCGAGATTGCTGAGCCCGGCGAGGCGCAGCAGCGAGTCGGGGGGATTGGCGAAACGCAGCGCGCGCCCGCGGGCGCGCGCCTGGCCGAGCCATTCGAGCAGCAGCGCGAGACCGGCGCTGTTGGCGCGCCCCACGCCACCGAGGTCGATGACGGGGTCGTCGGTCGCCTCGGCGAGGAGCGCCGCCGGCAACGCGATCAGCCCGACGACGCTCGCGAAGTCCAGATCGCCATCGAGCCGGAAGACCCCCGGCGCGACGCGCACCAGGTCGACATCGCTCACTGCGCCCCCGCGACATTCATCTCATCGAGCCGGGCGATGAGGCCGTCGAGGCCATCGCTGCGGATGAGGCTGCTGAAGGAGCCGCGGTAGTTGGCGACCAGGCTGACGTTGTCGACGACGACGTCGTAGACCTTCCATCGCCCGCCGGCGGAGTAGAGGCGATAGTCGATGCGGATGGTCGTGCCGCCCGGATTGCGCACCTCGGTCGCGACGGTCACCCGGTCGGCGGCCAGGGCCTTCTCGGGCAGATAGTGGATCGTCTGCCCCGAGTAGCCGAGCAGGGCGCGGGCGTAGGTGCGCACCAGGACCTGGCGGAACCCTTCGGTCAGCGCCTGGCGCTGGCCAGCGCTCGCCTGCTGCCAGTGGCGCCCGACGGCGCTGCGGGTGATCCGCTCGAAGTCGAAGTGCGGCAGGACGATGGTCTCGACGTACCGATAGATGCGCTGCGGGCTCTCCTCGATCTCGCCGCGACGCGCCTCCAGGACCTCCAGCATCCGTTCGCTGGTATCCTTCACCAGCGCGGTGGCCGAACCGGGCGACGCCGCGTGGGCGACACCCGAGGCCAGAAACAGCGTGGCCAGTAACAGTATGACCCTCTTCATTGCGGTTGCGCGCCCTCCTGGGCCTTGCTGAACAGAAACTGACCGATCATCTGCTCCAACACCAGGGCCGATTGGGTGTGGATCAGCTGATCCCCGTCGCCCAGATAGTCCGGGCTGCCACCGGCATCGAGGCCGATGTACTGCTCGCCGAGCAGCCCGGAGGTATAGATGTTCGCGAACGTGTCATCGGGGATGGTGTCGTATTGCGGATCGATGACCATGGTCACGACCGCCTCGTAGGTCGACCCGTCGAAGGCGATGCCCTCGACGCGCCCGACGCGCACGCCGGCCATGCTGACCGGGGCACGGACCTTGAGGCTACCGACATTGTCGAACCGCGCCGTCAGACGATAGCCGTCGCCGGCCGGGGCGGAGCTCAGGTTGCTCGCCTGCATCGCGAGGAAGAACAGGGCGACGAAGCCGGCCGCCATGAAGGCACCGACCAGGATCTCGATCGTGCGCGTGCGCGCCATGAATCACTCCCCAAACATCAGTGCGGTCAAGACGAAGTCGAGCCCCAGGACCGCCAGCGCCGAGTGGACGACGGTCCGCGTCGTGGCGCGGCTCACGCCCTCGGCCGTCGGGGTCGCGGCATAGCCCTGGAAGAGCGCGATCCAGGTCACGACCAGGCCGAAGACGACGCTCTTGATGACACCGTTGACGATGTCGTCGCTGAAGTCGATCTTCGCCTGCATCTGGCTCCAGTAGGCCCCGCCATCGAGGCCGAGCAGGCCGACGCCGATGAAGTAGCCGCCGAGCACCCCGACCGCGCTGAACATGGCCGCGAGCAGCGGCATCGCCAGCAGCCCGCCGTAGAAGCGCGGCGTCAGGATGCGCTTGATCGGATCCACCGCCATCATCTCCAGGGCCGAGAGCTGCTCGGTCGCCTTCATCAGGCCGATCTCGGCGGCGAGCGCCGAGCCGGCCCGCCCGGCGACGAGCAGCGCCGTGACCACGGGGCCGAGCTCGCGTACCAGCGACGCGGCGACCATGATGCCGAGGCTCTCCGCGGCGCCGAACTGCGACAGGACATAGTAGCCTTGGAGGCCGAGCACCATGCCGACGAAGAGGCCCGAGACGACGACGATCAGCGTCGACAGGACCCCGATGCCGTAGACCTGGGCGATCAGCAACCGCGGACGCACCAAGGTATCCCAGGTCCCGCCGAGCAGCCCGACCAGCAGCAGATGGGCCTCGCCGAGCCGGGCCAGCGCGGCGATGCCGGAACGCCCCAAGCGCGCCAGTGGATCCAGCATCGTCAGGCCTCGCCCAGCAGGTCGCGCATCAGGTCGGGGGCCGGCGCGTGAAAATGGGCCGGCCCGTCGGGCAGGCCGTCGAGGAACTGGCGGACCCACTCCGAGCGGCTCGCGCGGACCTCGGCCGCCGTCCCGGCCTCCATGACCCGCCCGTCGGCGATGATGTAGGCGTAATCGGCGATGCTCAGGGTCTCCGACACGTCATGGGAGACGACGATACTGGTCAGCCCGCTCGCGTCGTTGAGGTGCCGGATGAGCGAGACCAGCACGCCCATCGAGATCGGATCCTGCCCGGTGAAGGGCTCGTCGTAGAGGATCATGTCCGGATCCAGCGCCACGGCCCGGGCCAGCGCGACCCGCCGCGCCATGCCGCCGGAGAGGGTCGCCGGCAGCTGGGCCTGGACGCCGCGCAGCCCGACCGCCTCGAGCTTCATCAGCACGAGCTTGCGGATCATCGCCTCGGGCAGCCGGGTGTGCTCGCGCAGCGGATAGGCGACATTGTCGAAGACGCTCAGATCGGTCAGCAATGCCCCGCTCTGAAACAGCATGCCCATGCGCATGCGCAGGCGATAGAGGGCAGCGCGGCCGAGCCGATGGACATCCTGCCCGTCCACCTCGATGGTACCGGAGGCAGGTCGCAGCTGACCGCTGATCAGCTTGAGGAGCGTCGTCTTGCCGGTGCCGCTCGGTCCCATCACGGCGGTGACGCCACCGCGCGGGATATCGAGATCGACCCCATCGAAGAGGAGGCGCTCGCCGTGGGCGAAACGCAACCCGCGAATGCGCACCAGCGGCTCGCCTGGGGGGACGCTCGCGCCGACCGGGGACGCGCCCCGCCCCGTCAGACCCTCGGCCATCGCCGACCTCCGACGCGACGCAAGCGGACGCAGCGCGACTCGCATGTCACTGGGCACATCAAGACAAGACCGGGTAAAAGACCGTGGAGTCTGGCAGGGCAGGCAACCGCGGTCAAGCGGTGCGACCGAGCCGGCACGGCAGGTCCTTTGCAGCCGCCAGCCGTCAGCCGTCAGCCCGTAGGTCGGGTTAGGCGCGCTGGCACGGCGGTGCGGGTAAAACAAAGGATTGCGCGCGCCGTAACCCGACAGGGGCCTCGGAAGGCGCCACGGTGTCGGCCGTCGGGTTAGGCGCGCTGGCACGGCGGCCCGAGTAAAATAAAGGATTGCGCGCGCCGTAACCCGACAGGGGCCTCGGAGGGCGCCACGGTGTCGGCCGTCGGGTTACGCCCCCGCGGGGGGCTAACCCGACCTACGGACTCCAGGCTCCAGCTTGTAGCGTCATCGGTCACCTCTTACCCTTCAGCGACGGGTGAACGCCCCAGCGGGGGGCCGAATGTCGTCCGGGCGCGGCTCGGTCCGGGGGCAGGCGACTGGCGACCCATTGCGCGACCTGGGCTCGGGCGGCCCAGGCACATGACGCGGCACGGATCTGCCGCGACCCGGGCGAACCCCGGCTTGGCCGCCTCTGTTGCTCGCTCAACGGACCTCTGAAACAATGCCGCCAGGCCGGCGGGCGCCGCGACCGGCGGGCGGCTCGCCACCCTGCCGCGGATGTCGGGCCGCCTGTCCGGCGCACGGACGCGCGCGACCTTCGCCGTGGAGACACCCTTGGAGCCATGAGACCGACCCAGCACGAGAACCCCGGCCGCCGCGGGGCCAGCCGATGAGCGCCGCGCCGTCGCCGGCGGGTCCGGCGCGCTCGGCCGGGGCGGCCGCGCGCCTCGACGCGACACGCCTACGCCGCCTCGGCGAGGCGGTCCTGCGCACCGAGGCCGACGCCGTGCGCGCACTCATCGCCCGCATCGATGAAGGCTTCGTGCGCGCCTGCGACCACATGCTCGCCTGCGAGGGGCGGATCGTCGTGCTCGGGATGGGCAAATCCGGTCACATCGGCGGTAAGATCGCCGCGACGCTGGCGAGCACGGGCACGCCGGCCTTCTTCGTCCACCCCGGCGAGGCGAGCCACGGCGACCTCGGCATGATCACGGCGAAGGATGTCGCGCTGATCCTGTCGAACTCGGGCGAGACGCCCGAGATGCTGACCATTCTGCCGATCATCAAGCGACTCGGCGCGCCACTGATCTGCCTGGGCGGCAACCCGCGTTCGACGCTGGCGCGGGCCGCCGACGTCTTCATCGATGTCGGCGTCGCCAAGGAGGCCTGCCCGCTCGGCCTCGCGCCGACGGCCAGTACCACCTGCGCCCTGGCGATGGGCGACGCGCTGGCGGTCGCCCTGCTCGAGAGCCGCGGCTTCACCGCCGAGGATTTCGCCCGCTCGCACCCGGCCGGAAGCCTGGGTCGGCGGCTGTTGCTGCACGTGGCCGACATCATGCACCAGGGCGACGAGATCCCGATGGTCCGTCACGGCACCCTGCTCAAGGACACGCTGGTCGAGATGAGCCGCAAGGGCCTGGGCATGAGCGCCGTCGTCGACGAGATGGGCCGCGTCCTCGGCGTCTACACCGACGGGGACCTGCGCCGCACGCTCGATCGGGCCATCGACATCCACACGACGCCGATCGACGCGGTCATGACCGCCGGCTGCGTAACCGTGCGCAGCGACACGCTCGCGGCCGCCGCCCTGCACCTGATGGAGGAGCGCAAGATCAACGGCCTTCTGGTCGTCGACGAGGGGCGCCGCCTGGTCGGCGCGCTCAACATGCACGACATGCTGCGGGCCGGCGTCGTCTGAGGCGAGACGCACGGGAGTGCCGCGGGGACAACATGGACACCATTGCGACAGACACCCTGACACGCGCCCGGGCGATTCGCCTCGTCGTCTTCGACGTCGACGGCGTACTGACCGACGGGCGCCTGTATTTCGACGCCGACGGCCGAGAGTACAAGGCCTTCCACTCCCGCGACGGCCACGGCCTCGTCATGCTGCAACGCACCGGCGTGCAGGTGGCCATCGTCACCGGGCGACATTGCGAGGCGGTACGCGCGCGCATGGCCGGGCTCGGCATCGCCCACGTCCACCAGGGCTGTCAGGCCAAGGCACCGGTCTACGCGCAACTCAAGCGCCAACTGGACCTCCCGGACCAGGCGATCGCCTGCGTCGGCGATGATGTCGTCGACCTGCCGATCCTGCGCCAGGTCGGCTTCGCGATCGCCCCGGCCGACGCCCATCCACTGGTCGCCCGCGAGGCCCATTGGCAGACCCCCTCCCCCGGCGGCCGCGGCGCCGCGCGGGAGGTCTGCGACCTCATCATGGAGGCCCAGGGCACCCTCGCGGCGGCCTGTGGCTGAGCGCCACCGCGCCGCCGGCGCACGCCCTGGACGCGGCCGATGATCACCCCCCGACAGGCCCTGCTGGCCCTCGTCCTCGCGACCCTCGGCGGCGCCGCTTGGTGGTGGCACGACCTGCTGCCGCCCGAGGAATCGCCGCCGATCGCCCGCGAGCGGCGTCCCGACTATGTCGCCGAGGGGATCGCGGCCACCGAGATGGGCGTCGACGGCCAGGTGCGCCGCCGCCTCGAGGCCGAGACCCTGCGCCACTACGCCGACGACGGCAGCAGCGAACTCGACAGGCCGAGCCTGACCCTCTACACGGAAGGGGGACCGCCATGGCAGGCGACGGCGGATACGGGCTGGGTCTCGCAGGACGGCCGGGAGCTGCGCCTGCGCGGCAACGTCGTCATCGACCGCCGGGCGGACGCCGACCAGCACGCGGTGCGGATCGAGACCGAGGCCTTGCAGTTGCGCCCGCGCGAGGAATATGCCGAGACCGACCTGCCGGTGCGCCTGACCAGTGGCGCCGACTGGGTCCGCTCGGTGGGGCTGCGCGCCTGGCTCGGCGAGCCGCTGCGGATCGAGCTCCAAGGACGCACGCGCGCCCAATTCAACATCGTCGACGACCCACCGGAGTGATCATGGCTCGCTTGCCCACCCCGCACCCGCACCGCACGCCTCGGCTCATCGCCGCGCTGCTGCTGGCGCTCGCCGCCGCCGCGCCCGCCGCCGAGCCGCCGGCCGACCAGGACCAACCGATCCAGATCGAGGCGGACAGCGTCGAGCTCGACGAGCAGCAATCGACGAGCCTCTATCTGGGCAACGTCATCGTCGTCCAGGGCGGGATGCGCATCGAGGCCGACCGGGTCCTCGTCGCGCACGACGCGACCCGGCGCCCGGAGCACGTCACGGCCTGGGGCGAGCCGGTCAGGTACCGCCAACGGCCTACCGGCGACGCGCAAGAGCACCGCGCGAACGCGCTGCGCATGGAATACGACGTGGCCAAGGACGAGATCACGCTGATCGGGCGGGCCGAGCTGATCCAGGGCGACGACCGCTTCAGCAGCGACCGCATCGTCTACGACCGGAGCCAGGCCCAGGTCAAGGCGGGGGCCAGTGCGGCCGGCTCGGGGCGGGTCAGGATCACGATCATCCCGGACGCGAAATGACCATCCTCCAAGCGCGAGAACTGACCAAACAGTATCGTCAGCGCCAGGTCCTCAAGGGCGTGAGCATCGAAGTCGCAACCGGCGAGGTCGTCGGCCTGCTCGGCCCGAACGGGGCGGGCAAAACGACCTGCTTCTATCTGATCGTCGGGCTGATCGCGGCGAACGCCGGGCGCATCACCCTCGACGGCCAGGACATCACGTTGCTGCCGATGCACGCCCGTGCCCGGCGCGGGCTGAGCTACCTGGCCCAGGAACCATCGATCTTCCGCAAGCTCAGCGCAAAAGAGAACATCCTCGCGATCCTCGAGACGCGCGCCGACCTGGACCGCGATGCACGCAACGGCCGCAGCCAGGAACTCCTCGAGGAACTGGGCATCGCCCACATCGCCGACTCCCTGGCGATGAGCCTCTCGGGGGGCGAGCGGCGCCGCCTGGAGATCGCCCGAGCGCTGGCCGTGGACCCGCGCGTGATGCTGCTCGACGAGCCGTTCGCCGGCGTCGACCCGATCGCCGTCGGCGACATCAAACAGATCGTCTCGCACCTGCGCGAGCGCGGCATCGGGGTCTTGATCACCGATCACAACGTGCGCGAGACCCTCGATATCTGCGACCGCGCCTACATCATCAGCGACGGCCTGGTCATCGCCGAAGGCACGCCCCAGGCCCTGCTTCAGAATGCCGAGGTGCGGGCCGTCTATCTCGGCGAACACTTCTCGATGTGACCGGCCGATGACGAGCGACGCGGCACGCGGGCATGACATGGTCCGCCCCCGTTTGGGCTAGAATGGAACCGCGCTTCAAATTGCATACCAGATTCGGGCAACGGGAGACATGAAGCAGTCCATCCAACTGCGACTCGGCCAGCACCTCACGATCACGCCGCAGCTGCAGCACGCCATCAAGCTGCTCCAGCTCTCGACGCTGGAACTGCAGCGCGAGATCCAGGAGGTCCTGGATTCGAACTTCATGCTCGAGGAGGCCGAAGAGACCGAGCGCGCGGACGGCCGCGAAGAGCTAGCCGGGGAGTTGGGCAGAACGGAGCCGGAGGCTCCGGCGACGACGACCGCCGAGAGCGATCGGGAGATCAACGCCGAACGCGTCGAGATGCCCGAGGAGTTGCCCGTCGATACCGATTGGGGCGACGTCTACGACGGCTACCTCCCGAGCGCTGGCCACAGCGGTGACGACGAACTCGACCTCTTCACCCAGCGCAGCCGCCCGCAGAGCCTCCACGACCATCTCGATTGGCAGCTCAATCTGGCCCGCTTCAACGAGCGCGAGCAGATCATCGCGACGGCCATCATCGACGCGATCAACCCGGACGGGTATCTGACGGCCGATATCGCGGAGCTGCTCGACGCCCTCGACGACCCGGAGCTCGAGCCGAGCGAGGTCGAGGCGGTCATCCACCGCATTCAATCCTTCGACCCGCCCGGTATCGCGGCACGCGACCTTCAAGAATGCCTGCTGCTGCAATTGCGCCAACTGCCGCAGGAGGTCGCGTTCCGCGATGCAGCGATCGCCACCTGTCGCGATCACTTTCGCGCCCTCTCGCGCCACGATCTGGGCGGTATCGCCAACGCCGTCGGCCTCGACGCCGCCGGGATGGCCCAGGTCGTCGCCCTCATCCGTACCCTACAACCGCGCCCCGGGGCCTTGATCGCAGAAATCCAACCGGAGTACGTTATCCCCGACGTCATCGTGCGCAAGCGCGATGGCGCCTGGCTCGTCGAGCTGAACCCGGATCTCACACCCAAGTTGAGGGTCAATGCCGATTACGCGAAGCTCATCCGCCGCGCCGACCAGAGCGCCGACAACACGCGCCTCAAGAGCCACCTCCAAGAGGCACGCTGGTTCATCAAGAGTCTGGCCAGCCGCAACGAGACTGTGCTGCGGGTCGCCACCAAGATCGTCGAGTTGCAACGGGATTTCCTGGAACACGGGGAGGTGGCGATGAAGCCGATGGTCCTGCGCGACGTAGCCGAGGCGCTCGAGCTACACGAGTCGACGATCTCGCGCGTGACCACGCAGAAATACATGCACACGCCGCGCGGCACATTCGAGCTCAAATTCTTCTTTTCCAGCCATGTCAGCACGGCCTCCGGCGGCGAGTGCTCCTCGACCGCCATCCGTGCCCTCATCCGCAAGCTGGTCGCCACCGAGGCGGCCAACAAGCCGCTCAGCGACAACAAGATCGCCAAGCTGCTGTCGGAACAGGGGATCAATGTCGCCAGACGGACCGTCGCCAAGTATCGCGAGGCCCTGAGCATCCCCCCCTCGAACGAACGAAAGCGCCTGGCCTGACAGGCGCCGTGAAAACCAGGAGCAATCTTATGCAGATCAATCTGACGGGCCATCATGTCGACGTCACCGACGCGCTGAAGGCCTATGTCGACAGCAAGTTCGAGCGCCTCGAGCGGCACTTCGACCACGTCACAAACGCGCACGTCGTGTTGAGCGTGGAGAAGCTGCGCCAGCGCGCCGAGGCGACCCTCTACGTCAATGGCGGGAACCTCTTCGCCGAGTCCGTTCACGAGGACATGTATGCCGCCATCGATGGCCTGATCGACAAGCTGGATCGGCAAATGATCAAGCACAAGGAGAAGAAGACGAACCACCGCGGCAACGGGCACAAGGGGCTCGAAGAGGTCGCCCCGACCGAGGAGTAGCGCCCGGCGCGCGCCCCCGGCACGGGGCCGGGCGCGCGCTGGCCGACCGAGGCGCCCGCCCCCGATCGCGGTCCCGAACAGACGTCGTCCAGCCACGCCTCTCGGTCTCGCGTGCCCCAGAGGCCTCGGTGTGCGCGATCGCCGCGCATCACGGTGCCCGAATGTGCGAAAATCCTCGCCCACCGTTTTTCTCGTGTCCGAGGATTCCACGATATCGATGCTCCCTCCTGAACTCATCGTCGGTCGTCGCATCGCCTGCCGTGTCGAGGTGACAAGCAAGAAGCGGCTCCTCGAGACCCTCGGCGAGTTATTGGCGAGCGCCAGCTCGATCCTATCGCCCGAGACCGTCTTCGAGCGCCTGGTCGAACGCGAGCGACTCGGCAGCACCGGACTGGGCCACGGCATCGCGCTGCCGCACGCGCGGATGCCGGAGATCAAGGAGCCGATCGGGGCCTTCGCGCAGTTGACGAGCGGGATCGACTACGACGCCATCGACGGCGCCCGCGTCGACCTCGCCTTCGCGCTGCTGGTGCCCGAGGCGGCCAACGAGATGCACCTCAAGCTCCTGTCGTACCTGGCCGGCAAGTTCAGCGACCCGGTCCTGCGCGCCCAATTGCGTGGCGCCACCTCGCCCGATGAGATCCTGGCGCTGCTCGACGACCCAGTGCCGCCGGGCGACGCCTAACGCCGGCCTGCGGCTACCGAACACGGAGCCACGCGCGCCGCCCCTGCGGCTCGCCACCGATGGCCACGCTATGACCTTGGCACGACGGCATCCCCGAACCGATCGGCGCAGCCGGATCGCCGCGCACAGCCCCCGCGGGCCGTGGCACGTCGCCTCCCAGTGTACCCACGCGCAGCGTGGCAGGTGAATCGCGATGCAATTGATCATCATCAGCGGCCTTTCCGGGTCCGGCAAGAGCGTCGCCCTCCATACGCTGGAGGATGTCGGCTACTACTGCATCGACAATCTGCCCCTGTTCCTGCTCGCCGAACTCGCCGTCACGATCGGCCGCTCACGCGAACCGATCTACGCCCGCACGGCCGTCGGCATCGATGCACGGAACAAGCCCGAGGACCTGCACAGACTCGCCGACATCATCGCCCGAGCCCGGGCCCTCGGGGTCGAGTGCCGCGTCGCCTTCCTCGACGCCCAAACCGACACCCTGATCAAGCGCTTCAGCGAGACACGCCGCAAGCACCCGCTGACCAGCGCCAGCCTACCGCTCAGCGAGGCGATCGATCTGGAACGCCGGTTCCTCGAGCCGATCCTGAAGGTCGCCACCCTCCAGATCGACACGACACACACGAACGTGCACGAACTGCGCGACCTGGTCCGGGAGCAGGTCGGCGGCGAATCCTCGCCGCGCGCCTCGATCCTGTTGCAATCCTTCGGCTTCAAGAATGGCGTGCCGCATGATGTCGACTTCGTCTTCGACGTCCGCTGCCTACCCAACCCCCATTGGGAGCCGACGCTGCGGGAACTGACCGGCCTCGATCCGGCCGTCGCCGGCTTCCTCGAAGGGCGCCAGGAGGCGATCCGGATGCGTGATGACATCGTCTCGTTCCTCGACCGCTGGGTGCCGCAATTCGAGACCGACGGGCGCAGCTACCTCACCATCGCGGTCGGTTGCACGGGTGGACAGCACCGTTCCGTCTACGTCGTCGACTGGCTGCGCCGCCACTTCGAACACAGGGGACACAAGGTCATGGTTCGCCACCGGGAACTCCCATGAGCGCGGGGATATTGCTGGTCACGCCCTACGGGATCGGCGCTGAGTTGCTGCGCGCCGCGACGACGATGCTCGGTGGCTGCCCGCTGCGCGCCCGGGCGCTGGCCATCGGCCCGCTCGACGATCGCGACCGGATGATCGCCGCCGCCGAGTCGCTCGCGGCCGACCTCGATGACGGCGAGGGCTTGCTGGTCCTGACCGACCTGTTCGGCTCGACCCCATGCAACATCGCCAACGCGTTGGGGGCCAAGCACCGCGTTCGCGTGCTGAGCGGGGTGAACCTGCCGATGCTGGTACGGGTCTTCAACTACGCCTCGCTGCCGCTCGACGAACTGGCCGCCAAGGCGCTGAGCGGCGCGCAGGACGGCGTGGTCCTCTGCCCGCGAATCAACCCCGAAGAGGGCACCGCGCCATGATCGCCAAGGAGGTCGAGATCATCAACAAGCTCGGGCTGCACGCCCGCGCTGCCGCCAAGCTGGTCACCTGCACCAGCCGCTTCGCGAGCCAAGTCCAGATCGGCAAGGACGGGCGCAAGGTCAACGGCAAGAGCATCATGGGGGTCATGATGCTGGCGGCCAGTCAGGGCAGCCGCATCCACGTAGAGGTCAGCGGCGACGACGAGGCTGCCGCAATGGCCGCGATCGAGGTCCTGATCGGCGAGCGCTTCGGAGAGACCGAATGACGCTGGCGCTCGTGGGCCAAGGCGTCGCCACGTCGCTCGCAATCGCGATCGGCAAGGCCCTGGTCATCGAGCGCGGCCAAGCCTCGATCGTCTGCCGCAGCATCGCGCCCGAGGCGATCGACGCCGAGCTCGAGCGGCTCGCGGCGGCCGTCGATGCGGCCAGCGACTCGCTGCGCGAGATCCGCCGGCAGATCCCCGGCGCGGTCGCCAACGAGATCGAGGAACTCATCGACGCGCATCTGCTGATGCTCGAGGACGTCACCCTCGTCGAGACCAGCCGGCAACTGATCCGCGAGCGGCTCTATAGCGCCGAGTGGGCCTTGCAGGTCCAGCGCGACCGGCTCATCGAGACCTTCGAACGCATGGACGACCCCTACCTGCGCGCCCGCGGCGAGGACGTGGATCAGGTCGTGCTGCGCATCCAGGGCTTCCTCTGCGGACGCCCGAACAGGCTGCCCCAGGCCTTGGCTACCGACATGCAGGGACGCATCGTCGTGGCCCGCGACTTCACGCCCGCCGACGTCATCGCCCTGCACTACCGCGGCGCGGCCGCCTATGTCAGCGAGTATGGCGGTCCGATGTCGCACATGGCCATCCTCGCGCGGAGCTTGAACATACCGGCCGTCATGGGCGTGCACCGGGCGACCGCGCACCTGCTTACCGACGAGATCCTCGTCGTCGACGGCGAGACCGGGACCGTGATCGCCGAGGCCGACGCAGCGACCATCGCTCACTATCGCAGACGCTTGCGGGCGCTCGGGCGACGCCGTAATCGTCTGCGGCAACTCATCGACAAGCCGGCTGTCACCGCCGACGGTACCGAGATCGAGTTGCTCGCCAACCTCGAGCTACCCGAGGACGTCGTCGCTGCACGCACCTACGGGGCACGGGGCATCGGGCTCTACCGCACCGAATTCCTGTACATGAATCGGGCGGACCTGCCCGACGAGGACGAACACTTCGCCACCTACAGCGAGATCGTCCGCGGGCTCGACGGCATCCCGATCACGATCCGCACCATCGATCTCGGCACCGACAAGCACGTGAGCGCGGCCAGCGCCCTAGAACCCGGCTGCAACCCGGCCCTTGGCCTGCGCGCCATTCGTCTCTGCCTCAAGGAGCCGAGCCTCTTCCGCCCCCAGCTGCGCGCGATCCTGCGCACCGCGGCCCTCGGTCCGGTGCGCCTGATGCTCCCGATGATCACCTCGCTGAACGAGGTGGAGACCATCTGCGAGCTCATCGCCGACATCAAGGAGGAGCTGAGGGCCGAAGGGCTGGCGTTCGACGCGGCGATGCCGGTGGGCGGGATGATCGAGGTGCCGGCGGCCGCGTTGACCGCCTCGCGGTTGGCGCAGCGACTCGACTTCCTATCGATCGGCACGAACGACCTGATCCAATACACGCTCGCGATCGATCGGGTCGACGACGCCGTCGGTTACCTCTACGACCCGGCCCACCCGGCGGTCCTGCGCCTGATCCGCGAGACGATCGAGGCCGGCCGCCGTCAGCGGCGGCCAGTGAGCATGTGCGGGGAGATGGCAGGCGATCCGCGCTTCACGCGCCTGCTGCTGGGGATGGGGCTGCGCGCCCTGAGCATGCAACCGGGCTCTCTGCTGGAGATCAAGGAGATCGTGCGCGGCAGCGACCTCGCCTCACTGGCGAGGCAGGTCGAGGACCTCTTCGCCCACCTCGACGACGTGGACCCGAACCGGTTCATCGACGCGCTGAACGCCTGACCGCCGCGACATCCCGCCGCCGAGCGCCGGCTTCCCGATCCGCCGCCTGCGCCCTGCCCCACGGACCACCTACCCGACCTTGGGCATCGCCGTGGGCACCGACGTCAAAAACATGGATGACCCCCTTCCAGTCAGGATCGCTGGAAGGAGGTCATCTGCACATAACCCGTCAGCCCGCCGCTACGGTGGACAGCTTTGTGCCCACAACCGGAGACGGCGGCGTAACCCGTAAGGGCTACAGACAGTTTAGGCGGGGATAACGCCAGGGCTGACGAAATAAACGAAGGCGAGAGCCGCCCAGGAAGCCATCATCACGATCAAGCCGGTAGTTTCATTCATCTCTTCTGCTCCACCAAATAAAGTTTACTCTCGAATTCTCTGGCCCCGGCCCGCCACGGAAGACGGCATCCGCGGCGCCCGGACGCTAAGCTACCTTAGATGTAGCTCGGGGAACCCGGGACGATGAAGAACACCAAGAACAGCAGGCCCCATGCACCCAGCATTGCCTTCAGCATCAGGTCTTCAGTGAGAGGCGGTAGATTCATGTTCTACTCCATATCATAGCGAAAGTTGACACACAGCGATTGCTACACCAAGCCCCCGTTCAACGGAAGCCCTGTAGCCCCCCAAACCCGCGCCGCTACGCGGGCATCTCGCGACACGCTGCCCGACGGGGAGTTGCCCCTTCATCGGATCAGCGGATCGACAATTCTTCAGGTGGCCTATCCAAGCGCAACACTCTGCAACCTTATACTCGTAATCTTACTCGGATAGGTTACCACCAAATCAATGGTGATGGTAGCCGAATTATGGCATTTACATCCGCAGTCATAACGACTTACATCACCAATTGCAAAAACGGAACCGAGCTGCCCCTCGGCAATGACAGAGCCAAGAGGAGTGTGAAACGGACCGACTCTCCAACCTTGCCCCATCAATTCGCAATAGCGCTAACCTTCCTCCTCGGCGGTCAAGTCGCTGATGCCATAGCGGCGCAGCTTGACATAGAGACTCTGGCGGCTAAGCCCCAGCAGTTCGGCCGCCGAGGCCCGATTGTCGCCGGTCAGGTCGAGGGCCGCCTCGATGCACAACCGCTCGATCAGATCGGTCGACTCGCGCACGAGCTCCTTCAGCGGCACCCGCCCCACCAACTCGGTAAGCTGCTCGACCGAACGCGGTAGCTCCCGCCCCCCGGCCGGCGTCTCCGCCACGATGCGGCGCCGCACATTGCGGATCACGAACCCGAACCCCGGCCGTTCGCCGTTACGCACCGCGACCGCCGATACCTCGACGTCCGTGCCCGAACCATATTCCCCCCGCAAGACCGTTGCAAACAACCGCACGGTGCCATGCTGACGGAGATTCGCAAGCAACACGTTCATGTCGACGCCAGGCCGCCCGAGCCATCGGTCCAGCGATTCACCCCGCACCTGCTCCTCGCTCGCCAATTGCACGAGATCGAGGAACGCGGCATTGGCGCTGACGATCCGCCCGTCGGTGCCGGTCACCACCACGCCGTCCGGCGCCAGCTCCATCACCTTGAGCAGCTTCAGCGTCGCCTCGGGCAGGGGCGCCACCGCGCTCGCACCGACCGAGACCAGACGCACCAGATAGAGCGTCACGTTCTCCTGGCGCAACAGCGCCGCGGAGACCAGGTATTCGCGCTCCCCACCATCGAGACGCGCTCGGATCTCCTCGGCCCGCCCGGCCGAACGCACCGCGGCGAGGAGCCCCTGCACCGCCTGGGTGCCCGGCTCATCGAAGCCGAACGGGAAGATCTGCCCCAACACGACCCGCCCGCGATCGCCGAGCAGCTGCACCGCTGCCGGATTGGCCTCGACCACCTTTTGCGTACCGGCCTCGACGATCAACACCGCCTCGCTGGCCGTCTGAAACAGCAGCCGATAGCGGGTCTCCATCTGGCGCAGCCGCCAATAATCCCGCTCGAGCGCCTGCTGCGCCTCGGCCAGCTGTTCCTGCAGCACGGCCACGGCCTGTTGGTCGCGGCCCACCGCCAACACCCGATCGGACCCGGCAAGCGGCACGACCGCATAGCGCACCGGGATCGCCTCGCCCTGGCGAGTCGGATGCAGGACCTGGCGCCACTTCACGTTGCCACGCCGCGCCCCGACGTCGCGCAACAGCTCACCGACCGCCGCCCGACTGCCCGCCATCACCGTCTCCGACCACTTCAGGCCGCGCCAGTCGCCTTCGAGCTCCCGCGCCAGCTCCTCGCTGCCGAAGGCCTGATCGACGATCACGCCGCGCGGGTCGATCACCAACGCCACGTCCGAGAAGGTCCCGATCACGCAGTCTGCCACCCCGGCATCGATCTGGCCAAGCGTATCCTCCGGCGCGTTAAAGTGGCTCACGGAACCGCCACCCCGTCACTCGAGGCGACCATCCTGCCGATGTGCGCTGGGGCTCACCCAACAACCCTCCCGATCAGCTTCAGCTTCAGCTCCGGCCCGCGCCGAAGCCGGCCATGGCCCGCCGGACCGAGGACCAACTCCCGCCATCGCGCCCATCCGATCCGCTTCCGGCCCCCCGGGCCGATACAGCCTCGGCGCTCGAAATTGACGTTAAGTTTAGATACCCTGCCCGCAGGGTTGTCAAGTACCATTTACGTTAAGCGTGGTTGACAGATCTGGACCACGGGTCTAGATTCCCTAACTAACAAGCCGTTCGGGCCCGGGCGGATTGTGCGCCGGCGCCTCGCCCGGACAACCATATCGGATCGGCGGGGCGGGCACGAAGGCAGGTCGCGCCGGCGGAGGGAGCCCTGGTCGAACCACCCGGTGCCGCGTCGCCGAGCACAATGCGTACGAGCCGACAAGATCCTGCCGCCTCACGCCTCCCCGGAGGGGCTCGGCAAGATCCCGTTCTTCGTCCGGGGCAAGGCGCGGCGCAACACGCAGCGCTATGCACGCGAGCGGGGGTTGGAGACGATCACAGTCGAGACGCTCTATGAAGCCAAGGCCCATTTCGGACGC
>NZ_NRRW01000014.1 GCF_016583835.1 Thiococcus pfennigii | reverse complement strand
TCGGGGCGTAACCCGACGGCCGGCAACGCGGCGGCCACCGAGGCATCCGCGCCCCGACCGCCCGCAAGCGGGCGCCTACCGGCGCAGGCGGCGTCAGCGGGGCCGTTGTCGGGTTATGGCGCGCGCGCGACCGCTGCTTTCCCATCGAAGGCCGCGCCGGCGCGCCTAACCCGACGGCCTCGCACCCGAAAAAGAGATCTCGCGCAGAGACGCCAAGGCGCAGAGAAGGAGAGGCGGAGCGTATTGGTGACATCGACCAATGCCTTCTCTTCACTTTGCGCCTACTACCGTCTCTGCGCGAGCCCGTAGGTCGCATGGGCCCTGTAGGGTCCGCTGTGCGGGCCGTTCGGGCTCGTGCAGCACTTCAGAAATCCCGAGGCTGTTCGTTGTCGTTGTCCTGATCCTAGTCCGATCGTCGATTACGACAACGATAGTCGTTGGAGGTGGTCTCGGAACATCCGCACTGCTGTACTAGCGGTGCGCCCCCCCTCGCACCCCTGCGAACCCGAGCGGCTCTGCCGTGCTTCGCGGGGCTGATCTGATCTGTTCCGCGGCCTTCTTCGAGGTGACCGGCCGGTTGCCGGTGGATCCTCGACGGGCGGCGCCGGGTAATGCCCGGCCCCTCCGGTAGATCGAATCAGTCCGCGCCGTGCCGGCCCGTATGGCTCTCTTGACGGGCGACTGCGCTGGTAGGCGCCCGCTTGCCGGAGATTGGCTACCGGCTGCCCCGTGATTTGCTGCCCGGCCTGATCGCCCCCCCTGCCCCCCGGAATCGCCCGCGAGCGGGCCCGTACCAGCGCAGGCGACGCGGGCGGCGTCCGGCGCTGCGCCTCGTCGGCATCCCCCAGCGGATCATGGCGGATCAGGGTGGATCGGCCGGGCGTTGGGGGCGTGTGCGGCGTTGACAGAAATGATAATGATTGCCGATTATAAAGAATGAGTCGAGCGGCCGATCGGCGCGCGTCCCGGTCCGGCGCCCTGGCGGTGGCCGTCAGCGGCGTCGTGGGCGACGGGTGTCAAGGCGAATCATTGCTTTTGCGGAGGTGGAGCAGCGTGAACGATAGGAATCATCAGTTCTCAGATGCCGGGAGCCACGGGGCCGATGGGATGGGGCTGGGGCGCCAGGGTGCGGTTGCCGGTCCCGGCTCGCAGACAGGCGCGCAGTCCGTCGGGCACTCGGGCGAGCCGGGCTATGGCGCGTCGGGGGCGAGCGGTGGCGAGCCCTGGCCACCACAGGCCGGCGGTCTGGGGGCGGCGGGGATGGATGGCGCAGCGCAACGGGGCGCGCCCGGCGTCGCGGGGGCGTCGGCAGGGGCCGGCCAACCGGGCGGCCAACCGGGCGGCCACTGGGGCGGTTACCCCGGGGGCGGCTACTACCCGGGCAGTGGGTACGAACACCCGGCGGCGGCCTACTATGGCCAACAGGGGCATCCGTACCCGCCGTTCGCGGGCCAATACCATCCGGGGATGGGTTATCCGCCTCCGCCTCCCTCGTATCCGGGACAGGGCTACGCACACCCGGGCTACGGCGCGGGCGGCGGCGCGCCGGGACGCGGTGGCGTGTCCGACCTGATGGAGGAGATCGCGAACGGCGGCAATGGCCTGTCGAGCCTGACCAAGATGCTGAGCCTCGACGACTCGGAGTTTTGGAAGGGGGCCTTGGTCGGGGCCGCGGCGGTCCTGCTCCTCACCAACGAGTCGGTCCAGGGTGCCCTGTTCAAGGCCGGCGCCCGTACGTCCGATGCGGTCAAGACGGGCATCGATCGCGTCAAGGGCGGCAAGGGCGGGGGCCAGGGCGATGAGTGAGGGATACCTCTACCCGGGCGTCTATCCTCCGGCGAATCACCCGTACGGGGCGGCCAGCTCGGTTCAGGCGATGACGGACGGCCGTTGCGTCTCGTTGGCGCGGTTGGCTGGCCTCGGGGCCGTGGTCGGTGGTGCGGTCGCTGCCGCCTCCAACCTCGGGCGCCTTCGACGCGCCGAGATCCAGGTGAACGAGGCCCTGGCCGAGACCGCCAAGACGGCCGTCTCGAGCGCCTTGGCGACGGCCGTCGCCGGCGCCGCCGCCGGGGTCGTCGCCGAGCAGGGGCTGGTGCGCCTCGGCGTGATGCTCGCGACCGGTACCGCGGTCCTCTACGGGGTCGAGCAGTGGTCCGCGCAGGGGGGGCAGGAGCTTGTCTGACCATCGCCAGCGCCAACGTCATGGGGTCACGAAGGCTCTTGTCGAGGGGGCCGGCGGCCTCATCGTCGGCAGCGCCCTCGTCCTGCTCTTGCGTCAATTGCTGCGACCGCGGTCCGCGGGCGCCAGCGGGCGGGCCCATCGCGAATCCACCGTGCGTCGGGAATCGGTCGCGGTCCGCTCGGCGGACGACGCGTGACGGGCGCTCCCGCGGCGGGCGCCACTGCAACGAATCGATACCATCCGAGGAGACAACCCTTGAGCAACCACTATTCGCCCTACCACTCGTACCACCCGTCCTACCCCCAGTCATACGGCCAGGGCAGTGCCGGACCGCAGCCGGGGCAGGCCCATGGCCCGATGGCGGGTGGTGCCTACCCAGGCTATCCGCAGCAGGCGTATCACGGCGGGGCGCCCCAGGGTGCCTACGCGGCCCGCCCGGCGGCCCCCTTCTTCAACTTCTCGAACGACCGCTTCGTCAAGGGCCTCCTGATCGGGGCCGCCGCGACCTACCTGGTGACGAACGAGGGGGTCCAGCGCGCCGTGATCAAGGGGGTCGTGCGGACCTGGTCGATGCTTCAAGGTGGCATCGAGGAGATCAAGGAGCGCTTCGAGGACGCCGAGGCCGAATTGCACCACGACGCGGAGCGTCATGCCGCGCAGAAAGAGGGCTGAGGCGGCCCGTGGCCCAGCGGGGCGCCCGGGCCGGCGGGCGCCCGCCCTATCCCGATAGGCCCGACCCGCACGCCGGGTCGGGCTGTCTCGTTTCGCCTCGATCCCGAAGGAAGAGCGGCTTGCCGATCCAGGACTACCGAATCGTTCATGAGGTGCCCGGCCGGCTGCGCCTGCGGGTGCCGGTCATTGGCCGCCCGGGCTTCGAGGCGACGCCGCTCGAGGCCTGGATGGAGCATCTGGCGGGGGTCGAGGTCGTGCGGGTGAACTCGCTCGCTCGCAGCCTCGTCGTCGAGTACGACCCGGCCCGGCGCTCGACGACCGATCTGTTGCGCCGCCTCGAGGCCTATCGCCCGGTCCTCGTCGCCAAGCCGTTGGCCCGCGAGGGCGCCGACGCCGAGTTCGCGCCGCTCGTGAGTGCGCTCGCGACCTTGCTCGTGCTGCCGTTCTTGCCGCGCCCAGCACAGCGCATACTGACCCTGATCAATGTCGGTGGCACGCTGGCCCGGGGCCTCGATACCCTGGTGCGCCGCGGCATTCGGGTCGAGGTGCTCGATGCCCTCGCCGTCGGGCTGGCGGCCTCCCGCGGGCGGCTCTACACGGCCAACGTCACGAGCCTGCTCCTGACGACCGGCAACTATCTGGAGCGGCGCACCGAGCGTCAGTCCGACCGGATGTTGCGTCGTCTCCTCCAGCCCGAGCCGGTCCCAGCCTGGGTCGAGCGCGACGGCGAACTGGTCCAGGTCGCGGGCGATGCCGTGGCCGCTGGCGAGATCGTCGTCGTCGGCGTCGGCGAGACCATACCGGTCGACGGGCGCGTCGTCGACGGCGTCGCCCTCGTCAATCAGGCGGCGGTCACCGGTGAGGATGTCCCGGTCGCCAAGGAGGCGCCACGTCGTGTCATCTCGGGCTCGGTGCTGGTGGAGGGGCGGCTGCGCATTGCCGCGACCCAGGTCGGCGAAGACACGACGACGGCGCGCGTGGCGCGCTTCATCCAGGAGTCGCTGAGCAAGGAGTCGGCGACCCAGCGGATGGCCGACGCCCTGGCCGAGAAGCGGGTCTATGTCACGCTCGGCACCGGCGCCCTGGTCTATGCCGCGACCCGCGATCTGACCCGCCTGCAATCCGTCTTCCTCGTCGACTACTCGTGCGCGCTGAAGCTCGGCACGCCGATGGCGTTCAAGACCGGCCTCTACCAGGCCGCCAGCCACGGCGTCCTGATCAAGGGCGGCGAGGCGATGGAGCACCTGGCGGCCGCCGATACCCTGATCTTCGACAAGACGGGTACCTTGACGCACAGCGAACTGGCCGTCACCGACGTGATCGTGCTGGCCGGCCCGGATCCGAGTTCCGAGGAAGAGCTGCTGGCCCTGGTCGCCTCGGTCGAGGAGCACGCGAACCACCCGGTGGCGCGGGCCGTCGTCGAGGCCGCCAAGGACCGTGACCTGCAGCACATCTCGCACGGCGAGGTCGACTACCTGGTCGCCCACGGCCTGTCGGCCCGCATCGGCATCGGGCGGATCGTCATCGGCAGTCGCCACTATCTCGAGGAACACGCGGGCATCGCCTTCGCGCCGCACGAGGGGCGGATCGCCCGCCTCGAGGAAGAGGGCAAGACACTCCTCTTCGTCGGCAACGAGCACGGCCCGCTCGGCCTGATCGCGCTGCGCGACACGCTACGCCAGGAGGCCGCAGCGACGCTGCGGCGGTTGCGCGCACTCGGCCTCGAGCGGCTCGTGATGATCTCGGGCGACCGCCGCGAGAAGGCCGAGGCCTTGGCCGCCGAACTGGGTCTCGATGCCGTCTATGGCGAGGTCGATCCCGAGGGCAAGGCGGCCCTGGTCCGTCGCTATCAGGAAGCCGGCAGCCGCGTCGCCTTCGTCGGCGACGGGATCAACGACGGGCCGGCCCTGGTCACGGCCGATGTCGGCATCGCGATGCCGCGCGGGGCCGACATCGCCCGAGCCACCGCCGACATCGTGCTGATGGACGATCGCCTCGGCGCGGTGGCCGATGCGCGCGAGATCGCCGCCGGGACGATGCGCCTGATCCGCAACAACTTCAATGCCGCCGTGGGCATCAATACCGGCATCCTGGCCGGCGCCGTGCTCGGCTGGTCGTCACCGGTCGCGAGCGCCCTGCTGCACAACGGGACGACGATCGGCATCCTGCTCAACGCACTGCGGGGCGTGCGCCTCGGCGAACCCGAGGCCCCGGCTCGGCGCCAAGATGCGGGCCGAGGGCGCGAGCGCATCGGCCAAGGTTCGGCCGATTGAGGATTCGGCCGCCCGGCGGGCGCCGACGAGGTCGGCGTTCGCCGTGTGCCGCATCGCGGCGGGTCGCCCGCGGGTCGTCGATGGCCGAGTCCGCATCGCGCGTCGCGGGCGACGAACGGGGGGGTTGCGGCCTGTCCGCCCGGTCGTGCCCGTCAACTCGGCGGGAACGGGTGGCCCTCCAGGAGGGCGACGCTGTGTGGCCCGACCCCATAGCGATCGCTGTCGACCGGTGGCTGGTCCTCGGGTGGGCGCGGCAGCGGTTGGCGCAGGGTGTCGAAGGCCAGGTGCCAGCGGTAGCCGGGCAGCGGTGGCAGGGCGAAGGCGACCTCGTTGGGGGACATGTTCAGCATCGCGTGCAGCGGCCCCTCCTCGGGCCGGGTGCCGGCGAGGGTGAAGGCCAGCGTCTGACCCTCCGGGTCGTCCCAGGGCGGGGCGTCGAGGTCCGGGCCATGCCAGCGGATGTCGGGCAGCGACTGCCCCTCCGCGGGCCGCCCGGTCAGGAAGCGGGCGCGTCGCAGGCTGGCGTGGCGGCGGCGCAGCGCGATCAGGCCGCGCACGACGTCGAGCATCTCGTGGTTGCGCTCCAGCAGCCCCCAGTCGAGCCACGACAGACGGTTGTTCTGGCAGTAGGTGTTGTTGTTGCCGCCCTTCGAGCGCAGCACCTCGTCGCCGGCGAGCAGCATCGGCACCCCTTGGCTCATGATCAGGATCGCGACCAGATTCATCGCCTGTCGGCGCCTCAGCGCGCGGATCGCCGGGTCGTCGGTCTCGCCCTCGACACCGCAGTTCCAGCTCAGGTTGTGGTCGTGGCCGTCCTGGTTGTCTTCGCCGTTCGCTTCGTTGTGCTTGGCCTCGTAGCTGACCAGGTCATAGAGGCTGAAGCCGTCGTGGCAGGTGATGAAGTTGATCGAGTTGAACGGCAGCCGGCTGCGGTGCTGGTAGAGGTCGCTGCTGCCGGCGATGCGGGTCGCGACCTCGGAGACCAGACCCTTGTCGCCGCGCACGAAGGCGCGGATCAGGTCGCGGTACCGGCCATTCCACTCGGCCCAGCGAAAGCCCGGGAAGTCCCCGACCTGGTAGAGCCCGGTCGCGTCCCAGGCCTCGGCGATCAGGTGGGTCTCGGCCAGGACCGGGGTGAGTTCGGTGCTCCAGAGGACCGGGGCGTGGTACTGCGGGGTGCCGTCTTCGCCGCGGGCCAGCGCGCTGGCCAGGTCGAAGCGGAAACCGTCGACGTGCATCGCGCGGACCCAGTAGTTCAGGCAGTCGAGCAGGTAGCGGGTGACGATCGGGTGGTTGCAGTTGATCGTGTTGCCGCAGCCCGTGTAGTCGCGGTAGCGGCGCTTGTCGAGGACGTCGAGGTGGTAGAAGGTCTCGTTGCTCAGGCCCTTGAAGTTGATCGTCGGGCCCTCGGCGCCGCCCTCGGCGGAGTGGTTGAAGACCACGTCGAGGATCACGCCGATCCCGGCCGCATGGAGGGCCTTGATCATCTCTCGGCACTCGTCGCGGGCCTGCGACGGGACGACGCTGTAGGTCGGGTGCGGGGCGAAGAAGCTGTGGGTGCTGTAGCCCCAGTAGTTCTCGAGGCCGAGGGCCGCCGTCTGCGGCGGCACGTCCTGGGGGTCGAAGGCCATCAGCGGCATCAACTCGACGTGGGTGATGCCGAGGGAGCGCAGGTAGGGGATCTTCTCGATCAGGCCGGAGAAGGTGCCCGGGTGGTGAACGCCCGAACTCGGGTCGCGGGTGAAGCCGCCGAGATGCAGTTCGTAGATCACCGCGTCCTGCAGCGGGATGTGCAGCGGCTGGTCGCCGCCCCAATCGTAGCGGTCGCGCACCGCCTGGGCGCGCATCGCGTTGGCGACGTTGTCCCGATCGTCGCACGCCTTGGCGCGCTCCCAGAGACGGCTGCTGACGGTCGTCGCCCAGGGATCGAGCAGGGCCTTGCGGGGATCGAAGCGACAGCCGCTGAACTGGGTGTCCTGCGGGCCGGCGGCGCGCCAGCAGTAGTAGGTGCCGTCGGGCAGGTCCTCGACCAGGACGTGCCAGAAGAAGAAGGTGCGGTGGACGGTCGGGTCCAACGCGATGACCTGAAACGGCTCGGGGCTGTCGTCGCGCTCGAACAGGAGCAGTTCCACGCGGGTGGCGTGGCGGGAGAAGACGCAGAAGTTGACGCCGTCGGGCAGGAATACGGCGCCGGCCTGATTCCAGGTCCCGGGGCGGGTCGAGTAGGTACGCGCTGGCATGGGGTCTACTTCAAGACGATGGAGGTCGGCGCCTGGCATGCCCACGAGTCGCCGGGAGAGGTCGCGTCTGCTCCAGTGGTCAAGGGTCGGCAACAAATTAGTCCAAGTCGTGTCGCAATCCAATCCCCCAGGATCGCCGGGGGCGTAAAACCGAGTTGACGGTGGATGGGTTGACGGGTACCTTTTTCCGGATGACCGACTCCCTTGCCAAGCCAGCCGCGCCAGCGCGCCTGCCGAGCCCCGCGGCGATCGCGGAGGTGCTCCACCCGGTGACCTGGTTCCCACCGATGTGGGCCTTCGCCTGCGGGATGGTCGCCTCGGGCGTGTCGCTCGACGGGCGCTGGTGGTTGCTCCTCGTTGGCGTGATCCTGGCCGGGCCGCTCGCCTGCGGGACCAGCCAGGTCATCAACGACTGGTTCGACCGCCACGTCGATGCGATCAACGAGCCCGACCGCCCGATCCCGTCGGGTCGCATCCCGGGCCGCTGGGGGCTCTATCTGTCGATCCTCTTCAGCCTGCTGACGCTCGCGGTCTCGGCCTTCCTCGGGCCTTGGGTGCTCGGCGCCACGGCGGTCGGCGTCGTCCTCGCCTGGGCCTACAGCGCACCGCCGCTGCGCCTGAAACGCAACGGCTGGTGGGGCAACGCCGCGGTCGGCTTCTCCTACGAGGGTCTCGCCTGGGTCACGGGTTCGGCGCTGATGCTGGGCGGGGCCATGCCGGGTTGGCAGAGCCTGGTGCTGGCCGGTCTCTACAGCATCGGCGCGCACGGCATCATGACCCTCAACGACTTCAAATCGGTGGAGGGCGATCGCCAGATGGGGCTGCGCTCGCTGCCGGTGCAATTGGGGGTCGCGCGGGCCGCGCGACTGGCCTGCTGGGTGATGGCGCTGCCGCAGGTGGTCGTCATCGCGCTGCTGGTGGCCTGGGGCCAGCCCTGGCACGCCGCTGGGGTCGCCGCGGTCCTCGCCGCTCAGGTGGTCCTGATGGTGCGGCTGCTCGAGCGCCCGCGCGAACTGGCCCCCTGGTACAACGCGACCGGCATCACCCTCTACGTCAGCGGCATGATGATCAGCGCCTGGGCGCTGCGCATGGCTGCGGCCGGCTGAGCGGTACGGCGCGGACAACGTCAACGACAGCGACGGCGGCGACTGGGCACGCCCGAAGCGAACGGGGCAGCGATGAGCAATCTGGAATCCTACGAGGCGGTGGTAGTCGGTGGCGGGCCGGCCGGGGCGACGGCGGCCACCGAGCTGGCGCGGGCTGGGCGGCGGGTGCTGATGCTCGACCGCGACGGGCGCATCAAGCCCTGCGGCGGGGCGATCCCGCCGCGCCTGATCCGCGACTTCGCGATCCCCGAGTCGCTGCTCGCGGCCCGCGTCACGAGCGCCCGGATGGTCTCGCCGGCCGGGCGCAAGGTCGACATGCCGATCGACGGCGGCTATGTCGGCATGGTCGATCGCGATGTCTTCGACGAATGGCTGCGCGCCCGTGCGGTCCAGGTCGGGGCCGAGCGGGCGACCGGTACCTTCGAGCGCCTGCACCATGACGATGACGGGCAGGTCACCGTCGACTACCGCGTCACCGACGCCGCCGGCAACGAGTCGCTGCGCCAGGTGCGCGCCCGGGCCGTGATTGGCGCCGACGGTGCCCGCTCGCGCGTCGCCCGCCAGTGCGTCCCGTGCGCCGCCGGCATGGTCACCGTCAACGCCTATCACGAGATCCTGCGCACGCCGAGCGATGTCGCCGACTTCTCGCCGACCCGCTGCGACGTCTACTACCAGGGGCGCCTGTCGCCGGACTTCTATGCCTGGATCTTCCCGCACGGCGAGACGATCAGCGTCGGCGTCGGCACGGCCAAGGCGGGTGTCTCGCTGCGCGGCGCCGTCGATGCGCTACGCCAGGAGACGGGGCTCGCCGAGGCCGAGACCCTGCGCCGCGAGGGCGCGCCGCTGCCGTTGCGGCCCCTGCCGCGCTGGGACGACGGCCGCAACGTGCTGCTGGCCGGCGATGCCGCCGGCGTCGTCGCCCCGGCCTCGGGCGAGGGCATCTACTATGCGATGGTCGGTGGCCAGATGGCCGCCGAGGCGGTCGCGGCCTTCTGCGAGAGCCGTGATCCCCGGGCCTTGACCCAGGCCCGCGCCCGGTTCATGAAGGCCCATGGCCGCGTCTTCCAGGTCCTCGCCGTGATGGAGCGGTTCTGGTACAGCAGCGACAAGCGCCGCGAGCGCTTCGTCAGCCTCTGTCGCGACCCGGACATCCAGCAGATCACCTGGGACGCCTACATGAACAAGCGTCTCGCGCGCGCGAAGCCGGGTGCCCACATCCGCATCTTCTTCAAGGACCTCGCCCACCTGCTGGGTCTCGCGAAGGTCTGACCCAAGCCCCCTCCCAGGGGGCTTCCCGGCGCTGGCTGGATCGAAGGCCCCGTCCTGCGGTTGCTGAGCCCAGCGCCGCGTCACCAGGTAGCGGCCGACCCCGCGGGAAAGGGGCGATCACAAGGCTGTCGGGTGGTGGCCCGCGGTAGGTGCGGCTTTAGCCGCACGAAGGCCGGGGCCTTGGGCGTCTGGCGGTCGCGGCTGAAGCCGTACCTACACAGCACACCTACGCCGCCCTTCACCGCTCTTCACCGCCGGGTTGAGCCGCCGATCGAGGCGGGCGGCTGGAGACTGTCCGCGCCACTCGGGTGGCGCCTTGTCTCCCAGGCGTGGCCTCAGGGCGCGAGTTGACGGTGCAGTCCTTCGTCCCAGTCGGCGGTAAGGGTGCGGAAGATCCAACTCTGGCGCAGGCGCAGGCGCTGATAGGCGGCGCGCAGGTCGAGGATCAGCGTGATGCGCCGGCTGTCGCAGCGCAGTTCGCCGTCGTCGTGCGTCGCGACCGGCGAGAAGCCCATGACCCGGGTGTGGAAGCCGTAGGGGCTGTGGGGATCGTTCTCGAAGACGTCGGTGATGTAGTGGGTGAAACCGCGCTCGATGGTCTCTCGGGTGGCCGCGCGCATCAGGGCGACGGCGAGCAGGACATTGCGCCGTTGGGCCGGCACGATGGCGAAGCGGCCGATCTCGGCGATGCGGCTCGTCTGCAGGAAGCGGTCGACATCGATGCGGGGATCGAGCAGGGTGACCTTGTAGGCGCGGTACTGGTGGACCGGTGGCTCGTAGTAGACGCGCAAGACGCCGGCCGGCTGGTCGCGGCGCACGGCGACGAACCAGGAGATGGTCGGGTCCTCCAGGTCGGTGAGCGGCAGTTGGCTCTCGGCGCTCTCGACCCAGGCCTTCTCGTCCTGGTAGGTCGAGCGCAGCACGGCCAGGGCCTGCTCCCGCATGGTGGTATCGGCGACTCGCATGACGCTGATCTTATTCAACATACGGAGCCTCCTCGGGCAGGATTCGCCGGCCCGGACATTGGATGGATGGACCTGTTTCGTGGCGCGCCGCAGCCCCGATCTTCGCCCGTCCAGACCTTGCCCGACAAGGATGCGAGCGCGAGCATCATCTGGCGATGCCAGTCGTGCAGCGAGGCCGGCGTCGGCGTCGCGATGGCCGTCGGGGGTTGGAGCGGCATGCCGACCTCGATGGTCAACGCGGCGTTCGAGTCGAGGCGCCCGTCGCGTCGACAGCGCGCGAAGCGCAATCCGACCGGCAGCAGTGGGACGCCGAGTTCGAGCGACAGACGGGCAGCGCCTCGCCGGCCACGCAGCAGGTGCGTCGCGCTGCGGTTGACCGTGCCTTCGGGGAACAGGCCGACGGCGCCGCCGGCGGCGAGTGTCGCGCGGGCCTGGTCGAGCGGCGAGGTCGGCAGTACGAAGCGGTCCTTGAAGCGGTTGAGGAACCGCGGCTTGGCTGGCTTGCGGGCGACCGTGATGGCGCCGCTGCGCTCGTAGAGGTAGCCGACGCCCGGGTAGAGGCGGAAGTTCCAGTCGGCGAGGAACCTGACCGGCTTGCCCGAGCGCAGCAGCAGGCAGAGGGCCGCGAGGTAGAGGGCCTCGCGATGCGAGCCGTGATTGGCGACGAGGATGAACGGATCACGCGCCGGCAGGAGCCGTTCCCAGTGCGCGACCTCGACGATCTGCATCAGCGCGAGCCGCGTGATCAGACGGGTGAGGATCCGGTCATGGCGGTGCGGCATCTGTCCCAACGGCCAGCGCCAGAGGGCGTGCGGCCCGAAGCGTTCCGGGACGATGGACCGGCTCGTGTCTGATCGGCTCTGGCGCTGCGGCATGGGCAGTGGGTGTCCGGGTCGACCGACGCATCGTGCGGGCGGCCATTCGAGGAGCCGAAAGGATACGGCGATCTCAGGATGGTCGCACGATCCGATTGCAGTCTGCGGACAAGTTCTTTGCCGTTTGGAGACGCACACGCGGGGTCTGCCGGGGGACGGCCGGGGCGCGATTCCGTGCTATCTTCGTCCCCGATGGGGCTTATCGGAGGGGCTTCGCGATGGTCGGATTCGGCGGATGCACGGTGATCTGATGGCCGGGCGCGCAGGGCGGCCAGGCCAGTCGGCCGCGGCCGTCGTCTGAGTCATGGCGCGCCGTCGTACGCGTCGCTCGCGTGGCCTTCTGAGGCGGTTGTCGCTGAGCCTGTTGGCGGGCCTCGCGCTCCTTTGCACCGCCTCGGTGGCGCCGGTCGTCGCGCTGCGCTGGGTCGATCCACCGACCTCGTCGGTGATCGTCCAGCACCGGCTCCTCGCGTGGTGGCGCGGCGAGCCGCGCCCGTTCGTGCATCACGAATGGGTGCCCTGGGCGCAGATCCCGAAGGGCATGGCCTTGGCGGTCGTCGCCGCCGAGGATCAGCGCTTCCCGGACCATGCCGGCTTCGATTTCGTCCAGATGCGCCGCGCCTGGGAGGACTACCAGGCCGGCGGGCGCCTGCGCGGCGCCTCGACCCTCTCCCAGCAGGTCGCGAAGAACCTCTTCCTCTGGCACGGCCGCAGCGGTGTGCGCAAGGGCCTGGAGGCCTGGTTCACGCTGTTGCTCGAGGGCCTGCTGACGAAGACGCGGATCCTGGAGATCTATCTCAACATCGCCCAGTTCGGCCCGGATACCTACGGGGTCGGGGCGGCGAGTCGGCGCTTCTTCTCGCGGCCGGTGGCGACCCTGACGACCCGGGAGGCGGCGCAGCTCGCCGCCGTGCTGCCGAACCCGGAGCGCTACAGCGTCAACAGGCCCTCGCCCCATGTCCAGCGCCGGGTGGCCTGGATCCTCGCCCAGATGGAGCGCCTCGGCGGCGTGCGCTATCTCGAGCGGCTCTGAGGCGTTGCGCCCGTGCGCCTCGCCTCCCCCTCGATGAGCCCGTCGGCGATCAGGACGTCGCGGACCTGGCGGCAGGCCTGCGCCAGTTCCGAGAGGTCGCGAAGGGTCGCGGGCGCACCCGCTTGCAGGCGGCGCTCCCAGTCATCGAGCTCGATCTCGAGCGCCTCGAGCAGCTTCGCCGCGCAGGCCTCGCAACGGCCCGTGCAGGCCCGCGCCTCCGGTGCGTCGAAGGGCAGGGCGGCGCGCGCCTCGCCGATCAGCTGGCGCATGGCGGTGGCGGGGTCGGGCTTCCTCGGCATGGTTCGCGTGGGTTTCCAAGGCGGGGACGCCCGTGCACGGTCACGCCCCGTCGATGTCCGTCGCGCCCCTCGCGGTGGCGTCTGGCGCCGGCTCGATCCGCTTGGGCCGGCCCCATGGTAGCCCAGTCACGGTCATAAAACCGTCAATTAATTGCGCTAGATCTATAAAATCATCCAGAACACAGGGTATGGTTCGCCCCCGCGTGCCTGCGCTAGACCAATAACGACTTGCGTTTGGGGTTGCACAAGGGGGACCCATGGCTGGATCACCTGCCGTCGGCTGGATCGACATCGTCGTCATCCTGGCCTATCTCTTCGTCACCGGCTACCTGGGCTGGCTCGGTTACCGGGGCACCCGTTCGGCGGCCGACTTCCTGGTCGGTGGACGCTCCGCGCATCCGATCGTCATGGCCGTGTCCTACGGCGCGACCTTCATCTCGACGGCGGCGATCGTCGGCTTCGGCGGGGTGGCGGGGCTCTTCGGCATGAGTCTATTGTGGCTCACGGTGCTCAACATCGGCGTCGGCATCCTGATCGCGTTCATCTTTCTCGGCGAGCCGACGCGCCGTCTCGGCCACCACTTGGGTGCCCACACCTTCCCCGAACTGCTCGGGCTGCGCTACCAGAGCCGCGGGATCCAGATCTTCGCCGGGACCCTCATCGTCCTCTTCATGCCGCTGTACTCGGCGGCCGTGATGACCGGCGGCAGCGTCTTCGCCGCGACCCAGTTCGGCATCGACTTCGACGTCGCGCTGCTGATCTTCGCGCTGATCACGGCGGCCTATGTGATCCCCGGCGGGATCAAGGCCGTGATGTACACGGATACGATGCAGGGCTTCGTGATGGTCTTCGCGATGCTCTTCCTGCTCGTGTTCACCTATTGGACCCTCGGTGGCGTGACCGAGGCCCACCGCGCCCTCACCGACATGGCCGATCTGGTGCCGGGGCCGCTGGCGGCGATGGGCCACCAGGGCTGGACGGCGATGCCGGCGTTCGGCTGGGGCGCCCAGTCCTACGACCTCTGGTGGACGGTGATCACGGCGCTGGTCCTCGGCGTCGGCATCGGCGTCCTGGCGCAGCCGCAGCTCATCGTGCGCTTCATGACGGTGCGCAGCCGCCGCGAACTCGACCGCGCCGTGCCGATCGGGGCCGTCTTCATCCTGCTGATGGTCGGCACCCCGTTCGTCGTCGGCAGCCTCTCCAATGTCTGGTTCGCCCAGCACGGGCCCCTGCTCGAGGGGCGGGTCGCCGAGGTCATCGACGCCCAGAAGGGGCGCGCCCTGGTGACCCTGATGAAGGAGGATTCGAGCGGGCGCTGGCAACCCATCATCAGCCCCAAGACGCAGGCCCCGGCCCAGGCCGCCCTGATCATCTCCGAGCGCCGTGCGGCCGCCGACGCCGATGGCGAGGCCTTCGAACTCGTCGCCGGGCGCTCGGCGACCGTGGTCTATACCAAGGGCGACGCCGATCAGATCATCCCGAGCTACATCGCGGCGGCCATGCCGCGTTGGTTCGGCGTCCTCTTCTTCCTCGCGTTGCTGGCCGCCGCGATGAGCACGATCTCGAGCCAGTTCCACACGATCGGCACCGCCGCCGGGCGCGACCTGTACGAACGCATCGCCGAGAAGGGTGGCCGCCGCGAGCCGAGCATCCTGGTCATGCGCCTGGCCGTCCTGGTCGGGCTGGTCCTGGCCGTGACGATCAGCTACACGGTGCGCCAGGAATACGTCGTCGCCCGCTTCACGGCGATCTTCTTCGGCCTCTGCGCGGCCAGCTTCCTGCCCGCCTATATCGGCGGCCTGTTCTCGCGGCGCGTGACCCGTGCCGGGGCCTTGGCCTCGATGGTCGTCGGCATGACGGTCTCGCTGTTCTGGCTCGTCTTCATCAAGGCGCGCGAGGCGGGCGCGATCGGGTTGGTGCAACGGCTCACCGACGGCAAGACCAGCCTCTTGAGCGCCTATCCGAACTGGCCGTCGGTCGATCCCATCGTCGTCGCGCTGCCGGCGGCCGCGTTGACGCTGATCCTCGTCAGTGCCGTCACGCGGCCGCCCGATGAGGCCCATCTGCGGCGCTGCTTCCCGGAGCGCCGGCCCTGAACTCCGAACCCTGACTCGGTCGGTCCCGGCGCATGCCGGGTCGCCGGACCGCCTCTGACTGGAGGGCGCCAATGCTTGGCATCGATGATCCTTGGGTGGTGACCGCGTTTCTCGGCGCCATCGCCATGGCCGTGACCGGCCTCGCCTACGGGCTGATCCGACGCAATGTCGCGCCCGACGAGTTGACCCAGGAGGATCGCCTCTGGGCCCTGGACGAGAAGAAGGTGGACGATGAGCTCTAGGAAAATGCAACGGGCGGCGGCCGGCCTGGTCGTCGCCCTCATGGCGACGGGGGCGGCGGCCGGCGCCGCAGAGGGTCCGTTCAGCTGGGGCGGCGACCTGCGGCTGCGCCAGATCTTCATCGGCAATGTCGGGCTGAACGACGAGGCCGCGACGGCCGATCGGACCTTCCAGCGCTATCGCGCCCGCCTGTGGGGGGGCTACGCGCCGAGCGAGACGCTCTCGGCCAGCGCCCGGCTCGTCTGGGAGGGGCGCCATTACAACAAGCCGGACGCCGAGGATTGGCCGCCGATCGGCTTCGAGACCTGGTACAGCGGTGGCCTGTTCTTCGATCAGTTGAGCATCGAGGTCAAGGAGATCGGCGGGGTCCCGCTGGCGCTGAAGGTCGGCCGTCAGGACATCGTCCTAGGCAACGGCTGGTTGGTGCTCGATGGCAGCCCGATCGACGGTTCGCGCACCATCTACTTCGACGCCGTGCGCGCGACCTACGCGATCGAGGCGCTCGATACCTCGGTCGACCTCATCTTCATCGATCAGTCGGCCGACACGGACCGCTTCCCGCAGCCCCTCAACGACGAGATCGAGGACCAGACCGAGCAGGACGAGCGGGGCGCGATACTCTACGCCCGCAACAAGTCTCTGATCCCCGGGTCGGACCTCGACGGCTATTTCATCTACAAGCACGACGACCCCAACGACAAGAACGGCATCATCCGCGTCAACAACGGTGCCCCCTTCCCGTCGCCCAGCGACTCGGGCGAGGTCTACACCACCGGGCTGCGCGCCGCCGGCAAGGTCGCCCCGCGCTGGCAGGTGCTCGCCGAGGGCGCCTACCAGTGGGGCACCCGCAACGCCCGCGATCTGGATGCCTTCGCCTTCAACGGCCGCCTGACCTACGACCTCGAGGACAGTCGCACGAGCCGCCTGCACGTCGGCTACGAGTACCTCTCCGGCGACGATCCCGGCAGCGCCGACGACGAGGCCTTCGATCCCCTCTGGGGCCGCTGGCCGCAGTGGAGCGAGCTGATGATCTATCAGTGGCCGCTGGAGACCCGCGTCGGCGAGGCGACCAACCTCCACCGGCTCAATGTCGGCTGGGCGACGCAGGTCCACCCGACGACGCAGGTGACCCTCGACTACCATGCCCTCTGGGCCGACGAGGAGAGCACGCGTACCGCCGCGCAGATGGCCAACATCAGCGGCGAGGACCGCTTCCGCGGGCATCTGATCACCGGCTGGGTCAAGGCGAAGCTGAACGAGCACCTCGCCGCCCACCTGGTCGCCGAGTACCTGGACCCGGGCGATTTCTATGCCGCCAATCGGCGCGACGACTCCTACTTCGTCCGCGCCGAGCTCAGCATGACCTGGTGACCCCGCGGACGGCCAGGTTGCTGCACAGCAGCAAAGGTGGGGATAATCGCCGCCTACGATGCCCAGCCCCGACAGAGCGAGTCGACGAGAGATGACTGAAGCAAGGCAACTATTGAGTGGCGACGAGGCGGTGGCCCTGGCGGCCCTGCATGCCGGGGTGCGGCTCGGCACCGGCTACCCGGGTACGCCCTCGACCGAGATCCTGGAGACCTTCGACCGCCTGGGCGGACGGGCCCAGTGGTCGCCGAACGAGAAGGTCGCCCTCGAGGTCGCCCTCGGGGTGGCCTTCGCCGGGGCGCGGACCCTGGTCACGATGAAGCACGTCGGCCTCAATGTCGCCGCCGATCCGCTCTTCACCGCCGCCTATACGGACCTTGCGGGCGGGCTGGTCGTCGTCTCGGCCGACGATCCGGGCATGGCCTCGAGCCAGAACGAGCAGGACAACCGCCACTATGCCCGTGCCGCCGGCGTGCCGACGCTCGAGCCGGCCGACTCGCAGCAGGCCTACGACTACACGCGTCTCGCCTTCGCGATCTCCGAGCGCTGGCGCATCCCGGTCCTGCTGCGGATGACGACCCGGGTCTGTCACTCCAAGACGGTCGTGCACCCGCGCGCGAGCGAGACGGGCGCCGAGCCGACCTTCGTGCGCGACATCCCGGCCCGGGTCATGATCCCGGCCTATGCCAAGCCGGCCCACGAGCGGCTGCGCGCCAAGCTGGCCGAGATCGCGGCCTGGAACGAGGCCGAGGGGCCGTTCGCGCTCGACGCCGGCGACGCGGCGCTCGGGATCGTCTCGACCGGGGTCAGCGCCGTGCACGCCCGCGAGGCCGCCCCGCAGGCCAGGCACCTGAGCTTCGGCATGACCTACCCGCTGCCGCTGGAGCGCATCCGCGCCTTCGCCGCCGGCGTCGAACGGCTGGTCGTGATCGAGGAGGGCGATCCGGTCGTCTGCGAAGCGCTACGCGCGGCCGGCCTCCCCGCCGAGGGCCGCCCGGAGCGCTACCGCTTCGGCGAGCTCGACGTCGCCCGCGTGCGGCGCATCCTCGCCGGCGACGACACGCCCGAGCCGGTGCCGCCCAAGGGCAAGCCGCCGGAGCTCTGCCAGGGCTGCGCCCACCGGCTGGTCTTCGAGGCCCTGCGCGACCTCGACTGCATCGTCTCCGGCGACATCGGCTGCTACACGCTGGGCGTGCTGCCCCCCTTCTCGGCGATGGACACCTGCGTCTGCATGGGCGCGAGCATCGGCGTCGGCCTCGGCCTGCGCCATGTCCTGCCCGAGGAGCAGGCGCGGCGCGTGGTCAGCGTGATCGGCGACTCGACCTTCGTCCACTCGGGCCTCACCGGGCTCGCCGAGATGGTCTACAACCCGCCGCCGACCGGCCACTTGGTCATGATCCTCGATAACGGCACGACGGCGATGACCGGCCTCCAGGAGCATCCGGGTACCGGCCGCGCGCTCGATCACTCCCCGACCAACCAGGTCTGCTACGAGGCCCTCGCCAGGGCGCTCGGCATCGCCGATGTGCTGGTCGTCGACATGACCGACAAGGGCCTGTCGCTGAAGGACCTGATCGCCGAGCGGCTGGCCAGGTCCGAGCTGTCGGTGATCATCACCCGCCAGCCCTGCGTGCTCGCTGCGCCGAAGATCCGCCTCTACGACAAGGCCGCGGCGGCGACCTGCGCGGCCACCCCCGAGCCGGGCGCCGAGCCGCGCCTGGCGGGGGGCTGAAGGCCGCCCGTCCCCTCACCCGGCGCGGCGGCGCTGCGCGACCCCGAATCCAGGAGCCCTTTTCCGTGGACACAGTGAAGAATATCGTCATCGCCGGACTCGGCGGCCAGGGGGTGCTGACGGCCTCGGACATGCTCGCCGAGGCGGCCTTCCGCGCCGGTTTCGACGTCAAGAAGAGCGAGCTGCACGGCATGAGCCAGCGCGGCGGCTCGGTCAGCAGCGACGTGCGCTACGGGGCCTGCGTCCTGAGCCCGATGGTCCCAGAGGCACAGGCCGATGTTCTCGTCGTCCTCGAGGCGACCCAGGTCGAGATCAACCGTCCGCGGCTGCGCCCGGACGGGGTCCTGATCGGCCCCGAGCTGATCGGCCCCGAGGCCCTGGCCAATCGCAAGAGTCTCAATGTCGCCCTGCTCGGTGCCGCCTCGGCGGTCCTCGACATCCCCGAGGAGCACTGGCTGGCGGCATTGCACGCGAACCTGGCGGAGCGGCTCCACAAGGTCAACGAACAGGCGTTCGCCCAGGGCCGCGCGGCGGCGCGCGCGCGGGCGGGCGGCCAACCGCACTGAGAGGACAGCCATGCTCAGAGAGCTCTGGAACGACGCCGAGGGCGGCTTTCACCCGGCCAGCGCCCCCGATTTCCTGCCCACCGAGGCGCTGCGCGAGGTGCAGCTGCGCCGGCTGCGGGCGGTCGTCGCGCACGCCTACGAGAAGGTGCCCCTCTATCGCACGCGGATGGACGAGCGCGGCCTGACGCCGGCGGCGATCCAAGGGCTCGCCGACATCGCCCGGCTGCCTTTCACGGTCAAGGCCGACCTGCGCGACACCTATCCGTTCGGCCTCTTCGCGAGCCCGATGAGCGATGTCGTGCGCCTGCATGCCTCCTCGGGGACGACCGGCAAGCCGATCGTCGTCGCCTACACGCGCGAGGACGTCGAGGTCTGGTCCGAGGTGATGGCCCGCACCCTGGCCGCCTGCGGCCTGCACCGCGGCGACATCCTGCAGAACGCCTTCGGCTACGGCCTCTTCACCGGCGGCCTTGGTGCCCACTATGGCGCCGAGACCCTCGGCGCGACCGTGGTGCCGATCTCGGGCGGCAACTCCGATCGTCAGATCATGCTGATCCGCGACTTCGGCGTCTCGGCGATCTGCTGCACGCCGAGCTACTTCACTCATCTCGTCGAGCGGGCCGGCGAGCTCGGCGTCGACCTGCGGGCGCTGCCGTTGCGCATCGGCATCTTCGGCGCCGAGCCCTGGACCGACGCGATGCGCGACCACATCGAGGCGGCCGCCGGGATCCGGGTCTTCGACATCTACGGCCTGTCCGAGATCATCGGCCCCGGGGTGGCGAGCGAGTGCGGCGAGCAGAACGGCCTGCACATCTTCGAGGACCACTTCTACCCGGAGATCATCGACCCGGAGACCGGCGAGGTGCTGCCCGACGGCGCCGAGGGCGAACTGGTCCTCACGACCCTGAGCAAGAGGGCGATGCCGATGCTGCGCTATCGCACGCGCGACATCACCGCCCTGATCGCCGAGCCCTGTCCGTGCGGGCGCACGCTGCGTCGGATGCGGCGCATCGGCCGGCGCTCCGACGACATGTTCATCATCCGCGGCGTCAACGTCTTCCCGTCGCAGGTCGAGGCGGCCCTGCTCGCGGTCGAGGGGACCCTGCCGCACTATCAGATCATCCTTAGCCGCCAGCAGGGGCTCGATCAGATGGCCGTCGAGGTCGAGGTGACCCCCGAGGTCTTCAGTGACAAGGTCGGGGCCCTGGAGGGCGTGCGGGCGCGCCTGGCCAAGTCGATCGAGCACATCCTCGGCATCCGTGTCGAGCTGCGCCTGGTGGAGCCGCGCAGCATCGCGCGCAGCGAGGGCAAGGCCAAGCGCGTCATCGATCGGCGCAACGGCTGAGCGCCGCACGGCGCGTTCGGGCAATCGAATCAACGGCCGGCCGGAGGCCGGCGGCCGGGCGCGAGACGCCCATGCCAACCACGAGGTCTCGCAACGATGAAGCTGCAACAACTCTCGGTCTTTCTGGAGAATCGTCCGGGGCGGCTGGGCGCGCCGCTGGAGGCGATCGCCGCGGCGGGGATCAACATCCTGACGCTCTCGCTGGCCGATACCGCGCAATTCGGGATCCTGCGCCTGATCGTGCGCGAGTGGGACAAGGCCAAGGCGATCCTGGAGCAGGCCGGCTGGATCGTGAACCTCACCGAGGTCGTCGCCGTCGAGGTGCCGGATCGCCCAGGCGGGCTGGCCGGGGTGCTCGATGTGATCGAGGGGGCGGAACTGAATATCGAGTACGTCTACGCCTTCTCGCTGCGACGTGACGACAAGGCCGTGCTGATCTTCCGTTTCGAGCACCCCGACCAGGCGATCCAGGTGCTCCTCGGCCAGGGGTTGCACGTCATCGACGGCGACGAACTGATGGGCTACGTCGGCTGAGCCGCTGGCGCCTCGTCCTCCGCCCGGCCGCCCGGCCGGGCGGCCTTGCACACCTCCCCGCCGCCGCGGCGCCGCATCGGCGCGGCCCATCGACTACGGATCCAGGACCATGCTCGCGCAGCCTCACCAGACCCATCGACAACAGGACCCGCTGATCTGGGACCGCGAGGCCGAGACCCGGCCTCGCGAGGCCCTGGAGGCCCTGCAACTGGAGCGGCTGCGCGACCTGGTGGCGCGCGTCGCCCAGGTGCCCTTCTATCGGGATCATTTCGCCCGCCAGGCGATCGGCCCGCACAGCATCCGCTCGCTCGCCGACCTGCGCCGCCTGCCGTTCACGACCAAGGACGACCTGCGCGCCCAGCACCCGCTCGGCTTCCTCGCCGTGCCGCGCGGCCAGGTCGCGCGGATCCACGGCTCCTCGGGCACGACGGGGCGGCCGACCTTCGTCGCCTACACGAAGGGCGACCTGGCGCTCTGGTCCAACCTCTGCGCGCGCTTCCTCGTCGCCGGTGGCCTGCGCCCCGAGCACACGGCCCAGGTCGCCTTCGGCTACGGCCTCTTCACCGGTGGCTTCGGCCTGCACTACGGGATCGAGCGGGTCGGGGCGGCCGTCATCCCGGTCTCGGCCGGCAACACCCGGCGCCAGATCGAGATCATGCGCGATCTCGGCTCGGATGCCCTCATCTGCACGCCGAGCTATGCCCTGACCATCGCCGACGGGGCGCGCGAGCTCGGCCTGGATCCGCGCGCGCTGCCGATCCGCTACGGCTTCTTCGGCGGCGAGCCCTGGACCGAGGACATGCGCCGCGAGATCGAGGACCAACTCGACATCGTCGCCACCAACAACTACGGGCTCTCCGAGGTCATCGGTCCTGGGGTCAGCGGCGAGTGCCCGGCGCGCGCCGGCATGCACATCCAGGAGGACCACTTCCTCGTCGAGTGCCTCGACCCGGAGACCCTCGAGCCCGTACCGGACGGCGAGCCGGGGGAGCTGGTCATCACGACCCTGACCCGCGAGGCGATGCCGATGGTCCGCTATCGTACGCGCGACATCGCCCGCCTCGATCGCGCACCCTGCGCGTGCGGGCGCCGGACGCTGCGGATGAGCCGGGTCACCGGGCGCACCGACGACATGCTGATCATCCGCGGCGTCAACGTCTTCCCGTCGCAGATCGAGGAGGCGCTGCTGCGGGTCGAGGGGACGACGCCGCACTATCTGATCGAGGTCGCCCGCCCCGGCACCCTCGACGAGGTCCACGTCAAGGTCGAGATCCGACCCGAGCTCTTCTCCGACCGCATGGACCGGATGCAGGCCCTCTGCGAGCGGATCAGCCGCGAGATCCAGACCGTCGCCGGCATCCGCGCCCATGTCGACCTGGTCGAGCCGCAGCATATCGAGCGCTTCGTCGGCAAGGCCAAACGGGTCCACGACCGGCGCAACTTGACGGACTGACCTCGGGTCGCATCCGTCGTCGGGCGGATGGTTCGGCGCGGACGTTCGAGAGATGCCGGGGGCGGCCTGCGTCCGGCGCGGGCGGTGTGCAGTGTCACCGGGCGGGCCTGGCTCCGCACCCATTGCATCCGCCGACTCGCCCCCCGATAACCGACCACTGATCCATGTGCAGGCGAGCGCGCGGGAGGCGGCGATCGTGACCATGACCCCAGAGGCGTTTCGGGCCCGGGCGATGGCCCGCGGGCTTGCGCGCGAGGACCTCGAGGCCGATCCGTTGCGCCAGTTCCAGGACTGGTTCGAGGCGGCCATCGCGACCGGCCTCGCCGAGCCCAACGCGATGAGCCTCGCGACCGTCGATGCCGCCGGCCAACCCTGGCTGCGAACGGTCCTGCTGAAGCTCTACGACGCGCGGGGCTTCGTCTTCTTCACCAATCACGAGAGCGCCAAGGCGCGCCAGATCGAGGCCAACCCCAGGGTGGCGCTGCTCTTTCCATGGGTCGCCTTGGCGCGCCAGGTGCAGATCGTCGGGCGGGCGGCGCGGATCCCGTCCGCCGAGTCGCTGCGCTATTTCGCGACCCGTCCCCGTGGCAGCCAGATCGGGGCCTGGGCGTCGCCGCAGAGCCGGGTCATCAGCTCGCGCGCGCTGCTCGAGGCGAAGGTCGAGGAGCTGCGGCGCCGGTTCGCCGACGGCGAGGTGCCGCTGCCGTCGTTCTGGGGCGGTTACCGCGTCGTGCCCGAGGCAATCGAATTCTGGCAGGGCCGCGACAGCCGCCTGCACGATCGCTTCCGCTACCGGCGCGAGGCCGGCGGCTGGGCGATCGAGCGGTTGGCGCCTTGAGCGACGCCAGCCTGCTGGCCTGGCTGACCTTGTCTGGGCCTGCCGTGGGGAGGATCGGCCCGCTCAGCGGCTCGGGCCGTGGAGGCGGTTCATGGCCCGCTGGAAGGCGCCCTCGACGACCTCGGGGAGGCTGCGCTCGGCCTCGTCGACCGCGTCCATGATCAGCGTCCCCTCGTCACGGGTCGGGCGGTTGAGCACATAGCCGACCACCTGGGCCTTGTCGCCCGGGTGGCCGATGCCGATGCGCAGGCGCCAGAAGTCGCGGCTGCCGAGTTGCGCGATCGTGTCGCGCAGCCCGTTGTGGCCGGCATGCCCGCCACCCTGCTTGAGGCGCACCGTACCCGGCGGCAGGTCGAGTTCGTCGTGGGCGATGAGGATGGCCTCGGGCGGGATCGAGAAGTAGCGGGCGGTGGCGGCGACCGACTGGCCGCTGCGGTTCATGAAGGTCGCGGGCTTGAGGAGGCGCACATCGCGCCCGGCGAGGGTCAGGCGGCAGACCAGGCCGTGCAGCTTCGCCTCGACGCGAAAGACGGCGCCCGCGCGCGCCGCCAGGCGCTCGACGAGCCAGAACCCGACATTGTGGCGGGTCGCTTCGTACTGTGGGCCCGGGTTGCCCAGGCCGACGATCAGACGGATGCCGGTGTCTGCCATGGGCCCCTCGTCCGTGCGTAGCGGGCCGGCCGGCGGCCGGCCCGCGGGGGAGGCGGCCGTCAAGCCGACGGCTCGCCTTCCTCGCCCTCTTCGCCCATCGCGCCGCCGGCGTGACCGCTGTGGACCATCACGACGGGCTCATCGGAGTCCGGCGCGTGCGCGAGTTCGACGCCCGGCGGCAGCGGGATCTCCGAGATGTGCAGGATGTCGCCCACGTCCATCTCGGTCATGTCGATGCCGATGAACTCGGGCAGATCCTTCGGCAGGCAGCTGATCTCGATCTCGGTGATCGCGTGGGAGACCCGTCCGCCGAGCTTGACGCCCTTCGCCTGCTGCTCGTTCTCGAAGTGCAGCGGCACGACCATGCGGATCTTCTCGTCGGCGCTGACGCGCTGGAAGTCGACGTGGAGGATGAAGGGCTTGGCCGGGTGGCGCTGCATGTCCTTGAGGACCACCTTGGTCTTGGCGTCGCCGACCTGGAGGTCGAGGATGTGCGAGTAGAAGGCCTCGTTGTTGAGGTGGCGCAGCAGTTCGCTATGGGACACCGAGATCATCTCGGGGTCCCTGTGGCCGCCATAGACGATGGCGGGTACCTGTCCGGTCCGACGCAGGCGGCGGCTCGCACCTTTACCTGTGTCCTGCCGGGGCAGGCCGATGACGTCAAAGCTCACGCTCATGGGCGTACTCCGTTGTGCTTCAAGGATGATGGATCGGACGCGCCGCGGACCCGCGACCAGGTCCGTGGTGCACGCCCCGGGACGCGGGTCCCGGGATGGTCGCCGGTGCGGGGCGGGACGCCCCGCACCGGTATCGGCCGAACGCGGCCACGCGGGCCGGTCTGCGTCGGCCTTCAATCGACGAACAAGGAGCTGACCGACTCCTCGTTCGAGACGCGCCGGATCGTCTCGGCCAGGAGTTCACCGATGCTGAGCTGGCGGATCTTCTCGCAGGCCTGCGCCGCAGGGCGCAGCGGGATGGTGTTGGTCACCACCAGCTCGTCGAGCTGCGATTCGCGGATGTTGTCCACCGCCGGGCCGGAGAGCACCGGGTGGGTGCAGTAGGCGACGACCCGCGCGGCGCCGTGCCCCTTCAGCGCTGCGGCGGCGCTGCACAGGGTCCCGGCGGTATCGACGAGGTCGTCGACGAGGACGCAGGAGCGACCCTCGACGTCGCCGATGATGTTCATGACCTTGGCCTCGTTCGGTCGCGGCCGGCGCTTGTCGATGATCGCCAGATCCGCGTCGTCGAGACGCTTGGCCAATGCGCGGGCGCGCACGACGCCACCGACGTCGGGCGAGACGACCATCAGCCGCGGGTACTTCTGCCGCCAGACGTCGCCGAGCAGGATCGGCGAGGCATAGACGTTGTCGACGGGGATGTCGAAGAAGCCCTGGATCTGGTCGGCGTGCAGGTCGACGGTCAGGACGCGGTCCGCCCCGGCGTTGCCGATCGCCTTGGCGACCAGCCGCGCCGTGATCGGCACGCGGGCCGAACGCGGCCGCCGATCCTGGCGCGCGTAGCCGAAGTAGGGGATGACGGCCGTGATGCGTTTGGCCGAGGCCCAGCGCAGCGCGTCGATCATCACCAACAACTCCATCAGGTTGTCGTTGGTGGGGGCGCAGGTCGGCTGGACGACGAAGACGTCGCGACCCCGGACGTTGTCCTGGATCTCGGTCATCACCTCACCGTCGCTGAACTGACCGATGACGGCCTTGCCGAGCGGCAGGTTGAGGTGCCAGGCGATCTCGGCGGAGAGCGCCGGGTTGGCGTTCCCGGAGAACACCATCATGTGGCTGGTCGGCACGGTCCTAAAACCTCACTCTGCAGGTTGGCCAACGGGGAGCCAAGCCTTGCCACAGCCGCCCGGCGACGAGATCTGCGTCGCGTCGGCCGTGCGGCTGGCGTCAACCGCCCGCCGCACGGCGTCGATGTTGGCTGGGGCGCCAGGATTCGAACCTGGGAATGCTGGGATCAAAACCCAGTGCCTTACCGCTTGGCGACGCCCCACGAGATCAACCGTTCAATCGCTCCAACAGCGGGGAGCGGCTCCTGCCGCGAGCGACGAAGGCCGAGCATTCGGGCGGCACGTCGGCGTGGGCGGTCAGGGCCTGCTCCCGCGTCGCGAAGGCGGCGAAGATGCAGGCGCCGGTGCCGGTGAGCTTGGCCTCACCCCAGCCACGCAGCCACCCCATCGCGGCAGCGACCTCCGGATAGCGACGGACGACCACGGCTAGGCAATCGTTGCTCGACTCGCCGGAGAGAAAGTCGTCTATTGTGATCGGCGGAGAGTCTCGCGTCAAGTCTTCGTCGCCGAAAATGGCCGCCGTCGAGACCTCGCATGGCGGCCTGACGACCAGATACCAGGGCTCGGGCAAGGCCAGCGGCACCAGCTCCTCGCCGACCCCCTCGCCCCAGGCGGCCTGCCCGCGCACGAAGACCGGCACGTCAGCGCCCAGTTGCAGGCCGAGCTCGGCCAGCGCGTCGGTGCCGAGATGGGTCTCCCAGAGGTGATCGAGTGCGACGAGGGTCGTGGCCGCATCGGAGCTGCCGCCGCCGAGCCCACCGCCCATCGGCAGGCGCTTGGCGACGTCGATCGCAGCGCCCTGACGACAGCCGGAGACGGCCTGCAGCAGGCGCGCGGCGCGCACGACCAGATCGCTCTCGGGGGCCACGCCGGGCAGCGTGCTGGTCCGCTCGATGTGCCCGTCGGCGCGCGGGCGGAAGCGGATCAGGTCGCAGTGGTCGACGAACTGGAAGACGGTCTGCAGGCGGTGATAGCCGTCGGGGCGCCGCCCGAGGATCCGCAGCATCAGGTTGAGTTTGGCTGGGGCCGGCCAGGGCCGTTGCCAGGCGTCGGGGTCTCTCATCTGGGGGTGTCCGGGCGCGAGTAGCGGTGGCGTTCGATGACGGCCTCGAGGTAGGCGTGGCCGGGGTGCTCCGCCTGGGCCTCGTCCCAGATCCGCCATGCCTCGGTGCGCTGGCCGGTGGCCCAGAGGACCTCGCCGAGGTGAGCGGCGATCTCGCCATCGGACAGTCGCTCGTGAGCGCGGCGCAGATAGTCGAGCGCCTCCTGGTGGCGGCCCATCCGGAAGAGGACCCAGCCCATGCTGTCGAGCACCGCCGGGTCCTCGGGCTTCAGCGCCAACGCGCGCTCGATGAGGGCGTGGGCCTCTTGGTGGCGATCGGTGCGGTCGGCCAGCGTGTAGCCGAGCGCATTGAGCGCCTCGGCCTGATCCGGGTTGGCGGCGATGATGGCGCGCATGTCGCGCTCGAGGACCTCGATCTGTCCCAGGCTCGCGCCGAGGAGCCCGCGGGCGTAGAGCAGGTCCTGATCGCCCGGATACTCGGCGAGGGCGCGGTCGAAGACCTCCATCGCCAGCTCGGGCCGGTGTGCCTCCTGCAGCAGTTCGCCCTCGATCAAGAAGAGGCTTCTCGCATGCTCGGGCCGTTGGTCGCGGAGCTGCGCGAGTCCCTCGCGGGCCTTGGCGATCTCCCCGCGGGTGACCTGGACGTTGGCGCTACGTACCTGGGCGTCGAGGGCGGCCTCGCCCTCGACCTTGGCGTACCAGTCCAGCGCCTCGTCGAGCTCGCCGGCGGCCTCCGCGATCTGCCCGAGATAGAGGGCCGCATCGTCGCGCCGCTGGCCGGTCGCGTAGAGGCGTTCGAAGTAGCCGCGGGCGGCCTCCGCGTCCTCCAGTTGCAGCGACAGGATGGCGATCGCGAACAGGACGTCCGGCTCCTTCGGCGTATCGCGCAGCATCCGCTCGAAGACGTTGCGGGCATCGGAGAACTCGCGTTCCTCGACGAGGAGTTGCGCATAGAGCATGCGCAGGACATGGTCGTTCGGGGTGCTATCGATGAACTGTGCCAAGACCTCGCGCGCCTGCGACCGCTGGCCCTGGGCGATCAGCAGTCGCACCAGGAGGATGCGCGGCTGATCCCAGTCTCGATCGAGCGCGATCGCTCGGCGCGTCGCCGCGACCGCCCGCTCGTAGTCCCTGATATCGGCGGCGACGAGCGCGAGCGCGTACTGGGCGGCGGCGTTCTCGGCGTCCTCGGCGACGAGGGCGCGCATCAGCGCGACGCGCGCCGTGGCGGGCTCGATCGTGGCGACCAGCGCGGCGAGCCCGAGAAAGCCGTCGCGACCGGCGGGGCGGAGCAGGTCGACGACGCGGCGCAGGTGCCCCTTGGCCTGCGCGTCGGCCCCGAGCAGCATCGCGACATGGGCGGCGAGCAGTTGTCCGGCGATCGCCTCGGGTGCCAGCTTCAGCCAGAGGCCCAAGGCCTTGCGGGCGGCGCCCGGGTCGCCGGCCGCGAGCGCGGCGCGTGTCGCGCGCTCGGCGAGGCGGGGGTCCGAGGCCAGCTCTGCCGCCTCGAGATAATGGGCGAAGGCCATCCAGGGGTCGGCGCGCTGATCGGCGATCTCCGCGAGGAGGATCGCATAGAGCAGGTCGCCGGTCAGTTCGACCTGGGGTCTGGCGTCGCCGGCCGGGTCGGGCGCCTCGTGCGCTGCCGCTGCCGCTGCCGCGACCGCGGTGCCGGGTGGCGTGCCGGCTAGGACGACGGCGAGCAGGGGGATGAGGCCAAAGTGGGGATTCATCGCTCGGGAAGGGGTCTGGCGGTGGCGCCGGTTCGATGATCGATTGTCGGCCAGTATAACCGCCGGGTTTCGCGGCGCGGAAGTCGCCGTGGCATCCCCGATGGGGCGGCGCCTCGTCGTGACCGCGCAATGACGGCTTGCATCTTGGGCGCCGATGGCCAAGAATTTCGTAGGATGTTTCAACCGACGTAGCTGCCCATGACGCTCCTCGCCCTCGGTCTCAACCACAAGACAGCGCCGATCGACATCCGCGAACGGATCACCTTCGGCCCCGACATCATCGCAGGTGCCCTGCGCAGCCTGACCGAGCGGGCCGGTATCGACGAGGCCGCGATCCTCTCGACCTGCAATCGCACCGAGATCTATTGTGCGATCCATCCGCCGGCCGAGGAGGGCGTGAAGGCCTGGCTGGGCAGTTTTCACGGCATGGAGAGCGAGCGGATCTCGCCCTTCCTCTATACCCACGTCGACCAGGGCGCGGTCCGCCACCTGCTGCAGGTCGCGAGCGGACTCGACTCGATGGTCCTCGGCGAGCCGCAGATCCTCGGCCAGGTCAAGTCGTCGTTCCAGACCGCCTGCGATTGCGGCACCGTCGGCAAGCTGCTCGGGCGGCTGTTCCAGCACACCTTCTCGGTCGCCAAGCAGGTCCGCACCGACACTGCGATCGGCTCCAGCCCGGTGTCGGTCGCCTTCGCTGCGGTCAGCCTCGCGCGTCAGATCTTCAGTGACCTGTCCAACCAGACGGCCTTGCTGGTCGGCGCCGGGGAGACCATCGAGCTCGCCGCTCGGCACCTGCGCCAGCATCAGCTCGGGCGGATCATCGTCGCCAATCGCACCATCGAGCGTGCCCACGCGCTGGCCGAGCAGTTCAACGGCTTCGCGATCGGCCTCACCGAGATCGCCGACCACCTGCCCGAGGCCGACATCGTCATCTCCTCGACCGCGAGTCCGCTGCCGGTCCTCGGCAAGGGTACCGTCGAACGGGCCCTGAAGAAGCGCAAGCACCGCCCGATCTTCATGGTCGACATCGCCGTGCCGCGCGATATCGAGCCCGAGGTCGGCGAGCTCAGCGACGTCTACCTCTACACGGTCGACGATCTCCAGGGGGTCGTCGACGAAGGGATGCGCTCGCGCCAGCAGGCCGCCGAACAGGCCGCCGAGATCATCGAGGTCCACACCGAAGAATTCATGTGCTGGCTGCGTTCGCTCGACGCCGTCGGCCTGATCCAGGACTACCGGCGGCGCGCCGAGCAGGTCCGCGACGAGGTCCTCGTTCGGGCGCTGCGACAGATCGAGGGCGGCAAGCCGGCTGCCGATGTGCTCGGCTACCTGGCCCATACGCTGACCAACAAGCTGTTGCACATCCCGAGCACCCGGCTGCGCCAGGCCGGCCGCGAGGGGAATCTCGAGTTGCTGAACGCCGCCAACGAGCTCCTACAACTCAGCGAAGACATCAAGTCGGCAAGATGAACCCCTCCCTCCGCTCCAAGCTGGAGCGGCTTGTCGAGCGCTACATCGAGGTCACCGCACTCCTGGCCGATCCGGCGACCCAGGGCGACCAGGGTCGCTTCCGGGTCTTGAGTCAGGAATATGCCCAGATCGAGCCGGTCGCGACCTGCTTCGGCCGCTATCAGCAGATCGAGGCCGAGGTCGCCGGTGCCGAGGAGCTGCTCGCCGATCCCGAGATGGCGGCCCTGGCGCGCGAGGAATTGGCCGCGGCCCGCGAGCGGCGCATCGCGCTCGAGCCCCTCCTGCAGCGACTGCTGATACCGGCGGACCCCAACGACGAACGCAACGTGTTCCTCGAGGTGCGAGCCGGCACCGGCGGCGCCGAGGCGGCGCTGTTCGCTGGTGACCTGCTGCGGATGTATCTGCGCTACGCCGAGGTGCGCGGCTGGGGCAGCGAACTCGTCAGCGAGAGCCCGGGCGAGCAGGGTGGCTACAAGGAGGTCATCGCCCGCATCAGTGGGCGCGGGGTCTATTCGCGGCTCAAATTCGAGCCTGGCGCTCATCGCGTCCAGCGGGTGCCGGAGACCGAATCGCAGGGGCGCGTACATACATCGGCCTGCACGGTCGCCGTGCTGCCGGAGGCCGAGCTGATCGATGAGGTCGAGATCAACCCGAACGACCTGCGCATCGACACCTATCGGGCATCGGGGGCCGGCGGCCAGCACGTGAACAAGACGGATTCGGCGATCCGGCTCACCCACCTGCCGAGCGGCATCGTCGTCGAGTGCCAGGACGAGCGCTCCCAGCACAAGAACCGCGCTCGGGCGATGGCGTTGCTCCAGGCCAGGCTCCTGTCTCAGGCCCAGGCGGCCCAGGTCGATGCCCAATCCCAGTCGCGTCGCCTCCAGGTCGGCAGCGGCGACCGCTCCGAGCGCATCCGCACCTATAATTTCCCGCAGAACCGGCTGACGGATCACCGCATCAACCTGACCCTCTATAAGCTCGACGAGATCATGACCGGCCAGCTCGATCAGGTAATCGACCCCTTGCTCGAGGAGTATCAGGCCGAGCAGCTCGCGGCGATCGCGGAGGGCGGCTGACCCAGCCGGAGATGACCATGGCCGAGACCATCGGTGACGCCATTGCCCAGGGTGCGGCCCGACTCGGTCATCTGCCCGACATCGATCCCCGTTCGGAGGCCGAGCGGCTGCTCGTGCTGGCGACGCGGCTGAGCCGCGCCCAACTCATGGCGTGGCCCGAGCGCCCTGTGCCCGAACCGGTCGCGGGCCACTTCCTCGCGCTGCTCGAGCGGCGCGCCGGCGGCGAGCCCTTCGCGTATCTGCGCGGTCGCCAGCCCTTCTGGACCCTCGACCTGCAGGTCACGCCTGCCACCCTGATCCCGCGCCCCGAGACCGAGCTGCTCGTCGAGTTGGCGCTCGAGAGGCTGCCCGGCGAGGCGCGGCTGCGGGTCGTCGATCTCGGCACCGGCAGCGGGGCCGTCGCCGCGGCACTCGCCAGCGAGCGGCCGCGTTGGCAGCTCGTGGCGACGGACCGCTGCCCGGCGGCCCTGGCCGTCGCCGCGGCGAACGTCGCGGCCCACGGGCTCGCCAACGTCGCCCTCGTGCGCGGCGACTGGCTCGCGCCGTTCGCCCCCGCCTCTTGCGACGCCGTCTTCGGCAACCCGCCCTACGTCTGCGACGACGATCCCCACCTGAGGCGCGGCGGGTTGGACTACGAGCCCCGCCAGGCCCTCGCGGCCGGGGTCGATGGCCTCGACGCGATCCGCGCGATCCTCGCGCGGGCGGCGGCCATCGTGCGCCCTGGTGGCCTGCTCGCCCTCGAGCACGGCTGGGACCAGGGGCCGGCCGTGCGCGCCCTGTTCGCCGCGGCCGGGCTGCAGGGGGTCGCCACCCGGCGGGACCTGGCGGGGCAGGAGCGGGTGACCTGCGGGTGGTGGGCGGAGGGCCGTGCGTGATCGGCCAATGCCTTGGTCTTTTATAGATAAATTCAATCGTAACTATTTCGTATCTTCGATTAGGATACGCCTACTATGGAAATCGACAACGACCGTATCAAGCATCGGCAGATCGCCTTCGATCCCGTGCACCCGAATCCGCGGCAGGCGCATACGGCGGCCGAATTCCTTGCCGAGGCCCCGGGTATCGTCGAGGTGCATCCGCCGACGCCGCTGCTGCTGAAGGTGACCTACGATCTGGTCTACACCAAGCTCGAAGAGATCGAGAAGGCGCTGACCGACCTTGGGCTGCACCTGGATGCGCCGCTCGGCTACCGGCTCAAGCGGGCCCTCTGGTATTACACGGAGGATACCTATCGGGCCAATAGCTGCTGCGAGCACAACCAGCTGGACAGCACACAGAAAGTCTTCGTGACGCGCTACGAGAATCTCGACCACTCGCTGCGCGACCATCGCCCGGAGCACTGGCGCCGCTATCTGTGAGCCCTTGTCCGTGACGGGGGGCGGCGCGGCGGTGATGCCGCCGCTGAGCGATGCGCAACTGCTGCGCTATGCCCGTCAGATCCTGCTACCTGGGCTCGGCTACGAGGGCCAGCGGCGCCTGCTCGGTGCCCGCGTGCTCGTCGTCGGTCTCGGTGGCTTGGGCTCGCCGGTGGCGATGTACCTGGCCGCGGCCGGTGTCGGCCATCTGATCCTCGCCGACGCCGATCGGGTCGACCTCTCGAACCTCCAACGCCAGATCCTGCACACCACCGAGCGGGTCGGTCTCGCCAAGGTCGACTCGGCGCGCCGCACGCTGGCGGCGCTCAATCCCGAGATCCGCCTCGAGGGTGTCGGCGAGCGCCTGAGCGCGGCCAACCTCCCCGCGCTCGTCGCCGGCGTCGACCTGGTCGTCGACGGCAGCGACAACTTCGCGACCCGCTTCGCCGTCAACGACGCCTGCTGCGCGGCCGGCGTGCCGCTGGTCTCCGGGGCTGCGATCCGCACCGAGGGCCAGGTGGCCGTCTTCTCGGGGCGCCCCGGCGGCCCCTGCTATCAGTGCCTCTACCCGCGCGACGGGGGCGAGGATGAGACCTGCTCGGCCAACGGCGTCTTGGCACCCCTCGTCGGCATCATCGGCAGCATCCAGGCGACCGAGGCGCTCAAGGTCCTCGCCGGTCTCGGCGAACCCCTCTTCGGCCACCTGCTCGTCCTCGATGCGCTGACGATGGACTGGCGCCGCCTGCGCCTGGGCGCCGATCCGCGCTGCCCGGTCTGCGCGGCGCGCCGCTGAGGGCGCCTCATTCCCACCGGAACAGGCGGGCCGCGAGCGCGAGCAAGGCGAGCGCGAGGCCGGCGAGGAGGGCCACCTCGGGCAGGACCTCCAGGACGCCGGCGCCGTCGATCATGATGCGCCGCGCCGCCTCGACCAGGTGGGTCAGCGGCAGCAGTTGGGAGACGGCCTGGGCGGCCGGGCTCGCGCCATCGAGCGAGAACCAGACCCCCGAGAGCAGCAGCATCGGCCAGGAGACCAGGTTCAGGATCCCGTCGGCGAGTTCCTCGGTGCGCAGGCGCGCCGCGACGATCAGCCCGAGACTGATCATGCAGAGGGCGCCGGCGGTATAGACGAGGGCGAGCGCCGGGTAGGAGCCGCGCATCGGGAAGTCGAGCAGCGCCTCGGCGCCGACATAGACGATCAGGCTCGCGCCGAGCACGACGACGAGCCGCGAGAGGACCTGGGCGGTCAGGAACTCGAACGGGCGTAGCGGCGTCGCCTTGAGCCGGCGCAGGACGCCGTTCTTGCGATAGCGCACGACGACCCAGCCGACCCCCCAGAGGCTGCTGAACATGACGTTCATCGCGAGGATCCCGGGCAGGACCCAGTCGGCGTAGCGCAGCGCCTCGCCGGTCACCGGGCGGCGCTGTGGCGCCTCGTCCGCTGCGCCCGACGGGGTCCCATAACTGGCCTGGAGGAGGCGTTCGGCGATGTAGCCGTTGGCCGAGTTGATGTTGACCCAGTAGGCCGGGGCGGCGCGCAGATCGAGCAGCAGGTCGAGTTGGTGGCGTTCGACCTTGGCGATGCCGGCGGCCGGGTCGGTGAGCGGGACGAAGCGGATATGGCGCAGCCCGAGGAACGGCGAGGGCGCGCCGCCGAGTTCGCCGTCGGCCGTGACCACGCCGACCTTCAGGGAATCGGCCGGCTCGCCGTGGAAGATGAAGGCGAAGCCGAGCACCATCATGATCGGCATCAGGATGTTCCAGGCGAGCCCGGCGGTGTCGCGGTAGAACTCCCGGTTGCGGGCGATGAAGATCGCGAGGATGCGGCGCCACATTGGCTAGGCCCTCAGGGTATGGCCGGTGAGCTTGAGGAACAGGTCCTCGAGGGTCGGCGTCTGGACCTTGAGTTCGTTGAGGTCGGCGCCGATCCGCTCGAGGTGCTCCAAGAGCGGTGGGACCTCGTCGGTATAGAGCTCCAGCGTCCCGTCGCGCGGCTCCGCCCCGGCCGGCAACGGCGCGTCGGTCGGCCAGGCCGCGGCCGGCAGCCGGACGACGGCCGCCGGGAAGTGCTGGCGCACGAGCGCCAGCGGGCGGCCTTGGGCGATGATCCGGCCGTGGTCGACGATCGCGACCTCGTCGCAGAGGCGCTGGGCCTCCTCCATGTAGTGGGTCGTGAGCAGGATGGTCTTGCCGCGGCGGCGCACCGTCTCGATCAGGCCCCAGAAGTTGCGCCGCGACTGGGGGTCGAGACCGGTCGTCGGCTCGTCGAGGAAGATCAGGGCGGGATCATTGACCAGCGCGATCGCGAGGAGCAGCCGCTGGCGCTGCCCGCCGGAGAGGCGGCGGGTGTCGCGCTCGAGGATCTCCCCGAGGTTGCACAGCGCGATCAGCTCGGCGAGGTCGGCGGTGCGCCGGTAGAGGCTCGCGAACATCCGCAGCGACTCGCGTACCGTCTGGAAGTCCTGCAGGGCCGTCGCCTGGAACTGGATGCCGACGACTTGGCGGTACCCCTGGTCGAGCGGGCGGCCTTCGAACAGGATGGTTCCGGCGGAGGGCGTCTGGATACCCTCGAGCATCTCGAGCGTCGTCGTCTTGCCGGCGCCGTTCGGTCCGAGCAGCCCGAAGCACTGGCCGCGTTGGACCCGAAAGCTGATCCCATCGACGGCCCGCACGCCGGGGTAGGTGCGGACCAGGTCGCGGGCCTCGATGAGGGTGTCGGCGGTCATGAGGTGCTCAAAGGTCTCGGTGGGTCTCGCTAGGCAGGCGGCAACGAGCCATCCCTGTGCCGGGGTGCGCCGCCTGGCAGTCGGTGGGCGATCGGTACGTCAGGCCCGTCGACCCTCGCCTCTCATCGATGCTGTGCCTGCCACCATTGCCGGTAGGTCTCATCCGGGGGGAGGACCTTGGCCTTGGCACTGGTCACGCGGCGGCCGGCGCGGTCGTCGACGGTCACCTCGAGCTCGACGATGCCGCCGCGGATCCGCGTGATCTCCAGTGCGACCTGGATCTCCTCGTCCGGGCAGACGGGTTGGCGCAGTCGCTCGGGGACGAACGTGAGTCCGAGCGAGCCGTCGCCGGGCAGTTGCGTGGCGAAGAGGCCCGAGACGGTCGTCTGGATCAGGCCGCCTGGCACGACGATGTCGCCGATCTCAGGGAAGCGCAGGCGCGCCGCCTCGGGATCGCGGTGGATCGCGTTGTGGTCGCCGGTCAGCGCGCAGTACTGGGCGACCTGCTCGCGGGTGAAGCTCAGGCGGGCGACGTGACGCATGCCCACCTCGAGCATGGCGGCCGTCAGGCATTGGGTCGATGACACGGCGAGACCTCCTCGTTCGGCTCACGAGCGGCGGATTATCCCAGAAACCTACCCGGCCGGGGTGGCCGTGCTCGGTGGGCGGCGCCGGACCGTGCCGTGAAGGCTGCTATACTCCGCGCTTTTCGTTGGGTCGGGCAAGATGTCGGCAGGACAGGCGAGCGCCGCCGCGGTGGCGACGAGCGAGGTGGGCGGCGATCGCTTCGTCGATCTGTTGCGCCACGGGGAGACCCTTGGCGGGGCGCGCTTTCGCGGCGTACAGGACGATCAGTTGAGCCCCGCGGGCTGGGCCCAGATGCGCGCGGCCGTCGCCGAGGGGGCCTGGGAGCGGATCCTGACCTCGCCGGCGCGCCGCTGCGCGGCCTTCGGCGAGGACCTGGCCGGGCGGCTCGGCGTCCCGCTCGAGGTCTGGCCCGAGGTCGGCGAGCGCGATTTCGGCGAATGGGAGGGGCGGAGCGCCGCCGAGATCCCGATCGAGGACCTCTCGCGTTTCTGGGCCGACCCAGTGGGCTACACGCCGCCGGGTGCGGAGCCCTTCGCGGCGCTCCAGGCGCGGACCCTCGTCGCTTGGCGGCGGCTCCGAGCGCAGGACGCCGAGCGCCTCCTCTTGATTACCCACGGTGGCATCATCCGGGTCCTGCTCGGCGCCGTGCTCGGGATGCCGCCGAGCCACCTGCTCTTCCTCGAGGTGCCCCACGCCTGCCTGAGTCGGCTGCGGATCCCGGCCGTCCTCGGCGAGCCGAGCCTGGTCGCGCACGGGAGGGCCCGCTGATGGGGCGTACGCTGTTGATCGCCGGCCTGACTGCCGGCCGTTTCCTGACCCGGCTGCCGCTACCCGATCCGGGGGTCGTCGACGAGCGCGACGTCGGCCGGTCGGCCCTCTTCTATCCGTTGGCTGGCCTGCTCATCGGCGCCCCGCTGTGGTTGGCGGGGCTGGTCCTGGGCGAGGCCCCGGTCGTGGTCGGCGCGGTCCTGCTCCTGTGCCTGTGGGTCTGGTTGACCGGCGGTCTGCACCTCGACGGCCTGAGCGACGCCGCCGACGGCTGGCTGGGCGGCCTGGGCAGCCGTGAGCGCACGCTCGAGATCATGCGCGACCCGCGCGCCGGTGCCATGGGGGTCGTCGTCGTCGGGCTATTGCTCCTGACCAAGTGGTCCGCGCTCCAGGCACTGCTCGCCGCCGGGCAGGCCGCCTACTTGCTCTGGGTGCCGCTGCTCGCGCGCGCGGTCCTCCTCCTGGTGCTGCTCACGACCCCCTACGCCCGCACTCAGGGCATGGCCGCTGCGAGCGCCCGCTGCCTGCCGCGAGGCCCGGCGCGCGTCGTCTTTGCGGTCTCGCTCGGTGTCGTGCTGGCGCTCGGCGGCGGTGCCGGCTACCTCGCCATCCTCGTCGCTGTCGGCCTCTTCTTCTGGTGGCGCCGGGCCGTGATGCGGCGGCTCGATGGCTTCACCGGCGATACGGCCGGCGCCCTGGTCGAGCTGATCGAGGCCCTGGCGCTCGTCGCCCTGGTGCTGGTGCGGCCGTGAGCGGTGTGCGCCGTGGGGATTGTTACGGCCTTGTGGATTCGCTCGGCGCCCGAGAGTAGACTAGCGGCGGGAGTCGGCCGGACAGTCGCTCCTTCGGCCACCTCGGCGCGAAGGGGAGGAAAGTCCGGGCTCCGCAGGGCAGGGTGCCAGGTAACGCCTGGGGGGCGCGAGCCCACGGAAAGTGCCACAGAAAAGATACCGCCTACCCCCGTCGTGCGACGGGGCGGTAAGGGTGAAATGGTGCGGTAAGAGCGCACCGCGGCCCTGGTAACAGGTCCGGCAGGGCAAACCCCACCCGGAGCAAGACCAAATAGGGGGGCTTGCGGCCTCGGTCGCGACATGCGGCCCGCATGTGTCCCCGGGTAGGTCGCTCGAGGCCCGCGGTGACGCGGGTCCCAGATGAATGGCTGTCCACGACAGAACCCGGCTTACAGGCTGACTCCCTCCACTCCTCCCCACCCCGTCATCGCCCCATCCGCGTCGTCGGGCCAGACCCGGTGGCGACCCGTCGCAAACTCGATTTCGCCTGAGCTGATGCGTCTATCGTCTTGAAAAGCGTGTCTCGCTGATTGCTGGGACTGTGCCTTGATTCTCGAATATAAGTGTTTGAGGGAAAACCCCAAAAAGCGAAATGCTGTCCTTGACGAGAGGTAAGGCCGTGTCTAACATGGGTATCGAAGTGGGGGGGAGTGGGAGAAAACGGGGAATCTTCCTGCGGGGGCGCCGTGTTCCGGGGGACCTACAGTGTCAGCCTCGACGCGAAAGGGCGTCTCGCCGTGCCGGCGAGGTTTCGCGAGCATTTGCAGTCCGCTGAGGTCTCCCGGCTCGTCTTCACGAAAGACCCCGACCATTGTGTCGCGCTCTATCCGGAGCCTGAATGGATCCGGATCGAACAGAAGCTTCGGCAACTCCCGTCGCTCAAGCCGTCCGTCCGCAACCTGAAGCGTCTGCTGATTGGCAACGCCCATGACGTGGACATCGATGGTCAAGGGCGTGTCCTCTTGCCGGCGAAGCTGCGCGAATACGCGGGGCTCGACAAGCGGGTAGCGATGGTCGGTCAGGTCGACAAGATCGAGATCTGGGACGAAGACAAATGGGATCTGCGCTGCAGGGATTGGCAGGAATCGATCGATCCAGACGACTTCGCCTCGGATCCCGACCTGGCTTCGTTGGTCCTCTGAATCCGACACCTGGAATGAACCACGGGTATCACAGGCCCGTCCTGTTGGAGGAGAGCTTGCACGCCCTGGCGATCCGCCCCGACGGCTGCTATCTCGACGCCACCTTCGGCCGCGGCGGGCACAGCCGCGCCATCCTCGCCCGTCTCGGGCCGGGGGGGCGGCTGCTCGGCCTGGATCGCGACCCGCAGGCGGTGGCGGTTGGCCGCGAACTGGCCGCCGAGGACGGGCGCTTCCAGATCGCACAGGGACCCTTCTCCCGCGTCGCCGAGGCGGCGCGCGCCGCCGGGGTCGAGCGCGGCGTCGATGGCCTGCTCGTCGACCTCGGCGTGTCCTCGCCGCAGCTCGACGACCCTGCGCGCGGCTTCAGTTTCTCCGCCGACGGGCCGCTCGACATGCGGATGGATCCGGGCGCCGGCGAGCCGGCCCGTGATTGGCTCGCCCATGCCAAGCAGGCCGAGATCGCGCGGGTCCTGCGCGACTACGGGGAAGAGCGCTTCGCCGGGCGCATCGCGGCCGCGATCGTGCGCGAGCGGGCCGTCGCGCCGCTCACGACGACGCGCCAATTGGCGGCCATCTGTGAGGCCGCGGTGCCGACCCGCGAGCCGGGCAAGCATCCGGCGACTCGGACCTTTCAGGCCTTGCGCATCGCGGTCAATGGCGAGCTCGAGCAACTCGCCGCCCTGCTCGATCAGGTCCTCGACCTGCTCGCGGTGGGCGGGCGCCTGGTCGTGATCAGCTTCCATTCCCTCGAGGACCGTCTCGTGAAGCGCTTCATCCGCGATCAGGCCCGCGGCGAGCAATTCCCGCGCGGCGTTCCGGTCATGGATCGCGAACGCCATCCCCGACTGCGTGCGATCGGCAAGGGAGTGCGTGCGGGCAGCGCCGAGGTGGCCGAGAATCCGCGCGCCCGCAGCGCCCTGATGCGTGTCGCGGAGCGGCTGCCATGACGCGCGTCGTGCCCTATGGCCTGATCCTGCTGCTGGTCCTGTGCGTGAGCCTCTCCGGGGTCGGGGTCGTCTATGTCAAGTATCTGGCGCGGATGAGCTTCGTCGAGCTTCAGGCGCTGCGGGCCGAGGAGAATCGCTTGGCGGTCGAATGGGGGCGGCTGCGCCTCGAAGAGGCCACGCTGACGACCCACGCCCGCGTCGAGGAGGTGGCGCGACGCCAGCTCGAGATGTACCTGCCGCGGCGCAGCGATATCCGTGTGATCTGGGGGGGCGCCGATGGCCACCGTTAAGACTCGCCGGCGCGCCAGGCGCGTGCTGGCCATGCGATCGCCGAACTACGTACTGCGCCGACAGGCGTTGCTGACCTTGATGCTCGCGATGATGGTCGTGACGGTCGCCGGCGCCTTCTATCGCCAGGTGGTCGAGACCGATTACCTGCAGAGCGAGGGGGCGCGCCGTTACCTGCGCGAGAGCGAGATTCCCGCGCGGCGCGGCATGATCCTCGATCGCAACGGCGAACCGCTCGCCGTCAGTACCCCGGTTACGACGCTCTGGGCCGATCCGACGCTGCTTGCCCGGCATGCCGAGCACATCGCGGCCCTGGCCGCGGCGCTCGACATCGAGCCGGCGCGGCTGCGCGAACGCCTGGCGGAGAACGCGGGGCGTCGCTTCATGTATCTGAAGCGCCGCGTCCATCCGCGCGAGGCGGACGCCGTTGCCGCGCTGATCGACCGGGTCGGGCTGACCGGTATCGGCACCGAGACCGAATACCGTCGCTTCTATCCGGGGGCCGAGGTCTTCGGCCACGTGGTCGGCTTCACCAATATCGACGACCATGGTCAGGAGGGCATCGAGCGCGCCTTCGACCGATCGTTGCGTGCCCACCCCGGTCTGCGCCGCGTGATCCAGGACGGTCTGCACAATCAGGTCGCCGAGTTGGAGCAGGTGCGCGCGCCACGCGACGGCGCGGATCTGGCCCTGACCCTCGATCGGCGCCTCCAGTTCATCGCCTACCGCGAGCTGAAGCGGGCCGTCGAGGAACACCAGGCAGTCGGTGGCTCGGCGGTGATCCTCGACGTCGCGAGCGGCGAGATCCTGGCGATGGTCAATCAGCCGGGCTACAACCCCAACGCGGTCCTCGGCGGCGACGGCGATCGGCGCCGCAATCGCGCCCTGACCGATGTCTTCGAACCGGGTTCGTCGATGAAGCCGTTCGTCGTCGCGCTCGCGCTCGAGAACGGCCTGGTCGGGCCCAACACGCCGATCGATACGCGCCCCGGTACCCTGGCCATCGGCCGCTACCGGGTGCGCGATGTACACGATTATGGCCTGCTCGACACGACGGGGGTCATCACCAAATCGAGCAACGTCGGCATCGTCAAGCTCGCGTTGCGGATGGACGCGGCGACCATGTGGCAGTTCTACGGCCACCTCGGCTTCGGTACTCGCACGCAGTGCGGCTTTCCCGGCGAGAGTGGGGGGGTCCTGCCCCATCATGGGCAATGGAGCGAGTTCGAGCAGGCGACGCTCGCGTTCGGCTACGGGTTGTCGACGACGACCCTCCAGCTCGCCCGCGCCTATGCCGTGCTGGCCGCCGACGGGGTCCGGCGGCCCGTGACCCTGCTCCAGGGCGACGCCCGCCCGCGCGACGGGGTGCGGGTGTTCAGTGCGACGACGGCGCGCCAGGTCCGGGCCATGATGGAGACGGTCGTCTCCGATCAGGGGACGGGCCGGCGGGCCGCCATCGACGGCTACCGAGTGGCCGGCAAGACGGGCACGGCGAAGAAATCGGCCGGCCGCGAGGGCTACAGCGCGGGGCGCTACCAGTCGGTCTTTGCCGGCATGGTGCCGGCCGGTGCGCCGCGCTTCGTCATGGTCGTGATGGTCGACGAGCCGCACGGCAAGTCCTATTACGGCGGTCTGGTCGCGGCCCCGGTCTTCTCGCGGGTCATGGAGAACGCGCTGCGCCTCTACAACGTGCCCCCCGACGACCCGACCCATGCGTTGCTGCTCGCGGCGACGGCCGAGGGCGCGCCATGATGGCGTTGGCCCACACCCCTCCTGCATGGAGCCTCTCCGGTCTCCTCGCCGGCTTCGTTCAGTGGCGCGGCGGGGTCGATCCTCAGATCGCCGGTCTGACGCTGGACAGCCGTCGCGTCGGCCCGGGCAGCCTGTTTCTCGCTTGCAAGGGGGGCACCGCGCACGGCCTCGCCTTCGCCGAGGCGGCGCAGCGCGCCGGGGCGGTGGCGATCCTCGCCGAGCCGAGCGCCGATTGGGATGCCGTGGCCCTCGCCGAGCTGGCCGACCGGCTGCGCATCCCGCTGATCCCGTTTGCGGACCTCGGCCGTCGGGCGAGCGCGCTGGCCGACCGCTTCTTCGGCGCCCCGAGCCGTGCGCTGGAGGTCGTCGGCGTCACCGGCACCAACGGCAAGACGAGCGTCACCCACTTCCTCGCCCAGGCCCTTGCGGCCGAGGCACGCTGCGGCCTGATCGGCACCCTCGGGGTCGGTTTCCCGGGCGAATTGGCCGAGGGCGGCCACACGACGCCGGACCCGGTAACGCTGCAGCAGCAGTTGGCCGGGCTGCGCGCGGGCGGGGCACGCGCCGCGGCGATGGAGGTCTCCTCCCACGCCCTGGATCAGGGCCGGACCGCTGCGGTGCGCCTGCGCACCGCCGTCTTCACGAACCTGACCCGCGACCACCTCGACTACCACGGCGACATGGTCCGCTACGGCGAGGCGAAACGACGGCTGTTCGCGGCCGACGGGCTCGCGTGGGCGGTCCTCAACCGTGACGATGCCTTCAGCGGCGAGATCCTGCGCGGCCTGGCCCCCGGCGTCGCCCGCGCCCTCTACAGCCTGGAACCGCACCCGCCCGCGGCCGGGACCTGCGACCTCTGGGTCTGCGCCCGGGCCATCGAGCCGAGCCCCCGCGGGTTGCGGCTGACGATCGCCAGCTCGCACGGCGAGGGGACCCTGGAGGTCGGGCTCATCGGCCGCTTCAACGCCGCCAATCTGCTCGCCGTCCTCGCCGTCCTGCTCGCGCGCGGCCAGCCGCTGGCCCAGGCGCTGCGGGCGCTCGCCCAGGTGCGGGGCGTGCCGGGCCGGATGGAATGCTTCGGCGGGGGCGCCGCGCCGCTCGTGATCGTCGACTATGCCCACACCCCGGATGCCCTGGAGCAAGCCCTCGTCAACATCCGTCAGCACGGCGGGCGGCGGGTGCTCACCGTATTCGGCTGCGGCGGCGAGCGTGACCGCGGCAAACGCCCTCTGATGGGGGCGGTCGCCGAGCGGCTGAGCGACCTGGTCATCCTCACCGACGACAACCCCCGGCACGAGGACGGCGCCGACATCATCGCCGAGATCCGCACCGGCATGACCGCCCCGGAGGCAGCGCGGGTCGAGCGGCAGCGGGCCCTGGCGATCCGCCGCGCGATCGCACTCGCCGATCGGCGCGACGTCGTCCTGGTCGCCGGCAAGGGCCACGAGACGACCCAGGACCTGGGCGACCTCAAGGTCCGCTTCAGCGACCGGGCGCAGGTGGTGCAGGCCCTGCGCGAGTGGGAGGGCGTGCGATGAGGTGGCAACTGGCGGCGGCTTGCGCGCAGATCGGCGGCCGCCTGGTCGGTACCGATGTCCCCTTCGCCGCGGTCGGCACCGACAGTCGGCGTGACTGTGCCGGTCAATTGTTCGTCGCGCTGCGCGGGGGGAATCACGATGGCCACGCGTTCGTCCCCGAGGCGGTCGCCCGGGGGGCCGTTGCGGCCCTCGTCGAGGAGGCCCTGCCGATCGCACTGCCCCAGTGCGTCGTCGCCGACACCCGCCTCGCCCTCGGGGGGCTCGCGGCGGCCTGGCGCGATCGGCTGCCGGGGCGCGTGCTCGCGATCACGGGCAGCAACGGCAAGACGACCTGCAAGGAGATGGTCGCGGCGATCCTCGCCGAGGTCGGTTCGGTGCGGGCCACGGCCGGCAATCTGAACAACGATATCGGCCTGCCGCTGACGTTGCTCGCGGCCCGTGCGGAGTCCCATCTGGTCCTCGAGATGGGCGCCAATCACGCCGGCGAGATCGCCTATCTGACTGGCCTCGCGCGGCCCGAGGCGGCGCTGATCACGAGCGTCGGTCGTGCCCACCTCGAGGGTTTCGGCAGCCTCGAGGGCGTCGCGCGGGCCAAGGGCGAGATCGTCACCGGCCTGCCCGTGGACGGCACGCTCGTCGTGCCCGGCGATTCGCCGTTCCTGTCGCTGTGGCGCGACTTGGCCGGTGGGCGGCGGGTCATGACCTTCGGCCTGGACGCGACCGCGGACGTCGCCGCCGACCCGGCGCGGGTTCGGGCGCGCTGGGACGAGGACGGCTTCCGCACCGAGTTCGAGGCGCGCCACGGCGCGTTGCGCCTGCCGATCGCGCTGCGCCTGGCCGGGCACCACAATGTCCGCAACGCCCTGGCCGCGACGGCCCTGGCGCTCGCCGTGGGGGTGGCGCCGGCGGCCATCGCGGCCGGCCTGGCACGTGTCGTCCCGGTCCCGGGGCGGCTCGCGCCGCTCGCGGGTCTCGCCGACAGCCGCCTGATCGACGACAGCTACAACGCCAACCCGGACTCGGTGGCGGCCGCGATCGCCGTGCTGATCGCACTGCCGGGGCGCCATCGGCTGGTCCTCGGCGATCTCGGCGAACTGGGACCCGAGGCCGCTCGGCTGCATGAGGAGATTGGCGAGGTGGCGCGTGCGGCCGGGGTCGAACGCCTCGACGCGGTCGGCGCGCTCAGTGCCCACACGGTCGCCGCCTTCGGCCCGGGCGGGGTTCATCATTCGGATCAGGCTGCGCTGATCGCGGCCTTGCAGGGGGCGCTCGGCGCCGGGGATCTGGTCCTCGTCAAGGGTTCGCGTGCGGCCCGGATGGATCGGGTCGTGGCGGCCTTGCGCCGGTCGGAGTCACGATAAGACATGTTGCTTCTGCTGACAGACTGGCTCGCCGAGCACCTGAGCGGCTTCACCGTATTCAGGTACCTGACGCTGCGCACTATCCTCGGCGTCCTGACGGCGTTGCTGATCTCCTTCGTCGTCGGTCCGCCGATGATCCGGCGCCTGGCCGCCTACAAGATCGGCCAGACGGTGCGCCAGGATGGCCCCCAGACCCATCTGTCGAAGGCCGGCACGCCGACGATGGGTGGCGCCCTGATCCTGGTCGCGATCGGCATCAGCACACTGCTGTGGGCCGATCTCGCCAACCGCTACGTCTGGATCGTGCTGGTCACGACGCTCGCCTTCGGTGCGATCGGCCTCGTCGACGACTACAAGAAGTTGGTCCTCAAGGACCCGCGTGGTCTGGCCTCGCGCTACAAGTACCTGTGGCAGACCGTCTGCGGTCTGATCGCCGCCGTCGCCCTCTATCTGGTCGCGGCGACGCCCGCCGAGACGGCCCTGCTGGTTCCCTATCTCAAGGACGTCTCCCTCCAGCTCGGCCCCTGGTTCATCCTGCTGACCTATTTCGTCATCGTCGGCTCGAGCAACGCCGTGAACCTGACCGATGGTCTCGACGGGCTGGCGATCATGCCGACGGTGCTGGTCGGCGGGGCGCTCGGGATCTTCGTCTACGCCTCGGGCCATGTCGACTTCGCCAACTACCTCAAGATTCCGTACATCGCCGGCGTCGGCGAGGTCGTCGTCTTCTGCGGTGCCCTGGTCGGGGCCGGTCTGGGTTTCCTCTGGTTCAACGCCTATCCGGCCCAGGTCTTCATGGGCGACGTCGGCGCGCTGGCCCTCGGCGCTGCCCTCGGCACCATTGCCGTGATCTCCCGGCAGGAGTTGGTGCTCTTCATCATGGGCGGGGTCTTCGTCGCCGAGACGCTGTCGGTGATGCTCCAGGTCGCCTCGTTCAAGCTCACCCGGCGGCGCATCTTCCGGATGGCACCGCTGCACCACCATTTCGAGCTCCAGGGTTGGCCCGAGCCGCGAGTCATCGTGCGCTTCTGGATCGCGACCGTGATCCTGGTCCTGATCGGTCTGGCGAGCCTGAAGATTCGCTGATGAGGTCGCCGACCCACAAGGCCACAGAAGGCGGTGTCGCGCCCGGGCGGACCCTCGTCGTCGGGCTCGGCAAGACGGGGCTCTCCTGCGCCCGTTTCCTGCATGCGCAGGGCGTGCAGGTCGCCGTCACGGACTCGCGCGAGCACCCGCCCGGGCTCGCCGCCCTGCGCGCCGAACTGCCCGACGTCGCGCTCTTCCTCGGGGGCTTCAGCCCCAAGGTCTTCGCCGCCGCCGAGCGGCTCGTCGTCAGCCCCGGGGTCCCGGGCGACCTGCCCGAGATCCGCGCGGCCGCGGCCCGCGGCGTGCCGGTGATCGGCGACATCGAACTCTTCGCCCAGGCCGCGCGCGCCCCGATCGTCGCGATCACGGGCTCGAACGGCAAGAGCACCGTGACCACGCTGCTCGGGCTGATGGCCAGCCAGGCCGGTTGGCGCACGGCGGTGGGCGGCAACCTCGGCGAGCCGGCCCTCGACCTGCTCGACGCGGCCACCGAGCTCTACATCTTGGAGCTCTCCAGCTTCCAGCTCGAGACGACGGCCTCGCTACGCCCGCGGGTCGCGGCCGTCCTCAACGTCTCGCCCGACCACCTGGACCGCTATCCCGACCTGGCGGCCTACGCGGCGGCCAAAGAGCGGATCTTCGCCGGCGCCGAGGCGGCGGTCGTCAACCTCGACGACCCGATCGTCGCGGCGATGGCGACCGGCTCTGCCGTGCGCCACGGCTTCACGCTCGGGGTGCCCGGGGAGGGGGCCTTCGGGCTCCGCGAGCAGGCCGGCGAGGACTGGCTCTGCCAGGGCATGCGCCCCTGGCTGCGGGTCGGCGAACTGCGGATCCCCGGGCGACACAATCAGGCCAACGCCCTCGCGGCGCTCGCGATCGGCGCCGCGGCGGGGCTGCCGCGCGAGGCGATGGTCGCGGCGCTGCGCCTCTTTCAGGGCCTGGCGCACCGCAGCGAGTTGGTCGCCGAGCAGGGGGGCGTGCGCTGGTACGACGATTCCAAGGGCACCAATCCCGGGGCGACGGTCGCGGCCCTCGACGGCCTCGCGCCGCCCGGCTCGGGCCATCGGGTCGTGCTGATCGCCGGCGGTGACGGCAAGGGCGCCGACTTCGCACCGCTGGCGCCGGTCGCCGCCCGGACCGCGCGGGCCGTCGTCTTGATCGGCCGCGATGCGCCGCAGATCGCCACGGTCCTCGACGGGCTGGTGCCGATCTACCGAGCTGGCGATATGGATGAGGCGGTGCGCCAGGCGGCCGCCCTGGCCGAGCCGGGCGACTGCGTGCTGCTCTCGCCGGCCTGCGCCAGCTTCGATATGTTCGAGAACTACGAGCACCGCGGGCGGGTCTTCGCCGCCGCGGTGGGGAGGCTGATCGGATGAGCGCGGTCCTGCCGCTCCCGCGCCGGCGTCAGGCGCGCCCGGAGATGGCCCTCGACTACGGCCTGCTGGCCTGCGTCGTCGGTCTGCTCGGTCTCGGGGTCGTCATGGTCGCGTCGGCCTCGATGCCCCTCTCCGAGCGCCTCTACGACGACCCGCTCCACGTCCTGGTCCGCCACGGCATCGCCCTGTCATTGGCGCTCGCCGCCGGCCTGACCGCCTATGCCGTGCCGACCGCCGGTTGGGAACGGGCGCGCACGGCCCTGCTGCTCGTCGGCGTGGCGCTGCTGGTCCTGGTCCTGGTCCCGGGCGTCGGTCACACGGTCAACGGGGCGACGCGCTGGATCCCGCTCGGGCCGCTCAATCTCCAGAGCTCCGAGTTCATGAAGCTCTTTGCGATCATCTACGTCTCCGGCTACCTCGTCCGCCACAGCGAGGCCGTCACGGGCAGCGTCATGGGTTTCGTCCGGCCGATGGTCCTGGTGGGCCTGGTCTGCGCCCTGATCATCGCCCAGCCCGACTTCGGCACCGTGGCCGTGATCATGGCCACCGTCATCGGGCTCCTGTTCCTCGGCGGCGTGCAGGCGCGCCACTTCGTCGTCCTCGTGACGCTGGTCGGTCTCGCGCTCGCGGCGCTGGTCGTGATCGAACCCTATCGTGTCGCGCGGGTCCTGTCGTTCCTCGATCCGTTCGCGGACGCCTTCGACAGCGGTTACCAGCTCTCCCAGGCGCTGATCGCCTTCGGCCGCGGCGAGTGGCTCGGGGTCGGCCTCGGCAACGGCATCCAGAAGCAGTTCTTCCTGCCGGAGCCGCATACGGACTTCATCGCCGCCGTCGTCGGCGAGGAGCTCGGTCTGGCCGGCGTGCTCGCCGTCATCGCCGCCTTCGCCTTCATCATCTGGCGGGCCTTCGTCATCGGCGCCCGGGCCTTCGCCAGCGAGGCACGCTTCGCGGCCTTCCTCGCCTATGGCATCGGCCTGGCCCTCGGCCTCCAGGCCTTCGTCAACCTCGGCGTGAACCTGGGCGTACTGCCGACCAAGGGCCTGACGTTGCCGTTCCTGAGCTACGGCAGCAACAGCCTGATCGTCGCCTGCATGGGGATCGGTATGCTGCTACGCATCGACGGCGACCTGCGACGCCGGGCGCGTGCGAGCGGACCGGAGAAGGGGTTGCGATGGGTACGCGCCTGATGGTCATGGCCGGGGGCACCGGCGGCCACGTCTTTCCGGCCCTGGCGGTCGCCGAGCGGCTGCGCGAGCAGGGGATGGAGGTGACCTGGGTCGGCACCCGTCAGGGGATGGAAGCACGCCTCGTGCCCTCGCGCGGTTTCGATCTCGACTGCATCCCCGTCTCGGGGTTGCGCGGCAAGGGGCGGATCGCGCTGCTGACGGCCCCGCTGCGCCTGGCCCGCGCCCTCTGGGCGGCCGGGCGCGTCCTGCTACGGCGCCGCCCGCACGTGGTCCTCGGCATGGGTGGGTTCGCCTCGGGGCCGGGCGGCCTGATGGCCTGGCTGTTGCGCCGTCCGCTCGTGATCCACGAGCAGAACCGCATTCCGGGGCTGACCAACCAGTGGCTCGCCCGCCTCGCCGATCGGGTCTTCGAGGCCTTTCCGGGGAGCTTTCCCGCCGAACGCCGGGCCGAGCCGTGCGGCAACCCGGTGCGCCCCGAGATCGTCGCGTTGGCGCCACCGGCCGAGCGCCTCGCCGGGCGCGCCGGCCCGCCGCGGTTGCTCGTGCTCGGTGGCTCGCTCGGGGCCAAGGCCCTGAACGAGACGCTGCCGCCGGCCCTGGCCGGCCTGCCGCCCCTCGGGCGACCCGTCGTGCGCCACCAGTGCGGCGAGCGCACGCTGGATGTCGCCCGCGCCGCCTACGCGGCCGCCGGCGTCGAGGCCGAGCTCGTGCCCTTTATCGATGACATGGCGCAGGCGTATGGCTGGGCCGATCTGGTCGTCTGTCGGGCCGGGGCCCTGACCGTCTCGGAGCTCGCCGCGGCCGGCGTCGGCGCGATCCTGGTGCCCTATCCGTTCGCGGTCGACGACCATCAGGTTGCCAATGCCCGCGTCTTGAGCGAGGCGGGCGCGGCGCGCCTCGTGCGCCAGCGCGACCTGACGGTCACGGCGCTGACCGAACTCCTCGCGACGCTGCTCGCCGATCGGGCGACGCTGCTGGCGATGGCCGAGGCGGCGCGCGCCTGTGCCGCGCCGCAGGCGGTCGAGCGGATCGCGGCGGCCTGCTGGGAGGTGACGAGACGATGAATCCGCATTGCCAACACGATGCCTCGCGAATGGGTCGCATCCGGCGCCTGCACTTCGTCGGCGTCGGCGGGTCGGGGATGAGCGGCATCGCCGAGCTGATGGCCAACCTGGGCTACGAGGTCTCGGGTTCGGACCTGCGCGCGGGCGAGGTCACCGAGCGGCTCACCGAGCGTGGCGTGGCGGTCTCGATCGGCCACCGTGCCGAGCAGGTCGCTGACGCCGACGCGGTCGTCGTCTCCTCGGCGATCGACGAGACCAACCCAGAGATCCGCGCGGCGCGCGCCGCGCGCCTGCCGGTCGTGCGCCGCGCCGAGATGCTCGCCGAACTGATGCGCTTCTACTATGGCGTCGCGGTGGCCGGCACCCACGGCAAGACGACGACGACGAGTCTGATCGCGAGCATCCTCGCCGAGGGCGGGCTCGACCCGACCTTCGTCATCGGCGGACGGCTCAACAGCGCCGGGGCCAATGCCCGGCTCGGCACGACCAAGTACCTGATCGCCGAGGCCGACGAGAGCGATGCCTCGTTCCTGCACCTGCAGCCGACGATCGCGGTCGTGACCAACATCGATGCCGATCACATGGCCACCTACGGCAACGACTTCGAACGGCTGCGGCGGACCTTCGGCGAGTTCCTCCACCACCTGCCCTTCTACGGTCTGGCGGTGCTCTGCATCGACGACGAGGAGGTGCGCGCGCTGATGCCGACGATCTCGCGCCCGGTGCGCACCTACGGCACCCGTGCGGAGGCCGACGTGCGGGCCGTCGGGATCCGTCAGGAGGGTCTGCGGATGCACTTCGAGGTGCACTGCGCCGACCTGCCCGGGGGGTGGCCGATCGAGCTCAACCTGCCGGGGCGCCACAATGTCTTGAACGCGCTGGCGGCGATCACGGTGGCGCTGGAACTGGGCGTCGACGAGGACGCGATCGCTCGCGCCCTGGCCGGTTTCCAGGGCATCGGCCGGCGCTTCGTGACCCGCGCGCTGACCGACCGGGCGGGGCGTGACCTGGTCCTGGTCGATGACTATGGCCATCACCCGCGCGAGGTCGCCGCGACCGTCGCGGCGGCCCGTGGCGGCTGGCCCGAGCGGCGTCTCGTGCTGGTGTTCCAGCCGCATCGCTACACGCGCACGCAGGAACTCTTCGAGGACTTCGTCCAGGTACTCTCCAGCGTCGATCTGCTCGTCCTCTGCGAGGTCTATCCGGCCGGCGAGGCGCCGATCCCCGGGGCCGACGGGCGCACGCTGATGCGTGCGATCCGCGCCCGCGGCGAGCTCGACCCCGTCTATGCCAGCGATCCGCACGAGGTCCTGCGCCTCCTCGACAACCTGATCGTCGACGGCGATCTGGTCCTGATCATGGGGGCCGGCGACATCGGGACCCTGATGGGCCGGCTGCCGGGGCGGCTGATCGAGGGGGACGCATCATGAGCGAGCGCTGCCGGGTAGCGTTGCGGATGGGCTGCGGCGAGCCGCTGTGCACTGGGATTCGGTCGCTCGCGCCGGCCCCGCGCCGCGCTGTCTCGAGGGTGCGGGTCACAGACCCGTACCGTGTCTTTCTGGGGCGTACGAGGAAGCGATGAGCGAGAGGGATCTCAGGGGGGAGCTGCGTGAGAACGAGCCACTGGCCCGCCACACGAGTTGGCGGGTCGGTGGTCCGGCGCGGCGTTTCTATCGTCCGGCGGACATCGAGGACCTGGCCGCCTTTCTGGGTCGGCTCGATCCAGACGAGCCGCTGCTGTGGTTGGGGCTCGGCAGCAACCTGCTGGTCGACGATGCCGGCTTCCCCGGGACCGTGATTCAGACCCAGGGGGCGCTCAAGGGGCTTGCGCTGAGCGCCGAGCGCGACGGGCTCTATGCCGAGGCCGGGGTCGCCTCGGCCCAGGCGGCGCGCTTCGCCATCCGCCACGACCTGGTGGGGATCGAGTTCCTGGCCGGGATCCCCGGCACGCTCGGCGGGGCGCTGGCGATGAACGCCGGGGCCTGGGGTGGCGAGACCTGGTCGAGCGTCACGCAGGTGCGCACGATCGACCGGTTCGGCCAGCTGCGCACCCGCACGCCGGCGGACTATGTCGTCGGCTATCGGCAGGTGCAGGGGCCGCCCGGAGAATGGTTCGTCGCCTGCGAACTGCGCCTCGCCCCCGGCGATGGCGCGGCGGCTCGGGCGCGGATCGCCGAACTCCTCGTGGCGCGCGCGCGCCGCCAGCCGGTCGGCTTGCCGAGCTGCGGCTCGGTGTTCCGCAATCCGGCCGGCGACCATGCGGCGCGGTTGATCGAGGGCGCCGGTCTCAAGGGGCGGCGCATCGGCGGTGCCGAGGTGTCGGCGAAGCATGCCAATTTCATCATCAACACCGGCGGTGCCAGTGCCCGCGACATCCGCGCGCTGATGCAGCTGGTCCAGGACGAGGTCGAGCGCACCGCAGGGGTGCGCCTCGTGCCCGAGGTCCATCAGGTGGGAGGCGACGGGGAATGACGCAGGATCCGGCGGTCTTCGGCAAGGTCGCGGTGCTGCTCGGCGGGCGCTCGGCGGAGCGCGAGATCTCGCTGAAGAGCGGGCATGCGGTGCTGGCCGCGCTGCGCGAACGGGGCGTCGACGCCGAGCCGCTCGACCCGGGCCCCGACGTCCTGGAGCGGCTGCGCGAGGGCGGCTTCGCGCGGGCCTTCATCGCGCTGCACGGGCGCGGCGGCGAGGACGGCCAGATCCAGGGTGCCCTGGAGACGCTCGGTCTGCCCTATACGGGCTCCGGCGTCCTCGGCTCGGCGCTCGGCATGGACAAGTACCGTTGCAAGCTCCTCTGGCGCGGTCTCGGTCTGCCGACGGCCGACTTCGCGCTGCTGCGCGAGGAGGCGGATCTCGCTGCCGCGGCCGATCTGGGCTTCCCGTTGATGGTCAAGCCGGTCCACGAGGGTTCGAGCATCGGCATGGCCCGGGTCGAGGATCGCAAAGCCTTGGTGCAGGCCTGGCGGGGGGCAGCGGTCTTCGATGCTCAGGTCCTCGCCGAGCGGTGGATTACGGGCGCCGAATACACCTGCGCGGTCCTCGGGCACGAGGCGCTTCCGCTGATCCGCCTGGAGACGCCGCGCGCCTTCTACGACTACGAGGCCAAGTACCAGGCGGAGACGACCCGCTATCTCTGCCCGTGCGGGCTGCCCGAGGCCGAGGAGGCGGTGCTGCGACACCTTGCGCTCGAGGCCTTCGACGCGGTCGGTGCGCGCGGTTGGGGGCGGGTCGACCTGATGGTCGACGACCAAGGCCGGCCGTTCCTGCTGGAGATCAATACGATCCCGGGGATGACCGATCACAGCCTGGTGCCGATGGCGGCCCGGGCGCGGGGCCTGTCGTTCGACGAGCTGACCTGGCGCATCCTGGAGACGACGCTCGGCCATGACTGAAGAAGACGACATCGCGCACGACAACCGACTCGGGCGGCGCCGGGCGGCGCTGCGCTGGCTCTTCGTCGCGGGGCTGATCGCCGTCAGCGTCCAGGGCCTCGCCCTGCTCCGCTGGGCCGAGCCGCAGGTCTTGCCGGTGCGCGCCGTCATCATCGACGGCGAGGTCCACCGCCACTCGCTATCGGTGCTCCAGGAGACGGTCGCTGCCCAGCTGACGGGCGGCATCGTCCTGGTGGACCTGGCGGCGATCAAGGAGGCGGTCGAGGCCCTGCCCTGGGTCGCCGCAGTGAGCCTGCGCCGGGTCTGGCCCGAGCGACTGGAGTTGCGGGTGATCGAGCACCGGCCGATGGCGCGTTGGGGGGCCGACGGGCTGGTCACGGCCACGGGCGAGGTCTTTCGCCCGGATCCGGACACGATCCCCGACGGGTTGCCGCTGCTCGTCGGCGATGATCGGGAGGCGGGGCGCGTCGTCGCGCGGTACTTCGAATGGCGCGAGCGGCTCGCGCCGCTCAATCTGGAGATCGCGGCGCTGGCCCTCGATGCCCGCGGGGCCTGGCGGATGGGTCTGCACAACGGGATGGAGCTGGCGCTCGGCAGTCGCGCGATCGACGAGCGCGTGGCGCGCTTCATACAGGCCTATCCGTCGCTGCGCCTCGCCGGGCTGCCGGTCGCAGTGGACCTGCGCTATGCCAACGGCTTGGCGGTCCGCTGGGTCGAGGGCGGTGCGAGGGTGCGCTCCGCGGCGGCGGGCACGGGCGAGGGAATCTCACGGGGGCGGAGCTGAGCCAGATGGCACGTAGAAACGACAAGAATCTGTTGGTTGGGTTGGATATCGGGACCTCGAAGGTCGCGGCCCTCGTCGGCGAGCTCAAGGCCGACGAGCAGATCGAGATCATCGGCGTCGGTACGCACCCGTCTCGCGGGCTGAAGCGCGGCGTCGTCGTCGACATCGAGTCGACGGTGCAGTCGATCCAGCGGGCGATCGAGGAGGCCGAGCTGATGGCCGGCTGCGAGATCCACTCGGTCCACGCGGGCATCGCCGGTAGTCACATCCGCAGCCTGAATTCGCACGGCGTCACCGCGATCAAGGAGCGCGAGGTCACCCAGGCGGACGTGGACCGCTGCATCGATGCCGCCCGCGCGGTGGCGATCCCGGCGGACCAGAAGATCCTTCATATCCTGCCGCAGGAGTTCATCATCGACGGCCAGGAGGGGATCCGCGAGCCGATCGGGATGTGCGGCGTGCGCCTCGAGGCCCGGGTGCACATCATCACCGGCGCCGTCAGCGCGGCGCAGAACATCGTCAAGTGCATCCGCCGCTGCGGCCTGGAGGTCGACGACCTGGTCCTCCAGCAGCTGAGCTCGAGCTACTCGGTCCTCGCCCAGGACGAGAAGGAGCTCGGGGTCTGCCTGGTCGATATCGGCGGGGGCACGACCGACATGGCGGTCTTCACGAACGGGGCGATCCGCCATACCGCGGTGATCCCGATCGCCGGCGACCAGGTGACCAACGACATCGCGGTGGCGATGCGCACGCCGACCCAGTATGCCGAATCGATCAAGGTGCGCCACGCCTGCGCCCTGTCGCGGCTCGCCGAGGGCAGCGAGTACATCGAGGTGCCGAGCATCGGCGAGCGCCCGCCGCGGCGCCTCTCGCGCCAGACGCTGGCCGAGGTCGTCGAACCGCGCTACGAAGAACTCCTGTCGCTGCTCCAGGGCGAGCTGCGGCGCAGCGGTTTCGAGGACCTGGTCGCCGGCGGCGTGGTCCTGACCGGCGGCAGCTCGAAGATGGACGGGCTCGTCGAGCTGGCCGAGGAGATCTTCCACATCCCGGTGCGCCTCGGCGTGCCCCAGCACTTCCTGGGCATGCAGGAGGTGGTCGGCGATCCGAGCTATGCGACGGGGGTGGGGCTGTTGATGTATGCACGCCAGCACCGCTTCGTGCGGCACGCCGAGATGGGGCAGCCGCTCGGCTTCAAGCGCATCTGGACGCGGATGCGCAGCTGGTTCCAGGGCAACTTCTGACGGTCGCCGCCCGACGGCGGCGGGATACGGTGGTTCGTTGGTGTGTCGGATCCTGCGGATCCGGCGGGTCGGGTGAAGGGGCAACGCAACAAGGTCAACGCGAGCGCAAGAGGAGACTGATCATGTTCGAGCTGATGGATACTCATAGTCAGAATGCGGTTATCAAGGTCATCGGTGTCGGTGGCGGCGGGGGCAACGCCGTCAACCACATGGTGGAGGCGGCCATCGACGGCGTCGAGTTCATCTGCGCCAATACCGACGCCCAGGCGTTGCGTGGCTGCAACGTCAAGACGGTCCTGCAACTGGGCGCCGGCATCACCAAGGGGCTCGGTGCCGGTGCCGACCCGGACATCGGCAAGCAGGCCGCCGTCGAGGACCGCGAACGCATCCATGACGCGCTCGAAGGGGCCGACATGGTCTTCATCACCGCCGGCATGGGCGGCGGTACCGGCACGGGCGCGGCCCCCGTGGTCGCCGAGGTGGCCAAGGAACTCGGCATCCTGACGGTCGCCGTCGTGACCAAGCCCTTTCCATTCGAGGGCGGTCGGCGGCGCAAGGTCGCCGACAATGGTATCCTGGAGCTCGCCGAGCACGTCGACTCGCTGATCACGATCCCCAACGAGAAGCTCCTCGCCGTACTCGGCAAGGAGGTCAGCCTGCTGAACGCCTTCCGTGCGGCCAACGACGTCCTGCTCAACGCCACCCAGGGCATCGCCGAGCTGATCACGCGGCCCGGCCTGATCAACGTCGACTTCGCCGACGTCAAGACGGTCATGGCCGAGATGGGCCAGGCGATGATGGGCATCGGTGCCGCCTCCGGCGAGAACCGTGCCCGGCTCGCCGCCGAGGCGGCGATCAGCAGCCCGTTGCTCGAGGATATCGACCTCTCCGGGGCGCGCGGTATCCTCGTCAACATCACCGCCGGGACCAACCTCTCCATCGGTGAATTCGACGAGGTCGGCAACACGGTGCGCGACTTCGCCGACGACGAGGCCAACGTCGTCGTCGGCACCGTCATCGACCCGTCCCTCGACGAGGAACTGCGCGTGACCGTCGTCGCGACCGGGCTCGGGCGTGAGCGTGGCGCGGCCCGGCGTCCCGCGGGCCAGAAGGAGCGCCCGGTGCGCCTGGTCGCGAAGGAAGGGCGGCCCTCGGCCGCCGGTCCCGACTACCGCGACATGGATCGCCCGGCCGTCTATCGGCGCGGCCAATTCAGCGAGGGCCACCGAGTGGCCGAGGGGAACGGCGGCGATTCGGATCTCGACTATCTCGACATCCCCGCCTTCCTGCGGCGCCAGGCCGATTGACGGGAAACCCCTCGAGCGGGATTACAAAACAATTCAGTCCATTTGCTTGCATTGCGCTTCGGTTGCTGATAAAAGCTAGGGAAAACCCTAAGGCCCGGCGCGAGGCGCCGTCCGTCGTGGGGTGATGCGTCCTCGATCGGTGCTCGCGCACGGCGCGAGATGCCGGTTGGGACGTTCGGCACAGTCAGGCGGCGATGGGAGTTGGCGCGCGATGATCAGGCAAAGAACACTGAAGAACGTGATCCGGGCGACGGGGGTGGGGCTGCACACCGGTGACAAGGTGTATCTGACCCTGCGCCCGGCGGCGCCCGACACCGGGATCGTCTTTCGCCGCGTGGACCTCGATCCCCCGGTCCTGATCGGGGCACACCCGGAACACGTCGGCGACACCCGGCTGTCGACGACGCTCGTGCGCGACGGGGTGCGGGTCGCGACCGTCGAACACCTGCTGTCGGCGTTCGCCGGTCTCGGCATCGACAACGCCTATGTCGATGTCGGGGCACCGGAGGTGCCGATCATGGACGGTAGCGCCGGTCCGTTCGTATTCCTGATCCAGTCCGCCGGGATCGAGGAACAGGACCGGCCCAAGCGCTTCATCCGCATCAAGCGGCCCGTGGTCGTCGAAGACGGCGACAAGTACGCGGTCTTCGAGCCCTACGAGGGCTTCCGGGTCGATCTGTCGATCGCGTTCGATCACCCGGCCTTCGTCTCGCGCGCGCAGCGTGCCTGCATCGATTTCACGACGACCTCCTTCATCAAGGAGGTCAGCCGGGCGCGCACGTTCGGCTTCCTGCGCGACATCGAGGCGCTGCGCCAACAGAACCTGGCCCTGGGCGGCACCCTGGACAATGCCGTCGTCGTCGACGACTACCGGGTCCTCAACGAGGAAGGGCTGCGCTACGACGACGAGTTCGTGCGGCACAAGATCCTCGATGCCATCGGCGATCTCTATCAGCTCGGCCGGCCGCTGATCGGTGCCTTCCGCGGTCACAAGACCGGCCATGGGCTGAACAATCGCCTGGTGCGGACGCTGCTTGCCGACCGCGCGGCCTGGGAGGAGGTCACCTTCGACGACGAGGCCGTCGTGCCGAGCGCCTATCGGCGGCCGGTTCCGGCCTACTGATCCTCAGCCGATCCGTCGCCGGGGCGGGCCTCGCTCGCCCCGGCCGCCGCCGCGGCGGCCGTCGCCCGGGCCGCGCTCGCGGCCAGCCGGCGGAAGGCCGCGGCCAGTCCAGGGTCGGTCAGCATCTCGGCGGTCGCGGCCAGGTGGTGCGCGGTGCCCGGCGAGGGCCGCGGTCGGGGCAGTGCCCGGCGCGCATCGCGCATCGGGCTCGCTTCCGGGGCGATCCGCACGCGGCAACGCCGCAGGCCGGGGTGCACCTCGGCCAGCCGGGCGAGGATCTCCGGGCCCATGAAGCGCAGGCGGGTCGCCCAGACCGCCGATTCCGCGACCAGCGTCACCGAATCCCCCGAGAAGACGGCCCGTCGGCAGTGCTCGCGCAGCGACGGCGGTAGCGCGCGCCGTGCCTCGCGCAGCATCGCCTGATCGCGGCGGATCTCCTCGAGCTGGGCCACCAGGGCGGCGCTCGGCCGCAGGAAGCCCGATACGTGGCGCAGCGGTTTGGTCATTCTGGGTTGGCTCGGGCGGGACGGGGTGCGGTGATGATCGCTTGGCCAGGGCAGGCGTCAGTGCGGCGGTCGGGGCTCATTGGCCGGCGGGGCGGGTTCGCCCGCGGTCCCGGCGGCGTGGCCGAGTGCGAAGAGGGCCGCGAGCTGCTCGATGACCTCGCCGAGCGCGGCGACGAGGATCGTCAGCTCGGCCTCGAAGCGCACCACCGGGTCCTCGTCATCGCCGTCCGCGACGTCATCGAGCAGCCCATCGGCGAGGCGCAGGCGCTTCAGTGCCAGGTCGTCGGTGAGGACGAAGTCGAGCCGCTCGGCCCACGCGAGGGCGAGCTGGACGACCTGCTTGCCGGCGTGCAGGTGGGCGGCGATCTCCTCGCCTGCGAGGTCCTGGCCGCGGCAGCGCACGACCGAATGGCTGTCCTGCGGGTCGCGCAACTCGCAGGCGTCGCCGAGCTCGAAGCCGTCCGGGCCGGCGCCGCCGGCCACCCAGCCCGTCAGGCGCGCCGTCGGCACCTCATCCGGGCGCGGCGGCGTGGCCGGTAGCGAGCCGAGCGTCTCACGCAGCAGGCTGACCAACTCCTCGGCGACCTTGTCGCTCGCCGCGTCGACGACCAACCAGCCGGCGCTGCGATCGACATAGGCGAGGACGCGCCGTGAGCGGGTGAAGGCGCGCGGCAGCAATTCGGTCATGATCGCCTCGCGCAGGCGGCGGCGCTCGGCCCGCCCGACGCTTCGGACCTCCTCGGCCTCGATCTCGGCGACTCGCTCGTCGAGGACCTCGGCGACGACGCTGGCGGGCAAGAGCCGCTCCTGGCGCCGGGCGCAGATCAGCAGCGCCCGCCCACCGAGGGTGTGGACCAGCGCCCCGTCGCCGTCCTGCGCAGGACAGGGCGCGGTCCAGCCGAGGGTGACCGTCTCCAGCGGGCCGCAAGGTCGGAAGCGGCGGCTGGCGAGCTGCTCCTCCAGGGCCGCAGCGTCCAATGCGAACGGCTCCTGAAGGCGAAACAGTCGGGCATTCTTGAGCATCTCGATCCCCTTGGCGGAAAACCCGCCATTATCGCGAAAACGGCCGGCGCGCGCTCGGGTCATCTCGCTCGGCGATCGCGCCTCCGTTCGGGGCGCTCGCCCCGGAGCGGGCGAGGGCCTTACCATGGCGTCGCGACGGACGATTGTCGGTCCATCGCCGCCGTGCGTCGCCCGGCCCGACGATCTCGCCACCTCCACTGCTGCAAGGACCCGTCATGACCGAGACCCTGGCCCGCTCGCCGTCCGTTTGGAAGACCGTCTTCAGCGGACGCATGGCCGTCGCCGCCGTGATGGGATTCTCCTGCGGGCTGCCGCTGCTGTTGACCCTCTCGGTCTTGCAGGCCTGGATGACCGAGGAGGGCGTCGATCTGGGCACGATCGGCCTCTTCGCCCTGGTGCAGCTACCCTATACGCTGAAGTTCCTCTGGGCGCCGCTGACCGACCGCTTCACGCCGCCCTTCCTCGGGCGCCGGCGCGGTTGGCTGCTGGTCTTCCAGACCCTGCTGATGGTCGCGATCGTCACCCTCGGTCTGACCAATCCGGCCGCCGACCCCTGGTTGGTCGCCGGCTGTGCGCTGGCGGTGACCTTCTTCTCGGCCTCGCAGGACATCGTCGTCGACGCCTACCGGCGCGAGGCCCTGGCCGACGACGAACTGGGGCTCGGCGCCTCGCTCTATGTGAACGGCTATCGCCTCGGGATGCTGCTCGCCGGCGGCGGGGGTCTGATCCTCGCCGATTTCGTGTCGTTCCAGACCGTCTACCTGCTGCTCGGTCTGACGATGGCGATCGGCATCGTCACGACCCTGCTGGCCCCCGAGCCGCCGCTGCTGGAGGGGCGGCCCCGCTCGCTGCGCGCCGCCGTCGTCGAGCCGTTCGTCGAGTTCTTCCGCCGCGACGGGGCGCTCTGGATCCTCGCCTTCATCCTGCTCTACAAGCTCGGCGACTCGATGGCCAGCGCGATGACGACGCCCTTCTATCTCGACATCGGCTTCTCCAAGAGCGAGATCGGGGCCGTGGTCAAGCTGTTCGGCTTCTGGGCCACGATCGGCGGTGGTCTGCTCGGCGGGCTCCTGATCCTGCGCATCGGCCTCTACCGCTCGCTCTGGCACTTCGGTCTCTTGCAGGCGGTCTCGACCGCGGGCTTCGCGCTCCTCGCGGTGATCGGCCCCGACACGTGGGCGCTCGCCGGTGTGATCGCCTTCGAGAACTTGAGCGGTGGCATGGGCACGGCGGCCTTCGTCGGCTTCATGGCGGCCCTGACCGACCGGCGTTTCACGGCCACCCAGTACGCGCTGCTCTCGAGCCTGATGGGGGTGCCGCGGGTGTTGGCCTCGGCGCCGACCGGCTATCTCGCCGAGGGGTTCGGCTGGGTCGGGTTTTTCGTCTTCTGCACCCTGATCGCGATCCCCGGGCTTCTGATCCTGCGCCACTTCAAAGCCTGGGCGGCGCCGCGCAGCCCGCGTGGCGATGTAGTTTCCGGCTAGAATAGCGACGCCAGATCCTAGGCAAGGCCCGCGAAGTAACGAGCCACGTAAGTTGGGTTAGGCGCGCCATCTCGGGCCTCAAGGTCTTGGTAAAGCGCTGGATGCGCGCCGTAACCCAACGTCGCAGTGGTCTCCGATTCTCCGTGTGTTGCCCCATCTCCTCAACCCGAAGGGAGGTCTTCCAGCCATGACCCTGACCGATACACCGACCAGCTATGGTCTGATCTCGCGCTTCAACCACTGGTTCGTCGCGCTGCTCGTGCTCGTCATGCTCGGCATCGGGCTGTACTTCGCCGATTTGCCAAAAGGTGATCAGAAGACCTTTTGGTTCCAGATGCACATGGCCATCGGTGCGCTGACCGCGGTCTTCGTCGTCTTGCGCGTGCTCTGGCGTGCCGTCAGCCGACGCACCCAGCCGTTTCCGCAGGCGCGGCTGTTCCAGGTCACCACCGATATCGTCCACGGCATCCTGATGCTCGCGCTCGTCCTGATGGTGATCACCGGGCCCCTGACGGTCTGGACCAAGGGTGTCGCGATCGCGCCGTTCGGGCTGTTCAGCATCGCCAGCCCGACCGGTGAGATGCCGAACCTGCACGAGATCCTCGAACAGGCCCACATGGTGATCGCCTACGTCCTGATGGGTGCTCTGGCCCTGCACATCCTGGGGATGTTCAAGCACCTCGTCTTCGACCGGCAGGCGCTGATGGGCCGGATGGTCGGCAACCCGAAGCCGGAGGCGTCGGCCGAATAGGCGGGCGAAAGAGGCCGGGCACCCGATCTTGGGGGGTTGCGGCCGAGCGGTCTCGCGGGACCTCGCCGTCGTCGACGGCGGGTGTCTCGCGCGAGGGCAGGCGCCGATGGCCGCCGATCAGCGCCCCGATCGTCGGCGGATGCTCGCGAGACAGGTCCCCCGGCGCAGGTCGGGAATGAGCCGGCGGCCGACTCAGGCCGCCTTCTGGTCGTCCCCTTCCAGCCGGCGGATCAACGGGTAGAGGTGCTCGGTCTCGCGCTCGATGCGGTTGAGGACCAGTGCGAACATGAGCTGGGTGTCCGCGACGAATTTGTCGTAGTGACGCCGGATCGTCAGCTCCCGCCGCGACTCCGAGCACCATTGCTTCAGATATGCGGCGAAGATGCGTTTGATCTCGGACGAACCCGACAGGAAACGATCGGCCGTGTTCTTCACGGCTTGGTCCGGGTGCGAGATGAGCTTGCCGCAGAGCTTGCGGTCGACCAGCTCGATGTGCTCCTTCACGGTCTTCGAATAATCCAAGAAGATGTCGCAGGCGATCCGGGTATCGCACATGGCGCGATCCTGGATCAGGTACAAGAAGACGTTCGAAAGCTCCGTGATCTTGTGATTCTGTTCGTGCAAGTCGGCAAAGATGCCCATGTCGTTCTCCAGAAGAAGGGGCACGTCGATATCGGCTGTCCTGGGGCGAGGGGCGGCTCGGGGCGAGCCGCGAGACCGGCGTAGGATGTCGTTTTATTAACGAATACTTATGCCTACGCCAGGGCGAACGATTGAGACATTACGACATACCGAGGGCGCGATCAACAGGGCAGGGCACCCGGACTCGCAATATCGCGGTGCCGGATCGAATATCTCTGAACCCTTTCTGAAGGGGCGCGCCGGGAAATTCAAGGCCGCCTTCGGTCATCGGTGTGCGCCGGGCGCCTCGTGCGCGCTCAGCACGGCGAGGAAGTCCGCACCGTATTGGGCGAGCTTGCGCTCGCCGACCCCGTCGAGGCGGGCGAGCTGGGCGAGGTCGCGCGGGCGCAGCTCGACCATCTGCATCAGGACCGCATCGTGGAAGATCATGTAGGGCGGCACGCCCTGCTCGGCGGCGAGCTCGCGGCGCCGCGCGCGCAGCGCATCCCAGAGCGGGCGGTCGGTCTCGTCGGGCGGCGCCGCCCGCTCGCCGCGGCGGCGCTTGCCGGGCGCGGGGTCGCGTCGTAGCTGTAGCGTCTCCTCGCCGCGCAGGACGGGGCGGGCCGCGTCGCTGAGGCGCAGCGAGCCGTGGCCCTCGACGTCGACGCTGACCAGCCCGCGGGCCACGAGCTGGCGGAAGACCGAGCGCCAACTCGTCGCCGCGAGATCCCGCCCCAGGCCGAAGACCTTCAGCCGATCGTGGCCGAGGTCGCGGATGCGGGCGTTGTCCGAGCCGCGCAGGACGTCGATCAGGTAGTTGACGCCGAAGCGCTGGCCGGTGCGGTAGATGGCCGACATGGCCTGCTGGGCGGCGAGCGTGCCATCCCAGGTCGCCGGCGGCTCCAGGCAGTTGTCGCAGTTGCCGCAGGGGGCATCGAGGGGATCGCCGAAATAGTGCAGGAGCGCCTGGCGTCGGCAGCTCGTGATCTCGCAGAGGCCGAGCATGGCCTCCAGCTTGCGCCGCTCGATCGCCTTGTGGCGCTCCTCGGCGGTCGAGGCCTCGAGCAGCTGGCGCAGGGTCAGCACGCCCTGGAGGCCGTAGGCCATCCAGGCCGTCGCCGGCAGGCCGTCGCGGCCGGCCCGGCCGGTCTCCTGGTAGTAGGCCTCGATGCTCTTGGGTAGGTCGAGGTGGGCGACGAAGCGCACGTCGGGCTTGTCGATGCCCATGCCGAAGGCGATCGTCGCGACGATGATGACGCCGTCCTCCCGCAGAAAGCGCTCCTGGTGGCGGCGGCGGGTCTCGGCGGGTAGGCCGGCGTGATAGGGCAGGGCCCTGAGGCCGCGCTCCTGGAGCCAGGCGGCCATGGCCTCGACCTTGCGCCGCGACAGGCAGTAGACGATGCCGGCATCGCGCGGGTGCTCGTCCTCGATCAGGCGCAGCAGGGCGCCACGGGCATCCGGGAACTGGCCGATTCGATAGCGGATGTTGGGGCGGTCGAAGCCGCCGATGAAGGCGCGGGCCTGCTCCAGGCGCAGCCCGGCGCGGATGTCGCGGCGGGTCGGCTCGTCGGCGGTGGCGGTCAGGGCGAGGCGCGGGACGCCGGCGAAGCGCTCGGCCAGCCGCCCGAGCTGGGTGTACTCGGGGCGGAAGTCGTGCCCCCATTGGGAGACGCAGTGCGCCTCGTCGATCGCGAAGAGGCTCAGGCGGGCGCGCCCGAGGAGGTCGAGCGTCCGTTCGGTGACGAGCCGTTCGGGGGCCATGTAGAGGAGGTCGAGTTCGCCGCGCAGGAGGGCCTGCTCGGTCGCGCGCACCTCCTCGAGGCCCAGGGTCGAGTTCAGGCAGGCGGCCCGCACGCCGTTCTGGCGCAGGGCCTCGACCTGGTCGTGCATCAGCGCGATCAACGGCGAGACGACGATGCCGGTGCCGGCCCGTGCCAAGGCCGGGACCTGATAGCAGAGCGACTTGCCGCCGCCGGTCGGCATCAGCACCAGGGCATCGCCGCCGGCGACGACGTGCGCGACCACCGCCTCCTGCTGGCCGCGAAAGCCCTGGTAGCCGAAGACCGAGTGCAGGATGTCGCGCGGTGTGGGTGCCATCGAGGACGCAAGGGAGCGAGGGACGGATTCGGGGCGGCGTGCGGGCCGGATGGGATCCCTGCGCTGCCGACGCGCGGGCGCCCCTGGTGGCGGGCATTCTACGGGAGGGCGACCGGCCTCGCGAGCCGCGGGCCGCCAGGTGCGGACCCGATTCGGTTATCCTTGGGGCCTCATCTCCACTTCCCGGCCCCGAGCATGCGACGCGAAACAGACGACCTGCGTATCCGCGACATCACCCAAGTCGTGCCGCCCAAGGTCCTCCAGCAGGAGTTGCCCGTCAGCGAGACGGCGGCCGAGACCGTCTTCTCTGCCCGTCAGGAGATCCAGCGGATCCTCCACGGCGAGGACGACCGGCTGCTCGTCGTCGTCGGCCCCTGCTCGGTGCACGATCCGCTCGCGGCGATCGAGTATGCCGAGCGCCTGCGGCCGGTGCGCGAGGCGCTCGCCGCCGACCTCATGATCGTCATGCGCGTCTACTTCGAGAAGCCGCGCACGACGGTCGGCTGGAAGGGCCTGATCAACGATCCGAACCTGGACGGCAGCTTCGAGATCAACAAGGGGCTGCGCCTCGCCCGCAAGCTGCTGCTCGACCTGGCCGAGACGGGGATCCCGGCGGGGACCGAATTCCTCGATCTGATCAGCCCGCAGTACGTCGCGGACCTCATCAGCTGGGGGGCGGTCGGGGCGCGCACGACCGAGAGCCAGGGCCATCGCGAACTCGCCTCGGGGCTGTCCTGCCCGATCGGCTTCAAGAACGCGACCGACGGGACCGTCAAGGTCGCCATCGACGCGATCCACGCCGCCGCACGCCCGCACGTCTTCATGTCCGTGACCAAGGAGGGCCAGTCGGCGATCTTCACGACGGGCGGCAATGAGGACACGCACATCATCCTGCGCGGTGGCCAGCGGCCGAATTACGACACCGAGAGCGTCAACATCGCCGCCGAGGAGATCGTCGAGGCCGGGCTCGTGCCCAAGATCATGATCGACTTCAGCCATGCGAACAGCCGCAAGCGCCCCGAGAAGCAGCTCCAGATCGGCCGGGACGTGGCCGGGCAGATCGCCCGCGGTGACCGCCGGATCATCGGCGTGATGATCGAGAGCCACCTGGTCGCCGGCCGTCAGGACCTCAACCCCGGCGAGGACCTGGTCTACGGGCAGAGCATCACGGACGCCTGCATCGGCTGGCCCGACACTGCGCCGCTCCTGCAGGAGCTGGCACAGGCGGCGGCGCGGCGGCGGGAGGTGCGCTGAGCCACGCCCGCCCCTGTCGCGGTCAGCGCAACAGGGAGGCGATATCGATCCCCCGCTGGACATACCAGTTGCGATCGAGCTCCCAGCGCACGCTGGCGACATCGGGCTGTCCCTCGACCAGTGCCTGGGCGCGTTTCTGGTGATGGATCAGCCGGTTCTGGGCGGCGATCATCGCCGGGTCGTCCTGGGCCTTGTTCGCGAGCGACGGCTCGATCACGCCGAGGAAGGTGATCGCCGGCAGATCGAACGAGCGGGGGCTGGAGAGGGTCGCCACGCCGTCGTCGAAGTCCACGACCCGAAACGGATAGGGATAGGTGGCGAGTTCGGCGTCGGCGGCGAGGACCTTGTTGAGCTCGCCGACACGCGGATTCCAGCTCGATAACAGCCAGAACAGGAGCAGGCCGACGACGATCGCCCCGAGGGCGATCGTATAGTTGCGCGTGAATCGATCCATGGTGTACGACCTTCTTGCGATGGGCCGGCCGGCACTGGCGCGGGCGATCGCGCGGTGGCCGAGACCGAGGCCGGAGGTAGGGTTTGGGATTGATAACGATTATCTGCGTGTGCCCGCCGGCGGCAATGCGGATTCGCAACAAGCGCCGGCCGTCCAGTGCGGATCCATTCTGATCTGCGGGAGAACGCAGACGAGGTGTGCCGGCGGACTCGGCAGGCCTCGCCGGCGCGGGTAGGAGCCCGCTTGCGGGCGATCGCCGGCAAGCCGGCCCCCACACGCTGCGAGGCGGGGTCGCCAGCGCACCCCGCCGAGGATCCCCCGTCAACCGTCCAGGCCCCTCGCGACAAGGGCGGAGCACGGCTCGGCCCTGGCCTGCCGCCGCCCTGCCGTGACCGGTCGCGGCTCCTGGCATATACTGATGCCCACGCGCTGCGCGACGGCCCGTCGACCGATGGCCTCCCCGTCGCACCGCCCCGCGCGCCGCGCAGACCTCAGCCGCCCTCGTAGCTCAGCAGGATAGAGCGATCGCCTCCTAAGCGATAGGTCGTGGGTTCGAATCCCGCCGAGGGCACCATTCACCGAGGAAGACGGGCGCCTGAACCGATCCGATTCCCCTCGGCCATCGCCCGCCCCGACCGAGCGGTCACGGCTTCCGCGAAGCATTGCGTCGTCCCCGTCGATGAGGATCTCACTGACGAGGATGTCGGGCTAACGCCAATCGAACTCGGGACGGCGGCGGGGTAGGGAAACCATGTCCCTGAAAGCTCAGCATGCGCGGCTTTCGTCCAGCCTTGGAGAACGCCAGATATACCGAAGGCGTGCCTGAGCGGATCGTGACTACCCCTAGTGGATTCGTGCGCCATGATGATTGATGGTTGATGTCACATGGATCTCCTAGCCGGTGGTTACCCGAAGGGCAGCAACCGGCCAATTCCCGTCACTGACTCATCGGACCTGAGCGTCCGGTAAACGCGCTTTGCGGTCACCCACGACCCTGAGCCTAGGCGCGTGCTTACGACCCGTTGCTGTCGCTGAGCCGACGGCTCCGAGCGACAGCTGAGGGTTCGACAACGGACATGGCACTAGGCGTGGCCGTGAAGGGCGCGAGGAAATGGAAGAGGGACTGCAGAGGAGTGACGTTGGGGCGGCACGCGGGGCCGAGATACCAGCGCACGTTGCCGAAACGTGAAGCGAGACGGCAGTTTGGGGCCGGGTAGAGCCCTCTTGTCCACGAGTGATATCGTTTGCGCTATAGTGCAATCACTCTTGCTCAACCTGGGTACCGAAGACCATGGCATCCTTCACTGTTCGTAACCTGCCCGAAGAAACGCATCGCGCCTTGCGGGCGCGGGCGGCGGCCCATGGCCGCAGCACCGAGGCGGAAATCCGAGCCATCCTCGAAAGTGCTGTCAGACCGGATGAGCGGGTCAAGCTCGGTTCCCTGCTGGCTGAAATCGGCCGCGAAGTGGGTGGCGCGGACCTGGAAATCGAACGCGACAGGACAAGGGGCGAGCCGGTGGATCTGGGATGATCCTGATCGATACCAACGTGGTTTCCGAGCCCTTGAAGGCATCAGGTAACCCGAATGTGCGGGCATGGTTCGATGCACAGGCCATTGAGACGCTTTACCTCTCCACGATCAGCCTCGCGGAACTGCGCTTTGGCATTGCGGTGCTGCCCGATGGCAAGCGCCGGGAACTGCTTCAGACCAGTCTCGAAACGCGTGTCGTGCCTCTATTCGCTGGCCGTATCCTGGCCTTCGATGAGCCTGCATCCCAGTCCTATGCGCGCCTGCGTGCCTGGGCGCGGGCCACCGGCATAGCCATCGCACCAGCCGACGGCTACATCGCGGCGATCGCCGCTACCCATGGATTCGCGGTGGCGACGCGCGACATCCAACCGTTCGAAGCGGCGGGTGTTGTCGTCATCAACCCCTGGACTTGGCAGGCTCATTGATCCAGCGGTTCGCACCTGCCCGCGGAGCGCAACTCCAGCGTCCGCTGTGCGCTTGCGACCTGCCGCTGAATCAACGCGGCTGGGCGGCAGCAAATGGCCGGCCAGAGTCACAGGGTTGACTGCGACAGGCCGCTATGCGTCCGGAGCGGCCGCTCAGTCCCTTGTTGTCAGCGGGAGCGATGGTTCTCGATTCCGGACCCTTGCACCGCCTGTCGGCCGGTGCCGCAGTGCGAAAAGATCAGCGAAAGTCAGGTGAGCGAATCTTATCCGTGACGAGATAATGTTGGAAGCAACACCTGCTCCCGACGCTGATCTCCCAGATCACCCGCATCTCCGGCGTGGTGGCGGGGATTTTTCGCATGCGAAAGTACGGGGCGCCGCCGTCTTCGACGCCTGCCTAACCGAAAACCCGCGTCACATGGCAAGACTTGCCAACCCTTGGCGACAGTGCCAACCTGAGGGCAAAAGGAGGTGCCCGATGCAGACCATGAACATTTCCCTGCCCGAACCGCTCAAGGCGTTCGTTGACGGGCAGGTGGCCCAGGGGCGCTATAGCAGCGCGAGCGAGTACGTGCGCGAGCTGATTCGTGCCGACGAGCGGCGCAAGGCTCAGGAGGCGCTGGAGTCGGCGCTTCTCGAAGGGCTGAACAGTCCCGAGGCGCCACTGGCCGCGGAGGACTGGACGGCGATCCGCGCGGAGGCCACGAACCGCCTGGCCGCGCGCAAGCAACGAGGCTGATGGGCCGGGTCTATCGGCGGGCGACGGCACGGCGGGATCTGGTCGAGCACTTCGTCTATCTGGCCGAGATGGCCGGGCAGGACACCGCCGAGCGATTTCTGGACAGTGCCCGGTCCAGCTTCGAGGTCTTGGCCAAGCAGCCGATGATGGGCTCCCAGATTCGGACACATGATCCCGCCCTGGCCGGGATGAGGAAGTGGCCGGTCCGAGACTTCAGGGGCTATCTGATCTTCTATCTGCCGCGCACGGACGGGATCTCCGTGGTTCGGGTACTGCACGGCTCGCGGGACTGGTGGGACCTGTTGGGGATCGAGACGGATTAGGCTCGGCCTCTCCCCCCTCGCTGCATGGGAGCCGAGGTCGGAGCCCTCGCGCACAGAGCCGCGTTCCAATCCTTGGTGTCCGACGGCACCGCCCGGTCGACTGCCATGTCTGCTTTCCCGCTTTCCGCGACGAGCCGCTCGATGATCCGAGCGAAGCCGGCGCCTTCTTCGTGGGGTATAAGGGGCCAGGGTCAAGTACTTCGATCTGTCGGGCGGCCGCTTGACGTCCCTTAGCCGTCGCGAACACAACCATGCTCGGATAACCCTTGACAGGTCCCGACGTTCAGCTGAGGGGTTCGGCCGAGCGTCTTCTCAGGGGCTTGGAGTCGGCCAGCGGCCGACATCGCTCGGGCAGGTCAATACCCCTTCCTGTGGCAGGGAAGGGCATATCGTTCAGTCCGATGCCTGCGCCGTCCGCTTCTCAATTGGCGTTCGGTGGATCGAGCCGGATGTCGTCGGATGCGCGCAGCTCGAGGTATAGGCCAGTTCGGTCGAGGATCTGCGTGGGCGCAAGGTACGTGAACAGCCTGCCCGTCAGGAAGATCTTCGTGGCCCTGCGCGCACGCGCATCGGCCACGAAGCGTTCGAGGAGGTCCTCCCGCCCCGCATCGTTGGGGACGAGCACCGGCAACGAGCGTCCCACCGGATCATCGGCCTGCGCCTTGAGGTCGAAGCGCCAGTGATCGGGGTCCGGTCCGTCCCCGCTCCACCACTCGCCGAGGACCCGCTTGGCGTCCGCGTCCCCGTAGAGGTTGCCCTGGTCGACGAAGCCCCAGAGGTGGACCTCTTGTCCGCGCCACTCGGCCAGCGCCGCTTGGTCGGTGACGAAGCGGCCCTGAGCGATGGCCGATACCGGCAGGTACTCGCCGACCTGATCTGCGCACCCCGCAAGCGGCATCCCGACGGCAAGCGCGAGATAGACAGAGCGGTAGACGCGGATGGTCTCGTTCGGCAAGTCGAAGATCACGCCCTTGTCGCCGAGGCGGTACTTGCGATAGACGGGCAAGTCGCGCCCGGTGTTGCGGGCGTTGCCGGGGCGCGTCCTCAGCGACTCAAGGTGCCCTCATGTGCGGGCTGCCGCCGCCCTTGACGAAGGTCGGCTGGGACTTGCCCTCGGCGTAGAAGTCCACCATCGTGTCGCCGGCCGGGTTGTAAGAGCACTGAAAGTCCTCGCTGCGGGTCTCGAGGTAGATGGTGCCGTTAACGGCATGGGTGCCGTCGACGCGCTGCCCTTCGTACTTGGCCTCCGAGCGGGCCTCGAAATCCTGAGGGGACCTTGAAAAATTGCGATCCGGGCAATCCTTCAAGACTTATGAACAGCTGGAATTCCGAGACGGACGCGCTGCGGATCATCAGGCGCTTCGGCTTCGAGGACTTCCGCTGCCGGCTGTCCTGAAGCGGTCCGAGCATCGCGCCACTCGGCCCGCGTGCCGATCTCGACCGGGATGGCCGATCATCGACGTCGCCTCAGAAAAACGAGCAAGCCTCCCGCACGCCCGGGGCGGTATCCTCTACACTTCGCTTATCGGCCAAACGCCGGCCGAGCACGACCCGGCCGAGCACGACAGTGAGACGGGTCACCGAGGAGAAGTCGTCTAGATGGCAGAGGAAACGCGGTCGTCGAAGATGCCGGAGGACGACATCATCCTCCAGCAGCAGTTCCGGCGGGCCTTGAGCTCGTTCGAGGGCATCATCCTCAGCCAGATCGACATCAAGAACCGGCTCGGCGACCGGCTGAACTACAGTATCCAGGCCGGCATCATCGTCCTCGGCCTGATCGCCGTCTCCATCCTGGTCCTGCTCCTGACGCTGAGCTCCCAGATCACCCGCATCTCCGGCGTGGTGGCGGAGATGAACAAGCACTTCATCTCGGTGTCGGACCAGATGCACCGCATCGAGGGCCACATGGGCTCCATGGAGCAGCGCGTCGCCCTGCTCTCCTCGGTCGAGGCGCGAATGGCCCTGATGGACCGAGAGATGACCAGCATCCGCCGCGACATGGATGCGATGCACGGCAGCGTGGACGACATCGACATGGCCCTGTCCGCGGTGCGCACCAACGTGCGCAACATCTCGGTCAACATGGACCTGATGAACCTGGAGGTCCAGACGATGAGCGGGCAGATGATCGACATCTCCCGCCCCGCCCGGACCATGAACCGTATGATTCCCTTCCCGTAGGAGGGCGCGACCATGCCCCAGCGCGAAGACCCCAGACGCGCGGTCGTCGACGTGATCGCCGGCCTGGGGCGGGAGACCCAGTACCACCTCGACCAGCGCTTACGCCACTTCCGCATCACCGACACGGTGATCGTCATCACCTCCATCCTGCTGGTGATCCTGGCGGTGTTCAACGTCTACTACGTCCGCGTCCTGTACCAGGACTTCAACGGCATCGTGAGCAACATGGAGTCCATGCACGCCCATCTGGTCAACGTGGACGCCGACATGGCGATCATCACCCTGCACATGCAGGCCTTCGAGGGCCACATGGAGCACATGGATCGCATCGATGCCCACATGGGCTCGCTCGCGGACACCATGCCCGCGGTGCGCGCCAACATGGACGGCATCGCGGTGGACATGGACCAGATCCAGCAGAGCATGCAGGAGGTCGCCTACGGCATGGGCATCATCGACCAGCGGGTGGGGGCCATGGCCGGCGGCGTGTCCGTGATGCGAGAGAATATGGCCAGTTCGCGCGGCCGATGAGCGGCATGAGGCCCTTCATGCCTTGAAGATGTCCGAGGTGCGAGGCCCGGAGCCCGGGGTGCGGAGCGCCAGCGGCATGCCGGAGACGAGGGCGAGGACGACAAGAAACCACGAAATACACGAAGGTTGCGACGATACAGCAAATGCTCCTGTGTCTATTCAGCCTTATCGCGTGTGTCGCGTTTTTTTGTTCCGAGAGGATCTACCGGTCGTTATTGAATCGTCCGCCCGGCGGATCGAGATCTTGAACCCTGGCCCCTTTTCCAGGTGAGCGGGCGAACTTCAACCTGTCGAAGGTGATCTTGGTGATGGCCGCGTCTGAAGCGGTGTTCGCCGAGAAAGGGCTTTCTGCGGTGTCGGGTGTCACGGGGCGCAGGACTCGGCCAGCGTCTCCAGGCCCCTTCGAGATCGATATCCTGCTGCCCGCGACGGCCTGATCCTCGGCATCATGTTGGTTCCCTCGCTCCAGCCGCTTCCCTTGGCGTTCGTGCGACCTCGGCGTCTGCGAGGTCATGCCTCCCGACCTCCCGAGCCGAGTTCCCGGGCGCGACCCTCAGCGCCCGATCAAGACCGGGCAGTCGAGTGCCTCGAGGCTGGTCCAAAGGGATGGTCGGGCCAAGAGCCCGCTGGCGGCGTCGAGGAGCAGCAGGTCGATGCCGGTGCGCGCGACGATCGCGGGCAGGGCCGCGGCGGCATCGGCGTCGCAGGCGATCAGCCGCGTGTCGGCGCCGAGGTCGCCGAGCTCGGCGAGGGTCTGAGCGCGGAGCGATTCGAGTTCGTCGACGTCGGCGGCCTGGAGGACCACGATCAGGTTCGCCGTGCCCCGTCGGCCGAGTGCGATCGCGGTGGCCAGCGCCCGGCTTGCCGCCGGGTGGTGCTCGACGAGGACGCCGATCAGGGTGCCGGCGGCCCGCGGCGGCCTGGGCCGGCGCAGTGGGGCGAAGCGGCCGATGCGCGCCAGCGCGAAGAGCTCGGCGTCGACGGCCGCGGCGAGGATTTCGGCGGCCAGGTCGCCGCGCCAGACGCGGAACGACCAGGCGATGCCGAGCTCGGCGGCCGAGCGCTCCAGTTGCGTCCGCATCCGCCGCGCGCCGGCGCGCAACTCCCGTTCCAGGCGCGCGGCGTCGAGCGTGCTCTCGCCCAGGGTGGTGACCCGGACCTCGCGCAGGAAGGGCAGGCCGGCCGAGCGCAAGAGCTCGGTGTCCTCGATGAAGACCCCCTCGATCTCGGCGCCCAAGGCAGCGGCGATGTGCGCCGCGAGGGCGAGACCCCGCAGGCTGTGCGGCGAGGCATCGAGCGCGACCGCGATGCGCCGGATTCGGGCCGGGGCGTCGTTCATCGCGGCGGCTCGGCGGTCGGTGGCGCTTGGGTGTCGCCGCCGCGCAGCGCGCGCAGCCGCTCGGAGAATCCGACCAGCCGTGCCTCGACCCGCGCGTTGACGCTCCCCGGCGACCAGCGCCCATCCGCGCCGCGCGTGCCGGCCGGCATCCCGGTGAGGAGCTCGATCCCCTCGTCGACGGTCGTGACCGGGTAGATGGCGAAGCGGCCGGCGGCGGCCGCCTCGCGCACGTCGGCGCGCAGCATCAGGTGCTTGACGTTCGCCGCCGGGATCAGGACCCCCTGGCCGGTGACGGGGCCGCGCGCGGCGCAGGTGTCGTAGAAGCCCTCGATCTTCTCGTTGACCCCGCCGATCGCCTGGATCTCGCCGCGCTGGTTGACCGAGCCGGTGACGGCCAGCGACTGGCAGATCGGCAGCTCGGCGAGGGCCGAGAGCAGGGCGTAGAGCTCGGCCGAGGAGGCGCTGTCGCCGTCGACGCCGCCGTAGGTCTGTTCGAAGACCAGGCTGGCCGAGAGCGACAGCGGGTGTTCGAGGGCATAGCGTCCGGCGATGAAGCCCTGGAGGATCAGCACCCCCTTCGTGTGCAGCGGGCCGCCGAGCTTGACCTCGCGCTCGATGTCGATCACCTCGCCCTTGCCCAGGCGCACGCGGGCCGTGATCCGGCTGGGGTGGCCGAAGGCGAAGTCGCCGAGCGCCATGACGGCCAGCCCGTTGACCTGCCCGATCCGTTCGCCGTCGGTATCGATCAGGATGGTGCCGCGCGTCGTCTCCTCGCGCAGGCGGCGGGCGATGCGATCGGCGCGCTCGATGCGGGCCCTGATGGCCTGCTCGACGTCGGCGGCGGTGACGAGCGCGTGATCGCTCGCGCCGGCCCAGTAGTCGGCCTCGCGCAGCAGGTCGCCGATCGAGCGCATGTGGCTGGTGAGGCGCTCGTTGTCGTCGACGAGCCGGGCGCCGTGCTCGACGACGTGCGCGACCGCCGCGGCCTCGAACGGACGCAGCGCCGCGCGGTGCACCTCGGCGGCGACGAAGCGGGCGTAGCCGAGGGCGCTGGCCGGGTCGCGCACCAGTTCGTCGTCGAAATCGACGGCGACCTTGAAGAGCTCGCGGAACTCGGGGTCGAGTTGGCAGAGGAGGTAGTAGATGTGGCGCTCGCCGAGCATCACGACCTTCACATCGAGCGGGATCGGCTCGGGCTCGAGCGACAGGGTGCTGATCAGGCTGGTGATCTGGGCGAGCGACTCGATGCGGATCTCGCCGGCCTGGAGGAGCCGCTTGAGGGTCTCCCAGGCGAAGGGCTGGAGCAGCAGCTTCAGCGCATCGAGGATCAGGTAGCCGCCGTTGGCCTCGTGCAGGGCACCGGCGCGGATCATCGTGAAGTCGGTCTCCAGCGCCCCGAGGTGGGCGCGGTGCTCGATGCGCCCGACCAGCTGGTGATGGGCCGGTAGGTCGGCGTAGACGACGGGTGCACCGCCGTTCTGATCGTGGCCGAGCAGCACGTTGATCCGGTAGCGGTGGTGCCAGGGCGGGCCGTCGCCGTTCGGTGGCGTCCAGCCGGCGAGGAACGGCGGCTGTTTATCCTGCGTCGGCAGGAATTGTCGGAAGTGTTCGACGACGTCGGCCTGGACCTCGTCGAGATAGGCCACGACGGCCGGCAGGTCCTGGTACCGTTCGCCGAGCGTCTCGATCAGCGAGCGGACGGCGCCGCCGGCCATCTCGCGGTTGAGTTCCTCGATCTGCTCGTCGGATCGCTTCTTCCAGACCGGCATCTGGTGCATGACCTTGCGCATCTCCGCCTGGAGGGCGTCGATGTCGGCCTCGATGCGGGTCTGCTCCTTCTTCGGCAGGGCGTGGAACTCTTCGGGGCCGAGCGGCTTGCCGTTGCGGATCGGCGCCAGCGTGAAGCCGGTCGGCGTCTGGAGCAGGACGACATCCTTCTCCTTGGCCATCTCGCGGAGCGCACCCATCGCCTGTTCCTGGCGTTCCTCGAGTTCCTCCTCGAGGGCCTGAGAGCGCGTGCGGTACTCGTCGCTCTCGAAGACGCCCGGGATGGCGCGATGCAGGTCGGTGACGAGCTGCTCCATGTCGCGCCGCAGGGTGTTGCCGCGGCCTGGCGGCAGGCGCAGGGCACGCGGCCGGTGGGCGTTGGCGAAGTTGAAGACGTAGCACCAGTCGGACGGCACGGGCTCGGCGGTGGCCCGTTCCTCGAGGGTGCGGCGGATCAGGGCGAGCTTGCCGGTCCCCGACGGGCCGAGGGCGAACAGGTTGTAGCCCGAGTGGCGGATGCCGATGCCGAACTCGATCGTGTGTCGCGCGCGCTCCTGGGGGATCAGGGCGTCGCCGGCCTCGAGCTCGGCGGTGGTCGCGAAGCCGAGTTGGTCGGGATCGCAGCGGCGATAGAGAGCGTTCGGGGAGAGCGGCGTGACGGGCATGGGGCGGGTCCGACGATGGGGACAGCCTACTCCAACTGCCCGTGGTTGTCTTCGAGCAACTCGGCGGCGGGGGCCGCGAAGGACTCGGTCGTGTAGCGCGAGACCGCGAGGCTGCCCGACCAGTGAGTGCTCGGCAGACCGGCCTTGCGGCAGAGGTGCGCGAGGAACTCGCCCGGGTCTGGGAGCTGCTCCCAGACCGAGGGCAGGAAGGTCGCGCGCTGTCCGCGCTCCTCGAGGATCAGGCCGTCGAGGCCGGGGCGCAGTTGCGCGAGGAGGTCGGCCCGCGAGGTGCAGGGCAGGGCCTCGGGCGGGCTCAGCACCGAGACCTGGATGCTGAGCCGGTGCAGTTCGCCCGCCGCGAGCGGCGGGAAGCGGGGGTCCTCGAAGGCGGCCGCGAAGGCGTTGCGGGCGGTGTCCTCGACGAGCGGACGGCGGGCGACCAGGGCGCCGATGCAGCCGCGCAGCGCGGTGCCGATCTCGAGCGTCACGAAGGTCGCGCGTGCCGCCCGCAGCGCGCTCGGATAGTCGCGCGGGTCGGGCACGAGCGGGACGCGCCGGTCGAGTCCGTGGGCGATCGAGCGGGCCGCGAGCCCGAGCAGGAGGCGGCGGTCGGCGGCCGCGTAGGCATCCCCGGCGGGGCCGGGGATGCCCGGCCGATCAATGGAAGACATAGGCGCCGTATCCGACGACCTGGTCGCGCGGGCCAGCCGTGTCGCCCGAGTTGCGCAGGTCGAGCGTCTCGGCCCGCAGCCCCCGCCGGCGGGCGACCTCGAGGAGGCCGTTGACCGGTTGGCGGCCGCAGGCCTGTTCCTCGCCGATGTCCTCCGGATGCAGCGTCTCGATCGCGTGCGAGGTCGCGGTGTCGAGGCGCCGCGCGGTGCCATAGTCGTGGTAGTGGCTGAGATCGGAACTCACGACGATCAGGGTCTCGGGGCCGCCCCAGAGCAGCTCGAGGACCTCGGCGACCTCCTCGGGGCTCGCATCGCCGACGACGAAGGGCACCAGCGTGAAGGCCGCGAGCACCTCTTGGAGGAACGGCAGTTGGACCTCCAGGCTGTGCTCCTCGGCGTGGGCCGCGTCCATGATCGTGACCTGGGGCAGGGTCAGGGCGCGGTCGATCGCGGCCCGGTCGAGGGGCACCGCGCCGAGGGGGGTCTCGAAGCGTTCGGCACCGCTCGCCGCCAACCCGCGGACGAAGACGCGGTGGGCCGGGCCGAGGAGGACGACCCGGGAGATGGTCGCGCGCGCCGCCGCGAGCGAGGCATACGCCTCGGCCGCGATGGCGCCCGAGTAGATGTAGCCGGCGTGGGGCACGATCAGGGCCTTCGGCGGCGGTGCCTGCGTCTGCGGCATCGCCTCGGTCAGGTAGTCGTCCACCACGCGCTTGAGTTCGCGCGGATCGCCGGGATAGAAGCGACCCGCCACGGCGGCCGGTCGTACCATTGACATGGTGTTGCTCTCCGCATCTGGGCGAGGCCTCGCCTCGCGCTGATTACAGTATAGGTCGGGATGGTGCCGGCGACGGCGAGTTGCAATCGACGTCCCGTATCCCACACTTGTAGACAGCGGTGGCTGCGTTTGTCTCCGGTGTTCGCCGGGGGGGAGGCGTTCATGATGGCCGAGGTGGTCAACTCCGTCGTGCCAACCCGCTACTGGCACCGTCTCGACGATGGGCGGATCCAGTGCGACCTGTGCCCGCGCCTTTGCCGAATCAATGAGGGTCAGCGCGGACTCTGCTTCGTGCGCGCCTGCGAGGGCGGGCAGATCGTGCTGACGACCTACGGGCGCTCGTCGGGGTTCTGCATCGACCCGATCGAGAAGAAGCCGCTCAATCACTTTCTGCCCGGGACGGCGGTGCTCTCGTTCGGCACGGCCGGCTGCAACCTGACCTGCCGCTACTGTCAGAACTGGGACATGAGCAAGTCGCGCGAGATGGATACGCTCGCCGACGCGGCGGCCCCGGAGACGATCGCCCGGGCCGCCGAGTCGCTCGGCTGTCGCAGCGTGGCCTTCACGTACAACGACCCGATCGTGTTCCTGGAGTACGCGGTCGATGTCGCGCGCGCCTGCCGGGCGCGGGGCGTGAAGACCGTCGCTGTGACCTCGGGCTACATCCGTCCGGAACCGCGCGCCGAATTCTTCCGCTGGATGGATGCGGCCAATGTCGATCTGAAGGCCTTCAGCGAGCGCTTCTACCACGAGCTCTGCAGCGCCCACCTTGAGCCAGTGCTCGATACCCTGGAGTACCTGGTCCGCGAGACCGATGTCTGGGTCGAGCTGACGACGCTGCTGATCCCGGGGGAGAACGATTCGCACGAGGAGTTGGACGCGATGACGCGGTGGCTCCGCGAGCACCTGGGGCCCGACGTCCCGCTCCACTTCACCGCCTTCCACCCCGACTACAAGATGCGCGACTCCCCGAGCACCCCGGCGAGCACCCTGAACCGCGCCCGGGCGATCGCCCGCGAGAACGGTCTGCGCTACGTCTACACTGGCAACGTCCACGACGAAGACGGCGGCAGCACCTACTGCCACCAGTGCGGTCAACGGCTCATCGGACGGGACTGGTACGAGCTCTCGGAGTGGAACCTCACCGAGGGCGGCTGCTGCAATCGATGCGGGGCGGTCTGTGCCGGCGTCTTCGGCGGGCGGCCCGGCACCTGGGGCAGCCGCCGCGTGCCCGTGCGTCTGCGCGACTTCGCTTAGCGAGCATGCGGGCGTGCCGCCACGCTTGCATGCGTGTTCGGGGCGCCCGCCCGGCCTTGCCTGCTTGCCTCGGGATCCGGCAGGCCCGTAGGTCGGGTTAGGCGCGCCGGCACGGCGGTCCAGGAAAACAAAGGATTGCGCGCGCCGTAACCCGACGGCGGCCTTGCTCGGAGCCGCGTTGCCGGCTGTCGGGTTAGGCCCCGAAGGGCTAACCCGACCTACGGCGCTGCGCGACTTCGCTTAACGAGCATGCGGGCGTGCCGCCACGCTTGCATGCGTGTTCGGGGCGCCCGCCCGGCCTTGCCTGCTTGCCTCGGGATCCGGCAGTGCGCGGGGCCTTTGCGCGTCCGATGGGGCATCGGATTTGCATGCGATATGGTGTGCGTTACTTGAAAATTCCCCGCGCTGTCGCATAATTCGCCGCCGTCTCTCCCTTATCAAGTGCGCTGTCAGAGGTGCCCAAATGCCCTTTTACGAATACAGGTGCGAGTCCTGTGGTCACGAGCTCGAGGCCTTGCAGAAGATCAGCGACCCGCCGTTGACGGACTGCCCGGCCTGCGGTCAGGCGACGCTGAAGAAGAAGATCTCGGCGGCCGGCTTCCGCCTCAAGGGTGGCGGTTGGTACGAGACGGACTTCAAGAACGCCAATCGCAAGAATCTCCACGACAGCGGCGAGAAGCCCGCGGACGCGGCGAAGGCGTCCGAGAAGAAGGCGGGCGGCGAGAAGAAAGACGCCGCCAAGACGGCCGATGCGAAGCCGGCCGCCGCCTCGCCGGCTGCCTCCGGCTGAGGCGCGCCGAGGCGGGCCAGTCGGGGCCGTCGCCCCCGCTTGCCTGCCCGGCTGGGCGTCGGTATCGTAAATCGTTTTGCAGCGGCCACGGCGGATGCCGTGGCCGCTCCATTTTGAAACGGGCGGGCGGAGACCATGCGCAGTCACTATTGCGGGCAATTGAGGGGCGAACAGGTCGATCAGGAGGTGGTCCTGTGCGGGTGGGTGCACCGGCGCCGTGACCACGGCGGCGTGATCTTCGTCGATCTGCGCGATCGCGAGGGGCTCGTGCAGGTCGTTTTCGATCCGGACCGCGCCGAGGTCTTCGCGACCGCCGAGCAGGTGCGCAGCGAGTACGTGCTGCGCGTCGTCGGGCGCGTGCGTCGCCGCCCGGCCGGCACCGAGAACGAGGACCTCGCGACCGGCGAGGTCGAGGTGCTCGGGACGGAGCTCACGGTCCTCAACGCCGCCGAGACCCCGCCGATGCAGCTCGACGAGCACGGCGTCGAGGTCTCCGAGGAGCTGCGCCTGCGCTACCGTTATCTGGACCTTCGCCGCCCCGAGATGCAGCAGCGGCTGCGCCTGCGCAGTCGCGTCACCCAGGTCCTGCGCGGCTTTCTCGACGGCCACGGCTTCCTCGACATCGAGACGCCGATCCTGACCAAGTCCACGCCCGAGGGCGCCCGCGACTACCTGGTGCCGAGCCGCGTCCACCCGGGCGAGTTCTACGCCCTGCCGCAGTCGCCGCAGCTCTTCAAGCAGCTGCTGATGATGTCGGGTCTCGATCGCTACTACCAGGTCGCCCGCTGTTTCCGCGACGAGGACCTGCGCGCCGACCGCCAGCCCGAATTCACCCAGCTCGACATCGAGGTCTCCTTCATGACCGAGGACGAGCTGATGGGGCTGATGGAGGAGATGATGCGCGCCCTCTTTCGCGCCATCCTCGACGTCGAGCTGCCCGACCCGCTGCCGCGCCTGACCTATGCCGAGGCGATGCGCCGCTACGGCTCGGACCGCCCGGACCTGCGCGTGCCGCTGGAGCTGGTCGACATCGCCGATCTGGTGCGCGACGTCGACTTCAAGGTCTTCGCCGGCCCGGCGCAGGACCCCGAGGGGCGCGTCGCGGCGCTGCGCCTGCCGCGCGGCGGCGAGCTGACCCGCAAGGAGATCGACGACTACACCAAGCTGGTCGGCATCTACGGGGCCAAGGGGCTCGCCTACATCAAGGTGAACGACTGGGCGGGCAAGGGGCGCGACGGGTTGCAGTCGCCGATCCTCAAGTTCCTGCCGGATGCCGCGGTCGAGGGCATCATGGCCCGCACCGGCGCCGTCGACGGCGACCTGATCTTCTTCGGCGCCGACCAGGCGAGCGTCGTCAACGAGGCCCTCGGCGCGCTGCGCGTCAAGCTCGGGCAGGACCGCGGGCTGATGGCCGAGGGCTGGCACCCGCTGTGGGTCGTGGACTTTCCGATGTTCGAGCGCGACGCCCAGACCGGGCGCTGGATGGCCCTGCACCACCCGTTCACGGCGCCGAAGGAGGACCAGCTCGGGTTGCTCGAGGAGGCCCCGGGGGCCTGTCAGTCGCGCGCCTACGACCTGGTGCTCAACGGCACCGAGATCGGCGGCGGCTCGATCCGTATCCACCGCGAGGCGGTGCAGCGGCGCATCTTCCGCCTGCTGAACATCAGCGACGAGCAGGCTGAGGACCGCTTCGGCTTCCTGCTCAAGGCCCTCAAGTACGGCTGTCCGCCCCATGGCGGCATCGCCTTCGGTCTGGATCGGCTGGTGATGCTGATGACCGGCGCCAGCTCCATCCGCGACGTGATGGCCTTCCCGAAGACGCAGAGTGCGGCCTGCCCGCTGACCTCGGCGCCGTCCCCGGTCGACCCGGTGCAGCTCAACGAGCTGTCGCTGCGGGTCAAGCTGCGTGCCTGAGCCGAACGGCGGCGCGCCGGACGTCGAGGAGGCCCCGGAGCCAGGGCCGCTCCCCACCGGCCCGGCGGCCGAGGGCGGGGCGGTCGCCGACTACAAGCGCCCGGAGTCCGTCCTGGTCGTCATCGTCACGGCGGCCGGCGAGTTCCTGCTGCTGCGCCGTACCTGGCCGGTGGGGTTCTGGCAGTCGGTCACCGGCAGCCTGATGCGCGGCGAGACGCCGCGCGCGGCGGCGATCCGCGAGGTCCGCGAGGAGACCGGGATCTCGGCGCCGGCGGCGCTCATCGACCTGGACCACACCGAGCGCTTCGCGATCCCGCCCAGGTGGCGTCGTAGCCGCTACGCCCCCGGTGTGCACTACAACTGCGAGCACTGGTTCGCACTGCCGCTCGCGCAGCGGCGCATCGTGCGGCTGCGGCCCCGAGAGCACGTCGAATATCGTTGGTTGCCGGCGGCGCGCGCCGCGGCCTCGACTGGCTCCTGGACCAATCGTCTGGCCATTCAGGTCGTCGCCGGCCTCATCGCGCGGCCCTGAGGTCCGCCCCGCTCGACGCGGCCGTCTCTGCGCGGGCTCCGCACAGCGTACCATCGGCAGGTCGAAGGGATCTCCGGTGCGCGCCGATCCCGTCCCTCAATCGAACCTCTCCACGACATAACCGATGCCGGCGCCGACGCCGGCGCCGACCGGTCCCGCGACGACCCCGCCGATGGCCGCACCGGAGACCATGCGCTGCTCGGTGCGGTTCAGGTTCGCACACCCCGACAGGAGCAGGGTCGATGCCAGGAGAAGGATGAGGTGCAACTTGGGCGTTCTGCTCATGTCTCGATGCGCCTGTCAGGTCCGAGGTGTGGCCGTCGATCGCGGCGATGTTGCAGGGTTTTCCCCCGTGCGTCCAGCGCCGGCCTTGGAGGGTGCAGGGCTGATCCGTTCTGCGGCCTTTTTCGTTGAGGGTGAAGGGTTGGCGGTCGATCCTCGACTGGGTTGGCGCTCAGGCGAATGCTCGCCTCTCGCAGCGGTCGAGACGGCGGCCGCGGAGGCCCATCCCGCACGGCCGTGCCAATGACCGCGCGGCGCACGCGGCCCGGTTAGCCCCGCGCGCCGTAACCCGAAAGCCGGCAACGCGGCTCCGAGTAACGCCGCTGCCGGGTTACGGCGCGCGCAATCCTTTGTTTTATTTGGATCGCCGTGCCAGAGCGCCCAACCCCGCCCCCTCGCACGGCGCCGCGGCTCGTAGGTCGGGTTAGCCCCCCCGCGGGGGCGTAACCCGACGGCCGACACCGTGGCGCACTCCGAGGCCCCTGTCGGGTTACGGCGCGCGCAATCCTTTGTTTTGTCCGGACCGCCGTGCCAGCGCGCCTAACCCGACCTACGGCCCTGATCCGCCGCGCCGGCCGCGCCCCGACTCCGCGCAAGCCAACCCGCCCGACCCGCGCGGCGAAGGAGCGACGCCTCGCCGGCAAGCGTCAGCGCGCCGCGACCAAACGCCAGCGCGGGACGCCGTTCGACGACTA
>NZ_NRRW01000013.1 GCF_016583835.1 Thiococcus pfennigii | reverse complement strand
TGATCAGCGAGCGATCCGAATCGAGCGTCACTTCTTGAGCCTCCGCGATAGCCATCTCAGAATGTTGCGGAGGTTATATCATGTATATTATATAAGAATATCATAATGCTATGATGCGTTTGCCCTGGAGGTCGCGCAGTCCGTCCGGAACAATGCTATCGAGCGCGTCCTCCCGCCCCGCCGTGCGCGCTGGGCCCCGATCGGATCGAGTTCATCTGGAAGGCGACCAAGCGTGTCATCTCGGCGAGCTTCATCCGCTCGCTCGACGACGTGCGTGGCCAGATCCATTAGGACATGGCGAGGTGTCGCTCCGGGAAGCTCCTATGCCAACTGGCGGATCGAGCGATTCATGGGCACCTTGAAAAACTGCCATCCGGGCAATTTTTCAAGACGCGAAGCGAGAATGCGATTTCCGCTTCGCTTCATTTTCCGTCGCTTAGGCGACCGAAAATCGCGGGGCATACTTGCTCCGCGCGGGCACCTGAATTTTTCAAGGTGCCCTCATGCCCAATGTCGTAAGCCACAAATAATTCCGCGGACGACTATAATTGCGGGCTGCGACGGAGCCTCGATCGTTGCGTGTGACCAAAGAGGCTCTCCGTGAGCGGGGCCGTGCAGCGAGGTCGTTCGGCAAGAGATCGAAGTCTGCTAAGGGTTTTCGCTCATCCCGAATGGGGAGTCGCAATCCTGCGGTGGTTGGCAATGATCTTTCGGCGCATATCGGAGATTAGGGTGACTTGTAATAAGACGGCGGATTTTCTCATCATCGGCGGGGGCATCATAGGAGTGATGATGGCCTGTCAGGCGAAGCGGCGCCACCCGGGCGCCCGCGTCGTGCTTATCGAAAAGGAGAGCCAGCTTGCGCTGCATGCGAGCGGCCGCAATAGCGGGGTTCTGCACGCCGGCTTCTACTATTCAACGGATAGCTTGAAGGCGCGTTTCACCCGCGAGGGCAATGAGCGATTGAGGGCGTACTGCGTTGAGCGCAGCTTGCCGATCAATGGGTGCGGGAAGCTTGTCGTTGCAAACGACGAGACAGAGTTGGAGACCCTCGGCAAGCTGTATCGCCGCGGAAAAGAGAACGGCGTTGACATTCACGAGATTAGCGCTGCGGAGGCGCGGGAAATCGAGCCGAGGATAAAGACCTTCGAGCGCGCCCTCTATTCTCCAACAACAGCTTCAGTCGATCCGAAAGCCGTGATGGATGCCTTGGCGCGGGATGCGGCTGCCTTGGGTGTCGAGTTACGGGTAAATAATGCCTACCTCGAATCTCGAAATGGCAAAGTGGAAACATCTGAGGGATCGTGGTCGGTAGGCTACGTCATTAACGCAGCGGGCCTCTACGCCGATCGCATCGCAAAGGATTTCGGGTTTGGAGAATCCTATGCAATCATACCATTTAAGGGGCTATATCTATATAGCGACGAGCCAGTATCGGCGTTTCGGGCGAACATCTATCCAGTTCCCGATCTTCGTAACCCATTCTTGGGGGTTCATATCACCTTAACCGCGTCAGGTAGGATCAAGATTGGACCGACGGCCATACCCTGTCTCTGGCGGGAACATTATGACGCCTTCCACAATTTCAGCTTCCGAGATCTCAGGGAGATCGTTCCCCGCGAGCTGGGGTTATGGTGGCGCAATGAGTTTGACTTTCGTCGTCTCGCATTCGAGGAGCTGAGAAAGTATTCCCGCAAGCACATTGTCACGCTCGCGAGTCGGTTAGCCACCGGTATCGAGCCAGGTCGTTGTCGGCACTGGGGCGCTCCAGGGATCCGAGCGCAGCTATACGATACGAGGAATCGCAAGCTTGTGATGGATTTTCGGTTCGAGGGCGATGATCGGTCGTTTCATGTGTTAAATGCTGTTTCCCCGGCCTTTACTTGCGCTTTGCCATTCACAGAATTTATGTTTGACCATATTGATGGACTATTGAACAAGTCCGTGCGTGCATCTGGTTACCGCCTACGGCGCCTCCAGAATATCGTGGGAGAGAAGGGTGGAGACCATATGCAAGCGATCGGAGGCGATGGCATGGGCCCGCAGTAGGGTGTTCAATCTGGTCGGTCTTGCCTCTGTTCCGCTCAAGTACTCGTTGTCTGGCGCTACCGGGACGCATATGCGTACAACGTCAATATGTCGCGTGGCTCAAGCCGGCATGACACCGTGAGGGGTGCGGGATCGGAGGGTGCCAAAAACCCTCCGATCGAACTCCCCGCAATCGCAGCCGTCACATGGACATTGCGAGCTTTAGGGAATCTGGGGATGCCGGCCGCCTGAGGAAGAGGTCCGCCGGGGTTTGTCCTCTCGGATGTGGTGGCGGACCGATCGTGCTCCTGGAGGCTCAAGTGGATCTGCTCAATGGTCGATTTGCGCGACCTGGACGTCTCATTGTGTGTGGGGGGCCGTACGTGGGTTAGTTGACATGGCCATTAACGCGGGATTTTGGGTCGGAGTCGCGGTGCTGCCGGTCTGCGCGGCGATGTCGCCGGAGTCGGCGCGGGCTTTTCCAGCGCGCGGAGTGATAGTCGCGGATCTGACATAAACGTCGTACTCACGTGGAATCCGAGGAGTGAGGGCGCTGATGGACGAGGTGGCCGCGGGACAACGCTCGAAAATTGTGCGAGTATTGGAGCCGGGCTCCGTCGGGCTTATCTCGATTTGTGTAAGTGGGGTGGCCGCGAGCAGGCTCTGTTTCAGCCTGGCAAGGCCGCTTCGGCACAGCCGGCGCCGGATCAAGCGAGGGCCTTGCTGAGCAGGCCGCACGAGGACCTGGAGACGGGCTCGATACCGATGGGCATCGGCGGGGAAATCGGCTGAGGTACGAGGTCCGACACGGTGGGTGGCGCTCAGGCTTCGGTCGTGGTGAGTAGGGAGCTGATTCCCGTAACGTACAGCCGCCTATTCGCGATATTGACTCCGTCCTGAAGGCCGGAGCGCCCGTGGCTGAGGCAGAATCCTCTCAGCGGCCTGCGTCATCCACGGAGACTGCCCCCTGTGGGAGGGGGCCGAGACAAGGGGGCGGGCCCGCGCGCGCGCGAGTCGAAACCGGAAGGCGCGCGCACACGCCGGAGGCGTCGCTGCGGGCGGAACATTCGGGAACCTCGCCTGTTCGCGCGGGCCGGCGCAAGAGTGTGCTGGAACACTGCGCATCTAGCGGCCTCCTCGTGTCGAGTAGTGTAATATCGCAGTGCCGTTCCCTTGCATGGCCATGATCTTGAACGGCTTCGACCGGAGGCAGGCGCACAACGACCGCTACTCGTCACGAGTCGAAGTTGGCGGGCCCCGATCATCTGTGTGGTTATCGCGTGTTGCAGCAATCCAAGTCAACTGGGAAGAGGGGCCGACAGCAAGCGTCAGAACTTCCCTTCCGATGGCGAGTGCGTTCTTAGTGCGATGTAAGCGGTCGTCTGCGGCAGCTTCTAAGTTCACACCACGCCTCTTTTCGTTGGCGAAAGCGGCTTCATATTGTCGGTAAAGCGGGCCGACGCCGAGAGATAGAGGCATGTCTTGGTCAGCCGTCAAACTCATCGAGAAAGTATCTGTAATGATTCCCGCATTGCAAGTTGCATCATATCAAGGCGGTACCGACACACGCCTGAACCTGATATTTTTGAGCCCTCCAACTTCGACGCCGCATCCGTCTGTCTTAACGTAGCCTATCTCGGTCGATTCTCGGCGCGCCCGGCGGTCGGCGACACCCGGAATTCAGAAATCAATGGGATACGAGCACGGAATCAACCGCAAGAATGAGTTCTCGCCTCCGTAACCCGCGGAAATTGTGGCTCGCAAGGGGGCAGTTGGTGATTTTCTGCACTGGTGTTTACTTGGACTCTTCGGAGCGGTGTAGGAATTGGAGTCGCCTATTGGCGCCCGAACCGCGTGTCGCATAGGAGAGACGGCCGGGTGCCGCTCGGCCATTCCGCGGTCCGTTACGTGGCTATGGGAGGAGACGTAACTTGTGCCACCGGGTGTTGCCACGTGCATCGTCATTGGGCACGCGCAGGCTTGAGCGCACCAGCGCGTTCGTTGCTCTAATCAGGGTCACCGCGATCTGCCACAGCCGCACCGGCCTGGCCGGGTGCAGTCACTTGCGACGCAAAGGCCTGCCCGCAGCGCCTCTGCTGAGGCCCGCGATGTACGGCCGCAATGATGCGGGCCGTCTGGAACGTGAAGCTGGACGGCTACCATTGGTTCTGATTGGCGTAGAGACATGAAAGAACAGCTCGATCAAGTCATCAGTCTCGCACAGGGAATCTGGGCCTTCCGGTGGCAAGCAGTGGGGGTGGCGTGGGTCGTCGCGCTGGTAGGGTGGGCGGCTTTATATTTCCAGATCGTGCCATCGTATACCGCGACGGCCCAGGTCTATGTTGAAACGGAGACCGTACTCCGGCCGCTCATGGAGGGCTTGGCGCTCGACGTAGACTTCAATAAACAGGTCGACCTCATGGCGCACCGGCTGATGAGCCGGCCCAATCTGGAAAGCGTGGTCGCGGATACAGGGCTGGACGAACGGGGCGGGGAAGTTCTGCCAATGGCGGTCGCCGTAGAGGCGCTCAGGAAGAATTTGTCCTTGACTGCCAGGCCGCCCAGCAGCCGGAACCAGGTCACCTCGAATATCTACAATATCGCCTACGTCAACCCTGATCCGACCGTCGCAAAGCACGTAGTCGAGTCGTTGATCCAGGCCTTCAGGGAAAGGACGCTCGAGGAGATTCGCGACGAGTCCGAGCGGGGAAAGCGGTTTATCGAGCAGCAGATCTCGGAACAGGCGGAGGCGATGGCTGCCGCGGAGGAGAAAGTTCGGGAGTTCCGCCAACGGCACTTGGACATCTTGTCAGGCGAGGGCCAAGGCTTCTTCGACCGATTACATGCCGCGGAGCGTGCCGTCGCCGATGTCGAGAGGGCGATCGACGAGACCACATCGCGCCGCCTCAGCATTCAGCGCGAGTTGGACCGTACGCCTGCCTTCGTTCGCGCGGTCGGTCCGGACGGAAGCTTGGTCCCGACGCCACTAGAGGCGAAGCTGATCGAGCTCAGAGAGACGCTCGCTCAGTTGCGCTTCAAGTATACGGAGTCGCATCCTGATGTGGTCGCCGCGAAGGAGAGCATTTCAAGGGTCGAGGCGGCGATCCGGAGTGGCGATAACCCCGCGAACATGGTTCCCAACCAAACCTATCAGCAGCTCGAGCTGCGGCTGCGACAGACTGGGAGCGATCTCGCGGCTCTCAGAGCGCGGAAGGTAGCGGCGCTCCGTCAGCACGAAGCGCTGGCAGAGCAAGTCGTCACTCAACCGGCTATCGAGGACGAGCTTGCTGGCATGAACCAAGATGCTGCTGCGGCAAAGGAAAGGCTGAGAGACCTCGAGAAGCGGCGTCAGTCGATGGAAACCTTGGAGAATCTCGATCAGAAGAGCCTGCAATTGTACTTCCGCGTCATCGAGCCGCCCAGCGTTCCTGCGGCCGCAGTGCTTGCCGATGTTTGGAGGAAGAAAGTCCGCCTATCCGTCGCTGTCCTGGCAGCCGCTGGAGCAGCGGGAGTTGCATTGGCCCTTGTGCTCCTTCAGCTGCAGTCGCCTATACGGGGTCAACACTCGCTTCGCGGGCTGACCGGCCTACCTGTCTTCGGCGTCGTGTCTCGCTCTCCAACACGAGCGACACTGCTGCGGGAGCGATTCGGCCTAACGGGATGGGCGCTGTCGTTGGTTTTTTTGGTGGTTGCGTTCGGGGCAAACCTGCTGCTCCAAAACGCGTCTCTCTACGGGCCCCATACGGAAATCCATGCGCCCCAAGCTGGCAACGGAAATAGGGATTCCTGAGTTTTAGCGCCGGCTCGGCATACAAGACGAGGTTGGCGTAGCGTAAACCGACATCGGGGGGCGACCTGCCCCGTTTGTTTCTGAAGCACTCCCGAACGAGCAGGTCGCAGGCACTTAAGGGCACCTTGAAAAATTCAAGGTGCCCGCGCGGGGCAAGGATGCCCCGTTTTGGAAGATTGCCCGGATGGCAATTTCTCAAGGTCCCCTGAAACGAGCAGGGTCTTGTTCCCTAGCAAGCGCCGCTTTCTCCGCGCATCTTTGACGCTTTCGAGGCCAATCGACGTCGCGAATTGGAAGGCGGTGGAAGTCGAGTATCGGGCGCTAGTGTCCCCAGGAGACGGAGTTGATCATAGAACTTGACTTTGAGCGCCTGTCCGGGCAAGGGTATCTGACGCCGGCGAGTTCGGCCGGTCAGCTTGTCGAGGAATATCGGGTGATTAAGCGCCGGTTGCTTAAAAGGTCGCGGAACAGCAGTGGCATTACTGGCAGTTACCCTAATCCGGTTTTAGTTACGAGTGCCTTGCCGAAGGAAGGAAAGACCTTCACTGCATTCAATCTGGCGATAAGCCTGGCGATGGAGCGCGATATCTCGGTGTTGTTGGTCGATGCCGATTTAGCGAAGCGATCGCTCTCGGTCTTAACTCGGCTTGAGCGTGCGCGAGGCGTCTATGACCTGCTTGCGGACGAGAAGCTTGATCCGGCGGAAGTGATCGTGGAGACGAATGTACCGAAGCTCCTCCTGATCCCGGCAGGCATGGTGGACACGCATGCGACCGAACTCTTGTCGAGCCTGCGTATGCGCCATATCGTGCAGAATCTGGCGGCGCCACACTCCGGGCGGATCGTGCTGATGGACTCGGCTCCGGTATTGAGCACGAGCCAGGGAATGGCTCTGTATGACCTGGCAGCACAGATTCTTTTCGTAGTCGAGGAGGGGAAGACGGCACAGCAGGCGATAATGGACGCGATCTCGCAATTCGACGAGGACAAGGCTGTCGGTCTTATATTGAACAAGGTTTCGCGTTTTCATAATGCTGGTTATTCGTCGTATTATGGAGAGTACTAGGCTCTCCGGGGGTAATGGCCTCGTTCGCGGTGCTCTGCGGTCGTGTGCCGCAGGTGTTTATTGGGTCGGCCCTTCGGGGGGGCCTCTGATGGGGAGGTGGAGAATGCGCCATTCGGGCAGTCTTTTGGAAGAAGCAAGGCGAAAGTGTTCTTTTCATTCGGTCAGGGTGCCTTGGCTGTTTCAGGCCTTCTAAGCGGAGCGTCGCGGGTACCGGTTTCAGCTTACTGGCTTTTTGGGCATACCACTACGCATGACTCGGCGCACCCTAATCGGCAAGCGGCGTCAGGGCTTGAGGTTTCGATGGGGCGGTGAGGAAGGCCCTCGGAATAATTATCGTAACCGTCAAAAGTGGCGGAACTGTCTGACGTTAGGGGAAGGGAATGGGCCTTTGCCGCCATGTATCGATATGACCACGGGACAGGCAACGATGGCCGTATCTTCATTACAGGCGATGGTCTCTGTGCTGGCAGTGGCGGGAGCGGGGTTCCTTTTTCTTCATTCCACCTGCGAGGCGCAAGCATTTGGGTCGAACGGTGGGATTGTGGCGCCTAGGGGAGATGTCCCGACGACTGCCGGTTTGCAGTTGATAGAAGGTGGTGCGTCGAGGGCGACCACACTGGATGTGCGGACGGGGCCCGATCGGTTCCGCGGGCTAGGTCCTTTCAGAGGCATCGTTGTTGGACGACCGACCACGGGCGGCCAGCGCTTCAGTGGCAAGTATCGGGACGGCGCCTGGGTAGTCGGGCAGGGGCGAAATTCACCGGCCTTCGGTTCCCGCGAGTTATCGACGCCGCCGCGCGCACGGCCCGTGGCGTTCCCGAAGGGCCAAGTGACTGATCTGGTGACGAAACTGGCCCCCGAGTATCGGTTAGAGCCGAGATTGGTACTGGCTGTTGTCGAAGCGGAATCGGATTTTAATCCGGGTGCGCTGTCCGTCGCGGGTGCGCGAGGGTTGATGCAATTGCTTCCTCAGACGGCGAATCGTTTTGGCGTCGCCGATGTTTGGGATCCCGAGGAGAACCTTCGGGGCGGAATGGCGTACCTTCGCTGGCTGCTCGACTACTTCAACGGTGACATTGAGCTTGCCCTGGCGGGCTACAATGCTGGGGAGCAGGCCGTGGTGCGCCATGGCGGCATTCCGCCTTACGATGAGACGCGAGCGTATGTAAAGCGGATAGCCGCTCGACTCGGCTTATGAGCGTCGATCGGTATCGCGACCCTTGGGTGCCTTTGTTCGCGAGAGCGTCGCGTCTAACTCCCGGCGGACCGGTTGCGTTCCGTCGGTGTTTAGCAGCGTGAGGGTGTCCTGGAGCCGACGCCGACGGGTCGAGCTAGCCAGCGGACATGATGGTATTACGCATATCTCCGTTGGTCTGGGTTGCTCGGCGCTGCAAGCGCCTGACGCGCGGTGACGGCTGATGATGCACGGGGCAGAAATCTGTCGGCGTAACCTATTGACTCGGCGAAGTGGGCTGACTCAGGGGCGAAGGTATAGGCAGAGATGGCGGCTCGAACGGCGGCGGGGCGAAATTGGATACGTCCACTTTCTGAGCCCTTCCCTTAGCCTGCGCTGAACTGGTCACGCCTAATCGCGCGGAATCAGCTTGTCGACGCAATCGCCGTTGGTTAAGAGCCGGTAGGCTGAAAAGGCGATGTGCCAAACTCATAGCGGATTCCAAAGAGAACTGCGGATTCATCGTATTCCGAAGTTTCGGTGCTGCCCGTTCCGCGCTGATGCCGAAGCCTGACATTCGCGAATACATTTCGACTCAGGCGCCGGGTTAGTTGAGCTGTGGCGGCGTAATTTTGACTGTATTCGTCTCCACTCGAGAGATCGCGACGTTCGGCTGTCCCAGACACAAGGAAATCGGTGACGCGCGACAATCGTCTGGACCAGGCGATGCTTGCGCCATAATACAGTTGATCCTCTGTCGATCCTGCAACATAGTCTTGGCTGTTCGCGTAGAGACTCCCAACGAGTCTTGATTGACCGCCGACTCGCTCGAGGAATGCCTCTGCACGCCGCTGATAGAAGGGCCCGGTCGATGCCGACTCTGCGCTATTACCGAGACCCACCGCGCCGAGTTCGGCCGAGAGCGGTGCGGTGAGCGTGGCGTTACTTTGGTCGTTATATCCGAAATTTAGCCGCACCCCGCCACGAGTAAGCGGAGTCAAGCGTCGACTCGCGTCGGCCCGGAGAAGAAAAACGGCGCCGCGGTCGCTGCCCTGCTGGTCCAAATAGGAGGCCCCTATCTCGATGGTGGTATCCCCGAGAGGTGTCCGGCTGTCATAGGCAAGAGACATGTCAATGACGTTGAAATCGGCGGATGCTCCACCGAGATCATCGTCATCGTAGCGCACGGCCCTACTAGTTAGATAAGCGGCGGCGGTCTCCGTGGCGCCAAGCTCCTCGACTAGGCCAAGGGTAGCGCGGTAGCTGGTGTTGGAGTTGTCTGCATTTGCGCTGGAGTCGGACGCATAGGTGGCGGCATATCCGGCCCTGGCGCCAGCCGTGAAGGAAGTCGTGGCGGTTAGCGGTAACCGCACGTCCGGTCCAGTGGAAAGGACGAACTGATTCTCCAGATTGCCCGGAGCCTCGGGACCTAATGGTTCCGTTCGGAGTTGTTCCCAGGCCCCGTCGAGGGCCCAGGAGAAGCGTTCGGGGCGCAGGTGGAACAAGAGGTTGCCGCGAATATTCGGACGAAGCTCATCCGCGGCGTTGCCGTGGAGAAATGTCCGGTAACCAAGACGGCCAGCCACCAGGCCCTCGATCGTCGGAGATCGATCCTGGTACGAAAACCCGATAAAGAGTTCAGTTACGAGGTCGGATTGCTTGTCCTTGGTTAGGTTGATGTTATCAGAAAATTCCGTTTCGAGACCGAAGCTTCCAGCAAATTCATAGGCGAAGGTCGGTGGGCTCACGACGAGCGCAGAGGTCCAAAGAAGGACAGCTAGGATGGATTGAAGGATAAGGGAGACATCAGTTCGGGCACCGAGCCCGCGAGGCGCAGCGATCCAAAACCGATGCCCAGCCATCCTGTTGAGCCAACTTCTTCGACCTGATTTACGGGTTCCAATCGTCGGTATCTGCTCAAGATTGGCTGGCGCACGCATAGATCGGGCCGGTGAAGGGTGAGCCGACACCTGAGGCCCAGATTCACCGCTTATCTCTGAATCGTTCCGTATAGTGCCGTTCCATAGCGGAAAGGCGAACTGGAGGCGTCTTTTCTCGATCGAGGCTGTCATCGCGCTATCTTCCGTTCGAAACTGGTTCCTGCAGTTCGCCTCGTGTTTGGCCGCGGCCTGGTGAGAGATACTAGAAGAGCCGCCCTTCTGGGATGATCAATACATCTCCAGGAAGAACTTGGATGTTCTCGGATATGCGGCCTCTGTTGATTAGATCATCCAAGCGAACGCGATAACGCTTCTCCGTGCCGTCGACGTTCCGGATGAGTATGGCCTTGTTGCCATTCGCGAACTCGGTCAGCCCTCCAATGGCGATCACGACATCGAGGACACTCATTCCGTCACGGTACGGTATGGATTGCGGCTCGACGGCTGCGCCGACGACGCGGACCTGTTTGCTGTATAGGCCGACGAAATCGGTTACCGATACTGTTACTACCGGCTTGCGAATGTAAGCGCGAAGTTCTTGTTCGATCTCCCGAGCCAAGCCGGACGCAGTTTTGCCTGCGGCAACGATATCCTCGGCGAGCGGAGTCGTGATCTTTCCGTCGGGACGAACGGGGACGTTAACGATAGAAAGGTCCGGCTCGGCCCAGACGAAGACGGCGAGGGTGTCGCCCGGCGCGATCAGATAATCCGCGCCGGGTAACTGGGCGGTTTGCTCAGGCGAAGAAGTCTCGATGGCATCGTTGGCGCAGCCGGCCAGCAGGGTTCCCAGGAAAACAGATGCGAGGAGTAACAGGAGGGTATGATCTCTAAATGGCTTGCCCATCGAATTTGACTTCATGTCATGGGTCATCGGGATTGGTAACTTCATTGAAGACAGCCCCCAGTCTTCGGTAGCGAAAATACGCTAGGCATCGTCTACATCAATCGATATCTCATCGGATATGGTCATACCGTCGTCCATATACCTCCGTCGGTCTGAGTCGCTCGACGTGACCAGCGCTTGATGCGCCGTCAAGGCGGAGGTGGCACGGCGCGGAAGCATGTTCTCGTAGTCGTCCGACCGGACCGGGCTGTCTAACTCAATGACCGATGGCATGAGCTGTTGGCAACTGGACGCCCGGCCAAGTCGCCGACGGCAGCCGCCGCGCTACTGCCAGTATCCCAGTATCCCCGCCGAGGCGCTGGGCGCGCGAGTCAGCGCAGTGACCTCGAAGCGTTGGTCGAGGCCACGAGTGCACGAAGCGGAAGTCGCCTTTTCGCTCCAGGCCTTGGAAATTGCCCGGATGGCAATTCTCCACTGTCCCCTCAAGTGCGTCGACGGTCCCTCGCGGCATGCCGACTGGCGGCAGCCACGCAGCTCTGAGCGGCAGCCCTCTCTAGGACGCTAACTGGAAGAATGCTTCTTCTGTCGCGTCGGACGCTACAACGCACTCGCCACGCGCCATAAGGGGACAGACACGTCGACGCATCCATCGGCATCGCCACAGCGGTGTCCCGGTGCAATTTGTCGCAACACTACCTAGTTGCGGAACAAGTTTCAAGACCTCCGTCCCCAGTCGCGATAATTGGCTTTGATAACGCTGATCGCACGCACGCCGTAATCCCGTAGCAGCCGTATCGGCCGAACCACCCAGTAGACGATCGCCACCTCGTCGGGAAGCCGGATGAACTCGTAATCCCTTCGGTTCGGCGGCAGCCGTTTTCGGAAATTGAGGACATATGGTTGAAGCCTGTCGCGCCAGCGCTCGCGGATCTTAAAATGGAAGCGCTCCTGCGAAAGATGCGCTCCATGAGTCGCGTCACCCAGATTCATCAGCTTCGACGATACATCGCGCACAAGGATCTCCGTGTCGGCGGACCGCACGCCGGCGAGTTTAAGAGGCGGCAAGGCCGCTCCGAGTACGCGATGGGCTACATGAACTCCAACCGCAAGGATACCCTGATATCCAAGGCGGCTGCTGTCGCGGCGAATCTGATCCCAGTTCATGTCCGGATGCCTGCGTAAGAGTTCAGCGAGGTCGCAAGCCTTACCAAGTTGAACCGGCTTATACTCATGCGCCCAGGCATCTTTCGCTAACTGGATCGCGAGAATAGTTAACATGTCTTCCGGGCACGGCATCCACATGCCGTTACCGCCAACGGCCAGAAATTTAAGTCGGCGAGAAACGGCTTCGAAGTCGAGGTGGACGGCGAACCAATCCGGCGTAAGGCTTCGGTGAAGGTCCACGTGAATTCCGCTGTTCTTGTGGCGAAACGTACATTCCCAGTCGTACTCGACAATCAGTTCGAACCCACATTTGCACAAAGCTCTCTTCGAGCGATTGTAGTCTGACCGGCGGACGAGTAGATCCAGATCATTAAATTGACGATAGCCAATATCGCCATACGCTTGATAAGCCAGCGTCGGCCCCTTGTAGGTTATGCTTCGAATGCCGCTCTTATTGAGGGTGTGACAGAGTCGGTGCAGGTGCGCAGTCAGCAGGAGAGCGTTGGCGGCGTTTGCTTTATATAGGCGCTGTAGACGTGCGCAATATCCGCTTGGAAGCAGGTCCAGGCAATGTTCCTGCAGATTAATGCTCAAAAGGGGCAGGACCTTGTGGTGGAGTGCGCGCTGTAGTAGGTAGTCCCAGTCCATTCGCTGCTGTGCGATCTGTCTGGCGCGCTCGCGGTGCGCAGCCTCCAGTGACGTGCGCGCACAACAAAGGATAAGCTGGTGCTCGGCGCGCAGGGAGCCGGAGCAGCAGGGGCCAGTCGCCTCTTCCGCAATCTGTTTGAGCATCAATCCTCCAATCCGGCTCGGATCCGCCAGGAGACGCTGGTGCTTGGCAGCCGGAAAGACTCTCGGCTTTGGTGCTGGCTTCTCCGGGTGGCAGGCGGACCGGTTTTCTGTGTTCGTCACCAATCTAGGAGGGCAATAATGTAGGGTAGGTGTGACCAGCGATTAATACGACGGCTAGTCCGTTTGCTAGATAGAAGAGCGTTGTTGCGTGCGGGCTGCGCGGGATGGAGGCGGGTCCTGATAGTAGAACGCTTGTTGACGGTAGAGATGCGCATAGTGTCCATCCTGGGCGAGGAGCTCGGCATGAGTTCCTCGCTCCACGATCCTCCCAGCGTCGAGGACGTAAATCCGGTCCGCCAGCCCCACGGTTGAAAACCGGTGACTGATGATCAGTGCTGAGCGGCCTCTCGCGAGTTCGGAAAAACGCTCGAAGAATTCGTATTCGGCGGCAGGATCGAGCGAGCTGGTCGGCTCGTCGAGCAGGATCAGCTGGGCATCGCGGTAGAACGCTCGAGCTAAGGCCAGCTTTTGCCATTGGCCGATACTGAGTTCGCCGCCATCGGTAAAGGCACGACTCATTTCGGTTTCGTAGCCTTTGGGTAGCTGCGTCAGGTCGGAGTGGACGCCAGACCACTGTGCGGCCCGTTGGATGAGGGGATCGCCTAACGGGCTGTCCGGACGTCCCAGGTGAATATTCTCCGCGGCGGTAAAGTGGTATCTCCCGAAGTCCTGATAAATGACACTGACTTCGCGGCGCAGGTCCTCGACTGGGAAATGGCGTAGATCGATGCCGTCTATCGTAATCTCTCCACCATCAGGATCGTAAAGGCGGCAGAGGAGCTTCGCGATGGTCGATTTTCCTGATCCGTTGAGTCCGACGAGGGCCACGATCTCCCCCGGGGCAATCTCGAAGTCCAAGTCGTTAAGAACCGTTTTCTGTGTGCCGGGATACTGGAACACGAGGCCGTTGACGCGCAACCCGGTTTTCCACGGGCGCGGCATCGTTCTCGGCTCTGGGCAAGTGCGTACCTTGGCCGGAAAGTCCAAGAACTCATAGAGCGTTCCCAGGAAAAGGTTGTTCTCGTAGAGCGCAGCGAGGGAGCTCAACGTCGGGCGCAAGGCTGCGCCAGCGACCTGAAAGGCGCCAACATACATCACGAGTTCACCCAGGGAGATGGTTCGCTGGACCGCCGCATGGATGATGGTCGCCAGCGAGGCGAATCCTGCGAGTGCGGCGGCCGACTCCGTAACGAACTCTCGTTGGGAGCCGCGCGCAGACAGTTCGCGTAGCGCACGTCGCAGTCGTTGTCGGATTTCCGTGAAGCGATCGGCCAGGTAGGGGCCGAACCCGAAGCATCGCACCTCTTTCGCGTACTCTGAGGAGGTGAGTATGCGATGAATGTAGGCGGCGGCGCGTTGCCTTTCGGTCGTGTGCTTCTGCAGCGAGTAAAGGTCATTCGCGTATCTTAGGCGATAGAAAAGCGCGGGAGCGGAAGCGGCCAGCACCACGATCGCGATAACCCAGTGAAAAGTCGCAAGCACTGCCAGGGAAGCGAGGAGCGTAAGTCCGTTACGACCCAGGCCTGTGAGGCTTCGAACGATCTCCAGGGGTCTCGATAAGGCTTCTCGCTGTGCCCGATACAGCCTGTCGGAGGCGAGGGGGCTTTCATAATAGGCCAAGTCCAACTCGATGGACTTGGCCTGGACGAGTTTCTGCATGTGATCGGCGACGAGATAGCCTTGGACCGCGTTGGCATGTTTCAGCAGTACGCCGGCAAGACTTCCGAGGACGATCAGGCCATAGGCACCACCGAGCAAGGCAAGGACATACCCGAATTCGATGTTGTGTGGACCCGCGGATGGATCGCTTGCCGTTAGGTAATCGATAAGCAGCTTGAAGACGTAGAGAGTCGCGAGGGGCAGAAGGCTGAGCGCCAAGAGCAAGGTGAGGCTGAGGGCAGTCCAGGACGCAGCTGCATGCCAAACGAAGGCGAGAGCCCTAAAGATTCGAAGGCCGTCGAGGGATGTCACGGTGTCTCTCGGCAGAAGCGCGCGGTCTGCTCCCAGCGATTCATGGCCGGGGGGGCGCGTAGCGCAGAAGTAGGAGTTGGCGTGGCCGCGCGAAAGTTCCCGGCTGCACCCGGGGGCACCCGGGGGCCGAGCATACTACGATGGAAGTACGTGAATACAACGTATGATGACATGTGCCTGCGCGATCCAGGGATGGGAGCGCCGAAAGCCATCGGAAATAGGCACGGCTGACAGGTTGTTCCAAGGTGGTTGGTCAAAGATGGTCCAGGTTGCGTGCCTTCCGCGTGCTCCGTAGTTATTCGTCGTCGCAAGCTGCTTCCTTCGTTTCTAAGCGGCCTCATTCGAGGGTCGCCGCCCGTGAGGTTCCGTGAGTGCCGACCTGATAATAATCGGTGCATTCGCCGGTGTACCGGGAAAGACCCAATTCTCTTTGTCGGGCTGCGCGGCGCCTACCTGCACGTTGGCGCTGCCTCGCCCGGCATCGATGGCCGAGTTGCGCCGTCCATTCGCGAATTGTTCTCAGTCAGGGCTCATGACGCCGGGGCGAGTCTCCACGAGCCCGTTAGCGATCAAATCCGCTATCAGCGCTCGAATGTCGTGTTCGCAACGTGCCGAGTCGACATCGTACTCAGCGAGAATGGCTGCCACAAGCTCGGCAAGGGGGCGTGGAGACTGCAAGAGTTGCCAAATCCGTGTGCCGACATCGTTGAGTTCGTAATAGACGCCGCCGTCTAGGGCTAGGATCACTACGGCGCTCTCTGCCTCGGTCGACAGATCTGCCGATACGAGGTCGGAACTTGCGACAAATACTGAATTCGCGTGCACTTCTAAGTCCATCGTGGATTCATCCCGCAGTTGCTTGAGCCGGCGTCTCGGGGCAAGATCCCAAATTTTCTGGAGACTGGATGGTCTTGTGGACGAGCGCCATCAAGTCGGGAAGTACTCCGAGATCATTGGTTCGCGTGAGGCGTCTGGGCTCGGCAAATTCGAGTAACGACCCGAGCTGTTGCAGTGGTGCGGCGGCTCCGGTGCGCTTCAGGAATTCACCGCCGAAGCGATGGACGTAGATGTGCCCAATCAGCCCGAGAAAGGCCTCCGGTCGGGAAAGGCGCTCGACGCCGATTTTCGCGCCGCTGTCGAGAAGAAAGACATGGCGGAGCGGCGTCGGAGAGGGCGCGATGTTGGCGGCATCCACTGCGTATTTGTCGATGCCGGTGCGCACCTGTTTTGCTGTTCGGCGGTCGTAGCCGCTCGCAAGGAGCGCGTCGTGCCAGAGACGCAACTGGGCCAGTCCGGGTAGCACGACGGGCCCTTGCGACGGGTCGAATGCGATGACGAGCAACTCATCCGCGAGTAGCTCGTTAGCGCCCCGACAAAGAACCGCGGTCGTCGTCGACTTGCCTGCGCCTTTCCCGCCAGCGAACGCGACCGCCGAGCCGTGTACGGAAACGGCGCTTGCGTGCAGGACCAAGAGCCTCCGTTGGCTAAGCAGGACGCCCAGGCCGGCCCCTGCCACGAAGAGTTGCAGTGCGCGTTCCTCGGCATGGGGGTCTGGCACGACCTGAATCAGGGTGCCGTTCTCGATAAGGAGCCTGCCGACTCCGCCCCAGTACAATTCTGTGGCGCTGGCAGACGCGGACACGCAGCGTATCGGCGAGCGTTGCGTGGGGCTCGGGCTCGCTCCGATGACACGGATGTGGACATCGACTGAGCCGGCGTTGGACGGGGGAGCCGGCAGGGCGAGGTCGGACCCGATCGCTAGACCATAGGCGTTGTACTGAAACAATCAGCTATACCTGTCGCTTGCGAAGCCAAGCCCACGCCGCGACGACGCGCGGGATGGAGTTCGTCGACGGGCGTTGGCGCGTGTCCCGGCCCGGAGGTGGCGCGGCCGCGCACGGGCGCTGGGAGATTCCGCCTTATCACTCGGAATGGTGGTGTGAATTCAAGAGTAACGGATGCAATCGTAAACCGGGTTGACGCATCGCAACCCGATATCGAGACGCGACCCGGACATGATGTATGTTCTCAGTGCGGGGGCAATTATGGATATTTTCGAGATGGCCTCGGCGGATGGCCAAAATATGACGTGCCCCGCGATTTTCCACCCGTTTCAATGACAAAAACAAAGCTTTTGCTTTTGGAAGGAACGTAGCCTAGCCCCAGGCGTTGCCGGAGAACGGCCCCTCATCTTGTGCTGGGGCCGCCCCATCGGGGGGGCGAGCGGTCGGGCCATTACCCAAAAGTCCAAAAAGCGCTAAGAATTATGAGGCTAGACTTTTCTTCATCTTCCAGCTTTTCGGAAAATAAATGATTATAAATCAATTAATTACGGGTTTCCGCTCGCGCTAGTCAAGCTGAAGCGCTCGATAGACGGTTGATTGTTGGCGTACCGTCTACCGATTTCGGCGACAAGAAACCGCCGGGTTGCGCGGGAGTAGTATAGCTGTCCGTTCTAAAGTTTGAAAAAATATCGCGGCTGATTATTTTTCTAAATAAAACAGGTATTTGTGGCCATTCTTGCCGCGCTGGATCACGGAGTCACGCCCTCCCTGCAGTTGGGGGTCGGGCCCTGTCTAGCCACGAAGGTCCCCCACGTCGGCTTTTCGGGTGCCGAGCGGACTAACGACGCAAGCCCGGTATCGATCGGCCTCCCCTGCGGATCCGCTGGGTGGAGACGATCGGCCCTGTACTAGGGTGCCGCGAGGGCACCCTAGTCGTCGGTCGTGACAGACACGGGGCGGTAGCCACCCCCAGCACCCAGGGCCGGGGCGATGTTGAGTCGCGGCACGCCACGTCTCAGCGCGGTCCTACCACGCGGTCGGCGGGGTCAGGAACCGTCGGCCGTGCAGGCCAGAAAGTCGGAATCCGGGTCGCACTTCGGCCCCAACAATCCGTCATTGCCGTCGGTGCCGAACCAGGAGTCGCTGATCGCGAGTCTGCTGCCGCGCGTAATCTCGCGGACGTCGCCGTGCGTGATCAGTCTTGGTGGAGCATAGGTCTTTTTCGCATCCATCGTCATTACCTCGAAACGCGTTGAGTCTGATCTGTCCAGTCGGACATCCAACCGGCGATCCGGCGGGAGCCCGGTCATCGGGTCATCTCAGGTGTTAGATACCTCCGTGGTTCGTTGTTGAGCACTGCGAGGCGATGGCGTCAGCGCGGGGTGTTGCCGCAGCCACGCCGCGAGATTTGCGGCCGCCCAGATTTCGTGCAGTTGGGCGCTCCGCTGCTCGCGCTTGTAGCGGCCGTAGACCCTGTCCAGCCTCTCCAGATCCAGATAGCATCCTAGCGTCTGCCGCTCGTTGGTGAAGAGATCATCGAGCAGGGGACCTTCATATTTTAGCAGGCTGGCCTGAAGGTTGTGCGCCAGGTTGCCCTTGTCGCTCCGCCAGCAGACCTGATCCGGCAGTTGGCCTTGCAGTGCGCGCCGGACGATCATGCGCGAAAATCCATCGTGAACGCGCTGCTCGGCAGGAATCGCCATCGAGAACTCTGCGAGCCTTCGGTCTGAGAAAGGGTAGCGGTCATCGATGGAAAAGCTCGCGGCAAGCTTGTTGGCCGTTTCCAGACCAAGCGCAACCTCCCCGGCGGTGATGTCTTGGTGGAGGCGCTTGCGGGCTGCGTTCGGCGGCGCTGGGGGTTGCGGCAACATTGTCGTCCGTCGCTCGGCGAGGCCGATGCGTCTTGCGAAGTCTGGATCGATGATCGACGGAAGATCCTGCCCCTGCGGCTGTTTGTCAGAGCCGATGCGGCGGAGGGTCCGGGCCGCCTGCGGTGCAAACCGATCAAGGCTGATGTGCCGGAAATAATCCCATACCATGCTCGGGTAAGAGTATTCCGGTTTCCTCTTGGCGACGGCCTTCAGTTCTCTGAGGAGTCGGGGCCAGCGCCAAGCGAAGGCCAAGTCCCGCAGGTGGTCCCATCCGTGGCCGACGATGTTGTCGCCCAGGAAGCCATCCAGGAAGATGCGAACGCCGCTGTCTCTCGCGCTACGATACAGGCCCCAATGCAGGAAAAGGTTGGGCGTCCAGACAGGTTCTTCCGTGTGCCAGAGGACCCGACTGAGATCGACCAGGGGGCTGATCGCATCAGCGGAGATGTAGTGCGGGTCAACGGCCCCTTGTTGGATGACGAAGTCGATGTATTTTCGTTCGTCGCTGGCCTTCACCTCATCGAATACGCCAGAGAAGGTTCGGAGCCTTCGGGCCTCGCCGGGCCCGAGATGATCGCGTGCGACGCAGACGATTGCCGAAGAATCTAGGCCCCCGCTCAAGGCCGAGCCTACTGGAAAGGCACTGCGTAGGCGGCAGCGAACCGCCTCGTCGAAGATCCTCCGGTAGGCGCTGCCATAGTCGCCAGTGCCATTCAGTCGAACTTCGTGATCGGGATCGACCGACCAGTACTGACGTATGGACAGGCCATGTGGGCCCAAGGTGGCGGCATGGGCGGGCGCAAGCCGCGAGATACCCTCATAGAAGGTGGCGACCTTGTCGCCGGGGAGAATCGCAAGATAGTCGCCGATCCGTTGTTCGTTGATGCGGCGCGGCACGTCGGGAAGGCGGAAGAGGGCCTTGATCTCGGACGCGAAGGCGAAAAGACGTCTGGGCGCGTAATAGTAGTAGAAGGGCCGCACGCCAAATGGATCTCGGGCGCAGAAGAGGGTCGATCTGCGCTTGTCCCATAGTGCGAAGCAGAAGTCGCCTAGGAGTCGCCCCGCGCAATGCTCGCCCCATTTGGCGTAGGCGGCGACTATGATTCTGCTGTCGGTCAGATCGGTGCGTGGGCAATCGCCTAGCGCGAGTGCCTGTATCAGGTCCTCTCGGTTGTCGATCCGGGCATCGGCGGTGATCACTAGACCGTCGATTTCTAGTGGCAGGTATTCCTCAATGGACTCCGGGGTGGTGTGTAGCATGCAATGGCCGAGACCGACCGGGCCGTCAGCCCAGGTCGACGTGCGGTCTGGGCCGCGATGCGCGATCTCGTGCACCATTCCTCCGATCTCGGGTGGCGTGGCGGGGCGGCCGTCCAGTCCCAGAAGGCCGGCGATGCCGCTCATCGGGGCAGTCCTTCGGGCCACGGGAAGGGGGTGAATAGGGGCAGCTTGTCTAGCCCGCCTAGCACGACGTCGCCCTCGTGCACGAGCCATGCATGCGCTACGAGTCGGTCGTGAGCATCCTTGCGCACGCCGATCTTGAGTTCTACGCCGAAGCCTTTTCGACGCAGCAACTGGTAGCCAACCAACGCCTGGGGTAGGCAGTGTATTCCAGCGCGTGCGAGCAAGCGGCCGCTCCGCTCGATCGCGAGCGTGAGTCGTTCCAGTTCGCCGGGGTCTGCTGTCGTATCGATCCTGTCTGCGCCTCTCGCGCCCGGCACGAGCCATGCGCGTAGACGCTTCGGGGAAACGAAACGAAGGGCTGCTTTCGTCGCCAACAGAGACAGGATGACAGACAGGTACAGCCGTTTGTCCTTCCCGTCGAGCAGCATAAATTTGCGTAGGCGGTCCACGGACTCTCCTGTCTCGCTGCTTGGATGCCAGCGGTTCGGCGGAAATATTGTGACGTACAGCACGGACACTACGGCAAGACTATGATGGACGCTGGTAGGGCTCTTTGCAACGGGGCGCCTCGTTCGCTCGACCAGTCGGAGGAGCCCTGGGGGCGAGCGGCGGACCGCATCCGGCTGCAGCGCGGCCTTGCTCATAATTCCGGCCAAGGCCCCCCATGACATCGGAGCGGCCACGCAAACCACTAATATTTATAGCTTATCATGGCTTTGTGGCCAGAAGGCCCGCTCGGTGGCCGGAGTTATGAACAAGGCCCTGCGGGGCGGACAGTCGTCCGCCGCTCGCCCTGTCCCGGCGCCGGCCGCAAGGGTCGGCGCGGCCTTTGGGCCCGCTGCGCGAGGTTTCGAGTCACGCTAGGTCTTGTCCTCGTCGTGGCGCGCGTCGCCCGGCACCCTGTGCGCGTCCGCTGGCTCGGATTCGCTGCACCGCGGCGCCCTGTCTCGAACCCGCCAACCGAGGATGATTGTCGGCTTTGCGACAGGGTGGAGCGTCTCGATCCATTTCGCGCCAATGCGTTAGCGCCGGCACAGACCTTGCATTAGATGGCTCCGTAGCCTCGTTCTCAGGAGCCGTCATGAAAGCCAAAGACATCGCCGCGCTGCTCGACGAGCCGGCCTGTGTCCACAACGACAAGGGCAAGTCGGGGTGCGCCCGCCTCAAGCCGGGTGCGACCGCGGGCGGCTGTTCGTTCGACGGCGCCCAGATCGCGCTGCTGCCGATCGTCGACGTCGCCCACATCGTACACGGTTCTATCGCCTGCGCCGGCAGTTCCTGGGACAACCGCGGCAGCCGCTCGAGCGGGCCGAGCCTCTATCGTCTCGGTCTGACCACGGACCTGACCGAGCAGGACGTGATCATGGGCCGCAGCGAGAAGCGGCTCTTCCACGCGATCAAGCAGGCGATCGACAGCTACCGCCCCCCGGCGGTCTTCGTCTACAACACCTGCGTCCCGGCCCTGACCGGCGATGATGTCGAGGCCGTCTGCAAGGCCGCCCAGGCGCGCTGGGGCACCCCGGTCGTGCCGGTCGACGCGGCCGGCTTCTACGGCACCAAGAACCTCGGCAATCGCATCGCCGGCGAGACCATGGTCCGCCACGTCTGCGGCACCCGCGAGCCCGATCCGCTGCCGCCCGGGGTCGAGCGCGAGGGCTTTCGCGTCCACGACGTGAACCTGATCGGCGAGTACAACATCGCCGGCGAGCTGTGGCACATGATGCCGCTCTTCGACGAACTCGGCCTGCGGGTCCTCTGCGCGCTGTCGGGCGATGCCCGCTACCGCGAGGTGCAGACGATGCACCGCGCCGAGGTCAACATGATGGTCTGCTCGAAGGCCATGATCAACGTCGCCCGCAAGCTCCAGGAGGCCTACGGCACGCCCTGGTTCGAGGGCAGCTTCTACGGCGTGCGCGACGTCTCCCAGGCGCTGCGCGACTTCGCCCGCCTGATCGCGGATCCCGACCTCACCGCGCGCACCGAGGCCCTGATCGCCCGCGAGGAGGCGGCGATCGACACCGAGCTCGCCCCCTGGCGCGAGCGTCTGCGCGGGCGCAAGGCCCTGCTGTACACGGGCGGGGTGAAGTCCTGGTCGGTGATCGCGGCGCTCCAGGACCTCGGCATGGAGGTCGTCGCGACCGGTACCCGCAAGTCGACCGAGGACGACAAGGCGCGCATCCGCGCGCTGATGGGCGAGGACGCGACCATGATCGAGGACGGCAACCCGCGAGGCCTGCTCGACCTGGTGGCCGACCGTGGTGCCGATGTGCTGATCGCCGGCGGCCGCAACATGTACACGGCGATCAAGGCCCGTGTGCCCTTCCTGCACATCAACCAGGAGCGCGAGTTCGCCTACGCCGGCTACGCCGGCATGCTGGAGCTGGCGCGCCAACTCTGCCAGACCATCGAGAGCCCGGTCTGGGCCGCGGCCCGCCGTCCGGCCCCGTGGCGGTCCGCCGCGCCCCAGCCGATCCCCCAGGCGATCACCCAGCCGACCACCGAGGAGGCCTGAGCCATGCCGGAGATCATCAAGCGCAACAAGGCCCTGGCCGTCAGCCCGTTGAAGGCGAGCCAGACCGTCGGCGCAGCGCTGGCCTTCCTCGGCGTGCGCCGGGCGATCCCGATGATGCACGGCTCACAGGGGTGCAGCGCCTTCGCCAAGATCTACTTCGTCGGCCACTTCGCCGAGCCGATCCCGTTGCAGACCACGGCGATGGACCAGATCAGCTCGGTCATGGGCGCCGACGAGAGCATCGTCGAGGGGCTGAAGACGATCTGCGAGAAGAGCGCGCCGGACCTGATCGGCCTACCGACGACGGGCCTCGCCGAGACGCAGGGCGCCGACATCGAGCGGGCCGTCAAGGAGTTTCGCCAGCAGTATCCGCAGTACGCCGGCACCGCCGTCGTCCCGGTCGCGACCCCCGACTACAAGGGCTGCCTGGAGACGGGCTTCGCCGCCGCGACCCAGGCCATCATCGAGACCCTGGTGCCGCCGGCGGCAATCGCCGGCACGCGCCCCGGGCGGCGCCGCCGCCAGGTTAACGTCCTGGCCGGCTCGCACCTGACGCCCGGCGACCTGGAGGCCGTCAAGGAGATGATCGAGGCCTTCGGCCTGCGCCCGCAGGTGGTGCCGGACCTCTCCGATTCGCTCGACGGCCACCTGGTCGAAACCGACTACAGCCCGCTGACCGTCGGCGGGACGCCGGTCGCGGAGCTCGCGTCCCTCGGCGATGCCTGTGCCACGCTCGTCATCGGCGGGTCGATGGCGGCGGCGGCCGACGCCCTCGTCGAGCGCACCGGCGTGCCGGACCATCGCTTCGCCCACCTGATGGGCCTCGACGCGGTCGATGCCTTCGTCGCGACGCTGGCCGAGATCGCCGAGCGGCCGGTGCCCGAGCGCCTCGAGCGCCAGCGCGCCCAGCTCCAGGACGCGATGCTCGACACCCACTTCATGATCGGCATGGCCCGTGTGGCGATCGCCGCCGACCCGGACCTCCTGGTCGCCTTCAGCCAACTGCTCGCCGGCCTGGGCGCCGAGACGGTCGCCGCGGTCGCGCCGATCAACGCCGCGACGCTCCAGCAGGTGGTCTGCGACCGGGTCAAGATCGGCGACCTGGAGGACCTGGAGCGGATTGCGACCGAGCGGGGCGCCGAGCTCCTGATCTGCAACTCCCACGGCGCCGACAGCGCCGCGCGCCTCGGCGTGCCGCTGCTGCGGGCGGGCTTCCCGCAATACGACCAGATCGGCGGCTACCAGCGCACCTGGGTCGGCTACCGGGGGACCCGCCAGACCCTGTTCGACCTCGCCAACCTGATCCTGGCCCAGGGGCGCGGCGAGCTCCATCCATACCGCTCACGCCTCAAGCAGTGGCCGGCCGAAGAGCGGGCGGCGGTCGCCTGAGCCCAGACGAGAACCCAGACGTGAGTCCAGACACCGGAGCATGAGATGGCATTGGAGCGCAGGCTCAAGGTCTTGAGCGGTGGCGGGGCGGCCGAGGCGCATCGCCAGCGCGTGCGGGTCGCCTTCGCCAGCAGCGACATGAAGCGGGTCGACCAGCACTTCGGCGCCGCGACCGCCTTCGCGATCTACCACCTCGACGCCGAGCGGTGCGGGCTCCTGGAGGTGGCCCAGTTCGAGGCCCCGGCGATGGACGGCAACGAGGACAAGCTCGCCGCCCGCCTCGCCGCCCTCGAGGGCTGCGTCGCCGTCTACTGCCTGGCCGTCGGGGCCTCGGCCATCGCCCAGTTGCTCGGGCGCGGCATCCAGCCGATCAAGGTCGCCGCCGGCACCTCGGTGCCGCAGCTCCTCACGGAGCTGCGCACCGAGTTGCGCGCGGGGCCAAGCGCCTGGCTGGCGCGGGCCCTGGCGCAGCGCGAGCCGAAGTCCGCCGCGCGCTTCGACGCGATGGAGGCCGACGGCTGGTCGGAATGACGCACGACGGCCGATCGCGCAGGCGGGGCCGCGTGACCGGCCCGATCGACGGCACCCGGCAGGGCCTGGGCCTTTTCGAATTCTGACAGAGCAGGGGCTTCACCGATGCAAGACGAACCACTGGCCATCGCCGACGGGGATCCGGTCCTTCAGTCCAGCTTCGCGATCGAACTCGTGCGCCAGATGCGCGCGATCGACGCCTACGGCAGCTACGACAAATGGCCGACCGCCAAGATCCTCGATCCCTTCATCCTCACCAAGGAGCGCCTGCGCGCGCTGCCGCTGGTCGGGGACCCGGACGAGATCGTCGTCGCGCGTGTCCACGCCTTCTACAACGCCATCGCGGCGCAGATCGAGCAGGAGTGCGGCCTGCGGGCCACGCCGGTCATCAGCCTGAGCCACGAGGGCTTCGGTCGCGCCCTGATGATCGTCGGCAAGCTGGTGGTCATGGACCGCGCGCTGCGCGACGTGCACCGCTTCGGCTTCGCGAGCGCCTCGAAGATGAAGGACGAGGCCGACAAGCTCCTCTCGGTGGCCCTGGAGATCATCGGCGCCCATCCGCAGGTGGCCGGTCTCTGATGACCCAAGTCACGCGTCGCCGCCGGCGGCGCACCCAGCCGATAGCGAGGTAAACGATCATGAGCCCGATCACCGGTATCACCCGCGGTGGCACCGAATGGACGCCGTCCTTCGTCACCGCCTTGGACCACAGCCACTGCCTCGGCTGCGGTCGCTGCTACAAGGTCTGCCCGCGCGAGGTCTTCGAGTTGGTCGATCGCGAGGACCTGGATCTCGACGACTTCGACGATGACGACGACGGCTTTTCGGACGACACCAGCATGGTCATGACGCTGAAGGATGCGATGGACTGCATCGGTTGCGAGGCCTGCTCGCGTGTCTGCCCGAAGGGCTGTCTGTCGCACGCGCCGCATTCGCTCGCCGCCTAGTGTCTCGCTTCGGAACTACCGAGGCCGCTCTTTCATGTCACCCTAAGGATCCGAGCACCGTAGGGGCCCGCTTGCGGGCGAGCAGCCCGCGCGCGGCGGCGAGGATCGCCCGCAAGCGGGCTCCTACCACGCGAGGGTTGCAGGCCGCAGCGTGCGGTCTCGGGAATGCACGGCGGATCCGTTCTGATCCGCCGGCGTCGCCCGCGCCGATGGCACGGCCCGTAGGTCGGGTTAGGCGCGCTGGCACGGCGGTCCTCGTAAAAACAAAGGATTGCGCGCGCCGTAACCCGACAGGGGCCTCGGCGGGCGCCACGGTGTCGGCCGTCGGGTTACGCCCCCGCGGGGGGCTAACCCGACCTACGGGCCTCGCGGCCTAGACGACCGGGCGGAGATTCCAGGACGATGAGCCGTAGGGTCCGCGCAGCGGACCCTACGAGGCTCGGAGCCTGGATGCGATCAGGGTTGGCCGGCGCCGGGCACCGCGACCCGGATGGTCTCGATGCGCCCGCTCGGCGAGCGCATCGCCGCCTCGGGCTCCGAGGTCTCGGCGGTGCAGATGAAGAGGGTGCGCCGATCGGTCCCGCCGAGGACGCAGGCATAGGGGATCCCGTGCGGGCGCAGGCGGGCCGCGATCTCGCCGCCCTCCAGGATCCGCAGGACCTCGTGCGTGCGCGGGCTCGCTGCCCAGACCGCTCCCTCGCTGTCGAGGCAGATCCCGTCCGGGGTCGCCGGCTGGACCTCGGCCCAGGTGCGGTGTCCCTCCAGGCCGCCCTCGGCGGTCACCCGAAAGGCGCTCAGCCGGTTCGCGAAGGTCTCGGCGACGAGCATCGTGCGCCCGTCGGCCGTCAGCGCGGTGCCGTTGGGGAAGATTACGGGGCCGCCGACCGTCATCGCGCGGCCGTTGGGATCGACGCGGACCAGCTTGGTCGAGACCAGCGGCGCGCCGCCCTCGACGTCGTAGCCATAGTTGCCGACATAGGCGCGCCCCGCCTGGTCGACCAGCATGTCGTTGCACGGCCAGCCGAGCATGTCGCTGAGGTCCGCGTGCAGCTCGAGCCGCCCGGCGACGAGCCGGTAGATGCGCCGCGTCTCGATGGCGATCACGAGCAGGGTGCCGTCCGGCAGCCAGCCGAGTCCGCCGGGGCGGTCGTCCATCTCCAGGATCGTCTCGACGATGTCGCGCGGCGACAGCGTCAACACGCGTTGGGCGTAGCGGTCGGTCAGCCACAGCCGGCCCTCGTGCCAGCGGGGCGTCTCGGGGAAGATCAGGCCGTCGAGGCGGATGTCGGTGTCGGGGCCGGCGATCTTGCCGACCGGGGGGCGGTCGGCGCCGGCCTCCCCGGCGGTGCCGGCGAACAGCCAGCGGCGGACGATGCGCACGATCGCATCGGGCGTCGCCCCGACGTCGACGACCAGAGCATCGTCCGGCATGTCCTGGGCCAGGGCCGCGAACCCGCCGTCCGGCGCCCCGCTGGTCGCGGGCTGGTCGCGGCGGGTCCTCAGTCGCCCGGCGATCATGGCCATCTCCTCCTGGAGCAGGATCAGGCGTACCCGTTGCGGATCGACGCGCAGCCGTTCGCGCTGCACCGGGGAGAGCGCCGCGCAGGCGACGACGGCCGGTGTGCCGGCGCTCAAATGGGCGGCGATGCGGGCGCGCAGCGCCTCGATCCAAGGGCGGCGCGCCTCCTCGTCGAGGGACTCGCCGCGCTCGAGCTTGGCGCGGTTCTCGGGCGGTTGGCAGTCATCGCCCTCGACGAACGCCCAGCCGAGCTCCGCGGCCAGGAGCCGGCCGACGGTCGACCTGCCGGAGCCCGGCACACCCATGATGATGGCGACCCATGCGGTATTCGGATCTGACATGGCGCGCTCCTCGAGCTTGGATTGGCGGACATGGTAACTCGCGCCGTCGGCCGGTGCACCGTGGGTCGCAGCGGGGTTGCAATCGTCGCGCGCGGGCGTATATCCGAGCCACGCGCGGCCCGTCGCGGCCCGCCAAGCCGAGAGGAGGGAGAGATGTCGTCCTGGTTCGGTCTTGCGCTCGTGCGTGCTGTCCTGATCCTTCTATTGTCGCTGGCGGGCCTCGCCGCGGCCCACGCGGAACGGCCCTGCGAGCGCGCCGCGCCCGCTGATGGGCGCCTCCTCGATCCCGGCGACGGGACCCTTGTCGACGAGGCGCGCGGCCTGCAATGGAAGCGTTGCAGCGAGGGCCAGGCTTGGGCGGCCGACAGCGGCGGTTGCGCCGGGCCGGCGGCCGTCTACAACTGGCCGCAGGCGTTGGACTGGGCGGCCGCGGCGCGCTTCGCCGGTCACGACGACTGGCGCTTGCCGGCGCGCGAGGAGCTGCTCACGCTCGTCGCGCCGGGCTGTACGGGGCCGGCCATCGATCTGACGCAGTTCCCGGCCACGCCGGCCTACGCCTACTGGTCGGCCACACCCTTCGAGTACTTCGAGCGCCTCGCCTGGGCCGTCTACTTCAACGCCGGCAAGGCCGGGTACAGCCCGAAGGACTACGGCTTTTTCCACATCCGGCTGGTGCGCGACGCGGACCCGCCCGGGTGAGCCCAGGGGGGAGCCCAGGGGTGAGATCAGGCGCGGCGCACGTTCGCCACCGGCAGGGTCAGCGTGACCTGGCGGTGGAGCATGTCGATCAGGAGCAGGACCCGGTCGGCGCCCTTGTGACACTGAAAGATGGCGTCGAGGCCGCGCAGCGGTCCCTCGACGATCTCGATGGCCTCGCCGGGCTCGAAGGTCGGCCTGATCGGCTGGCCCTCGAGGCGGCGGTGGATCTCGTCGATGAGGGTGTCGGCGACCGGAAGCGGCTCGTCGCCGAACGAGACCAGGCGTGCGACGCCGCGCGTCGAGCGCAGCGGATACCAGTTGTCGACCCAGCGGCGCAGGTGGATGAAGAGGTAGTTCGGGAACAGCGACTCCTCGCGCGGGACGCGCCGGCCGCGGCGGATGCCCTCGACGACGACCCGGGGGTGGAAGACGCTGTAGCCCTGGAGGGCGAGATTCGCCTCGGCGCGATCGGCCTGGCGGGGGCGCGTCTGGACGAGATACCAGCGCGCCGCCGGCTCGATGGGCTCCGGGCCGAGGGAGGGGTCTGGGGTCATCGGCGAAATCCCTTCTGCATCTGCGGAAAAGGGCGTTCAGGGTTCCGAGCTAACCGTTGCCTTCGTCGAGTGGGCGCAGCGTAACCCAGCATCGTGGCCTAGCCGTACCGCTAATTCTCGAATCGTTGTCAGCCGGTCGAGGTCGGTCCGTTCAGCATCTGAACGCACATCGACCAACCTAGCTCGACAAGCGTCTCGAAGCAAGGTCTCGGCCACGAGGTCGGCCGGCGGCTGCTGGATTTCGGAATCCGGCGCACGGTTCGCGCGGCCCCGCCCCTCACGGCGCGCGGCCGGGCGCCTCCGTGGTGGGTCGGGGTCGCTTCGTCGTCGATCGGTCGAGGGCCGCGGCCAGGTCCGCCATGTCCCGATCCCGCATGCCGAGCAGGTAGAGGATGCCGTCGAGGCCGACGTTCGCGATCGAGTGTCGCGCCTGCTCCTGGACCACGGGCTTCGCATGGAAGGCGATCCCGAGGCCGGCGATCGCGAGCATCGGCAGGTCGTTGGCGCCGTCGCCGACGGCGATCACCTGCTCGAGGCGGATCCCCTCGCGCGCGGCGATCTCGCGCAGCAGCTCCGCCTTGCGCCGGCCGTCGACGATCTCGCCCGCGACCTCGCCGGTCAGTCGCCCGGCGCGGATCTCCAGCTCGTTGGCATGGACATAGTCGATGCCGAAGCGGCGCTGGAGGTGCTCGGCGAAGTAGCGGAAGCCCCCCGAGAGGATCGCGACCCGGTAGCCGAGCTGCTTGAGGGCTGCGATCAGCCGGTCGGCCCCGGGCGTGATCGGCAGCCGCGCGGCGATGTCGGCTAGGACCCGCTCGTCGAGTCCACGCAGCAGGGCCAGACGCTCGCGGAAGCTCGCCTCGAAGTCGAGCTCGCCGCGCATCGCCGCGGCCGTGATCGCGGCCACCTGCTCGCCGACCCCGGCCGCGGCGGCCAACTCGTCGATGACCTCGGCCTGGATCAGTGTCGAGTCCATGTCGAAACAGACGAGTCGGCGGTTGCGCCGGAAGATGTCGTCCTCCTGGATCGCGATGTCGACGCCGTGGGCCTGCCCGAGGCGCAGAAAGGCGCCGTGCAGGGCCGCGAGGTCGGCGACGCGGCCGCGTAGCGAGAGCTGCACCGAGGCCGGCCGGCGCGGCGCTTGCGCCACGCGCGAGATGCGCCCTGTGAGGCGCGTGATCTGGTCGATGTTGAGGCCGTACTCGGCGACGACTCCGGCGACCGCCGCCAGGTGCCGGGCGCTGATCTCCCAGCCGAGCAGGGTCAGGATATGCCGGGGCTGGCCCTGCTCCTGCACCCAGGCCTCGTAGTCGGGGGCCGGGATCGGCGAGAAGCGCAGCGTCAGCCCCAGGCCGTGCCCGGTGAAGAGCAGGTCCTTGAACAGGGCGCACGAGGCCGAGTCGTCGGGCAGTTCGACCAGCAGTCCGAGGGCCAGCGTGTCGTGGATCACGGACTGGCCGATATCGAGGATCGGGATGCCGTAGCGCCCCAAGACGCCGGTCAGGCCCGCCGTGATTCCGGGCCGATCGGGGCCCGTGACATTGATCAGAACAATCTCGCTCATGCCGCCGATTGTGACTCAGAAGGCGACGCCGACGCCACCGCCGACCCCGCCGCTGCCGCCGCCGATGCCGATCGTCACCCACGGCCGCATGGCCGGGCCGCCGGTCGGCTCGGCCGGCCAGAGATGGGGCTTGAAGCTCTCCAGCATCGGGAGCGGGTAGGGGACCTCGCCGACGCGTGCGGCCTCGCTCCCGAGGAGGCACCCGCTGGCCGTGACCAGGCGCCCGGGCCGTAGCTCGGCGGTCTCCAGGTAGCCAGGTCTGACGATCAGGAAGCGCCCCACCGACTCGGCCTGCACCCGCGGTCGACCGCAGCCATCGAGCGGATAGCCGAGCACCTCCAGTTCGGTGCGTTCGCGGCGGTTGCGCGCCTCGATCAGCACGCCCCCCCACTGCACGAGCCGCCCCGTGTGGGCGCTCGCCCCGGTGGCGGCGATGGCCGCTGGCGTGAGGTCCCGGCTGCCGATCGCCTCCGGGCAGTCGCCGGTGGTCGCGCACCCGGTCAGGCCCGTCAGGGCCGCCAGCGCTAGCGCGGTCGCGGCCGCCCAGCTCGCCGGGGTCCTTATCGGGCGCGGGATCGGTTCACGGATCATCGAGGTTCACCAGGGGTAGGGATAATGCCAGGGTCGGTAGGGGTACCAGCGGTCGTACCAGGGATAGCCGTAGTAGGGGATGTCGCGCGCCTCCGGCGGTTCGGGCCAGAGGTGCCAGCTCTCGGTCGCGACGACCGGATAGGCGTAGGGGTAGTCGCCGACCGGGCGGGTCTCGGTCCGGACGAGCCGGCCGCTCACGGTCAGCCGCCGGCCCTCCGGGTATTCGGCCGGGTCGAGGAAGCCCGGGATCTCGGCGAGGAAGCGCCCGCTACCCGTGGCCTGCGCGTCGGGTTCGCCGGCGACGCCGAGCGGGCGGGCGAGCAGCTCGATCTCGGTGACCTGCGCGCGGTTGTGCACGGCGAGGATGCTCCCGCCCCAACGCACCGTCTGGCCAATGAACCGGGGTGCCTCGCGCTGGACATCGGCGACGGCGACCTGGGTGGGTGGGGCCTGGCGGATCGCCTCCGGCACCCCGGTCGCGCAGCCGGTGAGCGCCAGCAGCACGGCCAACACAGAAGAGACAGAGATGGATCGCATGATGTCGCCCTTGCGCTGTCGAAGCTCGCCGGTGGCCCCCTCGGGGCCTCGGGGCGAGGCGGCCCGCATCCCGGGAACGGCCCGGGCGCCGCTGCCGGTTCGGCTCCGGCAGGGGCCTGTTTCGCCGCTCGCGGCCCGTTCAAGGCGGCGCCCCGACGACCGCCTGGGCCGGCTCGGCCAATTCTACACGCCGCGACCCGACCGCCCCTCGCATAGCTTAGCGCGAACAAGTCGTATTTGCATATAATCCCGACAGGGGCCGATCCAGCCAATCGCCTCGGCGGTGCGTGCCAGCCACGCGTCGTCGAGGTCGTCAGCACGATGCCATCGCCCGACGAGCCGGGGGCCGGGAGACCGTCCTGCGCGCCTCCGTCGCCTGCCGACATGACCTGATATGGGGGTCCACCGATGCGTCATCGACTGTCCTTGTCCGCGATCCTGCTGATCGCCTTCAGCGCACCCGTCTTCTCCGCCTATCTGGACGCCCGGGCCGTCCATGGCGAGCTGCCGGCCGCCAATCCCCGGCCTGTCGCCGAACTGACGAGCACGCTTGGCGCCCTCCAAGGGGCCGGCTATCGGCTGAGCGGCCGCGAGCTGGTCTGCGGTGGGGCCGCCGAGATCTTCACGCTGCGCAAGGAGGGCGTCTGGGGCACCCGCGAGATCCGGGTCCAGGTGCTGCGCGACGTCGCGCAGGCCTTTGCCTCCGCCGCCTATCGCAGCCGGTTCCTGGACGCCTTGAGCTTCGATCATTCGTAGCGGGCGTCGCCGCCGGATCGGTCACCGCGGCGTCTGGCAGCGCAGGCGCACCGCGAAGTAGCGGAACTCGATCGTCTCGTCGGCGCGGGCCGCGGCGAAGTCGGCCTTCAGCGCGGCGATGTCGCCCCCCCCGACCAGTTGGGCCGCCGCCAGGCTCGGCGCCGCCGAGAGGAGCAGGTCTTCGAGGTAGTCGAGTTGGAGCGCCCGCCGCGCCGGGTCGAGTTGGCTGGCGATGACGGCGATCGTCTCGGTGGCGATCCGGCGCGCCCCCAGGTCCTTGGCGATCCGGTACAGGTGCCCGCCGATGAAGGGGTGGCCGCCGGCGTCTGCCTGGCAGGCGTTGAGGTACCGCCACCAGGCGGCGATCGCCGGTCGTGCCGGGGTGAAGCCGAAGCAGCGGTTGTCGACCTCGGTGCAGATCAGTTCGCCGTCGGGGGCGAGCACCCGCAGGGCCTCGGCGAGGACTCGGGTCGGGTCGGCGACGTGTTCGAGCAGCCAGACGGTCATGACCCGATCGAAGCAGCCGGTGGCGAACGGCAGCCGCTCGGCCTTGCCATGCACGAGCCGCACCCGGTCCTCGGCGATCGCGGACGCCAGCCGATCGTGCGCGGCGGCCAGGTGGTGGGCGCTGCGGTCGATGCCGGTCAGGGTCAGGCCCGGCCATTGGCGGTGGATCAGGTCGAGCTCGGCGCCGACCCCGCAGCCGATCTCGAGCAGCCGCCCGCCCGTGCCCAGGTCGAGCCCGGCGAAGACGTGCGGCGCCAGCACCCGCGCCTGGGCGACGAGCCGCTGCTGCTCGCGGCGCGAGTAGCCGTGGATGTAGTCCGATGTCACGAGGCGGTGCGCGTCGCCACCAGTCGCTACCAGGAGATCGGCTCGCCGTCGCGGAAGAAGCCGCCGCTCGGTCCGTCGGCCGGTAGTGTCGCGGCCCAGACGATGCCGCGGGCGCCCTCCTCCGGCGAGCGGGGCGCCTCGGCGCCGCCCATCTCGGTGCGCACCCAGCCCGGACAGACCGAGTTGACCTTGACCCCGGTGCCGCGCAGCTCGTCGGCGAAGATGCGCGTGACGGCGTTGAGGGCGGTCTTCGACAGCCGATAGCCCGGGCAGCGGCCGTTCATCTCCTGGAGCTGGCCCATCCCGGAGCTGACGTTGACGACCCGCCCCTCGCCCCGCATCAGCGGGATCAGCGCCTGGCAGAGGCGCAGCGGTGCGATCGTATTGGTCTCGAAGCCGGTCCGCAGCGCCTCGGCATCGGCCGCGAAGATGCTGGCCGCCTCGGACGCCGGGTCCGGGTCGGGGAAGATGCCGGCGTTGTTGACCAGGCAGTCGAGCCGCCCGAAGGTCTCCTCGATGAAGCGCGCCAGGCGCTCGATCGAGGCCCCGTCGGTGACATCGAGCGGCTGGAAGTGGATTGCCGCGTGGCCGGCGCGCCGCAGGGCCTCGGCCGCCTCGCGACCGGGCGCCTCGCGCCGCGCGGTGAGGACGACGGCGTAGCCGCGCTCGGCCAGCGCCCGGCAGGTCGCGAGGCCGATCCCGCGGTAGGCCCCGGTGACGACGGCGACGGGAAGGTTCGACATGTCGATCTCCTCTGCGAGGGGCGCCGCGCCGGCCGCCCCGTGACGCCCGCGGCGCCGTGAAGCGATGACGGATCAGGCCCCCGACGGCGCCGCGCCGGCGGCCCCATGGCCGAAGACGATCCGTCCCCTGGTGCCATCGTCGAATTGGACGGTGCCGATGCCGTTGCGCCCGCCCTGGTCGAGGACGAGGTCGGCGGTGCCGGTGCGCCCGTCGTCGCAGCGCACGGCGAGGATCGCGTCGAACGAGCCGGCGCCGGCGTCGTAGTGGCCGCGGCAGACCTCGCCGTCGTGGGCCGCCTCGAAGGCCGCCGCGAACGGGTCGGAGCGATAGCGCCCGAGGTAGAGCTGGTCGGCGATGACCATCGCGAACGGGCCGGAGGTGCTGTAGCCGAACGGCGTGTCCGTCATCCGGGCCGAGGCGCGGTAGTGGTCGAGCACGCGGCTCGCACAGGTGCTGAACTCCGCGCGCGGCACCGTCTCGCAGAGCGTCCTCGCGTAATCCATCGGCTCGACCGTCGTGCAGCCGCCGGCCAGGAGCGCGGCGGCGCCCGCAAACGCTGTGATCCTGTTCATCGCTTCCCTCGCAAGCGTCCCCGAAATGGGCCCGGTCCGAGTGGGCTCGGCCCGCAACGATCCCGCCGCGGCCGTCGCGGCCCGGCGATGCTGATAGAATGGCACCCCATGCTGCTCTCGCCCAAGTATAAATTCCTTTTCGTCCACATCGCCAAGACCGGCGGCACGAGCGTGCGCGCCGCGTTGCAGCGCCAGCGCTGGCGCGACCCCTGGGCGCTGCCGATCTATCTGTGCAACCGCTTCAGCCACCTGAGCGGCCATCGCCTGGCGGTCAAGCTGCCGCGCCACGCGAAGGTGATCGCGGCGAAGGAGCTCCTGCCCCACGAGGTCTTCGCGTCGCTGTTCAAGTTCGCGTTCGTGCGCAACCCGTGGGATCTGCAGGTCAGTTCGTTCCACCACATCCGTCGTGAGCGCCCCCAGTTCCTCGGCGGACACACGGAGTTCGCCGATTTCCTGCGCTGGAAGCTCGACCCGCAGCGCCCATATCAGTATCACCTGGATACCTCGATCGAGCTGCAATCGGACTATCTGATCGACCTGCATGGGCGCGTCGTCGTCGACTTCATCGGCCGCTACGAGCGCCTCGTCGAGGACTTCGCGACGGCCTGCGGCCACATCGGGATCGCCCCGCCACCGCTGCCGCACCGCCGTCAGGCGACCGATCGCCGGCGCGACTACCGCGCCTACTACGACGAGGAGACGGCCGAGCTGGTCGCCCGGCACTTCGCCCGCGACGTCGCGCTGCTCGACTACCGATTCGACCCCGATTGAGCCCACTTCGACCCTTGTTCGAGCCGGATCGAGCGCCATGCGGCGCGGCGAGCCGGGCGAAGACCCTGGAGATGACCAAGATGTCCCTGCCCTATCAAGAGATCGCCGACGGGATCTATTGCATCGACACCGGCCTCTATCGCCACGGCCTGGCCGCCTGCTATCTGGTGCGCGAGGCCGACCGCCTGGCCTTCGTCGACACGGGCACGGCCCGCTCGGTCCCGACCCTGCTGGCCGTCATCGCCGAGCTGGGCCTGACCCCGGCGCACGTCGACTATGTGATCCCGACCCACGTGCATCTCGACCACGCCGGCGGCAGCGGGTCGCTGATGGCCGCCTGCCCGCGGGCGCGCCTGATCGTCCACCCGAAGGGCGCCCCGCACCTCATCGACCCGAGCAAGCTGACGGCCGGGGCGATCGAGGTCTATGGCGAGGAGGGCTTCGCCCGCGACTTCGAGCGCCTGGTGCCGGTCCTGGCCGAGCGCACGACGCTCGCCGAGGACGGGCTGACGCTCGACCTCGCCGGGCGCAAGCTGGTCTTCATCGACACCCCGGGCCATGCGAACCACCATGGCTGCATCTTCGATGAGAAGACCCGCGGCTTCTTCACCGGCGACACCTTCGGCATCTCTTACCGCGAGCTCGACACCGACCGCGGGCCGTTCCTGTACGCGCCGACGACCCCGGTCGCCTTCGACCCGGACCTCTGGCTCGCGAGCCTGGACCGGCTCATGTCCTTCGACCCGCAGGCGATGTACCTGACCCACTACGGTCGCGTCGACCGCCCGGCCGAGCTCGTCGACGGGCTGCGCCAGAGCGTCCGCGACATGGCCGCCCTGGCCCTGGCCGAAGAGGGGCGGGCCGATGCCGAGCGGGAGGCGCGCCTCGCCCGCGCCGTCGGCGCCTACCTGATCGAGCGCGCGCAGGCCCACGGCACCGCCCTCGACGAGGCCGAGCTCGAGCGGCTGTTCAGCGTCGATCGGCAGCTCAACTCCCAGGGGCTCGAGGTCTGGCTACGCCGGCGGGCCAAGCGCGCCGCCCAGGCCTGACACTCGACCCGCCATCCGGTCCTCGAGAAGGATCCCCAGCAGGACAGCGTCTATGAGTCCATCCGCTACCCGCAGACCCAAACCCTGGTACGGCCGCCGCGGCGAGGTCCTGGTCGTCATCCAGTTCGCGCTGATGTTCGGCTTCATCCTGACGCCGACCTGGAGCCCGCTGACCACGCCCGAGCAGCTCGCCGCTTGGGCGCCCCTGCGCTGGGCGGTCCTGGTGCCGACCTGGCTCGTCGCCCTGGCCTTCGGTGCCCTGGGGTCGTTGCACATCCGCGAGTACCTGACGCCGCTGCCCTATCCGGTCAATCACAACCGGCTCGTCCAGCACGGCGTCTATGCCCTCGTGCGCCACCCCCTCTACAGCAGCCAGCTCTTCGCCGCCCTCGGCTGGGTCGCCTTCACGGCGAGCCTCCCGCACCTGGCGATCCTGATCGTCGGCTTCGTCTTCTTCGACTACAAGGCGGGTCGCGAGGAGCGCTGGCTGACCGAGCGTCACCCCGAGTACGCCGACTACGCGCGTCGGGTCCGCAAGTTCGTCCCCTGGGTCTACTGAGCGACGGCGCGCGGGCTGGCGCGGGGCCGTATGCCTGAGCTGCCCGAGGTCGAGACGACCCGGCGCGGCCTGTGCCCCTATGTCGATGGGGCGCGGATCGCGCAGTTGGTCGTGCGCGAGCGGCGTCTGCGCTACCCGATCCCGGTCGCGACCGACGCGAGCGTTGCCGGGCAGCGCATCCGGCAGCTGCGCCGGCGCGCCAAGTACCTGATCTTCGAGTTGGAGCGGGGCGCCCTGCTGCTGCACCTGGGGATGTCGGGCAGCTTGCGGATCGTCCCGGCCGACGCGCCGCCCGGCCCGCACGACCACCTGGACCTGTGTCTCGAGGGCGGGCTGGCGGTGCGGCTGCGCGATCCGCGTCGCTTCGGCGCGCTCTTGTGGACCGCCGAGCCGCCCGAGACCCATCCGCTGCTCCGCGACCTGGGGCCCGAGCCGCTCGACCCCGGCTTCGACGGGGCCCATCTGCATCGGCTGGCCCAGGGCCGGCGCCTCGCCGTCAAGCCCTTCATCATGGACGCCCACCATGTCGTCGGGGTCGGCAACATCTACGCGAACGAGTCCCTCCACCTGGCCGGGATCCACCCAGGGCGCGCCAGCGGGCGGATCGGACTGGCGCGCTACGAGCGGTTGGCCGAGGCGATCCGCGCGGTCCTGACCGACGCGATCGCCCAGGGCGGCACCAGCCTGCGCGACTTCGTCCAGGAGGACGGCCGGCCCGGCTACTTCCGGGTGTCGCTGCACGTCTATGGCCGCGGCGGCGAGCCCTGTCCGGGCTGCGGGACAACGCTGCGCGAGGAGCGGATCGGCCAGCGCACGAGCGTCTACTGCCCCCGCTGCCAGCGCTGAGCCGGGCCGCCGACGGCTGACCGAGAGCCGCCGTGCCTGCTTGGCCAGTCTGATTCGCCGCGTGGGTCGACGAGGTGCTCGGCATGCCCCGCGAGCAGCGCCGCCCGGGGCTGGACGTACAGGCGATCGACTTCGTAGCTGAGGACGTCGCCGCCTTCGCCCGCGTCCACGGCGCCGAACCCGTGCGGGTGCTGGGCCTGCCGGAGGTTGTCGCCCGACCGGACGCGGTCTATTGGGACCGTGATCACAGCACGCTGGTCTATACGCGCGCGGCCGAGGACGGGCGGGTGATCTTCGTCCCCGTGGCGCCGGGGCGCGCGGCGAAGAAGCGCGGGCGGTTCAATGCGCTGGTCAATGCCTACAAGATCACGCCCGAGCGCCTGGCGAATCGCGGCCGATTTCGGCCGTTTGATCGGGGTGCGCCGTGACGGGCGGCCGGCTGTCCGCCATCACTTCCCCGACTTGGGGCTCGGTCGCTGGCTCGCCGTCTGATTTCCAGCGGTCGCCACGGCGCGCGCATCAATATAGCGATGGGGCCGACTGATGCCTAGCATCGACGTCCAGGCCGATATCGGCGCCGCCCGCGACGGGCTGCGCCGGCTGAGTGAGGTCGTCGGCGATCTGCGCCCGACGATGCACGCCATCGCCGAGGTGCTGGCCGACATTCCGGAGCGGGCGTTCCGCGACGAGCAGGACCCCGTCGCCGGCGAGCCCTCGGAGGCGCTGAGCAAGACCACCGCCGGTCGGAATCTGCCGCAAGCGCGCGGCCTGGCCTTCCCCTGCCACACCGCGCTGCGTCGGCCTCGAGGGGATGCCGATGACACCGCCTCTACTCGCCACGAGAGCAATCTATAAAAACGCTTTTACTACAAAATATATCGATTGACGGATGCAATCCGGGCGCGTAAGGTCGCCGTCATGGCTTTTGTCGTAAAGGCATTTTCGTACCATGAATCTCGGCGAGCTGGCTGAAGTGCAGATGGGCTATCCCTTCCGGTCGCGTGTCGAGCACGATCCGCAAGGGGATGTCGCGGTGATCCAGATGCGAGACATCGACGACGCGAACCGGCTGCACGCAGAGGAGGCGATCCGGGTGGCCCTGCCCAAGGGCAAGTCGCATCACCTGCTACGCCCAGGGGATCTGTTGTTCCGCTCGCGTGGTGGCCGCAATGGCGCGGCACATGTGCAAGAAGGCATCGAGGCGGCCGTGCTCGCGGCGCCGATGCTGCTGATACGGCCCCACTCCGTGCTGCCCGCGTACCTGTGCTGGTACATCAACGCGCCAGTCACCCAGGCGCGACTGGCGGCGCTGGCCGAAGGCACCTCGGTGCGGATGATCAGCGCCGAGGCACTGAGGGCGCTGGAGGTTCCGCTGCCGCCACCGGCCATGCAGCAGCGCATCGTGCAGATCGCCGCCCTGGCCGAACAGGAACAGGCGCTGGTGGCCCGGATCGCCAGCCTGCGCCAGCGCCTGACCTCCCACCGTCTGATGCAGCTTGCCCATCCATCCCCAGTCCACCTATCCCTAGAAAAGGCCGCCCGATGACCGACCAACTCACCCAGCAGGACGTCAACAACACCGCCTGGGCCGCCTGCGACACCTTCCGTGGCGTCATCGATCCGGCGCAGTACAAGGACTACATCCTGGTGATGCTGTTCCTCAAGTACATCAGCGACCTGTGGGCCGACCACTACGCCGAGTACAAGAAGGAGTACGGCGACAACGAGGAGCGCATCCGCCGTCGGCTGGCGCGCGAGCGCTTCATCCTGCCCTACGTCGAGTTCAGGGACGAGAAGACCGGTGAGGTCACGGACCGCTTCCTGGCCGACTTCCACGCGCTGCACGAGCGGCGCAAGGCGGCCAACCTCGGTGAACTGATCAACATCGTCCTCGACCACATCGAAGAGGCCAACAAGGCCAAGCTCGAAGGCGTGTTCCGCAACATCGACTTCAACTCCGAGGCCAACCTCGGCAAGACCCGCGACCGCAACCGTCGCCTGGAAAACCTGCTGGGCGACTTCGCCAAGCTCGACCTGCGTCCGTCGCGCATCGAAGAGGACCTGATCGGCAACACCTATATCTACCTGATCGAACGCTTCGCCTCGGACGCCGGCAAGAAGGCCGGCGAGTTCTACACGCCCAAGCAGGTGTCCAAGCTATTGGCGCAACTCGCCGCGCCCAGGCCCGGCGACCGCATCTGCGACCCCACCTGTGGCTCCGGCGGCCTGCTGATCGAGGCCGCCGCACTGGTCGAGGCACAAGGCAGCCCCGGCAATCCGAACAAGGACTTCGCCCTGTTCGGCCAGGAGGTCAACGGCAGCACCTGGGCGCTCGCGCGCATGAACATGTTCCTGCACGGCCAGGACGGCGCCCGCATCGAATGGGGCGATACCCTCAACAGTCCGGCGCTCGTCGAGACCGACCGCCTGATGCGCTTCGACGTGGTCGTCGCCAACCCGCCCTTCAGCCTCGACAAATGGGGCGCCGCCGAGGCCCAGGCCGACCGCTACAACCGCTTCTGGCGCGGCCTGCCGCCCAAGTCCAAGGGCGACTACGCCTTCATCACCCACATGATCGAGACCGCGCTGCCGCAGGCGGGCCGCGTCGCCGTGGTCGTGCCCCACGGCGTGCTGTTCCGAGGCGGCGCCGAGGGCCGCATCCGCCGCGCCCTGATCGAGGAGAACCTGCTCGATGCCGTCATCGGCCTGCCGGGCAACCTCTTCCCTACCACCTCGATCCCGGTCGCCATCCTGGTCTTCGATCGCGCCCGCGAGAAGGGCGGCGCCCGTGACGTCTGCCGGGACGTCCTCTTCATCGACGCCAGCCGCGACTACCAGTCCGGCAAGAACCAGAACGCCCTGCTCGACCATCACATGGCCCGCATCCTGGAAACCTTCCGCGCCCGCCAGCCGGTCGACAAATATGCCCAGGTCGCCAGCCTCCAGGAGATCGCCGACAACGACTTCAACCTCAGCATCCCGCGCTACGTGGATACCTTCGAGGAAGAGGAAGAGATCGACGTCGCCGCCGTCGAGCGGGAGATCCAGCGCCTGGAAGGCGAGCTGGCCGAGGTACGGGCGCGGATGAAGCAATACCTGAAGGAGTTGGGCGTATGAGCGGCGGCGAACTGATCCTCTACACCTTGGATGACGGCAGCGCCGCCATCCAGCTGCGCGCCGAGGGGGGCACGGTGTGGCTCACCCAGCTCGAAATGGCCACCCTGTTCGACACCTCCAAACAGAACATCAGCCTGCATATCAAGAACATCCTGGCCGAGGGCGAACTATCACTGGCAGTCGTCAAGGAATACTTGACAACTGCCAGTGACGGGAAGAAATACAAAACAAAGACTTACAGCCTGGACATGATCCTGGCCGTCGGCTACCGGGTGCGCTCCCCGCGCGGTACCCAGTTCCGGCAGTGGGCCACCACCCACCTGCGGGAATACCTGGTCAAGGGTTTCGTGCTGGACGACGCCCGCCTCAAGGAGCCCGGCGGCTGGGACTACTTCGACGAGCTGCTGGCGCGCATCCGCGACATCCGCGCGTCGGAGAAGCGTTTCTACCAGAAGATCCGCGACATCTACGCCACCGCCGTGGACTACGACAGCCGGTCCGAGGCCGCCCAGCTCTTCTTCAAGAAGGTGCAGAACAAGATGCTCTGGGCCGTCACCGGCCACACCGCGCCCGAGCTTATCGCCGAACGCGCCAACCCCCGGTTGCCGAACATGGGAGTCATGACCTGGAAGGGCGACAGGGTGCGCAAGCAGGATGTCACCATCGCCAAGAACTACCTGAACCAAAAGGAGATCGAGGAACTCGACCGCATCGTTGTCATGTACCTCGACTACGCCGAGGATCAGGCCAGGCGCCGCAAGACGATGACCATGCGAGACTGGGAGGACAAGCTCGACGCCTTCCTGCGATTCAACGAACGCGAGGTGCTGACGCACGCCGGCCGGCTGCGCGCCGACGTCGCGGAGAAGCTGGCGCTAGAACGCTACGAGAGCTTCGACGCCGCCCGGCGCGAGGCGGCACGGCTGGCGGCGGATGCGGAGGATATGGCGGCGCTGGAGAAGGCCGAACGGCAACTGGAGGGTAAAGGGCGGGGGAAGAAGAAATGAAGCGCAATAAGTGCGACATCGTGCCGCTCGGCGCACTTCTTGAGGACACACCTCGCAACGGATATTCACCCGTCTGTCCGGAGTTACCAACCGGGAAGTGGGTGCTCGGCCTGTCAGCTCTTGATGGCCGTGGCCTTGACTTGTCAGAACCGAAACCTGCACCCGCAAACGACCCGCTCGTCGACAAATTTATGCTGCGACCTGGCGATTTTCTAATCAGTCGTTCGAACACCTTCGAAAAGGTTGGCCGCGTCGGAGTCTTTCGCGGGGGGCTCGAGAACTGCTCATACCCCGACTTGATGATGAGGTTTCGTCCGGATTCCAGCAAAGTGCACCCGCTCTACTTGGAGACTTATCTCAAGTGCGATGCGGCGATCAAGTTCATTCGGCAGCATGCCACCGGCACAAGTGGCAGCATGAAAAAGATCAACCAAGCAACGGTTGAATCCATCCCTGTAGTTGTCCCTTCGCTGGAAAGACAGAAAAAGATCGCCGAACTGCTTCTGGATTGGTTCGGTGCCATCCAGAAGACCGAGCAACTGATCGCGGCAAAGGAGCGGCACTACAGCCACGAACTGTCGCGCCTGATCAGCCGGGGCCAGCACCCACACGGTCATATCGGCACTTTCACCGAGGAAGTTTCTGCCCGCTATCGGGGTAGCGCATGGCGCACGGCGGCGCTGTCGGACATTGCCACGATCTGGAAAGGCCAGCAGCTCAACAAGGACTCCATGGTCGAGGATGGTGCCTACTATGCCCTCAACGGCGGCATCAAGCCTTCCGGCCGTACGACGGAATGGAACTGCGAGGCGGACACGATCACGATCAGCGAAGGGGGCAATTCCTGTGGGTTCGTGTCCTATAACAGCGAGCCCTTCTGGTGCGGCGGTCACTGCTACGCCCTCAAGAAACTGGCGAAGGGTGTGGACGCTCATTACCTGTTTCACTACCTGAAGGGCAGGCAGGCTCGCGTCATGGCCCTGCGCGTCGGCTCTGGACTGCCGAACATCCAGAAATCGGACATCGAAGCCTTCCCGGTCGTGCTGCCCGATCTCGCCACCCAAACCGCCATCGCCAGCTACCTCAACGCCCTGCGCGAGGAGATCGACCTGCTTGGCCAGTCCGTCGCGGCGCTCAAGACCCAAAAGCGCGGCCTGATGCAGAAGCTGCTCACCGGCCAGTGGCGGCTACCCGTATCGCCGCCCCAGCCAGAGCAAGGCAACCCTTGAGGAGAGAGACGGATGCCTATCCCTATCGTTTTCGAACAGGGCGCACAATGGGTCCGTGCGGACTTCCATTTGCACACCCGCGCCGATCGCGAGTTCAAGTACGCCGGCGACGACGAATTCTACAACAGCAACTATCTGGAGGCGCTGGAGAGGGCAGGTATCCGGCTGGGCGTGATCGCCAACCACAACAAGTTCGAACTCGATGAGTTCAAGGCGCTGCGCAAGACAGCCCGAAAGAAAGGCATTGCGCTGCTGCCGGGTGTCGAACTGTCGGTCGATGACGGTGAGAATGGCATCCACACGCTAGTCGTGTTTTCCGATGACTGGTTGGCGGAGGGGCATGACCATATCAATCCATTTTTAAGCGTTGCTTTTGCGGGGAAGATTCCCGCGCACTACGAGCAGGAGAACGGGCGCTCATCGCTTTCGCTTCTGGGAACCATCGAGAAGCTGGAAATTTACCACCGCGACTTTTTCCTCGTTTTTGCCCATGTCGAAGCTCCCAGCGGACTTTGGTCCGAGCTGGGCGGCGGGCGGCTTGCCGAGCTAGGCCAAAACGAGTTTTTCCGGCGCCGTACTCTTGGCTTCCAGAAAGTTCGCACCTATAACAAGCTGCAAGAGAGGGACAAACCCTGCCGGACTAAAGTTAAGCAGCATCTCAATGACTGGTACCCCGCCGAACTAGAAGGCAGCGACCCCAAGTGCATCGATGAAATCGGTCGAGGCAGGACCAGCTACCTGAAGCTGGGCGAGTTGTCCTTCCAAGCGGTCAAGTTCGCCTTGAGCGATCCCGCTGCGCGGGTCGCCGTAGAACCGCCCAAGCATCAGGCATCGCACATTCGCAGCATCCACTTCGACGGCGGCATCCTCGACGGGCAGACGCTGCATTTCTCTCCCGAACTCAACACGCTGATTGGCATCCGTGGCAGCGGCAAGTCGTCGATCCTGGAGGCAGTGCGCTACGCCCTGGACATTCCCAGGGGCGAGAAGGCACAGGACACCAAGTACAAGGATGAGTTGATCCGCCATACCCTCGGCAGCGGTGGCAAGGTGACGCTGACGGCCTGCGATCTGTACGGGCAGGAGTTCACCATCTCTCGCATCTATAGAGAAGCGCCGAACGTCTACTTGGGCGGCAAGTTGCAGCCCGGCCTGTCGATCCGGGAAACCCTGGTGCGCCGCCCGATCTACTTCGGACAGAAAGACCTCTCCAGCACCGGCGAAGGCTTCGAGACGGACCTGGTGGAAAAGCTGGTGGGCGAGAAGCTCCGCGTTCTGCGCGACGAAATCGAAGTCCAGCGCCAGCACGTGCGCGAAGCCGCTCAGCGCTGGCTCAAACTCGCCAATACCGGCGAACTCGAGCGCGACTACGCGGCCCAACTCACCGATGCCAACTTCCGGTTGAAGAAGTTCGAGGAGTACGGTGTCGCCGACAAGCTCCAGAAGCGCCTTGGCTTTCAGCAGGATGCCGCTGCGCTCGCACGCATGAAGGAGCGGGCAGACAGCTTCATCTCCGCCCTGGGGCAATTGATCGCTGAGCACGAGGACGAACTGCGTAACGCCACGAGCTACGTATCCAAGCAGAACCCGGACTTCTTCACGGCCTACTACGCCGAGTTTTTCGATCTCGTCGCCAAGGTAGAGCAACTCAAGCGCATCGAGCAGGATGCTCGCGCCATTACGGACCGTCTCCACACCAAACAGGGAGAGTTTGAAGGTGCGCGCACCAGCCTTCAGGAGGAGTTCGCCCAAGTCGAGCGGCAACTGGCTCAGGAACTCAGGCAAACCGGCATGACCGCCATCCAGCCAGACGACTTCCTGGCCCAGCAACAGCGTAAAACCAAGGCAGAGCAGATGCTGGCGGCGCTGGCCAAGCAGGAGTCACAGCAAACCGGCATCCACGATGCCCTGCTTGCCGAGATCGACAAACTCAACGCGCTTTGGCTGCGCGAATTCAACACCATCAAGGCCGAGTTGCATCGCGTGAACGCCGGCCACACCGCCCTGCAGATCGAAGCTGACTTCAAGGGCGACAAGGAGGCGGCCATCGGCCTCATGCAGCAGCTCTTCAAGGGCAGCAACATCCGCGAGACCACCCTGCGCGCGGTCATGGAGGATTACGCCGACTTCGGCGGGCTGTTGCGCGCCCTGCCGGGGGCGTTGGCCAAGGCCGGCAGTACCCCCGAGGTCTTCGAGAAGACCTTCATGCAGAATCTGGTCGAGCTCGTCACCTGGCAGGTGCCCAACCGTTTCGTCATCCGCTATCGCGGCAAGGAGCTGAAACATCACTCGCTCGGGCAGCGGGCTTCGGCGCTGCTGCTGTACGTGCTCAGCCAACGCCAGAACGACGTGATCATCATCGACCAGCCGGAAGACGATCTGGACAACCAGACCATCTACGACGATGTGATCAAGCTGCTGCGCGAGATGAAACCGCACGCCCAATTCATCTTCGCCACCCACAACGCCAATTTCCCGGTGCTGGGTGATGCGGAGCAGGTGCACGCCTGCCAGTACCAGGACGAGAAGGTCGCCGTGCAAAGCGGCAGCATCGACGCCCGCCCGGTGCAGGACGCCATCATCGATATCATGGAAGGAGGCCAGGAGGCGTTCAACCGACGCAAAGAGGTTTACAACCTATGGAAACCACAGAGCTGATCGACCTGCTCAGCCGGGGCGAGGACAGCCGCCATCAGTTCAAGGCGAACTTGACCAATGCGGATGCGTTGGCGGCCGAGATCGTCGCCTTCAGCAACACCGCTGGCGGGAAGATTTTCATTGGCGTGCAGAACGATGGCTCGGTGCTTGGCCTGTCCGGCGCAGATATCGACCGCTTGAACCAGCTCATTTCCAACAGTGCATCTCACAACGTGCGCCCCGCTGTGAATCCACTCACGGAGAACGTGCCGCACCCGAATGGCACTGTGATGGTGGTCTCCATTCCGGAAGGCGTCAGCAGGCCCTACATGGACAAGAACGGCGTCATCTGGGTGAAAAACGGCTCGGACAAGCGCCGCGCCACCTCACGTGAAGAAATCCAGCGCCTGTTCCAGCAGGCGGGTTTGGTGCATGCCGACAAAACGCCGGTGGCGGGCTTGGGCGTGGGTGATCTGGACATGCCCTATTTCGAAGCCTTCTTCGAACAGCAATTCGGCGAGCCGCTCGCCCAGCAAAATCTGCCACTGCCGCAGTTGCTGAGCAACATGAACCTGATGAACCAGGGGCAGCTCAATCTGGCGGGCAGCCTGCTGTTCGCCAAGGCGCCGCAGTACGCCCTGCCTGCCTTCATCGTCAAGGCCGTCGCCTTTGTCGGCACCCGGATCGAGGACGAACGCTACATCGACAGTCGCGACCTTACCGGCAAGCTGGCCGATGTGTTCCAGCAGACGCTGGGCTTCATCGTCGCCAACACCCGTGCCACGCAAGGCGAGCAGGGCTTCAACTCCCAAGGCCAGCCCGAGATTCCGCGCATCGTCTGGGAAGAGCTGGTCGCCAACGCCCTCATCCACCGCGACTACTTCATCAGCGCCCCGGTGCGCGTGCTGGTGTTTGCGGATCGCGTCGAGATCGTCAGCCCCGGCCACCTGCCCAACAACCTGACCATCGAGAACATCAAGGCCGGCAACTCCAATATGCGCAATCCCATCCTTGCTTCGTTTGCCGCCAAGCTTCTGCCTTATCGCGGACTGGGTAGCGGTCTGCTGCGCGCCCTGCGTGCCTGGCCGCACATCGATCTGATCGACGACCGCGTGGGGAATCTATTCAAGGCCAACGTCATGCGCGCAGTCGAACGGACGAACAGGCAGAGCAGGCCATAAAAGATGACCTCGCCAGCTATCCGGACAGCGGCCCGAAAGGGCCCCTTGGGCACTTGTCGCCGGCGAGGAACCTTTGAGGCGAGAGTGTCGCGTATGAACAGTCCCGACGGACATGCCGGCGAGCGCCGCTTCCGCTTCGACGAAATATGCCTCTGCCGGATCACGACGATCCGGATGCCGGGCGAACCGGGTTTCCGGTGCCCCGGCTCCGCGGACGGCTTGGATGCGCGGGATAGCGGCGTCGGCACGGCCCCATGGCAAAGGCGGTTCGCCCTCCGGAGGCGGCCGGTCACGCAAGGAGACGAGATACATGTCTGAGCTCGACACCCTCCTGACACGGATCGACGCATTGAAGATCCGCCTCGATGCCGCCCGCCCGCTGACCAGCGCACAATTGCAACAGGCGCTGGATATCGAATACACCTTTGAGAGCAACCGCATCGAGGGCAATACGCTGACCCTGCGCGAGACCGATCTGGTGGTCAACAAGGGCCTCACGATTGGCGGTAAGCCCCTGCGCGAGCATCTCGAGGCGATCAACCACTACGAGGCCATCCTGCATATCCGCGAGCTGGCGGACCAAGGCGCCGCGCTCGATGAGCGCGAGGTGCGCAACCTCCATGCGCTGGTGCTGCGCGGGATCGACCGCGACAACGCCGGGCGCTACCGCAACCTGCCCGTGATGATTGCGGGCAGCCGCCACCTGCCGCCGCAGCCTTGGGCCGTGCCCAAGCTGATGGAGGACTATGGGTTGTGGCTCACGGACCAATCCTTGCGCCTGCACCCGGTGGTGCGCGCCGCCGAGGCCCACCAGCGGCTGGTGACGATCCATCCCTTCATCGACGGCAATGGCCGCACGGCGCGGCTGGTCATGAACCTGATCCTGCTGGCCAATGGCTATGCCATCGCCAACATCCCTGGCGATACCGACAGCCGCCGCGCCTACTACGACGCCCTCGAAAGGGCCAACCTGGAGGGCGACAAGACCGACTTCATCACCCTGATCGCCGGTCACGTCCACCACGCCATCCAAACCCTGCTGGAACGTCTGGGGGCGGCCTGATGGACGGCTTCCACTTGGACGAAAAATACCTGCCCCAAGTCCCGGCCCCGCTGGTCTTGGCGAGCCTTGGCTATCAGGTCCTGCCGCCCCCGGGGACCGCCCCGAACCCCCATCGGCGTCGGCCGATCCAGGGACGGTTCACCGGGCGGTCGCGGCAGCCGGTGCGAAGAGCGACTGAAGAGGGTCTTGCCGCATGTTGACCAGTATCACGCTGAACGACTTCAAGAGTTACCGGCAGGCGCGATTGCCGTTGGCACCGCTGACGGTGTTGATCGGTGCCAATGCCTCGGGCAAGAGCAATGCTATCGAAGGCATGCGCCTGCTTTCCTGGCTGGCCCAAGGCCAGAAGCTTTCGGCAATCCAGTATGTGGTGCAGAGTGGCGATCGGGTCGTTCGAGGTACCGTCGAGCACTTGGCCTATGAGCGCGGCTTATCCTTCGGTCTGGGCGCGGAGACGGGCGCCGCCGAGTGGAACCGCTTGAGTATGACGTTCGAGCGTCGAGTGGACGGCCTGCATGTCACGGGTGAAACACTCACCCATGACGGGGCCAATGTGCCCCTCTACGCGCTGGATCAGCCGTCGAAGGATCGCGGCACCGATGTGGGGGTGGCATACAACAACTTTGCGCGCGGGGGGCGTAAACCGCATGTGACCTGTAGCGACCAGACGGCGATCTTCACTCAGTTGACCAGTCCGGCCACGTTCGATGCCGGTCACGCCGAATCGCGCAAGCGGATTCCCCCTGTCGCCAGGCAATTCGAGCGGTGGCTCGCCGGCATGCTCTTTCTCGACCCTGTGCCGGCCCGGATGCGCGAGTACGCATTCCCTTCGGATGCCAACCTTCAGGGCGACGGCCGCAATCTCTCGGCGGTGCTGTTCAACCTATGGGGAAGGGACGAACAAGCGGGCGAAAAGCCGTATGTATCGCAGCGCGTGGCGATTCTCAGCTTCATCCAGAGCCTGCCGGAACAGGACATCGCCAGTATCTCGTTTCTCGAAGAGCCGCGCGGCGGCGTGATGGTCAAACTGACCGAGACCTTCGGCGGCCATACCCGCGACTACGACGCCTCGTTGCTTTCGGATGGAACGCTTCGCGTGCTTTCCATCGCTGCTGCCATGCTTTCGGCGCCTGAAGACAGCCTCGTCGTGATCGAGGAAATTGACAACGGCGTGCATCCAAGCCGCGCACGGCGCCTTCTAGAGAACATTCGAGAGATCGCCGAGCGGCGCCGCTTGCGCGTGTTGTTGTCGACCCATAACCCGGCACTGCTCGACGCCCTGCCCGATTCCGCTTTGCCTGATGTCGTGTTCTGCTACCGCGAGCCGCAAGACGGAACGAGCCGGCTGCTGCGTTTGCAGGATGCGCCGGACTACCCGGAGCTGATTGCGCAGGATTCACTCGGCGGGCTGGTGACGAGTGGCGCACTTGAGCGCTTCGTCAAGCAGCGTCGCACCGGTGACCGGCAGGCACGAGCGCTTGCCTGGCTGGAGAATCTGAAGCAGGGAGGCGGGTAATGAGTGCGATCCTGTTGCTTGATACCTCCGTCTATCTCAATGTGTTGGACATTCCGACGCTCAACCAGGACAGGGACTCCATCCTTGAGGAATTCGCCGCCTGCATAGAGCAGAACGACCACTTCCTGCTGCCCTTGGCGACGGTCTGGGAAACTGGCAATCATATCGCGGACCTGGGCGACGGTCAGACGCGGCGCAGCTACGCGCGGCGATTGGTCGAGGATGTCGCCAAGGCATTCAATGGCGAGGTGCCTTACCGCGCGACGCACTTTCCTGAACGTGAAGAGTTCTTGGATTGGCTTGGCGCGTTTCCCGACATGGCCATGCGCAGCAAATCGGCAAAGAAGTTCCGCGAGGGGGTGAGCCTGGCCGACCTCTCCATCATCAAGGAGTGGGAACGGAACTGCCGGCTGCATCCGATGAGCCGAGTACGGGTCTGGTCTCTGGACAGCGATCTGTCCTGCTACGACCGCCAGGCGTAGGGGAATCGGATGGATACCTTTTGCTTCGACGAAAAATACCTGTCCCAGATCCCGGCCATCCAGGTCCTGGTGAACCTGGGCTATCAGTACCTGACGCCCGCCGAGGCGCTGGCTGCCCGGGGCGGCAGGGCGGGCAACCTGCTGCTGGAAGAAATCCTGCGCGAGCAGTTGAAGCGGCTGAACCGCATCCATCACAAGGGCGGCAGCTGGCTCTTCAGCGAGGAGAACCTCCAGAGCGCCATCCAGCGGCTGAAGAACCTGAAGTACGACGGCCTGCTCAAGACCAACGAGGCGGTGTACGACCTGCTGACGCTGGGGGTGGCGCTGGAGCAGTCCATCGAGGGCGATCTGAAGAGCTTCACGCTGAGCTACGTGGACTGGCGCAACCCGGCCAACAACGTCTATCACATCGCCGCCGAGTTCGCGGTGGAGCGTACCCGCAGCGTCGAGACCTGCCGGCCCGACATCGTACTGTTCGTCAATGGCATCCCCTTGGCGGTGATCGAGTGCAAGTCGCCCGGGGTCGAGGTGGGCCAGGCGATCTCGCAGATGATCCGCAACCAGCGCGATGAGTACATCCCGCGCCTGTTCACCTATGCGCAGACGGTGCTGGCGGTGAACAAGAACGAGGCCCGCTACGCCGCCACCGGCACGCCGGCCAAGTTCTGGTCGAAGTGGAAGGAGGCCGTGGCGGACGCCGAACTCGCGCCCTTGCTGGAACGCCCGCTGCCGGACACGGTGAAGGTCTCGCTGTTCGATCTGGCCTTTGCCGGGCTGGGCATCGGTGATGAGGCCGGGGCCTATCCGACCCACCGGATGCCGACCGACCAGGACCGGGCGCTCTACGCCCTGTGCCGGCCGGAACGCCTGCTGGAGATGGCCTGGGCCTTCACGGTCTTCGACGGTGGCGTGCGCAAGATCGCGCGCTATCAGCAGGTCTTCGCGATTCAGGAGGTGCTGCGTCGGGTCCGCCAGACGGACGACGCTGGCAAGCGTCGCGGCGGCATCGTCTGGCACACCCAGGGTTCGGGCAAGTCGCTGACCATGGTGATGCTGGCCCGCGCGCTCGCACTGGAGCCGACGATCCGCAACCCGCGCATCCTGTTGGTGACGGACCGGGTGGATCTGGACAAGCAGCTCGGCAACACCTTCGCCGCCTGCGGCCTCTCGCCCGAGCGGGCCGAGAGCGGCCGCCACCTGGTGGAGCTGGTGGCCGACGGCAAGGCGCACATCGTCACCACGCTGGTCCACAAGTTCGACAAGGCGCTGGCCCATAAGCGATTCAGCGATCCCTCTCCGGACATCTTCGTGCTGGTGGACGAGACCCAGCGCACCCAGTTGGGCGGCTATTCGGCGCGGATGCGCCAGATGTTCCCCAACGCCTGTTACATCGGCTTCACCGGCACGCCGCTCTTGACCCGCGAGAAGAGCGACGTGGCCAAGTTCGGGGGCGTCATCCACACCTATGCCATCGACCAGGCGGTGGCCGACGGCGCCATCGTGCCGCTGCTCTACGAAGGGCGCATGGTGGAGCTGGAGCAGAATCAGGCGGCCATCGACATCTGGTTCGAGCGCCACACCCAGGGCCTGACCGACCAACAGAAGGCGGACCTCAAGAAGAAGTACGCCCGTGCCGAGATGCTGAACAAGGCCGAGCAGGTGATCTACATGCGCGCCTTCGACATCAGCGAGCACTACCGGCAGAACTGGCAGGGCACCGGCTTCAAGGCGCAGCTGGTGGCACCCAACAAGGCCGCCGCGCTGCGCTACAAGGCCTTTCTGGACGAGCTGGGCGCGGTCTCCAGCGAGGTGATCATCTCGCCGCCCGACGAGCGCGAAGGCTTCGATGAGGTCGACGCCGAGGAATCCACCGATGCGGTGGTGGCCTTCTGGCAACGCATGATGAAGCGCTACGGCTCGGAGGACGACTACAACAAGAATATCGTCAACGCCTTCAAGTTCGGTGACGAGCCGGAAGTCCTGATCGTCGTGGACAAGCTGCTGACCGGCTTCGATGCGCCGCGCAACACGGTGCTCTATCTCACGCGAAGGCTCAAGGATCACACGCTGCTTCAGGCCATCGCCCGGGTGAACCGCCTGTACGAGGACGAAACTGGCTGCCGGGTGAAGGACTTCGGCTACGTCATCGACTACGTGGGGGTACTGGGTGAGCTGGATCAGGCGCTGACCACCTACAGCGCCCTGGAAGGCTTCGAGGCGGCCGATCTCGCGGGCGCGCTGACCGCGATCCATGAAGAGACCCGGGCCCTGCCGCAGCGCCATGCCGAGCTGTGGGACCTGTTCAAGACGGTCAAGAACCGTCAGGACGAGGAGGCCTTCGAGCAGTTGCTGGCCGACGAGAAGCTGCGCGCCGATTTCTACGAACGGCTGTCGGCCTATGCCAAGACCCTGGCGATTGCGCTCTCCAGCGAACGCTTCATCACCGAGACGCCCGAGCCGAAGCTGCGCGCCTACAAGGGCGACCTGAAACGCTTCGTCAACCTGAAGGCAGCGGTGAAGCTGCGCTATGCGGAATCCGTGGATTACCGCGATTTCGAGCCGCGCATCCAGAAGCTGCTCGACACGCACATCTCGGCCTCCGAGGTGGTGCGGTTGAACGCGCCGGTGAACATCTTCGACGAGGCCGCGTTCCGGAAAGTGGTCGAGGAGCAGGCCGCGGGCAGCGCAAAGAGACTGGGTGCCAAGGCGGACACGATCGCCCACGCCACCAAGCGCGCCATCACCGAACGGCTGGAGCAGGACCCGGCCTTCTACGCGAAATTCTCCAAGCTGATCCAGGAGGCGATCGACGACTACCGCGCCAGGCGCCTATCCGATCTGGAGTACCTGCGGCGCGTCACCGAGATCCGGGATGCCGTGGTCTCGCGCCAGGGCGATGACCTGCCGCCTGCGCTGAATGGCGACGCCGACGCGGCCGCCGTCTATGGGCTGTTGCGCCCCTTCGTCGAGAACCACCAGAGCGACGCCGGGCAGGCCCTGGCGACCGCCGCCGACGCGGCCATGGCGGTGTGGGACATCTTCCGGCGCAACCGCAAGGTGGGCTACTGGGATGACCTCGACGCCCAGCGCCGGACGATGAACGAGATCGACGACTACCTCTATGACGAGGTGAAGGGCGCGCGGGGTATCGCGCTCTCGACCGACGAAATGGACGAGATCATCGAAAAGACGATGCAGCTCGCCCGCCACCGGATGCCCGGGTGACGACCATGGTCGGTACCCTGAGCTACGGCACCGACAGGATCCGCTACGAGGTGCGCTTTCTGGCATCCCGGCGGACCCTGGCCATCGAGGTGCACCCCGACAGCCGCGTACTGGTGCGGGCGCCGGTCGGTTGCCCCGAGGCCCTGATCGCGGAACGGGTGCAGAGGCGGGCCCGCTGGATCAGCCGGCAACTGGCCGAGTTCGAGCGCTACCGGCCCCGCACCCCGGCACGGCAGTACGTCAACGGCGAATCGCATCTCTATCTCGGACGGCAGTACCGGCTGAAGCTGGTGCCGGGCGATGCGGTCAGTGTGAAACTCACGCGCGGCCAGCTTCTGGTCGCGCTGCCTGGGGAGCCGGAGGCTGAGCGCGTTAAGGCACTCCTGCACCGCTGGTACCTCGACCGCGCCCGGGTCACCTTCGGCGAGGTGCTGGACGCCAGCCTGTGCCACTTCAAGGGCGTGGAGCCGCCGCGCCTGATCGTGCGCGCCATGCAATCCCGCTGGGGCAGCCTGTCGCGCGCCGGCATTATGACGTTGAATGTCGATTTGGTGCGTGCTCCTCGTCCCTGCATCGAATACGTGGTTGTCCACGAGCTGTGCCACATCGAGCACCGCGACCACGATGCGCGTTTTTTCAAGCGGCTTGGGCAGTTGATGCCGGATTGGGAACGACGCAAGCAGCGGTTGGAAGCGGCGCTGCTGTGAGGAGGCGTCCAGAGACCGCAAGGGTAGGAGCCCGCTTGCGGGCGATCGGCGTTGTCGGCAGTTGCAGTGCGCCGGCGAGCCGCTCCCGCGCGAGGTCACCTCGGGACTGGCGCGGGTTCTGACGCTCGGCGGCGCCGGTTCAGAGCCACCGGGCCAGGTAGTGCGCGACCGCCTCGTCGGCGTGCGAGCCGATGACCTCCAGATCCGGCAGGGCCGCGCGCAGTTCCGGTGCCGCGTTGGCCATCAGCACCCCCTTGCCCGCGCCGCGCAGCATCTCCAGATCGTTGGGGGCGTCGCCGAAGGCGATGACCTCCTCGGGCCGCAGCCCGAGGGCCTTGCGCACCCGCCCCAGGGCCTCGCCCTTCGAGACGCCCCGGGCCATGACCTCGAGGATCATCGGCAGCGAAAAGGTGGTCGTCACGCGCGCGCCGTGACGCGCCAGGATCTCGGGCTCCAGGGCCGCGAGCCGTGCCGGATCCGGGTGGTGGTAGAAGACCTTGAGCACGGGGGTGGCGTCCAGCGCCCGGAAGTCGACGACCCGGTAGGCGAACCCCGAGTCGCGGTGGAAGCGCAGCAGCGCGGGCCTGGCCTCCTCGACCAGCCAGTCGTGCTGGCGGTAGACATTGATGTGGACGCCGTCGAAGCGGGGGCCGTGCAGCAGGTCGCTCAGGGACTCGGGCGGCAGGGGCCGGCAGTGGAGCGGCCTGGCCGATCGGTCGTGGACGGCCGCGCCGTTGCTGGAGATCAGGTAGGGGCGGTGCGACAGGAGCTCGGAGAGCCGGTGGACATCGACGAAGTGCCGCCCGGTGGCGAACGCCAGGTGGATGCCCCGCGCGAGCAGGGCATCGAGCACCTGGCGCGTGTAACCCCCGAGGCGATGCTCGGCGTCGAGCAGGGTGCCGTCGAGGTCGCAGACGACGAGTTTGTACATCGGCGATGCCGTCGGGGCCGACAACGGGGTGGTGTCGAGGCGGTGGCGCCGGCCCTGAACCCTCGCACGCGCGGCGGTGGCGGTGCACCCCTGGTGCCGTCTCCGCCCGGTCCGGCGCGCGCCGTCCGGGATTGGCGGCGCCGACCTCGCGGTCATGCCGTTAGGCGATTGCCGGAAACAAACCGACCGGATGACGCCGGACTTTCGTTTGTCTTCAAGGAGCGAGCGCAGGAGCATAGCCCAGCTATGTGAGTGCGCTCGCGACACAGAAGGCGGGCGAAAAGACAAGCCAGACGGTATGTTCGTTGACAGAAATCGCCTTAGGGCGCGCACCGAAGGCGCGGCCGCTCGGCCCGCCCGATGGCGCCCCGGGGTCAGGCCGCGCCGGTGATGCGCTCGAACTTGGCGCGCAGCTCCGCTTCGGACTCCTCGTGGTTCGGGTCCTTGATGATGCAGTCGACCGGGCAGACCTCGACACACTGGGAGGTCTCGTAGTGGCCGACGCACTCGGTGCACAGTGCCGGGTCGATGACGTAGGTCGCATCGCCCTGCGAGATGGCGCCGTTCGGGCATTCCGGTTCGCACACGTCGCAGTTGATGCATTCGTCGGTGATGATGAGTGCCATGGTATTGCTCCTAGGTTACAGCAGGGCTGGACGTTGGTGATGACGGGTTTGGCCTGACCTTCAGCCAAACCGCTCCTTCAATGCCGCCACGACCTGTGGCGAGACGAACGCCGAGACATCGCCGTGCAGGCGGGCGATCTCCCGAACGAGAGAGGACGAGATATAGGAATAGGTCTCCGCCGGCGTCAGGAAAAGGGTCTCGATGTCCGGCGCCATGCGCCGATTCATCCCGGCGAGCTGGAACTCGTACTCGAAGTCCGACACCGCGCGCAGCCCGCGCATGATGACCCGCACTTGCAACATCCGGGCGAACTCGACGAGCAGGCCGGAGAAGGCGACCACCTCGACATTGTCGATGTGCTCGACCGACGCGCGCACGAGCGCGACCCGCTCCTCCGAGGAGAAGGTCGTGACCTTTCCGGTATCCTGGGCGACCGCCACGACGACCCGATCGAACAGCCGCGCGGCTCGACTGATGAGATCCGTGTGCCCGTTGGTGACGGGGTCGAACGACCCTGGATAGACGACGCTACGCATTGGCTGCTGGCTCATTGAGGGCGCGATGATACCACGCGACGCAGGTCGATAAGGTACCTTGAAAAATCCGCATTCCCTCGGTGGGGGAATCCCCGGTCAGCCCGCGGGCGGCACGTCGTACATGGCCAGTCCGAAGGCGACATCCCCGGCTCGGCCCTCGCGGACCAGCGCCCAGTCGGCGGGCAGCGGCGGCAGGCCGTCCGCGGCCGCCGCCTCGAGGTAGACCTGGGCGCCGGCGGCGAGCCAGCCGCCGGCGGCGAGTCGCGCGCACGCCGGTCCCAGCAGACCGGCGGCGAAGGGCGGGTCGAGGAAGACGATGTCGAAGGCCTGCGGCGTGCCCTCGAGCCAGCGTAGCGCCTCGGCGCGTCGCACCTCGACCCCGGTCAGCTGCCAGTCGCGCACCGTCGTGCGCAGCGCGCGCACGACCGACTCGACCCGCTCGATCAGGACCACGTGGGCGGCCCCGCGCGAGCGGGCCTCCAGGCCCAGCGCGCCGCTGCCGGCGAAGAGGTCCAGGCAGCGACTGCCGGCGATGACCGGCTGCAGCCAGTTGAACAGGGTCTCGCGCACGCGGTCCGGGGTCGGGCGCAGGCCGAGTTGCCTGGGGACCGGGAGCCGCCGGCCGCGTAGCTCGCCACCGACAATGCGCAGCCCCCCGCTAGCCATCGGCCGGTGTCACCCCCGGATCGGCGGCCGGGTTCGGGGTGGGGCCGACCGTGACGACGGCGAGTCGCTCGGGGTCGATGCGGCGCCCGAAGGCGTCGCGGATCTGCTCGGCGGTCACGGCCGAGATCCGGTCGTTGAAGCGCTCGAGGTGGTCGAGCGGCAGGTCGTAGAAGCCGATCACGGCCAGGTATTGGACGATGCTGCCGTTGCTCGCGATACGCAGCGGGAAGCCGCCGGTGATGTTCTTCACGGCCGCCGTCAACTCCTCGTCGCTCGGCCCCTCGGCGATGAAGCGCCCCAGGGTCTCGCGCAACACGGCTTGGGCCTCGGTCGCCTGCTCGGCCTTGGTCTGGAGCCCCATCAGGAACGGGCCGCGCTCGGCGAGCGGCAGGAAGTAGCTGTAGACGCTGTAGGAGAGACCGCGTTTCTCGCGGACCTCCTCGGCGAGCAGCGACACCAGGCCGCTGCCGCCGAGGATGTGGTTGCCGACGTAGAGGGGGAAATAGTCCGGGTCGCCGCGGCGCATGCCCGGCTGGCCGACGTAGACGTGGGTCTGGCTGGACGGGAAGGGGATCGCCTGGACCGCTGCGCCGGCCGGATCGGCGACCGGCGGCAGCGCCGGGGCCGCCTCGCCGCGCGGCAGTCCGGCCGCCAGGCGGGTCGCCAGCGCCTCGGCCTGGTCGCGCTCGAGCGCCCCGACGATCGCGACGACGGCATTATCCGCCGTGTACCAGCGGCGGTGGAAGGCGACGAGATCCTCGCGGGTCAGCGCCGCGACCGCTGCCGGCGTGCCGCTCGGGTCGGCGGCGTAGGGGTGGTCGCCGTAGATCTGACGATAGATGGCCTTCTCGCCGACCGTGCCTGGGTCCTGCTCGTCGCGGCGCAGCCCGATCAGCCGGTTCTCGCGCAGGCGGGCCAGATCGGCCTCGGCGAAGGTCGGTTCGGCGAGGACCTCGGTCATCGTCTCGACGAGCCGACCATAGGCCGGCTCGCTCGTCAGGCTGCGCCCGGCGACCGAGGCCATGTCCCGGTCGACGCCCGTGCTCAGCGAGGCGCCGACATCGTCGAGCCGCTCGGCGATCGCATCGGCGTCCCAGTCGCCGGCCCCTTGGGTCAGCATCGCGGCGGTCAGCGAGGCGAGGCCGGGCCGGGCGCCGTCGCGGCTGGCGCCGGCGGCGAAGACGACCCGCACGTCGACCATCGGCAGGGCCGGCGCGGCGACGAACAGGACGCGGGCGCCGTTGGGGGTCTCCCAGGTCTCGATCGCCGGCGTCGCCCGGGCGGCCGACAGCGGCAGCCAGAGGAGCAGCGCGAGCAGGACGAGGCGGGACTTAGCGGACATGCGGGTGGCCTCCTGCGATGCTGTGCGACGGCCGGTCCTCGATGGGCTGGGGGTCGAGCACGGCGACGGTCAGGTTCTCCGGGACCAGGTACTTGCGGGCGACGGCCTGGATCTGCTCGGGGGTGACGGCCGCGAGTCGCTCCAGGTACTCGTCGATGAGTCGCCAGCCGAGGCCCAGGGTCTCGAGCTTGCCGATCTCCATCCCTTGATAGAAGACCGAATCGAGCTTGAAGACCTTGTCCGCGACGAGCTGGTTGCGGATCCGCGCGAGTTCCCCTTCGCCGACCGGCTCGTCGCGCAGCCGCGCGATCTGGGCGCGCAGGCCACGCTCGAGCTCCGCGACGTCGTGGCCGTTGGCCGGGACCCCATCGAGCAGCAGCATCCCCGGCAGCCGCGAGAAGGCGCTGTAGCCGGCCCCGGCCGAGGCGGCGATCTCCTGGCCGCGCACCAGCTCGCGCCGGATCCGGGCGCTCGCGCCGCCATCGAGCACCGAGGCCAGCATCTCCAGCGCATAGGGTTCCCAGGTGGCGTCGGCATGGCCGACGGCGGTCGCCTTGTAGCCCATCAGCAGGTAGGGCTCCTTGGCCGGGGCCTTGACCTGGACGCGCTTCTCCCCGTACTGCGGCGGCTCGCCGCGTGGCCGGGGTGCGACCACGGTCTCCGCCTCGAGCGGCCCGAAGTGACGCTCGGCGAGGGCGAAGACCGCCTCGGGATCGACGTCGCCGACGACGACCAGGGTCGCGTTGTTCGGTGCGTACCACTGGCGGTACCAGTCGCGCAGGTCGGCGACCGTCAGGTTGGCGATGTCGTCGCCCCAGCCGATCACCGGGTTGCGGTAGGGCGAGGCGGCGTAGGCGACGGCGTTGAAGACCTCGAAGGTCAAGGACTCGGGGTCGTCCTCGGTGCGCAGGCGTCGCTCCTCCTTGATGACCTCCAGCTCCTTGGCGAACTCCTCCGCCGGCAGGGCCAGGTGGCGCATCCGATCGGCCTCCAGCTCGAAGGCGATGGCCAAGCGGTCGTTGGCGAGGTTCTGGTAGTAGGCCGTGTAGTCGCGACTCGTGAAGGCGTTCTGCTCGCCGCCGTTCTCGGCGACGATGCGCGAGAACTCGCCCGGGGCGAGCTGCTCCGTGCCTTTGAACATCATGTGTTCGAGGGCGTGGGAGATGCCGGTCGTGCCGCCCTGTTCGTAGCTCGAGCCGACCCCGTACCAGACCTGGGAGGTGACGATCGGGGCGCGATGGTCCTCCTTGACGATCACCTTGAGACCGTTATCGAGCTCCCGCTCGTGCACGGGCCCGTCGGCCCAGGACAGCGGCGGGATCAGCAACAGCGCCGAAAGCAGCCAAACTCTCTTCATCACGGCTCCGCATCGGGTGGGTTGACAGGGGGGCCGGCGCCGCGGCGCGCGGGATCCGACAGAGGCCCGGGGCTTTTGGTAGCATTGCCGCAGCGACGGGGCTCGGCTCCGCCCGCGCCCTGGCGATGGGCGGCCCTTCCTCGAAAGACACCCTCAGTGGACCGACGCCGCCCGCTTCGGTTCCCCAACCAGCGACAGAGATTAAGGGTTCATGTTCGGATTCGGCAAAAAGAGGCGCGCGACCCCCCCAACGACGAGCGAGGCGGCCAGCACGGTCGAGCGCGAGGCGCCGGCCGACGCGGCCCGGGCGCCGAGCGGACCGCTGCCGAGCGAACCACGGCCGAGCGAGGCGCCCCAGGGCGAGCCGCCTGAGGCCGAAGGGCGGGGCAAAACCCCCCGGCCGCGGTTGTTTTCACGCCTGAAGGAGCGACTGACCCGCACCCGGACCAACCTCGGCGAGGGGCTCGGCAACCTCGTGCGCGGGCGCCAGCGCATCGACGACGAGATGATCGAGGAGCTGGAGACCCTGCTCCTGATGGCCGACGTCGGCGTCGAGGCCACGACCCGCATCATCCGCGACCTGAGCCTGCGGGTCGCGCGGCGCGAGCTCATCGAGCCGGCCGACCTCGTTGCGGCCCTGCGAGACGCGTTGCGCGCGATCCTCGTGCGCTGCACGACCGAGGTCCGCCAGCCGGCCCCCGGCCGGCCGCAGGTCATCCTGATGGTCGGCGTGAACGGCGCCGGCAAGACGACGACGATCGGCAAGCTGGCGCGCCGCCTCCAGGGCGAGGGCAACCGCGTCATGCTCGCCGCCGGGGACACCTTCCGCGCGGCCGCGGTCGAGCAGCTCCAGGTCTGGGGCGAGCGTAACCGGATCCAGGTCGTCGCCCAGCACCCGGGCGCCGATCCGGCCTCGGTGATCTTCGATGCCCTTCAGGCCGCGACGGCACGCGAAGTCGATGTCCTGATCGCCGACACCGCCGGGCGCCTGCACACCAAGAGCAACCTGATGGAGGAGCTCGCGAAGATCGCCCGGGTGATGAAGAAGATCGACTCCGAGGCGCCGCACGAGGTGATGCTCGTCGTCGACGCGACGACCGGCCAGAACGCGCTGAACCAGGCGGTGCAGTTCCATGCCGCGGTCGGCCTGACCGGCATCACGCTGACCAAGCTCGACGGCACGGCCAAGGGCGGCATCCTGTTCGCGATCGCCGAGCGGCTAGCGGTGCCGATCCGCTTCGTCGGCGTCGGCGAGACCATCGAGGATCTGCGGCCGTTCGACCCCGACGAGCTGATCGACGCGCTGCTCTCGTCCGAGCCGGGGGGGCCGTGATCCGCTTCGAGCATGTCACGAAGCGTTATCCGGCGCGTGGCGACGCGCTGCGCGACGTCAACTTCGCGCTGGCGCCGGGCGAGATGGTCTTCCTGACCGGCCACTCCGGGGCCGGCAAGAGTACGGTGTTGAAGCTGATCGGGCTCCTCGAGCGCCCGACCCGCGGCCAGATCCGGGTCGCCGGCCGCGACCTCGCGCGGCTGCCGGCCCGGCGCATCCCCTATCACAGGCGCGAGGTCGGGATGGTCTTTCAGGACCACCGCCTGCTCGTCGACCGCACCGTCCTCGACAACGTATCGTTGCCGCTCGTCGCCGCCGGGCTCGGCCCCGAGGAGGTCGCCCGCCGCGCCCGGGCGGCGTTGAAGCAGGTCGGCCTGCTGCGCCACGAGGCGGCCTGCCCGGTGGCCCTCTCGAGCGGTGAGCAGCAGCGGGTTGGCATCGCCCGCGCGATCGTCGGCCGCCCGCCACTGCTGCTCGCCGACGAGCCGACCGGCAACCTGGATCCGGACCTGTCCTGGGAGATCATGGATCTGTTCGCGCGCTTCAACCAGGTCGGCGTGACCCTCCTGATCGCGACCCACGACATTGCGCTGATCCGCTCGCTGCCGTACCGGACCCTGACCCTGAGCGACGGTCGCCTCGTCAGCGACGCACCGCCGAGGCGCCGGCGATGACCGGTCGTCGCCGCCGCACCGCGCGGCTCCACGAGCTGCCCAAGGTCTGGCTCCGCCATCAGGCCCAGAACGCCCTCGCGGCCCTCGGGCGACTGCTGCGCACGCCGCTGCCGACGCTGATGACGGTGGCGATGCTCGGTGTCGCGATCGCGCTGCCCGGCGGGCTCTTCGTCGTGACCATCAACATCAAGGCCCTGGCCGTCGGCTGGGAACGCGATGCCGCCCTGTCGGTGTTCCTCGTGCCGAGCGTCGTCGAGGCCGACGCCGAGCGGCTCGCGGCGCGACTGCGCGAGCGGCGCGACGTCGCCGAGGTCCGCGTCATCGGCCGGGACGAGGCGCTGGCGGAGTTTCGCGCCTACAGTGGCCTGGAGGACGTGCTGGCGGGCCTGCCGGGCAATCCGCTACCGGTCGTCCTCTCGATCGTCCCGCCCCCGGCGGCCGGCGACGCGGCCGCGCTGGAGGGGCTCGCCGCCGCCCTCGAGCGCTTGCCGGAGACGGATCTGGTCCGGCACGATGCCGACTGGGTGCACCGCTTCCAGGCCCTGGTCGAGCTGGCCCAGCGCGGGGTGAGCATCCTCGCCTCCGTCCTCGGCCTCGCGCTGCTGCTGATCGTCGGCAACACGATCCGCCTCGAGATCGAGAACCGCCGCGACGAGATCCGCATCCAGGAGCTCGTCGGGGCCACCAATGCCTTCATCCGCCGGCCCTTCGTCTACGCCGGCCTCTGGTACGGCCTGCTCGGCGGGCTGGTCGCCTGCCTGTTGGTCATCGTCGGTCTGCTGCTGATCCAGGCGCCGGTCTCGCGCGTCGCGAGCCTCTACCAGGCCGATTTTCCGCTGATCGGCCTGAGCCTGCCGGTCCTCGCGGCCATGCTCGGTATCGGCACCCTGCTCGGCTACCTCGGCAGTTGGCTGGCCGTGAGCTGGCACCTGCGCGCCTCCAAGCCCGAATAGCTCGCTCGGGCCCCGGCCCCGCTCGGCGCCGAGCAGGGCGGCATCTCCCTTGCTACATTTTCAGTAGGAACTTCGTGCCGATCCGCTCCGTCAAAAAAACCGTGATCTGGGTATTGGCAAAAGTCCGAGCTTGGTGCTAGGCTATTTCCCAGACCAAATTACTAGGGGATAGGACCATGAACAGAGATTTCGCGCTCCTCCCGTCCGGCAGCATCGAGACCTACATCAGCGGTGCGTATCAGATCCCGGTGCTCTCGCCCGAGGAAGAGCGGACCCTGGCCCTGCGGCTGCGGGACGACAACGACAGCGAGGCGGCGCGTCGCCTGGTGCTCTCGCACCTGCGCTTCGTGATCCGGATCGCGCGCGGCTATCTCGGTTACGGCCTGCCCCTGCCCGACCTGATCCAGGAGGGCACCGTGGGCCTGATGAAGGCCGTGCGGCGCTTCGAGCCGGATATGGGGGTGCGGCTGGTGTCGTTCGCCGTGCACTGGATCCGCGCCGAGATCCACGAGTACATCCTGCGCAATTGGCGGATCGTCAAGGTCGCGACGACCAAGGCCCAGCGCAAGCTGTTCTTCAACCTGCGCAGCGCGAAGAAGCGGCTCGGCTGGTTCTCGCGGGAAGAGGTCGAGGAGGTCGCCCGCGATCTGGGCGTGAAGCCCGAGACGGTGCTGGAGATGGAATCGCGGCTGGCGAACCAGGACCTCGCCTTCGACGGCGACGACTCCGACGACGACGAGGGTCCTGCCGCCCCGGCGACCTATCTGCCGGACAGTCGAATGGAACCGGCGGCCGCCCTGGAGCGCGAGGACACGGAGCAGGACCAGCGCGAGCGGCTCTACGCGGCGCTGGCCGGCCTCGACGAGCGCAGCAAGACCATCCTGGCGGCCCGTTGGCTCGGCGAGAAGAAGCAGACGCTGCACGAACTGGCCCAGCAGTTCGACGTCTCGGCCGAGCGCATCCGCCAGATCGAGAAGAACGCGATGAAGAAGCTGCGCGTGCAGCTCGAGGCCTGATCCCCCGACGCCCGGGTCGCCCGGGCGCCGCATCGACCTGACCGAACGACCCGCCACGAGGCGGGTCGTCGCATTCCGGCGCCTTGAAACACTCAAGGTGCTCCCGCGGTGCAAGGGGCCCCGCCATGTTCAGTCGCCTAAGGGTCGATTAAAAAACGACCGGCGCATCTTCGCTTAAACTACGAAACACGCGAAACTCGCGCAAAGCAGAGCATTGGCGGGAGAAGGCGCCATTTTTTCGCGACTTTCGAGCATTTCGTAGTTTCTTGTCTTCCGCGTGCCTGCATCGGTTGTTTCCGCGCCGTTCCGAAACGACTGCACAGGTCCCGATTTGGGGGCCTGTCGAGCGGCTTGGGCGGTGTTCAGGCGTGGTAGGCGGGGCTCAGCTCGTGGACCGCGGCGATCATGGCCGCGGCGTGCTCGGGATCGACGTCCGGCGTGATCCCGTGGCCCAGGTTGAAGACGTGGCCGTGGCCGCGCCCATAGCTCTCCAGGACCCGGGCGACCTCGGCGCGGATGCGCTCGGGCGAGGCGTAGAGGACGCAGGGGTCGAGGTTGCCCTGGAGCGCGACGCGATCCCCGACCAGGCGGCGGGCGTCGGCCAGGTCGGTGGTCCAGTCGACGCCGAGGGCGTCGCAGCCGGTCGCGGCCATGCGATCGAGCCACTGGCCGCCGTTCTTCGTGAAGAGGATGACGGGCACGCGCCGACCCTCGGCCTCGCGGGTCAGGCCGGCGACGATGCGTTCCATGTAGCGCAGCGAGAACTCCTGGTAGCAGGCCGGCGCCAGCGCCCCGCCCCAGGTGTCGAAGACCATCGCCGCCTGGGCGCCGCGGGCGATCTGGGCGTTGAGGTAGACGATGACCGCATCGGCGACCTTGGCCAGCAGCGCGTGCAGCAGGTCGGGGCGGTCGTACATCATCGCCTTGATGCGCGAGAAGTTCTTCGCCCCGCCGCCCTCGACCATATAGGTCGCGAGCGTCCAGGGGCTGCCGGAGAAGCCGATCAGCGGCACCCGACCGCCGAGTTCGCGGCGGATCAGCGCCACGGCATCGACGACATAGCGCAGGTCCTGCTCCGGATCCGGGACGCCGAGCCGTTCGATATCAGCGGCGGTGCGCACCGGGCGCTCGAAGTGCGGCCCCTCGCCCTCGGCGAAATAGAGCCCGAGCCCCATCGCATCCGGGATCGTCAGGATGTCGGAGAAGAGGATCGCGGCATCGAGCGGAAAGCGCTCGAGAGGCTGCAGCGTGACCTCGCAGGCGAGCTCCGGCGCCATGCAGAGCTGCATGAAGCTGCCGGCGCGGGCGCGGGTCGCGCGGTACTCGGGCAGGTAGCGCCCGGCCTGGCGCATCATCCAGACGGGGGTGTAGTCGACGGGCTCACGCAGCAGGGCGCGCAGAAAGGTATCGTTTTTCAGTTCAGTCACGAGGTCGAGGCTTCCGGTTGGTGGGTGTGATCAGGTGCCGAAGCAGGTCCATGGCCGGGGATTCTACAACGCGCGTGCCCACCGAGGGCACCCGTTGGCGCCTTGCCCGGTCCTCCAAATCCTTTGTGGTGCATCCGCTTGCGGCCGGCGCGTGGCCTGCGGGGGGCATGACGCCGCTGGGGCCGTAGGCCGGGCTGGCCCCTCGGGGCGTAACGCGACGGCCGGCGACGCGGGCGCCAGCGAGGCCGCTGTCGGGTGACGGCGCGCGCCGGGCCGTTCCTTCTCGGCGCCTTTGCGTCTCTGCGCGAGATCTATTTTTCGGGTGCGCGGCCGTCGGGTTAGAACATAGGGCGGGAAAGCGCAGCGCATCCCGCCGTGCACTCGGGGCGTAACCCGACGACCGCCAACGCCGTCCCCACCGAGGCCGCTGTCGGGTGACGGTGCGCGAAAGCCCTTCTTGCTCAGCGACCGCCGTGCCGGCGCGCCTCACCCGACAGGCCGTCCGATATTCGCCGGGTCCAATGTCGGGTTGGCCCCCGCGGCGTCGATCGCGATCGGGGCCGAGTCTGTGCCGCGCGTTCTCGCCTCGTTCCTCATCCCCACTGCGGGTCTTGAAAAACGATGACTCGGTCCCCAAGGCCGGCACCGTAGAGGCGAGGTCGATCCCGTATCCCGGCGGCCGGTCTCGCGCCTGCGTGCGCCGGGTCGGGCGGCCATCGCCCGGGAGGTGACCACAGCGATCGCGAGACATCTTCGCTGTTGCAGTGACTTTGAACCTAAGAGCGGCCGTTGGGCGGTGCCCGAGGTGTGCCGCGCGCGACCTGCATCGGGCGCCGTGGCGGCCTTCATCGAGGGGGTGAGCAGGGCCCACGTATAGCCTCTTCACGATTTCAACAACTTCCATCCCTGAGGACGCGGTCAACGGACGTTCTTGGGTTGAATCGCTGGCGAAGCGGGCGACTGCCGTTTCCGGGTTCAAGGCGCCCGTGAATCCTTGGCACTGAAGTGGAGGTTCTTCATGTTCGGTTACCTGAGCAGCTTCGAGAACGACCTGTTCGGCCAGCTCGAGCGGATGCGTCGGGAGATGGATGCGCTCTTCAGCGGCCCCCCCGGCCCGATGGGGATCCGGTCGGTGACGTCCGGGACCTATCCGGCGATCAACGTCGGTGCCGCCTCGGATCGGGTCGACGTCTATCTCTTCGCCGCTGGCGTCGACCCCCGGAGCTTGGACATCTCGCTTCAGCAGCATCTGCTGAGCATCGCGGGGGAGCGCCCGGCCGAGGCGCCGGCCGAGGCCCAGTTCTACCGGCGCGAACGCTTCGCCGGTGACTTTCGGCGGGTGATCTCGCTGCCCGAGGACGTGGACCCCGACAGGGTCGAGGCCCGCTACCGAGATGGCGTGCTGCACATCACCGTGGCGCGTCGCGAGGAGGTCAAGCCGCGGCAGATCCAGGTCGAATAGTGAGATCCGCCCCGGCGACGGGCCCTCTTCGCCCGTCGTGGAGCGGGATGGGCAATGGTTCACGAGCGCAATCGAGGAGCTTGCCGATGAACGAGAGCACCGCGATGAAGGGCCGGGAGGCCGGCGAGATGTCGAGCGCCGCCCCGAGCGAGGCGACCCTGCTGCCGCCAGTGGATATCTACGAGGATGCCGCCGGCATCACGATCAAGGCCGACCTGCCCGGGGTCTCGCGCGAGCGCCTGACGATCCAGGTCGACAAGGACACCTTGACGATCGAGGGCGAGGCGGCGATCGAGATGCCCGAGGGCATGCAGGCGCTCTACGCGGACCTGCGCAGCACCCGGTTCCGGCGCAGCTTCACGCTGAGCCCCGAGTTGGCCGCAGACAGGATCACTGCGCAGGTGAAGGACGGCGTCCTGACGCTGCAGGTCCCCAAGCGTGCCGAGGCGCGGCCGCGCAAGATCGAGATCAGCGTCGGCTGAGCCGCTCCGGCGCCGCTTCGGCCGTGTCGCATCGGCCGGAGCGGCGGGGATGCTGGGGTATTCAAGCTGGGAGGAATCCGTGATGTCGACAATGCAACAGATCCGTCGTGACATCGGCCATGCCTGGGAGGCCCTCTTCGAGGGCTGGCAGCGGCTCTATCGCCGCGCCACCGGGGCCATCACCCGCTTCACCCATGGCGGGCGGGAGGCGCCCGAGGTCAGCGCGGCCGAGGCCCGCGAGATGGCCGAGCGCAGCGCCGGCTGGGGCGTGCTCGCGGCCGAGGTCTTCGACGACGACGACAAGGTGGTCGTGCGCCTGGAGGTGCCCGGGATGGGCAAGGACGACTTCGATCTCCAGGTCATGGACGACTATCTGGTCGTGCGCGGCGAGAAGCGGCTCGATCGCGAGGAGACGATCGGGCGCTACCACATCACCGAATGCGCCTACGGCTGCTTCGAGCGCGCCATCCCGCTGCCCGAGGAGGTCGACAGCGAGAAGGCCAGCGCCGCCTACCGCGACGGCGTGCTGCGCGTCCAACTGCCGAAGACGGCCGCGCGACGGCGCGCGATCAAGGTCGAGGTGCAATAGGCGTCGTTCGCCGAAGGGGCCGCCCGCCGGGCCGCACGCTCGGCGTCAAGACTCGATCATCTGCGCCAGGCCCTGGCCCGGCGGTACCATCGGCAGCACGTTCTCGGCCTTGTCGACCCAGACGTCGACGACCACTGGGCCATCGATCGCCAGCGCCTCCTCGAGCGCCTCGCGCAGGCGCTCGGGCTCCTTGACGCGACGGGTCGTCAGGCGCGGGAAGACCTGGCTCAGGCCGGTGAGGTTCGGCACCTGGCGGCGGCAGGTCTGGTCGAGCTCGACGCAGTCGGGCGCGCAGTCCCCGTTGCGCGCGAGGCAGGTCTCGTAGTGATGGCCGCCGTCCATCATGTCCTCCCACTGGCGCACCATGCCGAGGAAGCTGTTGTTGAGGACGAACATCTTGAGCGGGATGCCGTTGGTCACGACGGTCGCGAGCTCCTGCATGTTCATCTGGAAGCTGCCGTCGCCGTCGATCAGCACGACCGGGTGGTCGGGGTTGGCGAACCAGGCGCCGACCGCCGCGGGTAGCCCGAAGCCCATCGTCCCGAGGCCGCCGGAGCTGATCCACTGGCGCGGCCGGTTGAAGCGATAGTATTGGGCCGCCCACATCTGGTGCTGGCCGACCCCGGTCACCAGGGTCGCGGTGCCCTCGGTCAGCTCGGAGAGGCACTCGACGACCGCCTGCGGCTTGATGTAGTCGCCCCGACCATAGGGTGCCGGCATCTGCTTGCGCCATTCGGCGATCTGGGCCAGCCAGCCCGGGTGGCGGGCGCTCAGGCCGGAGGCGAGCGCGTGGTCGAGGAAGGTATCGAGCGGTGCGACCAGGGCCAGGTCCGTGCGGATCGTCTTGTCGATCTCCGAGGGGTCGATGTCGACGTGGGCGATGCGCTGGCCGGCGCCGAAGCCCTTTACGGCGACGCGGTCGTCGAAGCGCCCGCCGAGCGTCAGGATCAGGTCCGCCTCGCGCAACGCGTAGTTGGCCGGGATGGTGCCGTGCATGCCGGGCATCCCCAGGTTGTGGGGCAGCGCGAAGGGCACGGTCCCGAGGCCGTTGAAGGTCGTCGTCACCGGTGCGTCGAAACGCTCGACGAAGGCCCGTAGCGCCCTCGAGGCCCCGGCATGGATGATGCCGCCGCCGGCCTTGATCACTGGCCGCTCGGCCGCGATCAGGGCGGCGAGGATCGCATCGGCCATGGTCGCATCGAACGGGATCGGCTCGCGGTGACGGCGCCGCGGGGGGCTCTGGCGGGTGAGGGTCGCGAGCTGCGCGTCCTTGCAGATGTCGACCACCACGGGGCCGGGCCGCCCGCCGGCGGCCAACGCGAAGGCCTCGCGCAGGATCCACTCCAGGTCCGCGACGTCCTTGACCAGATAGTTGTGCTTGGAGATCGGCCGCGTCATGCCGACCGTATCGACCTCCTGGAAGGCGTCGCTGCCGATCGCGAAGCTCGGCACCTGGCCGGTGATGAAGACGGTCGGTACCGAGTCCTTGTGGGCGTCGGCGATCGGCGTGGCCAGGTTGGTCGCACCGGGGCCCGACGTCGTGAGGGCCACGCCGACTCGCCCGCTCGCGCGGGCGTAGCCCTCGGCGGCGTGTCCGGCGCCGCCCTCCTGGCGGCACAGGATGAACCTGGGCACCGGCGCGCCGCGGCGCATGCGCTTGTTGAGCTCGACGTGCAGCGGGATGACGGCGCCGCCGGTGTGGCCGAAGATGTATTCGACGCCGAGGTCGTTCAGCACGTCGAAGAGGAGGGCGGCACCGGTGCGGGTCGAACTGTTCATTGCGGCGGTCATCACATCGAGTTTGGAGTCGGATCGGTAGCCCCAATGATCTTCATTCTGTCACGCGACCGCAAATGCAAAGGGCGCGATCGCCGCGGTCCGCGTCCGCGGTCGTCGCGCCGCCCCCTTCGAGAGACCGTCGATCCGTTGCCATGACCCGTCCAGACCCACGCGCCGCAGACCTGCCCACCCGCCTCGGCAAGGGGATGATGATCGGTGCCTGGGCGGCGGGCCTCGGGTTGCTGTGGTTCCTCTTCCACGGTGTCATCGAGGGGGAGCGCAACCCCAATCGCCACCCCGAGGCGGAGGTCGGCGCCGGCGGGGCCCTGCAACTGGTGCTCGAACGCAACCGCGCCGGCCACTATCTGGCCGACGGTCGCATCGATGGGCACCGGGTCACCTTCCTGCTCGACACCGGGGCGACCATGGTGGCCCTGTCGTTGGAGTTGGCGCGCCGCCTCGACCTGCCGCTGCGCCCGGGCGGGCAGGTCCGGACGGCCAATGGCGTCGTGTCCACCTGGAGCACAGTCCTGCGCTCGGTCGACGTCGGGGGCCTGGAGGTGTCCGACGTGCGCGCGCTGGTGTTGCCCAATCTGCCGGGCGACGAGGTGTTGCTCGGTATGAACTACCTGAAGCACTTCGAGATCCTCCAGCGCGGCGAGGCCCTGACGCTGCGTCGCATCGTCGACTGAGCGCGGTGCCGGTTCACCGGCCGGTCGGCGCGGGCCGCCGCACGTCCACGTTGCAGCGCGGGCGGCGCATTGCCACAATCGACACAGCCCCGCGGGCGGTGCGCCGAACGGCGAAGCCATGGCCGGGGGGCGGCGGCCGCTGTCCGGTGCCCTTGGGCTCGTCGGCAATGGACGTCAGAACCTCGTGACCAGCGGTGCCAACGTGCGTGACGACCCCATCGACAAGTCGGACGAGAGCCGGCCGCCGGACGGCGCGTCGGCAATGGACGCGGCGAACAGCGAATCGCTCGACTCCATCACCCACCTCGTTGCCCTCGAGCAGGAGGTCGATCGTCTGCGCCGGGCACTGGCGGAGAAGGAGCGCGCCCTCGAGGCGATGACCGCCGAGTGCCGCCGGCTCGAGGATCGCCTCGAAGACCAGCATTCGGCCTACGACAAGCTCAAGCAGCGTCTCGATCGGCGCGTCCAGGCGCTGAACGAGGCGGAGGCGCGGATCCAGGAGCACGAGCGTGCCCTCGCGGCCCTGCGTGCCGCGGCGCCGAGCGGTTGGCTGTTCCCCGGCATCGACGGCGGCGATGGTGCCGCCGGGCCAGCGCGGGGCGGCGTGCCCGGCTCCCTCAAGTCCGTCGCCATTGGCGGGCTGGCCGCGGTGCTGATCGCTGGGGTCGGCGCGATCCTCTGGTGGCAGTCGGGCGCTCCGCTGCGCGAGCCCGAGCCGCCGCCGGCCGCGACGGCCGTCGCGAGGGGCGAGGCCGAGACCGAGCCGGACAGCGAGGCGGCCGGCGAGGCCGCGGGCCGGCCGCGGCCGACCGTGCTCGGTACCGTCCTTGACCCGCTGCGCAGCGGTCAGGACGGGCCGCTGATGGTGGCCCTGCGGGGCGAGCGCTTCACGATGGGCTACGATGCGTTGACACGCGGCGACACCGCGCCGGCCCGCGAGGTCGCCTTGTCGGGCTTCCTGATCGGCGCCCACGAGGTGACCTTCGACGATTACGATCGCTTCGCCCGCGCCACGGGCCGGCGCCTACCGGACGACTTTGGCTGGGGTCGCGGCCGGCGGCCGGTCGTCGACGTCGGTTGGGACGACGCCAACGCCTACGCCGAGTGGCTCTCGCGCGAGACCGGCGAGCGCTATCGCCTGCCGAGCGAGGCCGAATGGGAGTTCGCCGCCGCCGGCGGGGTCACGACGCCCTACTGGTGGGGCAGCCACCCCGAGACCGGCCGTGCCGTCTGCTTCGACTGCGGCACCGCCTGGGACAATCGATCGCCGGCCCCGGTCGCTACCTTCGCCGCCAATCCGTTCGGCCTCTACGACACGGCCGGCAATGTCGCCGAATGGGTCGCCGACTGCTACCGTCCGAACTACCGCGGCGCCCCGACCGATGGGCGGCCCTGGGAGGCGGCCGGCTGCACGCAGCGCGTCGTGCGCGGCGGCGCCTTCTCGCGCCCGGCCAGTTCGATGCGGCACTTCGCGCGCAGCCGCCTGGCCCCGGACACGCGCCTCGACATGCTGGGTTTTCGCGTCGCCCGCGATCCTTGAACCCAAATCCGGCATCTGGAACCGAAGACGCCAAGGGCCTTGGAAGAACAAGGCATCGCCTCCTGATAAGCCGCGCACCTCGCCGGTCGCTGAGCACGAACAGGCCAGCGCGCACCGTAACCCGACAGCGGGTGCGGCGTCGCCAGCCGTCGGGTTACGCCCCGAGGTACGGCCCCGGCGACATCGGCACGGCCTGTAGGTCGGGTTAGGCGCGCCACCGCGGCGGTCGCTGAGCATGAATAGGCCGGCGCGCGCCGTAACCCGACAGCGGCCTCGCTGGGCATCGTGTCGCCTCAGCGCGGCCCGACGGCCTTGAGGGCGGCGCGGATGATCTCCTCGGAGGTGGCGATCTCCTCGGAGACGGCCTCGACCATGCGCTCGGCATCGGCCGGCCTGTAGCCGAGCGCGACCAGGGCGCTCAGGGCGTCGGCCAGTTCGGCCTCGCGTCCACCCGCGGCCAGCGCCACCCGGCCGGCGACGGCGGTCGGTCCCTCGATCAGGACGGCGACGCGATCCTTCATCTCGATGACGAGCCGCTCGGCGGTCTTGCGCCCGATCCCGGGCAGGCGGGTCAGGGCCGCGATATCGGCCGCGGCGATGCAGCGTGCGAACTGGTTGGCGTTCATGCCGGAGAGGATCGCGAGCGCCATGCGGGCACCGACGCCGGTGATCTTGAGCAGGTGGCGGAACAGCGCCCGATCGGCCTCGCGCAGGAAGCCGTAGAGGACGTGGGCGTCCTCGCGCACGGCCAGGTGGGTGACCAGGGTCACCGTCTCGCCGACCGCCGGCAGGTCGTAGAAGGTCGACATCGGCGCCTCCAGTTCGTAGCCGACGCCGTTGACGTCGAGCAGCAGCGACGGCGGATGCTTGGCGAGGATCTCCCCGCGCAGGCGCCCGATCACGGCCGCCAGTCCCGCCAGGAGGCGGCGGCCCGGCGGCGCGCCGGGATGCCCATCGAGTGGGCGTGGCAGAGCGCGATCGCGAGCGCGTCGGCCTCGTCCTCGGCCGGCGTCGCGGGCAGCGCGAGCAGGATGCGGATCATCTGTTGGACCTGGAGCTTGTCGGCGCCGCCGGTGCCGACGACGGCGAGCTTGACGGACTTGGGGCTGTACTCGTGCACGATCAGCCCGCCCTTGAGACCGGCGCAGAGGACGGCGCCGCGCGCCTGGCCGATCTTGAGCGCCGCGGTCGGGTCGCGGGCGAAGATCAGCTGCTCGACGGCCATCTCGTGCGGGCGGTGGGTCGCGACCAGCTCGGCGATGGCGTCGAAGATGGTGCCGAGCCGCGCTGGCCAGGGCTCGTGGCCGACGCGGATCGCGCCGCTCGCCAGGCGCACGCTCCGCCGCCCATCGGTGTCGATCAGGCCATAGCCGGTCGTGCGCGAGCCCGGGTCGATGCCGAGGATGCGGTGGCGCAGCGCGCCCGGATCGGACACGGGCGGTGGCCTATCGGGTCCGGTGCCGAGTCGCCGGGCAACTACGGCACTCAGGCATCGAGGGCCGCCATGATCTCGTCGGCGATGTCGGCGTTGTGGTAGACGGCCTGCACGTCGTCGAGGTCTTCCAGGGCGTCGACGAGCTTGAGCAGCCGCTCGGCGGTCTCGGCGTCGAGCTCGGCCTGGGTCGCGGCGTTGAAGGTGACCTCGGCGGCCTCGGTGTCGAAACCGGCCGCGGTCAGCGCGTCCTTGACCGCGGCGAAGCCCTCGGGCGTCGTGATGACGTCGAGGGAGCCGTCATCGTTGACGATCACGTCCTCGGCGCCGGCCTCCAGCGCCGCCTCGATGACCGCGTCCTCGTCCGTGCCGGGCTGGAAGCTGATGATCCCCTGCTTCGTGAAGAGGTAGGCGACCGAGCCGTCGGTGCCCAGGTTACCGCCGTACTTGGTGAAGGCGTGGCGCACGTCCGCGGCGGTGCGGTTGCGGTTGTCGGTCATGCAGTCGACCATCACCGCGGTGCCGCCGGGCCCATAGCCCTCGTAGCGCAGCTCCTCGTAGTTCTCCGCGTCCGTGTCGCCGGCGCCGCGCTTGATCGCGCGCTCGACCGTGTCACGCGGCATGTTGGCGCCGAACGCCTTGTCCATCGCCAGGCGCAGGCGCGGGTTGGCGTTCGGGTCGCCGCCGCCCTGGCGCGCGGCGACCGTGACCTCGCGGATCAGCTTGGTCCAGACCTTGCCGCGCTGCTTGTCCTGGGCCGCCTTGCGGTGCTTGATGTTGGCCCATTTGCTGTGACCGGCCATGATGTTCCTCGTCGTTTGGCAAAGGCCTGCGCCGGCGGCGCGGCCCGGGCTCGTCATGTTGCGATGCTGGGCGAAATTCTATCATCGCGGCCTGGTGGCGCGAGGGCCGCCGCGAGCAGCGGGGCGAGGGCCAGGCGGTTGGTCGGGTGCGGGATGCTGTCGCTGCTCCAGACGTCGGCGACGCCGGCCGCCGCGAGCTGGGCGAGGGCGTCGCCGACGAACAGGGCGTGGGTGACCAGCACCGAGATCGAGGCCGGGGCCTCGGCGGCCAGGGCGCGGGCGGCGACGGCCAGCGTGCGGCCGGTGCTCGCGACGTCATCGACGAGGACCAGGTGGCGCCCGCGCCCCGCGCCGCCCGGGAAGCGGACCGCGACGTCGCGGTCGCCGCGCCGCTCCTTGACGCCGACGCGCCAGTCGAGCCCGCGGTGGGCGGCGACGGCGGCCACCCACTGCTCGGACTCGGCATCGGGTCCGATGAGCACCGGGCCAGCGGCGCCGCTGCCGGCGAAGCGGGCGGCGACGAAGTCCGCCATCAGGCTGGCGGCACTGAGGGTGACGGCCCGCTCGACCGGCACGGCCTCGGCCAGGTCATGGACGCGATGCAGGTGCGGGTCGACCGTGATCAGGGCGTCGAACCAGTCGGCGAGCAGCCGGCCGACGATCGGCTGGCTGACCGCCTCGCCCGGGGCGAAGGCCTTGTCCTGGCGCATGTAGCACAGGTAGGGGGCGACCAGGGTCAGGCGCCGAGCGCCGAGGGCGCGGGCCGTGTGCGCCGCCAGGGCCAGCTCGACGAGCTTGGCGTTCGGGTCGTCGAGGCTGCGGTAGAGGACGACGTCCGGCGGCAGTTCGGCCGGCAGCCGCACGCGGCTCTCGCCATCCGGGAAGTGGTGCAGCGCGACCGGCGCCCACGGGCGGCCGGCGGCTTGGGCCAGGCGGCGCGCCGCGTCCAGCCCCTCCGGGAAGGCGAGGATCAGGCCCGCGTCGGCGCCGCTCATCGGTCGGCTCCATTCTGGCCATCGTGGTTCGGCTCGCCGATGCGATAGCCGGGGTCGCGCCCGGCCAGCGCCCGCGCGAAGTGAAAGTCCGCCGGGAACTCGGCGTGGATCGCGTAGAGGGCCTCGCCGGCGCGCACCGGGTCGCCGAGCCGGCGGTAGAGGTCGACGCCGGCGCCCGGGTCGAGCGGCGCCCCGGCCAGGCGGGCGATGCGCGCGATCTGGCGGTTGTCGATCGCGGTGACGACGCCGTCGCTCGCGGCCGGCACCTCGTGGCGCAGGCCGCCGAGGGCCGGCGGCGCGCGATTGCGCCCCTGGGCCTCGATGACGGCCTCCATCTTGGCCAGCGCGCGCCCGGAGCGCAGGATCTCCTCGGCCACCGCGCGCCCCTGGCCACCGCGCACGGCCGGGTCGAGCTCGAGCAACCGCCCGGCGAGCAGCAGCGCCTTCTCGCGCAGGTCGGCGGGTGCCTGCGGGTCGTTGCGCAGGACCTGCATCGCATCGCGCGCCTCCAGCACCGGGCCGACGCCGCGTCCGATCGGCTGGGCGCCGTCGGTGAGCAGGACCTCCAGGTGCAGGCCGAGGCGGTCGCCGACGAACTCGAAGAGCTTGCGCAGATACAGGGCGTCGCGGCCCTGACGGATCTTGGCGCTCGGCCCGATCGGGATGTCGACGATCAGGTGGGTCGAACCGGCGGCGACCTTCTTGGCCAGGATCGAGGCGACCATCTGCCCCGGGGAGTCGAGCGACAGGGGCCGCTCGACGGCGATCAGGACGTCATCGGCCGGGGCCAGCCGGGCCGTGCCGCCCCAGGCGAGGAAGCCGCGCTCGCGCCGGGCGATCTCGCGCAACTCACGGGGATCGAGGTCGACGCGGGCCAGGCACTCCATCGTGTCGGCAGTGCCGGCCGGCGAGGTGATCGCGCGGCTCGAGGTCTTCGGGAAGAGCAGCCCATGGGCGGCGACGATCGGCATCACGATGAGCGAGGTGCGGTTGCCCGGCACGCCGCCGATGCAGTGCTTGTCGACGACCAGCGGCTCGCCCCAATCGAGGCGCTCGCCACTGGCGATCATCGCCTCGGTCAGCGACAGGACCTCGTCGCGCTCCAGTCCAGCCTGGGCGCAGGCGACGATGAAGGCCGACATCTCGATCTTGGAGTAGCGGTTGCGGGCGATGTCGGCGGCGATGGCCCGGTACTCCGCGCGTTCGAGTCGCTCGCCCTGGATCTTGCGGTGGACCGCCTCGAGCGAGCTGGGTGGGCGCGCCTGGGCGATCTGCACCGGCGTGCCCGCGGGTACCCCGATCTGGGCGAAGGCCTGCTCGGAGAGGCCGAGCTCGTCGGGGGCCGTGATGGCCGGGTCGTCGACGACGTTGAGGACGGCGAGCACCAGCGGGCCGCCGCCCGGGGGGTGGATCTCGACCTTGTTCAGGGCCTGGAAGCCCTCGCTGCGGTAGGCGCGGCAGTCGCGGTGCAGATAGGCGACATTCTCGTGATAGGTGTCGATGGCGACCCGGCGCAGCATCAGGGTTTCGGGCATGTCTGGTCTCCGGCGGCACCGGCGGGGCCGGCGCGGATGGCTCGGTGCCTGGCGCCGAGGGCCGAACCCCGTGTGCCACGCGCGGCTGGACGGGGGTTCGGCGGACGCGCGGCGGGGCCGTCGGCCCCTTCGTCAGGTTCCGCATCAGATCTCTACGTTACCGCCCCGAGACGGGGCGCGCGACGCCTTTTTCGCGCGCCGACGGCGCCTGCCGCCCTTTACCGCGCCCGCGATATTCCGGACAATCGCCGTCACCGCTCGTGGCGCGCAGTGCGCACCGCGCACCGCCGTCGATCGCCTCCCGCTCTCCGGCCATCCAGGAAATTCCGTGTCCCAGAAGCTCGTCTACGAACATCCGCTGAACGAACGGGTCCGCACCTTCCTGCGGCTCGAGCACCTGTTCGCCAAGACCGAGCACTTCCTCGCGGGCGAGGAACCCTTGGAGACCCGTGTCGCGATCGAGGCCCTGCTCGACATCGTCACGATCACGGGCCGCGCCGACGTGAAGGCCGAGCTGCTGCGCGAGCTCGACCGGCACGGGGCGTCGCTCAACCGCATCCGCAGCCAGGCCGGCGTGCACATGCCGACCCTCGATCGGATCCTCGCCGAGCTCGGCGAGGCCGTCGGCGCCCTGCACGGCCTGCCCGGGCAGATCGGCCAATGCGCCCGCGACGACGATCTGCTCAAGGCCGTCGCGCAGCGCACCGCCATCCCCGGCGGCCAGTGCAGTTTCGACCTGCCGCTCTATCACCGCTGGTTGGCCCAGCCGGTCGCCGCGCGCCGCGCGCGGCTCGATGCCTGGATGGCGGATATGCGCCCGGCCGTCGAGGCGATCGGTCTGATCCTGTCGCTCACGCGCACCAGTGCCTCGCCGCGTCCCGCCATGGCCCCGCTGGGCTTCTTCCAGGAGGCGCTCGACGCCCAGGCGCCGGCGCAGATGATCCGGGTTGCCCTCGACGCCGAGGGCCGGTTGTATCCAGAGATCAGCGGCCACAAGAACCGCTTCAGCATCCGGTTCATGGAGGTCGTCGACGGTGGCCGGCCGGTGCAGAGCCGCGAGGACGTCGCCTTCGGCCTGACCTGCTGCGCCTTCTGAGCGCCTCGCGACCGCGATGCCACCGACCCCGCCCATCGTGTCCTGTCCGACCTGCGGCAAGGCCGTCGTCTGGGATGGCCAGGCCCGTTGGCGGCCGTTCTGCGGCGAGCGCTGCCGGCTGATCGACCTGGGCGAGTGGCTGAGCGAGGAGCGCCGCCTGCCGGCCGAGGACGCGCCCTGGTCCGACCTGGATGCGAACGAGGATCCCGCCCCGAGGTCCCCCAGCTGACGCTGCCCGCCGAGGTGCCGGTCAGTCCGGCGCGGTGTGCACGGCGCTGGTCGGTTTTTCCAGGGCCGGCATTCACACACGCCAATCGCTTGTGGAGAGCAACCCCCTGACACCGGAAGCCCGATCGCCGTACCCTAGTGCGGCGAGGCGAGAGTGCCGGAACCATGCGTCGCAGGGTCAGAGTGCTCTCGGGTCACTACCCAGAGCAAAAATTAGACCACCTAGCCGAGCTGCCCATGTCGACCCGACCGACCAAAGACATCGAGACCTTTCCGAACCCGGAGCCGAGCCGCGACTACACGGTGCGCATCCGCGTCCCCGAGTTCACCTGCCTGTGCCCGAAGACCGGTCAGCCCGATTTCGCCGAGCTGACGTTGGAGTACGTGCCGAACGCCCTGTGCGTCGAGCTCAAGTCCCTGAAGCTCTACATCTGGTCGTTCCGCGACGAGGGCGCCTTTCACGAGTCCGTCACGAACCGGATCCTCGCCGATCTGGTCGCCGCCCTTGCGCCGCGCTTCATGCGCCTGACCGCCGACTTCAATGTCCGCGGCGGCATCTACACGACCGTCGTCGCCGAGCACCGCGACCCCGCCTGGGCGATCCCGCCGCGCATCGATCTGCCCTGATGGGCGGGCGGCTGGGCGCGGCGCCGACCCCCGGGGCCGGTGGGTCGGTGCGACCGGCGCCGCCCTGCTGGATCGGGCTCGATGTCGGTACCTCCGCCTGCCGGGCCGTTGCCATCGATGCCGACGGCCGCGAACTGGCCCGTGCCAGCGTCCCGCTGCCGGCGCCTCGGGCGCGCCCGGACGGCGGCGTCGAGCAGGCACCCGACCTCTGGTGGGAGGCGGCCCGCGCCGCCCTGACGCGACTCGCGGGGGCGCTCGCCGCGCGGCGCAGCGTCGCCGTCTGCGTCGCGGCCACGTCGGCGACCCTGCTGCTCGCCGATCGGGACGGTACCCCGCTCGGGCCGGCGCTCCTCTACAACGACCGGCGCGCCCGGGCCGCGGCCGCGCGGATCGCCGCCGTCGCCCCGCCGACGAGCCCCGCGCGCGGCGCGACCTCGGGCCTGGCGAAGGCCCTGCACCTGAAGGCCACCTTGCCGCCCGGCGCCGAGGCCTGGGTCCTGCACCAGGCCGATTGGCTCGCTGCGCGCCTCGGCGGCGCGCTCGGGCGCAGCGACTGGAACAACGCCCTGAAGCTCGGCTTCGATCCGGCGGCCGAGCGCTGGCCGGACTGGCTCGCGGCGCTCGGGCTGGGGCCGCTGCGGCTGCCCGAGGTCGTCGCCCCGGGCACGCCGCTCGGGTGGGTCGATGCCGCGACGGCCGCGGCCACCGGCCTCGCCGTCGGTACCCGCGTCGTCGCCGGCACGACCGACAGCACCGCGGCCGTGCTCGCGACCGGCATCGCCCGTCCCGGCGAGGCGGTGACCTGCCTCGGCAGCACGTTGGTCGTCAAGGTCCTGACCGAGACGCGGATCGACGACCCGGCCCACGGCGTCTACAGCCACCGCCTCGGCGACCTCTGGCTGGCCGGCGGGGCCTCGAACAGCGGTGGGGCCGTGCTGCGCCGGTTCTTCGACGACGACGCCCTCGCGCGCCTATCGGCGCGGCTCGTGCCGGAGCAGGCCACCGGGCTCGACTACTACCCGCTGGCGAATCCCGGCGAGCGCTTCCCCGTCGCCGATCCGGACCTGCCGCCGCGGCTGACGCCACGTCCGAGCGACGACGCCCGGTTCCTCCAGGGGCTGCTCGAGGGGATCGCGGCGATCGAGGGGGCCGGCTACCGGCGCCTGCAGGCCCTCGGGGCGCCGGCGCCGAGGGCCGTGGCGACGATCGGCGGCGGCGCCGGCAACGCCGCCTGGATCCGGATCCGGGTGCGCGCGCTCGGCATCCCTGTGTATCCGGCCGACCACCAGGAGGCCGCCTACGGCGCCGCGCTGCTCGCGCGCCGGCGACGGTGAAGGGCGTGCGTAGGGCGGGCAGCTGGCAGCCGGCAGCTTCCAGCCTTCAGCCGCCAGCCGCCAGCCCCCTGGCCTCAGCCCCCGCACGACCCGACACGCCGCAGGCCGGGCCCGGATACGGTCTGCTATCCTTGCGGCCGCGTTGCCCGGTCCGCCTTCTCATCGTCACGGCGACGACGACGAGGGGCGGGGCTGCGTCTGCTGGTGGCGGCGATCCGCGCCTCCGCTCGAACCATTCGCTTACAGATTGAGGAGGGTATCCATGAAGGTCATGGTCACCGGCAGCGCCGGCTTCATCGGCGCGGCGCTGGCCTTGCGGTTGATCGAGCGCGGCGACGAGGTCATCGGCGTCGACAATCTCAACGATTACTACGAGGTGGCGCTGAAGGAGGCGCGCTTGCGGCGCCTCTTGGCGCGGCCCGGCTACAGCCACCTGCACCTCGACATCGAGGATCGCGCCGGGGTCGCCGCCGCCTTTGCCGCGCACCGCCCGCAGCGGGTCGTCAACCTGGCCGCCCAGGCCGGCGTGCGTTACTCGATCGAGAACCCGATGGCCTATGTCGGCACCAACCTGGTCGGCTTCGCCCACATCTTGGAGGGTTGTCGCCAGACCGGCGTCGAACACCTGGTCTACGCCTCCAGCAGCTCGGTCTACGGCGCCAACACCCGGATGCCGTTCTCGGTCCACGACAACGTCGACCATCCGCTGAGCCTCTACGCCGCGAGCAAGAAGGCCAACGAGCTGATGGCCCACACCTACAGCCACCTCTATCGGCTCCCGGTGACCGGGCTACGCTTCTTCACCGTCTACGGCCCCTGGGGCCGGCCGGACATGGCGCTCTTTAAGTTCACCCGCGCGATCCTCGCGGGCAAGCCGATCGAGGTCTTCAACTACGGCCGCCACCGGCGCGACTTCACCTACATCGACGACATCGTCGAGGGGGTGATCCGGACCCTCGACCGGCCGGCCGAGCCCAACCCGCACTGGTCCGGCGAGGCCCCGGACGCGGCGACCAGCCTGGCGCCCTATCGTCTCTACAACATCGGCAACAACCGCCCGGTCGAGCTGATGGAGTACATCGAGACGCTGGAGCGTTGCCTCGGGCGCGAGGCGCAGAAGGACCTGCTGCCGCTGCAACCCGGCGACGTGCCCGACACCTACGCCGACGTCGAGGACCTGGTGAGCGATACCGGCTATCGTCCCACGACGCCGGTCGCCGTCGGCGTGGCGCGCTTCGTCGACTGGTATCGGGACTACTACCAAGTCTGAGCGGCGCTCGCGCCGACCGCGACGCATGCCTGGATCCGCACTGCAACCAGGGCGCACGGGCATCGCGTTGCTCAATCCGCCCTCCCGGCTGGGCTGGGTGTGTTAGGAGCCCCCCTTGGGGGCGACTTCGCCCTTTCGCCAGGGACGAGACGCTCTCTGGCCGCACCGCCAAGAGGCACTTGACTGCCAATGCCTCCTCTGGGGCCCTGTCGCCCCCAAAGAGGGCTCCTACAGGCGCTTCGGGTCGACCTAGGTCGTTCCCATGGGGCTTCGGCGATCTCGGCCGCCGGGCCGCGGACGGCCATTGCATCGACGATGCCCATTGATCCTCAGCACCCAGCGCTCCCCGCCCATCCCTGCGGCACCTGTCCGCGCCACCGCGCATCGATCTGCACAAAAAAATTATAATTGTGTTATTAGTGCGGTTGTGCGTAAACAGAGACGAAGGCGCCGCTTTACAACAGTTGCGCACATGAGAATAATAACTAATAGCGATAAAAAATCGCTATTAGCAATAATCGCCCCCTTCATTGCCCGAGGAACGCCCATCTGATTTTTAGGGTGTCCTGCGCTGACGCCTTCGACGGCGTTTCCCTGCGCGGTCGGCGCAGGTGGGCGCCCCGCCTTCGGGGGTGGCGATCGAAGACGGGGTGATGGCGCCTCTAGGCAACATGTTTTTTATGTGCAACACACAAAGACGGCATTGCTTGACGCGGGAGAATTGACAACATGAAGGCATCTGTATTGGCGGCCTCGGTCGCGCTGGCCTTGGCGGCCCAGGCCCCGGCGGCCTTTGGCGAGACCGTCGAGGCGCGTCTGGAGCGGCTCGAGGCGCAGAATCGGGCATTGGAGGCGACGGTGCGCCGCCACGAGGCGACGATCGCCGAGCAGCAGGCGGCGATGACGGGCGCGCCCGAGCGCCTCCAGGCGCTCGAAGAGAATCTGGAGGACCAGGGTGCGGCCGGGGCGTCGTCCGCCGGTGACTGGTTCCGCAACATCGAGATCGCTGGCCTGGTCGAGGTCGAGGTCGGCTATGTCTCGCCCTACGAGGGCGACAGCGAGAGCGACATCATCCTCGCGACCGTCGAGTTGGCCATCAGCTCCCAGGTCAACGATTGGGTCGAGGTCGGCGTCGCCTTCCTCTACGAGGAGGACGAAACCGACCTCGAGGTCGACGTGGCCTACATCACGCTGGCCAACCCCGATGTCTCGCCGGTCTTCCTGACGGCCGGTCAGATCTATGTCCCCTTCGGCGCCTACGAGACCAACCTGGTCTCCGATCCGCTGACGCTGGAGATCGGCGAGACCCGCGAGACCGCGGCCCAGCTGGGCTTCGTCCACGAAGAGTTCTTCGGCAGCGTCTACGTCTTCAACGGCGACAACAAGATCGACGGCGAGAACGAGATCGGCAGTTGGGGCGCGAACCTCGGCCTCGCCCACGAGGAAGAGGACCGTGCCTGGGCCTTCGGGGCGGGCTACATCAGCGACCTCGGCGACTCCGACAGCCTGCACGACCTGATCTACGACAACCTCGCCGCCGTCGGCATCGATGATCCATCCGAGCGCACCGGGGGCTGGACGATCCATGCCATGGGCGCCCTCGGCCCCGTCTCGCTGATCGGCGAATACCTGTCGGCCACCGAGGAGTTCGATGCCGATGCGTTGAGCTTCAATGGGAAAGGGGCCAAGCCATCGGCCTGGAATATCGAGGCGGGCTATGGCTTCGAGGTCATGGGGCGCGAATCGGTCGCCGCGGTCGCCTACCAGGGGACGCGCGAGGCCCTCGGGATCGAGCTGCCGAAGGAGCGCTGGCTCGTCGGCTGGTCGGTCGAGATCTTCGACAACACGGCCCTGTCCTTCGAGTGGGCGCACGACAGCGACTACGGCCAATCGGACGGCGGCACCGGCAAGTCCGCCGACAGCTTCGTCGCCCAGTTGGCGGTCGAGTTCTAAGGCGATTGCCGGAAACAAACCTACCGGATGACGCCGGACGTTCGTTTGTCTTCAAGGAGCGAGCGCAGGAGCCTAGCCCAGCGATGTGAGTGCGCTCGCGACACAGAAGGCGGGCGAGAAGACAAGCCAGACGGTAGGTTTGTTGACAGAAATCGCCTAACCGCGGCGCGCGTCTGCCGAGCGGTCGCAACGGGCCGCTCGGCCGGTGCCGCGCCGGCTTCTTCAGGCGATGCGGATCATTCCCACTCGATCGTCCCAGGCGGCTTGCCCGTGATGTCGTAGACGACGCGGGAGATGCCCTTGACCTCGTTGACGATGCGTCGGCAGACGGTGTCGAGGAAGTCGTAGGGCAGGTGGGCCCAGCGGGCGGTCATGAAGTCGACGGTCTCGACGGCGCGCAGCGCAACGACGGGCTCGTACTGGCGGGCATCGCCGACGACGCCGACCGAGCGCACCGGTAGGTACACGGCGAAGGCCTGCGAGACCTGGTCGTAGAGGCCAGCGCGGCGCAGCTCCTCGATGAAGATGTGGTCGGCGAGCCGCAGGGTGTCGGCCGAGGTCTTGTCGACCTCGCCGAGGATCCGCACGCCGAGCCCGGGACCGGGAAATGGGTGGCGCTGGACCATCTCCGAGGGCAGGCCGAGTTCGATGCCGATCCGCCGGACCTCGTCCTTGAAGAGCTCGCGCAGCGGTTCGAGGAGCTTCAGGTTCATCTCATCGGGCAGCCCACCGACATTGTGGTGGGACTTGATGACCTTGGCCTTGCCGGTCTTGGCCCCGGCCGATTCGATGACGTCCGGGTAGATGGTGCCCTGGGCCAGCCACTGGATGTTGGTCAGGCGGCTGGCCTCCTCGTCGAAGACGTCGATGAAGGTGTTGCCGATGACCTTGCGCTTCTGCTCGGGGTCTTGGACGCCGCGCAGGCGGTCGAGGAAGCGCCGTTCGGCATCGACGCGGATCACCCGCACCCCCATGTGGCGGGCGAAGGTGCGCATCACCTGGTCGCCTTCGTCCAGACGCAATAGGCCGTTGTCGACGAAGACGCAGGTCAGCTGCTCGCCGATCGCCTTGTGCAGCAGGGCCGCGACGACCGAGGAGTCGACGCCGCCGGAGAGGCCGAGGAGGACCTGGTCGTCGCCGACCTGGGCGCGGATCCGCGCGATGCTCTCGGCGATGATGTTGCTCGGCGTCCAGGCCGCGCCGCAGCCGCAGATCGCGTGGACGAAGCGCCCGAGGATGCGCTGGCCCTGGCGGGTGTGGGTGACCTCCGGGTGGAACTGGAGGCCGTAGAAGCGGCGCGCCTCGTCGGCGATGCCGGCGAGCGGTGCGTTGTCGGTCTCGCAGATGGCCCGGAAGCCCTCCGGCAGCGTCTCGACGCGGTCGCCGTGGCTCATCCAGACATCGAGCAGGCCGAAGCCCTCGGCGCTCGCGTGGTCCTCGATGTCGCGCAGCAGCGCCGAGTGGCCGCGCACGCGCACCTGCGCGTAGCCGTACTCCTTGTGGCTGGCCGCCGCCACCTGGCCGCCGAGCTGGGCGGCCATCGTCTGCATCCCGTAGCAGATCCCGAGCACCGGCACGCCGAGCTCGAAGACCTCGGGCGCGGCACGCGGGCTGTCCGCGGCATGCACCGACTGCGGGCTACCGGAGAGGATCACGCCCTTGGCGCCGAAGTCGCGGATCGCCTGCGGGTCGAGGTCGTGCGGGTGCAGTTCGCAGTAGACGCCGGCCTCGCGCACCCGGCGGGCGATGAGCTGCGTGTACTGGGAGCCGAAGTCCAGGATCAGGATGCGGTCGGCGTGGATGTTGACTGGGCTCATCGGCGGTGCGTCAGTTGTCGATGCGGTAGTTGGGCGCTTCCTTCGTGATCTGCACGTCGTGGACGTGCGACTCGCGAACCCCGGCCGCGCTGATGCGCACGAACTGCGGCTTGGTGCGCATCTCTTCGATCGTGGCGCAGCCCGTGTAGCCCATGCTCGAGCGCAGGCCGCCGACCAGTTGGTGGATCACGTTGATGACGCTGCCCTTGTAGGGCACGCGCCCTTCGATGCCCTCGGGCACCAGCTTCTCCTTATCGGTGTCGTGCTGGAAGTAGCGGTCGCTCGACCCGTCCTGCCCGCCCATCGCGCCGAGCGAGCCCATGCCGCGGTAGGACTTGTAGGAGCGTCCCTGGTAGATCTCGACCTCGCCGGGGGCCTCGTCGGTGCCGGCGAACAGACCGCCGATCATCACGCTGTGGGCGCCGGCGGCGATGACCTTGGCGATGTCGCCCGAGTAGCGCAGCCCGCCGTCGGCGATCAGCGGGATGCCGGTGCCGCGGAGGGCCTCGCTGACGTTGGCGACCGCCGTGATCTGCGGCACCCCGACCCCGGCGACGACCCGCGTCGTGCAGATCGAGCCCGGGCCGATGCCGACCTTGACCGCGTCGGCGCCGGCCTCGGCCAGGGCCTGCGCGGCCGCGGCGGTGGCGATGTTGCCGCCGATGACCTGGACGTCCGGATAGTGGCGCTTGGCCCAGGCGACGCGATCGAGGACGCCCTGGGAGTGGCCGTGGGCGGTGTCGACGACGATGACGTCGACGCCGGCCTCGACGAGGGCCGCGATGCGCTCGTCGTTGCCGGGCCCGACGCTGACGGCGGCGCCGACGCGCAGCCGCTCCTGGGGATCGCGCGAGGCCTTCGGGAAGTCCTTCGCCTTCTGGATGTCCTTGACCGTGATCAGCCCGCGCAGCTCGAAGCGGTCATTGACGACCAGCACCTTCTCGATGCGGTGCTTGTGCAGCAGCGCGATCACCTCGTCGCGGCTCGCCCCCTCGCGCACCGTCACCAGGCGCTCGCGCGGGGTCATGATGCTGGCGACCGGCTCGTCGAGTCGCGTCTCGAAGCGCAGGTCGCGGCTGGTGACGATGCCGACGAGCTGGCCGCCCTCGGTCACGGGGACGCCCGAGATGTTGTTGGCGCGGGTGATCTGCATGACCTCCCCGACGCTGATGCCAGGGGAGACGGTGACGGGGTCGCGGATGATGCCGCTCTCGTACTTCTTGACGGTGAGGACCTCGCGCGCCTGGCGCTCGATGCTCATGTTCTTGTGGACGATGCCGATGCCGCCCTCCAGCGCCAGCGCGATCGCCAGGCGGGCCTCGGTGACGGTATCCATCGCGGCCGAGACCACCGGGATCTTGAGCTCGATGCCGCGGGTCAGGCGGGTGGTGAGGTCCGTGTCCTTCGGCACCACCTGCGAGTGGGCCGGGATCAGCAGGACATCATCGAAGGTGAGGGCTTCCTGAATCAAACGCATGGGCGGGCCTCCGATCGGAGGTGGCGAAATCGAAAAGATAACCGGGAATAATAGCCGACTGCTGCGCAAAGGTAAATCTTGATCTCGCCTGCCAGCAGGGCTGATCCGTTCTGCGGCCTTTTTCGCTGAGGGTGAAGGGTTGGCGGTCGATCCTCGACTGGGTGGTGCGCAGGCGAATGCTCGCCTCTCGCAGCGGTCGAGACGGCGGCCGCGGAGGCCCAT
>NZ_NRRW01000012.1 GCF_016583835.1 Thiococcus pfennigii | reverse complement strand
TCACCGAGGCGGCCTGCAAGACCCTGGTCAAGCAACGGCTCTGCGCCTCCGGCATGCGCTGGAAGAACAAAGGCGCGAAGATCGTCCTCAGCCTGCGCGCCCTCACCCACACCGCCGGGCGGTGGACGCAGTTCTGGCAGAAGATCGATCAGTTCGGGGCTCAATGCGCCGGCTGAGCACATTATGCGGAGGCCGCACCCCCACGACCTATCTGTCGATGCGCGGGTGGAATGCCACCACGGACGACGAGCGGCTGAACCATCTCACCGACCAGGGTCCGATCCGCTTGCAGGCGAGCGCCTTCAACAGCTGTTGCCGCGTCTACGCTCCCCGGTATCGGCAAGCCGCGCTCAAGAGCTTCATGTCGCGATCCCCGAGCGGGCGCGGCGCTTTGGACATGGCTTACGAAGACGTGCGCGATGCCTTTCGCTACTTCCTGGCGCACTTCGACGAAGGCAGGCCGCTGATCATCGCTTCCCACAGCCAGGGCTCCTTGCATGCTATGCGCTTGCTCGCCGAGTTCTTCGACAAGGATCCGGCACTGAGGAAGCGTCTCGTGGCGGCCTATGTGATCGGTTGGCCAGTCCCCTGCGGCGCCTTCGCGAACATTCCGCCGTGCGATCGCGCCGACCAGACAGGCCGTTTCGTGTCTTGGAGCACCTACATCTGAGGCGCGAGCGAATCGCGCGGACACTCGAAGCGCGAGGGCTGCTGTATCAACCCGCTAACCTGGCGCCGCGACGGGGACTACGCGCCCAGGGAGCTCAACTTGGGTGAAACACCGCACAAATTCGACAGACTCGATCCCGGCGTTACCGACGCCCAGTGCGTCGACGGCAAGCTATGGGTCAATAAACCCGAGCAGAGCGGCTATGTCCCCCTCGGCAAGAGCATGCACCTGATGGACTACAACCTGTTCTACGCGAATATCCGCCGGAATGCGGAGACGCGACTTTCAGCCTTCCGCAGACAGTAGGGCGCCTTGAATGTCTCAAGGTGCCCTGATTTGCGACGGGACTGATGCCGTCGTCTGGCAAGGCCGATACCGGAGGACAGGCTCATGCGCTTGACCGTTCAGCAAGTCGACGCGATCAAACGAGCGACGGCGGATGTCTATGGTGACGCAGCGCAGGTCTGGCTGTTCGGCTCCAGAGTGGACGATCAGAAACGCGGCGGCGATATCGATTTGCTGATTCGCCCGGCGGAAGGCGCCCGACATGGGCTGATCGACAAGATTCGTCTGCTAGGGCGGCTAGAGCTGATGCTGGGCGAGCGCAAGATCGACGTCGTCATCGAAACGGTCGACCGTCGCCCTATCATCCAGATTGCACATACGCAGGGGATTCGACTATGACAGCGCGTCCGGATCCTGCGGCTCGGCTCGCGCTCGAGCAGGCGTGTTACCTGTGCGGCACACATCACGACGCGTTGCAGGAGGCGCTGGCCGATCTACGTCGGCAACCGCTCGACCTGGTCAGGCTGGGACGCCTGGATAAAGCCGATCGTCGCTTGCTCGATCAGTTTGCCTATCGTTATACGCGTCTACAGGACGATATGGGAGCGCGGCTCATGCCCGCCCTGCTGCGGGCTTTGGGTGAAGATCCCGCGGCGATGCCGGTGCTCGATCGCCTCAACCGGCTGGAACAGATCGGCTGGCTCGGGTCGGCCGAGGGCTGGAGCGAGTTGCGGCGCATTCGCAACGAGTTTACCCACGATTATCTGGCGGGCGTCGTGGAGCGGTTGGCCCGGCTCGAACTCGCGATGGTGGCTGCCGAGCGTCTGGTTCAGATCTACCGTTCGATCCAGCAGCGTTTGCAGGCGCGGGGCGATCTTCTGCCGCGCTCATCGGTCTGATCGGGTGTCCAGGCTTGGGTGTGCGCCAACCGAAGGTGTGTGCCTCGAAGTGATCAACATAGTCTAATTGGCCAGACAGATGGAGGTGGAACGCTGTGAAAGTACTTCCGGTGCTCGCGCTGCTGTTGACGATTGCCGCTTGGGTCTTGACGGTGACGACCGGCCAGGCCCTGCTTTCGGGACCCTTCGAGGGTCGCACGTGCCAGACGGAATGTGTGAAGAGCTTGTTCTTCTCTGGCGTTGGCGTCACGATCGTTGCGCTCGTGTTCACGCTGCTCGCGCTGATGCGCTCGACTGCCCGGGCGTTTTCTTACGCGATCCTTGCCCTGGCGGCCCCGGTTGCGGCCGTTTATACGACGATCACCGTGGCTGGCCTGCTGTCGTGAGCGGTTCGACGGCGACCGCCCGCGCACGACCGCGCGGGTCGTCGACGAGGGCCACGACGGATCCGTCCTGAGCCGCAGGAGAGGGCAGACGAGGGTTACCGGTTGCTTCTGCCGGCGTCGCCTGCGCTTGGACGAATCCGCTTGCGGACGATCCGGGCAGCCAATCGCCGGCCAACCAGCTCGTGCGGCGCGCCGTCGGCCGCGCGGGGGCGACGGGCCCGGGTGGTGCCGACGCGATCCTGCCCGGGAGGCGGGGATTTCCGAGTCCGGTGGGTTACAATCCGGGGCCGACCGTAGCTATCGCCGCGCAGGCCGCCACCGCTCCACCCCGTTTCCCGATGCCGATCCTCGCCCGTCTTCGCCTTTTCGTTCTGTTGATCGTCGGACTGCTGCCTGGGGGAACGGTCGCGTCAGACCCCCTCTCCTTGGCATGCAATGGGTGCCACGGGCCGGACGGCGTCAGCGAGGGCCGGCACGTCCCGACGATCTCCGGCCTGAATGTCCTCTATTTCTATGCCACGATGCAGGCATTTCGAAAGGGGCTGCGCCAGGGTACGGTCATGGGACGGATCGCCAAGGGCTATACGTCCGGCCAGTTGCAGCGCATGGCGCTGCACTTCGGCACTCGACCCTGGGTTGGTCGGCTCGAAGAGGTCGACCCTCGACGCGCGCAGCGCGGCCGGGCGCTGCATGCCGAACATTGCGAGGAGTGTCATGAGCAGAGCGGTCACTTCCAGGACAAGGACACGCCGCCGCTCGCCGGCCAGGCCCGGGGCTACCTGCTGTATCAGATGCAGGACTATCGCGTGGCGGCAAGCCAGATGCCACAGCCGCCGCTGATGCAGGAGCGCCTCGAGAGGCTGTCGGATACCGATCTGATCGCACTCAGCGAGTTCTATGCCAGTAGCCTGACCAGAGACCAGGACGGCGCGCCGGCCGAGCCGGCGGCGGTCGACGAGTAAGCGATCCGCGAGGCCCGCCGGTGCCGGCCCCGCGGACATTCGCTCGTCAATCGAACGGCTGGGGTTGTGGTGTGTTCTCGCCCGAGGGTGGCAGGATCGGCAGGGCGAAGGTCGGCTGGTCGCCGGTCAGGCTCTTGAGGAAGGCGACGATCTGGGCGTTCTCCTCGGGGGTGAACTTCTTGCCGAGCTGGATGCGGCCCATGGTGTTGACCGCCTCTTCGAGGGTCCAGGCGGCACCGTCGTGGAAGTAGGGGTAGGTCAGTTCGACATTGCGCAGGGTCGGGACCTTGAAGTTGAAGCGGTCGGCGTCCTTGCCGGTGACCGCGTAGCGGCCCTCGGCGGGGTTGTCGGTCTGGTAGGGCTCGACCACGCCCATCTTCTGGAAGGTGGTGCCCCCGGCGGCGGCCCCATTGTGGCAGGCGGTGCAGCCGCTGTTCTTGAACAGTTGGTAGCCGGCGACCGCCTCGTCGCTCAAGGCGTCCTCGTCGCCGAGCAGCCATTGGTCGAAGCGCGAGTTGGGTGTGACCAGGGTCTCTTCGAACTCGGCGATGGCCTCGGTGACCTTGTCGATATCGATGCCCTCTTCACCGAAGACCAGCCGGAACTCCCTGACGTAGCCGGGGATCGATTGGAGGACGTCGATCGCCAGGGTGTGCGTGAAGGCCATCTCGCCGGGGTTGGCGATCGGGCCGCCGGCCTGCTCCTTGAGGTCGGCGGCGCGCCCGTCCCAGAACTGGGCGACGTTCAGGCTCGAGTTGAGCACCGTCGGCGAGTTGATCGGCCCCTGTTGCCAGTTGTGGCCGATCGAGGTGGGCAGGTTGTCGGTCCCGCCCATGCTCAGGTTGTGGCAGGAGTTGCAGGAGATGAAGCCCGATTTCGAGAGCCTCGGGTCGAAATAGAGCTTCTTGCCGAGCTCGGCCTGGGCGAGGTTGATCTCCTGGGCCGGGCGGATCGGTGTGATCGGCTCGCTGGCGAGGGCGGTGGCGGCGGGTATCGCTGCGACCAAGGCCGTGACGAGAATCTCGTGTTTCATCTTGTGCCTCTCGGTAACTGTGTTTGGGCGTGTGGCGGCAATTGCCGGCCCTCGGCCCGTCCACTACTTCTAAGGCGATTTCTGTCAATGTTCATACCATCTGGCTTGTCTTGACGCCCGCCTTCAGTGTCGCACCACCAATCACATAGCCCGGCTATGCTCCTGGTGGTGCTCCTTGAAGGCAAGCTTCAATCCTGCACCATCTGGTATAAACATTTCCGGCAATCGCCTAAGCTGCCTACGCGGCTGAAAGTAAGGCAAAGCGCCAGCCGCCCGACTGTCCAGGCCGGCGCGCTTTGCGTCTCGAAAGATGGCCCGGAGGGCGAGCTTTCAAGGTGTCATCAGAGTAGAGCAGCCCAGGTGACGACGACCTGAGCCGGGTCAACTCAACGGTCGGAGTACGGTTCGTGCACATTTCAGGTCGACGCGCCTCGCCGCCCGAGCGCGCCTATTCGAAACCGAGCGCGGTCGCTGTCGCCGCATCGATCTCGCCGCTTGCGTCTAGGCCTTGGTCACGCTGAAAGTGTTGCAGGGCGCGGCGGGTGCGAGGCCCCCAGATACCGTCACTCGGCCCGGGGTCATAGCCGAGCGCTTGCAGGCGTTCCTGCAACTGGCCGGTCGACGGGGCGGGCGCGGCGGCTGCGGTCGCGGGTGACGGCTCCTGTGCGTCTGTAGTGGCGTCGCTGTCGTATGCGGTTTCGTCGTCGAACGGTTTCGGTTGTGGCGTGCTTTCGCTCGAAGGGGGCAGGATCGGCAGGGCGAAGCTTGGCTGCTCACCGGTCAGGCTCTTGAGGAAGGCGACGATCTGGGCGTTCTCCTCGGGGGTGAACTTCTTGCCGAGCTGGATGCGGCCCATGGTGTTGACCGCCTCTTCGAGGGTCCAGGCGGCACCGTCGTGGAAGTAGGGGTAGGTCAGTTCGACATTGCGCAGGGTCGGGACCTTGAAGTTGAAGCGGTCGGCGTCCTTGCCGGTGACCGCGTAGCGGCCCTCGGCGGGGTTGTCGGTCTGGTAGGGCTCGACCACGCCCATCTTCTGGAAGGTGGTGCCCCCGGCGGCGGCCCCATTGTGGCAGGCGGTGCAGCCGCTGTTCTTGAACAGTTGGTAGCCGGCGACCGCCTCGTCGCTCAAGGCGTCCTCGTCGCCGAGCAGCCATTGGTCGAAGCGCGAGTTGGGTGTGACCAGGGTCTCTTCGAACTCGGCGATGGCCTCGGTGACCTTGTCGATATCGATGCCCTCTTCACCGAAGACCAGCCGGAACTCCCTGACGTAGCCGGGGATCGATTGGAGGACGTCGATCGCCAGGGTGTGCGTGAAGGCCATCTCGCCGGGGTTGGCGATCGGGCCGCCGGCCTGCTCCTTGAGGTCGGCGGCGCGCCCGTCCCAGAACTGGGCGACGTTCAGGCTCGAGTTGAGCACCGTCGGCGAGTTGATCGGCCCCTGTTGCCAGTTGTGGCCGATCGAGGTGGGCAGGTTGTCGGTCCCGCCCATGCTCAGGTTGTGGCAGGAGTTGCAGGAGATGAAGCCCGATTTCGAGAGCCTCGGGTCGAAATAGAGCTTCTTGCCGAGCTCGGCCTGGGCGAGGTTGATCTCCTGGGCCGGGCGGATCGGTGTGATCGGCTCGCTGGCGAGGGCGGTGGCGGCGGGTATCGCTGCGACCAAGGCCGTGACGAGAATCTCGTGTTTCATCTTGTGCCTCTCGGTAACTGATCTCGGGCACGTGGCCGCTCATCGTCTGCCGATGGCCCTGCCACCAGGCTGCACCTGCCTATCGGAGGTGCCTGCCGTTCTCGAGCTGCCTACGCGGCCGAAGAAATGAAGCGAAGCGGAAATCGCATCTTGGCTTCGCGTCTTGGAAAATTGCCCGGATGGCAATTTTTCAACCCAAAAGCGGCAGTTGGACGGTGCCCGAGGTGCGCCGCGCGCGACGTGCATCGGGTGCCGTAGCGGCCTTCACCGAGCGGGTGAGCAGGACCCACCTAGAGCCACCGCGCGATTTCAACCACCTGAATCCATGATTAAGCGGCAACTGCCGTTCTTGGGTTCAAGGTCCCCATAAGGCGATCTGTCGGGATCCTGACAGGGTAGATCAACGGCGGCGGCGATGACCTGAGCCAGCTCAACTCGGTTGCCCGAATGCCGACGGCGCGCAGATCGGACCGCACGGCAGGGCGTCGTTCACGATTCGGGTGCGAGTGGCCGCGCGTGCCTCGCCGCGGGATGACGCCGAAGCAGCGGCGCTTGGGCCTTGCAACTTGCCGGAGACCGTCTATCTTCAAAGCAGACCGGTCGCCGCGATTCACGCACGATTACGATAAGGCGTACACGCCGCCCTCCCTGCCCTCTGTGCCATCGACGCACAAGCCTCGGCGACTCCGGCTTCTCGATCGCGTTGGTCCGACTCGGCAACTCGCGCGCTGAACGTCATCGTCGCGTGTCGCCGACGGCGAGCGATCGAGTCGTCCCACGCGATTGTCGGGCGCGGCCGGCCGATACGGCTGGCCGGCGAGCCGCTGCCGTCGTGGGTCGTTCGTCTCCGGACCGCATGCCGTGATGATCCCGAGGTCGCTGAAGATGAAGCCCTTTGTCGTCGATGAGGTCAGCTTCCTCGGCGGCGAGCCCACCCTGCAGCCGCACCTGATCGAGCTGGCCTATTTTGCGCGCAAGCGCGGCATTCGGCGGTTGAATCTGGCGACGAACGCGCTCGTGATCGGTCACGAGCTGGAGGAGACCGCCGCGGCCCTCTTCTCGGCGATCCAGGTCGGTCTGCACGGCGCCAAGTCCGAGACCTACGAGGCCATCGTGCCGCGCTTGGTCGCGCGCGGCGCCAACATCGTCCTCGCCTTCACGGTGATGCCGTCGAACCGCGCCGAACTCACGGACGTGCTCGCGTTGAGCCGGGCGCTGGGCGTCCGCGGGATCCGCTTCATTCCCTTGGCCGCGGAGGGATGAGGCTGCGTCGGCGTCCAGCACCGCGCCCAGCGCTGCGACCGGCCCGCCTTGGCCCTCGGCGTATGGGGTGCGGATCAGGTTCGGCCGTCGGTGGCGTTGCGATCGGGAAAGAGGTCGCTGTAGGGGGTGGCATCGAAGAGCGTCTCGATGCGCCGGATGTGCCCGTCGATGACCTGCGCCCATTGGGCGACCGGCACGGCCAGCTTCTCCGAGATCTGGATGTGATAGGTCAGGAAGTGACAGACGTCGTGGCCGTCGACGAAGGCCTTGCGTCGCTCGACCTGCCGGATGATCCCACTGGTGGCGATCGCGTGCGCGATGAAGGCGTCGGCGTCATCGAAGCGGGCGATCGGGCTTGCGAATTGGAATCCGGCATTGGCGAGCAGGGCCCGCGCGCCCTCGTAGTCATAGGCATCGCGGGCGTCGAGGTAGGCCTCGACGATCGAGAGGGGGTCGGTAGCCACGGGGGTCTCCTGAACGCATCGTCGACGATGGCGATGGTGCAGGGTTTTCCCGGGTGCGTCCAGGGTCGGCCCGGCAGGCTTTTGGCGTGCGTCCGGGGTGATCGCGGCGGGCCGTTCCTTGCCTCCGAGGTTCCTTGGTCGGGGTGGCGGCGCTATCCTTCGCACAGGTCCGCGTCCTGATCCCGTCCACCACCGCCCGCCGAGGGAGGAGCGCGTTCATGGCCGATGCAGTGACCATCCGCGCGATGACGCGCGCCGAGCTGGATACCCTGGTCGACTGGGCCGCTGCCGAGGGCTGGAATCCCGGTCTTCACGATGCGTCGATCTTCTGGGATACGGATCCCGATGGCTTCATCGCGGCCGATCTCGGCGGCGAGTTGATCGGCGGCGGCTCGATCGTCGCCTACGATCGGCGGTTCGGTTTCATGGGCTTCTTCATCGTCCGCCCGGACCACCGCCACCGCGGCCTCGGTCGGCAGCTCTGGTACGCCCGCCGCGATCGCCTGATCGCGCGCCTGCGGGCGCCGGCGGTGATCGGCATGGACGGGGTCTTCGCGATGCAGGCCTTCTACGCCCGCGGTGGTTTCGTCTTGAGCCACAGGGACCTGCGCTTCGAAGGGGTCGGAGTGAGCGCAGACCCGGACGGGCGCCTGGTCGACCTGGCCGCGGTCCCCTTCGACGAGGTCGCGCGTTACGATGCCGCGCACTTTGCGGCACCGCGAGCCGGCTTCCTCGCGGCCTGGATCGCGCAGCCTGGCGGTCGCGCGCTCGGCGTGCTGGCCGACGGCGCGTTGCGCGGCTACGGCGTCATCCGCCCCTGTCGGCGGGGCTTCAAGATCGGGCCGCTGTTCGCCGCCGACGGCGAGATCGCCGAGGTGCTCTTCCGCGGGCTCGCCGATCGTGCGGCCGGCGAGCCATTCTTCCTCGACGTGCCGGAGAACAACCCGGCGGCGCTGGCGCTCGCCGAGCGCCACGGCCTGCGAGAGGTATTCGGCTGCGCCCGCATGTACTATGGCCCGCCACCGGACCTGCCCGATGGCGAGGTCTTCGGCGTGACGACCTTCGAGCTCGGCTGATCGTGGACGCCTGGCATCGGCGCGACCTGCGGGGCGCCGGGCGCACCCCGCCCGATCCCCGCTGGCCGGGCGGCGCGCGGCTGGCGCTGCAATTCGTCCTCAATGTCGAGGAGGGGGCCGAGCGCACCATCCTCAACGGCGACGACGGCTCCGAGGACTATCTGGCCGAGCTGCCCGGCACCCGCCGGCGGCTCGGGCAGCGCCACTACAGCGCCGAGGGTTTCTACGACTATGGCGCGCGGGTCGGCCTCTGGCGCCTGCTGCGCCTGTTCGAGGCGCGTGCCCTGCCGCTCACGGCCTTCGCCGCCGGGCGGGCACTGGAGCTCAACCCGGAGGCTGGCGCCGCGCTCGCCGAACTCGGCCACGAGGTCGCCGGGCACGGCTACCGCTGGATCGACTATCGCGACGTCGACGAGGCGACCGAGCGGGCGCACATCGCGCGCACCTGCCGGATCATCGAGGCGGTGACCGGCCGGCGGCCGGTCGGCTGGTACACGGGTCGGGTCAGTCCGAACACGCGCCGGCTCCTCGTCGAGGCCGGTGGTTTTCTCTACGACTCGGATGCCTACGACGACGAGCGGCCGTATTGGCTGAGCGACGGTGGCCGCGCGCACCTGATCATCCCCTACAGCCTGGTGACCAACGACATCCACTGGCTCCTCGCCCCCGGCTGCACGACGGCCGACGACTTCTTCGCCCGGCTGCGCGACGCCTTCGACGTCCTCTGGGCCGAGGGCCGGGAGCGGCCGGCCCTGATGAGCGTCGGCCTGCACGCGCGCATCAGCGGCCATCCGGCGCGGGCCGCGGCCGTGGCCCGCTTCCTCGACCATGTCGCGGCCCACGAGGGCGTTTGGATCTGTCGGCGCCGCGAGATCGCCGAGCACTGGATCCGGTGCTTCGGCCGGCCGGATGGCGCCTGAGTTCGGGCGGCGGGGGGCGTGCGGCGTGCCAGCCTTCGCATGCCTGTCCGATCACGGGCCTTGCGACCAGCTGGGAGGGAATGCGAAGACGAGGAGCGGTGTGTTTCGGCCTTCGGTGTCGGGTTGCGCGGCGGAACCCGACGTTTGCACCGATCATTTGCGAATCATGACCAAGAGGTCATCGCCCGGGCGCTGCCTCCCTTCTGGCTGATTGCCGCATTGCCGGCATGTCCGCGTGTTCGGTCGTCGGCGCGGGTCTGACCACACCCAGCGCCTCTTCGAGGAATCCCTCGGTCAGGGCTTCGTAGGCGGCATGGGCCTCGTCGGTGCTGACCCCGCAGAGGACCTCGCATGCGATATCGGTCGGCCCCTCGGGGGCGCAGTGGGTCGCGCCGGCGATCTCGATGTCCGTGATCGGGAAGCGGACCAGCGCCGGCAGGTTCTCGATCGCCCCGAATTCGTTGCAGGCGCTCGGCTCCGAGCGCAGGCTGAGCAGCGGCAGTTCGCGCAGGAGTGGTGCGATTCGTTCCGTGCGGGCATAGGTCGCGCCGTCGAGGAGCACGAGCGCGGCAACGGGCGCGCCGCGCCGTTGCAGGGCCTGGGTCGCCTCCAGGCTGATCGCAGCGCCGGCGCTGTGGCCGGCGAGCGCGATGCGCTGGGCATCGACGAGGCCGAACAGCGGGTCCGCCGGGTCGGCGCCGCGTGTGGCGAGCCAGCGATGGTGATCGGCGGTGTTGGCGACGTTGCGGGCGTGGGCCGTCGCCCCGGCATCGGCCGGGAGGAGGCTGGGCGTCAGGACGATGAGGCCGTGCCTGGCGAAGCGCACCGCCTTGTCGATGTGGCGGCCGTAGTCCCGGGCGAAGCCGTGGGTCAGGATCAGCGCCGGGTAGGGCGGATCCGTCGGGCCGCTGCCGGGTTGCGGAACGTAGAGGGCATAGGGGATCGGGTCGCCGAGCGCGGTCGTGCGCGTGCCGGTCGTGACCTCGACCTCCGCGGCCGCGACGCAGGGTGCGGCGATCAACGCGAAGAGCAGGGCGATACCCCAGCCGAAGCGGGGCTTCAGTCGCTCGCGGCGAGCGCGTCGCGCGATGATATCCAAAATGGCCGTCCTCGTCGGTGCCCCTGTCAGCGCCTCGTCGCGGCGAGGCGCGGGCAATGGCGAACTCGATGCGTCGGCGGCATTGCCGCCTTGGCCCGAGGGCCAAGGCGGTCCCCGCCTAGCGAGCGCCAGCGGCGGCGTTCACGGCGGCCGCGGCGTCGACGATGCCGGCCCCACAGAGGTCCGGATCCAGGTCGCACGCGCTGCCGGTGGGGAACGCGCGGGCCGTGTCTTGCAGGATCTGCGCGACCTGGGCCGGTGTCAGGGTTGGATTGACTGACAACATCAGCGCGACGACGCCGGCGACGTGCGGCGTCGCCATGCTGGTGCCCGCATACTCGGCGTAGGTGTCCCCGCGCGGTCGCCGCGCGCCACTGTCGATCGTCGAGAGGACGCCACCGTCGTAGTCGCCGCCGGGGGCGCTGATCTCGACCGTGCTGCCGTAGTTGCTGTAGGAGGCGCGGTTGCCGGTGATGCCGATGGCGCCCACTGTGACGACGTCGTCGCAGCTGGCCGGCGAGTAGAACCCTGCGTCGTCGTTGCTGTTGCCCGCGGCTACGACGACGACGCTGCCGGCCGCGACCACGTCATCGATGGCGCTCTGGTAGAGGATGTCGCAGGTCCCACCGCCGCCGAGGCTCAGGTTCAGGACCTTCGCCGGGTTCGGGTTGGCGGGGATGCCAGGTACGTTCAACCCGGCCGCCCAGCGCATCGCGTCGACGATATCGGAGCTGAAACCGCCCAAGCGGCCGAGCACCCGCAGCGGTTGGATCCCGCTGGAATAGGCGATGCCGGCCACGCCGGTCTGGTTGTTGGTCGCAGCGCCGATCGTCCCGGCGACGTGGCTGCCGTGCCAGGAACTCGACGCCCCGAGGAACCAGTCGCCCTCGTCGGACGGATCCGGGTCGCGGCCGTCGCGGTCGCGGGCGTTGAATCCCATGGAGATGAAGTCGTAGCCGCCGTCCCAGCGTCCGGTCAGGTCCTCGTGGTCGCCGAGGATACCGGTGTCGATGACAGCGACTTGGACGTCGGGATCGCCCGTCGTGACCTGCCAGGCGGCCAGCAGATCGATGCCGGATACCGGGTCGGTGTAGTGCCACTGATCCGGGTAGAGGGGATCGTTCGGCCCCTGGACGACGGTCGCGAAGACCTGCGGCCGCATGACCCGGTCGGGCACCGCGTAATCGACCTCGGGGAGGGCGGAGAGGCGCTCGATGAGCAGATCCATGTGCTCGATCGGCATCGCCTGCGGCAATCGCAGCACCCACGCGCCGCCGGACATCTCGCGCACCGGCGTCAGGGGGACCCCGGCCGCAGCGGAGAGCCGGCCGAGTTCGCGGTTGTCGATGCGCGCGCCAGCCGAACCCTCGTCGCGATCGATGCGCACGATGATCTGCGACGTCGTGGCCGATTGGCCGGCGATCTCGGCCAGCGGCCCGCCGGCCGATGCCGATCCGGCTCCGCACAACAGGCAGGCCGCGATCCCCGCGCTCAGGATTCCTCTCTTCATGATACGCCCTCAGGTTTCACGCGTTCAGTGATCGTTAGCGAAGGGCACGGGGGGTACCTGCCCACCCGCCGCCCTCGACAGAGAAGTCCGAATGGCCGGTCGACGCATCGCGGTCGGGCGCAGGCCCGTCCGGTTGTATGCGTCGAGGCGGCACTTCAGAATAGGTGGCGGCGACCGGGTTGTCCAACAGGGGATCCCGGATGAATTGCAGGTATTCGGGGAGGCCGATCGATGCGCGACCCTGCGTCCGAGGGGATCGGTCGGTTCGTGAGGGCGTTGGCCTTCGCGGCCGACAAGCACCGCCAGCAGCGGCGCAAGGATGTCGCGGCCTCGCCGTACATCAACCACCCGATCGCGTTGGCCGACGTCCTCGTCAACGAGGGCGACATCCGAGATCCGGTCGTCCTCTGTGCGGCGGTCCTGCACGACACCATCGAGGACACGGAGACGACCTCCGCCGAGCTCGTCGGGCACTTCGGCGAGCGGATCACCGCGATCGTGCTGGAGGTCACCGACGACAAGGCGCTGCCCAAGGCCGAACGCAAGGCGCGCCAGGTGGCTCATGCCGCCGACCTCTCGACGCCGGCCAAGCTCGTCAAACTGGCCGACAAGATCTGCAACCTGCGCGATCTCCTGGCGGCCCCGCCGGCCGGCTGGTCGGCGGTGCGCAAGCGGGACTATTTCGCCTGGGCCGCGCAGGTGGCCGCCGGCCTGCGCGGCACCCATCCGGGGCTCGAGGCGATCCTCGATGGGCTCCTCGCGCGGGCCGGCGAACTCGACTGAACCTGGCGTTGTGCCCCCGGCCGTGGCTCGATCGGGCCGCCGCACGGCCCCGCAGGGCGCTGCTTGTGCGGCGAAATCCCCTTCCGGTATCTTTCCACGATGCGTCTAGAGAAGATCAAGCTCGCCGGCTTCAAGTCCTTCGTCGACCCGACCTCGGTGCCGTTCCCGAGCAACCTGGTCGGCGTCGTCGGGCCCAACGGCTGCGGCAAGTCCAACGTCATCGACGCAGTGCGCTGGGTGATGGGCGAGAGCTCGGCGAAGATGCTGCGCGGCGAGTCGATGGCGGACGTGATCTTCAACGGCTCCAGCGGTCGCAAGCCGGTCGGCACCGCGAGCATCGAACTCCTCTTCGACAATGCCGACGGCGCGGCCGGCGGCGAGTACGCCCGTTTCAGTCAGATCGCCGTCAAGCGCCAGGTCTCGCGCGACGGCCAGTCCCTCTATTTCCTGAACGGCGCCCGTTGCCGGCGCCGCGACGTGCAGGACCTCTTCCTCGGCACCGGGCTCGGCCCGCGCAGCTACGCCATCATCGAGCAGGGCACGATCTCGCGGCTGATCGAGGCGCGGCCCGAGGACCTGCGCCTGTTCCTCGAGGAGGCCGCCGGCATCTCGAAATACAAGGAACGGCGTCGCGAGACCGAGACGCGGATGCGCCACACCCGCGACAACCTCGACCGCCTCAACGACCTGCGCGACGAGGTCGCCAAGCAGCTCCAACACCTGGAACGTCAGGCGGCGAGCGCCGTGCGCTACCAGCAGTTGAAGGCCGAGGAGCGCCAGCGCGAGGCCGAGCTCAAGGCGTTGCGCTGGCAGGCGCTCGACCGCGAGATCGCCGAGCAGGACCGCACCCTCGGTGGGCTCGAGGTGAAGGTCGCCGAGGCCCAGGCCCACCAGCGGCGCATCGAGGCGGATCTGGAGGCCCAACGCGAGGCCTATGGCGAGGCATCCGAGGCCTTCAACGCCGCCCAGGGCCGCTACTACGAGGTCGGTGCCGCGATCGCCCGGGCCGAGCAGACCATTCAGTTCATGAAGGAGACCCGTGCCGGCCAGGAGGCCGAGCTCGCCCGCGTGCAGCGTGAGCTCGGCGAGTCGGTCGACCACCTGGCGCGCGACGAGGGCCGCCTCGCCGAGCTGGCCGAGGCCCTCGCCGAGCAGGAACCCGGGCTCGCGCGGGCCGAGGCCGAGCTCGCCGAGGCCCTCGCGCGGGTCTCCTCGTGCGAGGCCGAACTGCACGAGTGGGAGTCCCAGTGGGAGGTGCTGGAGCGCGAGGCGGCCGCTCCGGCCGCCCAGGCCCAGGCCGAGCGGGCGCGGATCAACCACTTGGAGCAGGGCCTGGCCCAGGACGAGCGGCGCCTCGCGCGGCTCGCCGAGGAGGCCCAGCACCTGGACCCGCGGCCGCTCGAGGACGAGGTCGAGGCGCTGCTCGAACAGGATGCCTCCTGGGAGGCCCGGGTCGAGGAGCAAGCGGCGGTGCGCGCCGAGGTCGACGAGGCCCTCGCCGAGCTGGAGCGGCAGGGCGAGGCGCTGCAGCGGCGCCTCGATCAGGCCCGCACCGCGCTCCAGGAGGCGCGCGGCCGCCAGGCCTCCCTCGCGGCGCTCCAGGAGGCCGCGCGCCAGGACCCGGATGCCGCCCTCGCCGGCTGGATCGAAGCCGCGGGCCTCGATGCGGCGCCGCGGCTCCTCGATCACCTTGAGGTCGAGCCGGGCTGGGAGCGCGCCGCCGAGGTCGCCCTCGCCGCCCACCTGCGGGCCGTCTGCACCGACGACTTCGAGGCCCACGGGCGCGCCGCCGGGGCCGTCGGCGCCTTGGCCCTGCTCGATACGCGCGAGGCCGCGGCCACGGCCGACCCGGGCGAGGACAGCCTGCTCGCCCGGGTGCGTTGCCCTTGGCCGCTGCACAGCCTGCTGGCCTCGGTGCGTGGTGTCGAGGACCTGGAGACGGCGATGGCGCGGCGCGCCGAACTCGGCCCGGGCGAGCGCCTGATCACCCGCGACGGGGTCCTCGTCGGGGCCAATTGGCTCCACCGTCCGACCCTCGATCAGGCCGTTGGCGGGGTGCTGGAGCGGGCCGAGGCCCTGAAGGATCTCGGGCGCGAGATCGCCGCCGCGGAGGCGGCGCTGGCCGCGCTGGTCGGCGAGCAGGACGCGGCGCAGGCGGCCCGCCGCGAGCGTCTGGCGCAGCGCGAGGGGATCGCCGCCGAGCTGGAGGCCGCCAACCGCGAGCGCGGCCGGCTGCGCGCCGAGCTGGTCGGGCGGCGCACCCGGCTCGAGCATTTGCACGAGCGGCGCGCCGGCGTCGAGGCCGAGCGCGCCGAGCTCGGCGAGCGGCGCGGCGAGCGGCTCGCCGAGATCGAGGCCGGCCGCGAGGCGCTCCACGACCTGCTCGAGCGCATCGAGGCCCTCGCCGAGCAGCGTGATCAGCTCGCCGCTCGGCGCGACGCCCTGCGCGAGGCCCTGGCCGCGGCCCGAGCGGCCGAGCGGGCCGGCCGCGACCAGGTCCAGCAGCGCAAGGTCGGCGTCGAGTCGCAGCGCAGCGAGCAGGAGGCCCTGCGGCGCAACCTGGTGCGCGCCCAAGGGCTGCGCGACCAACTCGCCGCGCGGCTCGAGGAGCTGACGCGGTCCGTCGCCGAGGCGGCCGAGCCGCTCGCCGAGCAGCAGGCCGAGCTCGAGGAGCGGCTCGATCAGCAGGTCCGGGCCGACGCGGCCCTGCGCGCTGCGCGCGAGCACCTCGAGGGGATCGATGCCCGGATTCGCGCCCAGGAGCAGGAGCGCCAGCGCGTCGAGCAGGCCCTGGCCGAGCAGGCCCGGACCCTCGATGCCCTGCGGCTCGCCCGCCAGGAGCGGCTGGTGCGCCGGCGCACGTTGGAGGAGCAGCTCGCGAGCGCCGAGCAGTCCCTCGGGGACCTGCTCGAGGGGCTCGATCCGGGCGCGAGCGAGGCCGCCTGGCAGGAGGAGCTCGCGAAGATCGCGGCGCGCATCCAGCGCCTCGGGGCCGTCAACCTGGCGGCCATCGACGAGCTCGAGGAGCAGTCCGAGCGGCGCGTCTACCTCGATGCCCAGCACGCCGACATCACCCGCTCGCTGGAGACCCTGGAGCAGGCGATCCGCAAGATCGATCGCGAGACGCGTCAGCGCTTCAAGGACACCTTCGAGCGCGTCAACGAGGGCTTCGCCAGCCTCTTCCCGCGGCTCTTCGGCGGCGGCCAGGCCTCGCTCGAGCTGACCGGCGAGGATCTGCTCGAGACCGGCGTGACCGTCATGGCGCGCCCCCCGGGCAAGCGCAACAGCAGCATCCACCTGCTCTCGGGCGGCGAGAAGGCCCTCACCGCGGTGGCCCTGGTGTTCGCGATCTTCCAGCTCAATCCGGCCCCTTTCTGTATGCTCGACGAGGTCGATGCGCCGCTCGACGAGGCCAACGTCGGGCGTTTCTGCGACCTGCTGCGGGCCATGTCCAGCCAGGTCCAATTCATCTTCATCACCCACAACAAGGTGACGATGGAGGTGGCCGAGCACCTGCTCGGCGTGACCATGCACGAGCCCGGCGTCTCACGCCTGGTCTCGGTCGATGTGGGCGCGGCGGTGCAGCTCGCCGCGGCGTCCTGAGCGGGCGGACCCGTGGCCGGGCCGCTGCTATACTGCGAATTCCATCTTCAGCAACCAGCCTTGTGAAGACAGCCGAATGGACGCTAACACCTTGCGCCTGATCTTGATCGTCGTCGGTGTGATGCTCATCCTCGCGCTCTACCTTTGGGAGCGGCGAAGGGCCGGCGGCGATGACGTCGATGACGATTCCGATGACGACGTCCACTGGGAGGATCGTCACGAGCCGAACCTCGACCCTTGGGAGGGCTCCTCGTTCGATGCCGCGCCTCGGTCTTCGCTGGGCGGGGCGGGCTTCGCCGAGGGTCGCAAGGCCGAATACACGACGGGGCGCCACAGCCTCGCCGCGAGCCGCCCGACCCCGCCACCGCCGGAGCCCGAGCCCGACCTCGACCAGCCGCTGATCGTCCAGCTGAGCGTCGTCGCCGCGAGCGGCGAGCAGTTCGATGGCGCCGGCATCGTGCGGGCCGCCTCGTCCTGCGGTCTGGAGCCCGGCGAGATGGACGTCTTCCACTGTTATCTCGGCGACGAGCAGGCGCAGCGGACGCTGTTTCGGGTCGCCAACCTCGTCAAGCCCGGCACCTTCCCGTTCGGCGGCATGGAGGGTTTCGCGACCCCCGGCCTGGTCCTCTTCGCGTCGCTGGAGGGCGAGGCCGATGACCTCGCCGCCGCCGACGAGCTGGTCGCCACGGCCCGCTGCCTCGCCGAGGAGCTCGGCGGTGAGATCCGCGATGAGACCCGCACCCCGTTCACAGCCAAGAAGGAGGAGGCGCTACGCGCCCGGGTCCTCGCCCGCATGCAGGCGCGCGACGCCGAGGTCGAGGCCGATGCAGGGGCCGAGGTCGACGAGCCGTGACCGGCGAGGGCGAGCTGGCGGCGCGGCTCGATGCCCTGCGCCGCCAGCTCCGTCACCACGACTACCGCTACTATGTACTCGATGACCCGGAGATCCCGGACAGCGAGTACGACCGCCTGTTGCGCGAGCTCCAGTCGCTCGAGGCCGCCCACCCGGGGCTGATCACGCCCGATTCGCCGACCCAACGGGTCGGTGCCGAGCCCCTCTCGTCCTTCGCCGAGGCCATCCATCGCCAGCCGATGCTGTCGTTGCAGAACGCGATGGACGAGGCCGAGATGCGCGCCTTCGACGAACGCCTGCGCCGCGCGCTCGGGGTCGAACGGGTCGCCTACGTCGCTGAGCCCAAGCTCGATGGCCTGGCCATCAGCCTGCTCTACGAGGACGGCCGGCTGGTGCGGGGGGCGACGCGCGGCGACGGGCACCGCGGCGAGGACGTGACGGCCCAGGTGCGCACGATCCGCTCGATCCCGCTGCGCCTCTCGGGCGAGGACTGGCCGCCGCTCCTAGAGGCGCGCGGCGAGGTCTTCCTGCCGATCGCCGCCTTCGAGGCGCTCAACGCGCGGCTGCGCGAGGCCGGCGGCAAGACCTTCAAGAACCCCCGCAACGCCGCCGCCGGGAGCCTTCGCCAACTCGACCCCAAGGTCACCGCCGAGCGCCCGTTGGCCATGTTCTGCTACGGCTTCGGCGCCTTCGAGGGCGAGCGCCCGGCGGCGACCCAGAGCGGCATGCTCGCGGCCTTGCGCCGCTGGGGGTTGCCGGTGTCGCCGGAATCCAAGGTGGTCGAGGGCATCGACGGCTGTCTCGCCTACCATCGGGCGCTCGCCGAGCGGCGCGACGGGCTCCCTTACGACATCGACGGCGTCGTCTTCAAGGTCGAGGACCTGGCCGCGCAGGAACGACTCGGGTTCGTCACCCGCGAGCCGCGCTGGGCGATCGCCTACAAGTACCCGGCTCAGGAGGCCCTCACTCAGGTCCTGGCGGTGGAGTTCCAGGTTGGGCGCACCGGCGCCGTGACCCCGGTGGCGCGTCTCGCGCCGGTCGCGGTCGGCGGGGTCACCGTCTCGAACGCGACGCTGCACAACCTCGATGAGGTCCGGCGCAAGGACGTCCACGTCGGCGACACCGTCTACGTGCGCCGCGCCGGCGACGTGATCCCCGAGGTCGTGCGGGTCTTGGCCGAGCGCCGTCCGGCCGACGCCCAGGCCGTGACGCTGCCGAGCCACTGCCCGGTCTGCGGTGCCGACGTCGTGCGCCCGCCCGGTGAGGTCGTCGCCCGCTGCTCGGGCGGCCTCTACTGCCCGGCCCAGCGCAAGGAGGCGCTCGTGCACTTCGCCTCGCGCCGGGCGCTGGACATCGAGGGGCTCGGCGACAAGCTCATCGAGCAGCTCGTCGACAAGGGGCTGGTCCAGGACCCGGCCGACCTCTACGGCCTCTCGGCCGAGACCCTCGCCGGGCTCGAGCGGATGGGCGAGAAGTCGGCCCAGAACCTGCTCGCGGCGCTGGAAAAGGGCAAGGCGACGACCTTCGCCCGCTTCATCTACGCCCTCGGCATCCGCGAGGTCGGCGAGGCGACGGCCGCGGCCCTGGCCGGGCGCTTCCCCGACCTCGAGACGCTCGCCGCCGCGCGCGTCGAGGACTTCCAACAGACCCATGGCGTCAAGGGGATCAGCGAGCGGGCCGCCGAGCGCCTCTGCGCCCGGCTCGCCGAGGCCGGCGACACGCCCCCCGACGGGGACCTGGCCGACTGGCTCGCGGGCCTCAAGATCACCGGTCTCAACCGTACGACGATTCCCCGGCTGCTCGCTGCCTTCGGCGACTGGGCGGCGCTGCGGGCCGCCCGCCCCGAGGACCTGATCTACCGCGAGGGGAGCCTGGTCGAGGGGGTCGGGCCGGTGGTCGCGACCCACATCGTCAGCTTCTTCGCCCAGCGCCACAACCGGGAAGTGATCGATCGGCTGCGCGCGGCCGGCATCCACTGGCCTGCGCCGCAGCCAGCCGCCGCGGCGCAGGCGCAGGCGCAGCCGCTGGCCGGCAAGGTCTTCGTCATCACAGGCACGTTGAGTCGACCGCGCGAGGCGATCAAGGCCGAGCTGGAGGCCCTGGGTGCCAAGGTCACCGGCAGCGTCTCGGGCAACACCGACTACGTGCTGGCCGGGCGCGACGCGGGCAGCAAGCTCGAACGCGCCCGCGCCCTGGGGCGGGCGGTTATCGACGAGGAGGGCCTGGCGGCGCTGCTGGAGCGCCGCTGAGGGCGGCGGCTGGAATTCGGTCGGTGTGCCCCCATTCCCTCACAGGCAGGCACGTCGGCACCTTGGGGCGAGGACGACCGGGGGGACCGGTCACGAGGGGGGCGAGATGACCGAGTTGACGAAAGAGCAGCAGATCCTGATCGCGATGCGCAAGACCCTTGCGGCGATCATCCGCGACGTGACGCCGGCGCCGGGCCAGCGTCAGCCGCTCTCGGCGACGACCGTCGAGGACGTGCGCCAGTGCCTGGCCCTGATCGCCGCCCGCGAGAAGGAGCTGGCCGACGCCCAGGGCCGGGGCGGCGAGCGTCCCCACTATGCCGACGAGCGCCCTGCCGCGGCCGTGGTGCCCATGGCCGGGCTCGATCGGCGGCGGCGGGACTGAGCCGGTGGCCATGCCCCGGGTCGCCGACGCGTGCGGGCCGATCGCATTGGCCACCGCGGCGCTGCTGGTGGTGGCGGGCGAGGTGGCCGCCTGGCCCTTCGCCCCGCCGCCGGCCACCCTCACCTCCACGGCCCCTGATTGGGGCTACCGGGGCGAGGTTGGCCCGCCGCACTGGGCCGAGCTCGACGCCGCCTATACGCCCTGTGCCGCCGGGACGCTTCAGTCGCCGATCGACCTGCGCCCGAGCACCGCCGCCCCCGGGGTGGCGATGTCTTTCGCCTACCGCAGCAGCCCCCTCAGCCTGGTCAACGACGGCCGTCTGATCTGGGCCGACGACCTCGCCGGCAGCCATCTGACCGTCGACGGCCACCGCTACGAGCTGGTGCGTTTCCAATTCCATGCCCCGAGCGAACATCGCATCGACGGCCGCGCGGCCGAGCTCGAGGTCCAGTTCCTGCACCGTGACGCGGCCGGCCGCCTCCTGATCGTCGCGGTGTTGGTCGAACCAGGTCGGCGCACCAACAGCATGCTGCGGCGGATCGCCGAGCACCTGCCGCCGCCCGGGGAGGCCTTCTACGGCGGCCAGGTGGGCATCAATCCGCTCTTTCTGCTCCCGAGCGCGCGCGAGCACTTCGCCTATCCCGGCTCGTTGACCGTGCCGCCCTGCACCGAGGGCATCGAATGGCTCGTGCTGCGCACCCCGCTCGTCGTCGACGCATCCGTGATCGCGCGCTTCCAGCAGGCGCTCGGCGCCAATGCCCGGCCGCTCCAGACCGCCGGACGGCGCCCGGTCGTCTATCGGCATCGCTGAGAGGCGCTGCACGGCGCCCCGGTTGGGGTGATCGTGTGGGGTGGCGAGCGCCCCGGCGGGCGGCCCTCGCGCGCTCAGTCGTCCTGGATGACCGGCTCGCGGCCGTGCCGGTAGCGCAGCCGGTGGCGCTCGCCGCGCATGCCGAGATCGCGGATCGGGGCGCCGAAGAAGGCCAGCACCGTGAGATCCCGGTCGATGTCGAAGAAGGCATGGCTGCATGCGGCCGGCACGTACATCAGCGTACCCTTCTGGACCTGGTGCTCGGTCTCCCCGACGCGCAGATGGGCGTTGCCGTCGAGGACCAGGTACAGCTCGTCCTCCTCGTGCGCGCTGGCCATGTCCTTGGAGCCGGCGGGCAGGTGGTAGATCGAGCAGGATAGCGAGGGGGTGCGCAGGAACTCCTTCAGTGTCACCCCGTTGCGCTCGACCTTCGCGACCAGCTCATCGAGCTGGAAGACGAGCCAATCTGCCTCTTTGATCACGCTAGCCACCTCTGAAATCACGACGGTTGGGATACGGGACGGACGTGCGGGATCTCTCGACGAGATGGCCCCGTGCCTGTCACGACCTTAACAAGGGCAATGATACTTCGCAACTGAGATCTATTTACATCGATCGCTGGGTCTGCTTAGAATGCGAATCGATCGCTTTCATGACTCGCCGGCCGACCCCCATGCGGACCTGCGGCGCCGAGTCGGCGGGCACCCCGGGTGCGCGAGCCCTCGGGAGGCCGTCTTCAACGTTTCGCGATACGGGTGAGCCTCGGAGACCCCATGAGCCACTATATACATCACATCCCTGGGCGTTTGCGTATCCGGTCGGGATCCTTTCGTTGTCGGTCGGCGGCGGCGCAGGTCGCCGAGGACCGCTTGATGGCCCTCGATGGCGTGACCCATGTGCGTCTCAACCCGCGGGCCGGCAGCATCACCGTCCAATACGATCCGGCGCAGGTGACTCGCAGCCGGATCCTCGAGGCCCTCGACGAGGCCGGCTGCTTCGCGACCGCCGGGCGGGGCGATGCCCTGATCGGGCGCGGTGGCGAGCTCTTCGGCAAGGCCCTGATGGGCGCCGTCGTCAACAAGGCGATCGAGCGCTCGGCGCTCAAGCTCGTCAGCGTCCTGCTCTGAGCCGTCCCAGCCTCCGGCGCGGCGGGGCACGTCCGCCGCTAGGGAACGATTCAAGAACAACCGGCGCATCTTCTTGGAACTACGAAACACGCGAAACACGCGAAAGAACTGAATACGCATAGGATTATCCGCTGTTTTTCGCGACTTTCGTGTATTTCGTGGTTTCTTGTCTTCCCCGCGCTTGGGTCGGTTGTTTCTGCACCGTTCCTAGCGGGCTCGCCGCGTGGCGTCGGCCCGCCTCAATCGGAGCGGGGGCTCGGCGAACGGCCCGGGCTACGCTAGTCTAGGCCGCTGGGATGGCGATCGGCGTCATCCCCGAGCCGTCGCCGGGGTGGCCCTTGTCCGGGATCAGCGAGCCGCTGCTCGAGGTCTGCGATCTCACGGTGCGCGTCGTGCGCCCCGAGGGCACGGCGGCGGTCGTCGCCGGGCTCGATTTCAGGATCGCGCGCGGCGAGACCTTGGCCCTCCTCGGGGAGTCCGGCTGCGGCAAGTCGATGACCGCGCTGGCGCTGATGCGGCTGCTGCCGCCGGCGGTGGTGGCGGTGACGGGCCAGGTGCGCCTGGCCGGGGCCGATCTGCTGCGGCTCCCCGAGCGGGCCATGCGCAGGGTCCGCGGCGGGCAGGTCGCGATGATCTTTCAGGAGCCGCAGACCGCGCTCAATCCGGTCTTGACCGTCGGCGCCCAGGTCGCCGAGGCGGTGCGTCGCCACACCGGGCGGCACGGCGCGCGGGCGGTGCGCGAGCGGGTCGTCGAGTTGCTCGGCGAGGTCGGCATCCCAGCCCCGCGCGAGCGCCTCGGCGACTATCCGCACCAACTCTCGGGCGGGATGAAGCAGCGGGTCGTGATCGCGATGGCCCTGGCCGGCCGGCCGCAACTGCTGATCGCCGACGAGCCGACCACGGCCCTCGATGTCACGATTCAGGCCGAGATCCTCGCGCTCATCGTGGGCCTGCAGCGTCGCCATGCGATGGCGCTGCTGCTGATCACGCACGATCTCGGCATCGTCGCCGAGACCGCCGACCGCCTCGCGGTCATGTATGCCGGCCGACTCGTCGAGGAGGCCCCGTGCGCGGCCTTCTTCGCCGGTCCGGCCCATCCCTACGGTCGGCGGCTCCTCGCGAGCCGCCCGTCGCTGGATCGCCGCGCCGCCGCCCCGGCCGGCATCCCCGGGCGGGTCCCGCCGCCGGGGGCGTCCGTGGTCGGCTGCCGCTTCGCCGAGCGTTGCGACCTGGCCGCGCCCGCGTGCCGCTCGGCCGAGCCGGCCTGGCACCCGGTCGCCGCCGGGCACCGGGTCCGCTGCCACCGCTGGGCCGAGGCGGATCCGCCGCCCGCTGATGCGGCGGCGCGTCGTCCCCGACCGGCCGGCGAGACCGAGGTGCTGTTGCGCGTCGACGGGCTGGTCGTGCACTTCCCGATCCGCCGCGGCCTGCTCGGTCGCGAGGCCGGCCGGGTGCGCGCCGTCGACGGCGTCTCGCTGACCCTGCACCCGGGGCGCACGCTGGCCCTGGTCGGCGAGTCGGGCTGCGGCAAGACGACGGTCGGGCGGGCGCTGGTGCGGCTCGTCGCACCGACGGCCGGGGCGCTCTGGTATCGCGGCCGCGATCTCGCGCGGCTCGGGGGGCGGGAGCTGCGGGCGCTGCGCAAGGACCTCCAGATCGTCTTTCAGGACCCCTACGGGGCGATGAATCCGCGGCTGCGGGTCGGCGACATCGTCGGCGAGGGCCTGCGCACGATGGGGCTGGCCTCTGGGCGTGCCGCCCGCTGCCGGGTCGCCGAGCTGCTGGAGCAGGTCGGGCTGGCCGCCGAGGATGCGCGGCGCTGGCCGCACGCGTTCTCGGGTGGCCAGCGCCAGCGGATCGGCATCGCCCGGGCGTTGGCGCCCGAGCCGCGGCTGATCGTCTGCGACGAGCCCACCAGCGCCCTCGACGTCTCGGTCCAGGCTCAGATCCTGGGCCTCCTCGCCCGCCTCCAGCGCGAGCGGGCGATCGCCTACCTCTTCATCAGCCACGATCTGTCGGTCGTCGCCCAGATGGCCGACGAGGTCGCCGTCATGTACCTCGGGCGGATCGTCGAGCGCGGCACCGTCGACGAGGTACTCGATCGGCCCCGCCATCCCTATACCCGTGCCCTGCTCTCGGCCGTGCCGGTCGTCGAGGTGGCCGCGCGGCGCCCGGCGATCCGCCTCGCCGGCGAGCGGCCGTCGCCGGCGCGACCGCCGGCTGGCTGTCGCTTCCACCCGCGCTGCCCAGAGGCGCTGGCGGTCTGCGGCCGAACCGATCCGCCCGAGGTCTGCCTCGGCGGGCGGCACTGGGTGAGCTGTCTGCGGGCCGGGTGAGGTGCCGCCTCAGAGGCCGATCGCGAGCAGTGCCAGCAGTACGAGGGCGCCGACACCGACACCCTGCCACAACCGCTCGCGCCGACGCTGTCGCGCTTGGCGCCGGGCGATCGCCTCGGCGAGGCACGGATCGGCGTCGAGTGCAGGATCGAGATAGAGACGCTGGTGGGGCAGTGCGATCGTCTCGACGGCGGCGACCGCCGTGAGCGGATCGGTGCGGTAGACGCGGGCATCACCATCGAGCAGGTGTCGGCGCAACGCCTCGTGGGCGTGCATCGGCGCCGCCTCGATGTCGGTGAAGCGGGCGACGTAGTGTAGGCGCGGGCCACCGCCGGTGGGCCCGAGGGGGGCGGGATGCGGTGGCGGCAGTCGCGCCGTGTCGAGGCGGACCTGTCCCGGGCGGTCTCGACGGGTCTCGATCAGCAGGTAGCCGGTTTGCATCGTTCGCCGCTGTCAGGGTGCGAAAAGACCGAGTCGCATGCGTCGCGGCGCCTCGGGAGGCACGGCTTCATCGGCCGTGCTGGCCAAGCATTCGCACGCGTGTCGAAGGTGCGGTCCACGACTTCGGTCATGGCCGATACCCCCTTCCTCGGTCTCTTCGACGTCGCTGGAATTCCGCGTGTCGCGGACCAATGTTGCCAACTAAGGCCGCGCTCGGCGGCCGATCCATCCATGCCGATGAACTGGAGGCCGCCATGACGACAGTGATCGCTTCTCTCGCCGCCCTCGCCGGCATTGCGGTGACGGTGCGCGCGCAGCGCCAGGCGCAGCGCCGTCCTGCGCTGCGGCCGGTGCCGATCTCGGGACAGCGCGCCCGCAGTCGCTCGCGCCCGCGCGGTTAGCCCGCGCGGCGCCACCGCCGCGCACCCCGCAACCTGGCCCGCCCCCGACTCGCTCAGGGGCGGGCCTCGTCGTGTCCGGGGTTTTGCGCCACCCCCGGGGCCGCGACCGGCCCGGCCAGGCGCGCAACCTCCCCGCCGAGCCCCTCGGCGACGGCGACGGCCGAGCGTAGCGCATCCTCGTGGTAGCCGTGGCCGAAGTAGCTGCCGCAGAACCAGATCCGGTCGCGGCCCTGGATCTCGCCGAGGCGTGCCTGGGCGGTGATCGCCGCCTGGTCGAAGACCGGGTGATCGTAGACCATCCGGGCGATGACCTGGTCCGGGCGCGGGCCGGCGAACGGGTTGAGGCTGACGAAGTAGGACCGCTCGCTGTCGAACCCGCTGAGGCGGTTCATCCAATAGGTGACCGACACCGCCGCCTCGCCGTCCTCGCGATAGCGGGCCAGGTGGTTCCAGGACGACCAGATCTCGCGCGAGCGCGGCATCAGGTACTCGTCCGTGTGCACGAAGACCTGGTTCGGCTGATAGCTGAAGGCGCCGAGCAGGCGGCGCTCGGCCTCGTTCGGGTGCGCGATCAGGCGGACGGCCTGGTCGGCATGGCAGGCGAGCACGACGGCGTCGAAGGTCTGCTGGCGTCCGGAGCCCAAGTGGACCTGCACCCCCTGCTCGGTGCGCACGACCGCCTCGGCACCATCGTCGGTGATGACGGCCGACGCCGGCAGCTCCCCGCGCAGCCGTTCGATGTACTGCCGCGCGCCGCCGACGACCGTCTTCCACGGCGGGCGCCGGGTCAGGCGCAGCAGGCCGTGGTTGGCGTAGAAGCGGGCCAGGCTCGCGGCCGGGAACTGCATGATGCTCGCCTTGGGGCACGACCAGATCGAGGCCGCGACCGGGAGCAGATAGTGGTCGCGGAAGGCCTCGCCGAGCCGTTCGCGTTCGAGGAACTCGCCGAGGGTCGCGGCGCCGAAGCCATCGGCGTCAAGCAGCGCCCGGCAGCGCTGGTTGAAGCGCAGGACGTCGCGGCACATCCCGAGGAACGTCGGGCTCAGCAGGTTGCGCCGCTGCGCGAAGAGGGTGCCGAGGCTTGCGGTCGCGTACTCCAAGTCCCACGGGCCGATCGAGGCGGCGAAGGACATGTCGGTGACCCGCGTCGCGACGCCGAGCCGCTCGAAGAGGCGGGTGAGCAGCGGGTAGTTGGGCTCGTTGTAGACGATGAAGCCGGTGTCGATCGGCACCGGCCGGCCGTCCTCGTCGACCTCGATCGTATGGGCGTGACCGCCGATGTAGCCGTTGCGCTCGATCAGCGTGACACGGTGCTGGCCGTTGAGCAGCCAGGCCGTGGCCAGGCCGGCGATGCCGCCGCCGACGACGGCGATGTTCTTCCCCATGGCGGGAGGTCCTCGCGGGAATCGGGCCGGGCGCACCCGCTGCGCCGGGGCCGTCTCGCGAGGACCTCGGCGCGCGGGCCGCCGTCGTTACTGCGGCGCGACGCCGCCGGTCTGCTTGGTCAGGACGAACTTGTCCGGGTCGTAGCCGAACGCGCGCAGGCGCTCGAGCCAGGCCTCGATGCGCTCGGCCGGCGGATTGGGGTCGCGCGCGAGGACCCAGCCCCAGCGGCGGGTCGGGTGGCCGACGAGGGCGTAGTCGTAGTCCTCGCCGATCTCCATGACCCAGTAGTCGCCGAGCCAAAGCCTCATGCCGAACAGGCCGAAGAAGCTCACCTTGAGCTTGGCGTTGTGCGCGGGATCCTTCGGCCGGGCGACGCCCGTGATCGAGACGGTGTTGCCGGCGGCGGTCACGCAGCGGTTCGTCACCGAGATCAGGCCGTCCTCGCGTAGCCCGTAGGTGGCGTGGGTGTCGCGCGCGCAGCCGCCCTGGAACCGGTTGGGCAGCTGCGCGATCTCGTACCAGCGCCCGGCATAGCGTTCGAGGTCGACGTGATCGACCGTGGCCGGCGGGGCGTCGGCGGCGGCCGCTCGCCCGGCGAGCAGGATCAGGGCGTAGAAGAGGAGCGGATGGCGGTTCGGGGAGGGCTTGCGAGTCGTCATGTCTGTCCTTGGGTCATCGATGGTTGGTTCGTCGCGAGGCGGTGGTCGGCATCCCACGCTACATGTGGTCTTTGACCGCGATTGCCAGAGGACTTCACCGGTCAGGGACGCAGCAGGCACAGGGGCACGTTGAGTTCCGCCGCGCTGAGCCCGCCGTGGACGCCAATCATGGTGTGGGGCGCCTCGAACGGCAGGCGGTCGCGGATCACGGCCGCGCCGCGCATCAGCAGCGTGTAGTCTCCGACCCGCTCGGCGAGGCGCGGGTGCGGCGGGCCGGGGCCGAACAGGCCGGCGGCGATCAGGTCGGCGCTCGGGCGGAGCAGCGCGCGCTCGCCGAGGTGCGCGCCGCAGGCGTCGAGGAACCGCTCGACGCGCCCGGGGCGGAGATAGCAGTAGGCGGCGCGCGGCTCGCCGCAGAGTGGCAGGGCCAGGCCGTCGGCCAGGTCGGGGTGGTCGTCGAGGGCGATGCGGTCCGCGGCCGTCGTGTCGAGCTGGCCGTGATCAGCGGTGACCAGGACCAGGGTGTCGGTGCCGGCGATCGCGTCGAGGAAGTCGGCCAGGGCCGTCTCGATGGCCGCCAGGTGGGCGAGGGCAGCCGGGCTCGCGATGCCCTGTTCATGGCCGAGGCGATCGAGCTCCGGCCAGTAGAGATAGAGATACTGCGGGCCGCGCGGGCGGCGTACCAGCCGTCGGGCGCGGCGAAACATCTCCGCGAGCGAGCGAAAGGGGTGGATCTCGGCGCCGCGGGAGAGGGCGCGGTTGAAATCCGAGTAGGCGATGTGGGCCGGCGCGAGCGCGAAGCCGCGCGTGCGCATCTGCGTGAAGACCGAGCGCAGGGCGAAGAGTCGCGCCGGGTCGATTCCGGCCGAGCCGTAGCTCGCCCCGCCGTAGCGCGGGTGCCCGGGCAGTACCGTCATGACGCTGCCGAGTTCGCGCAGGTAGGTGAACCAGCCGGTCAGGCCATGCTGCTGCGGGGGGAGGCCGGTGAGGAAGGTCGGGATCGCGGCCGCCGTCGTCGACGGGAAGACCGAGGTGATGGTCGCATGGCGATGGCGCGCGAGCAGCCCGTGAGGGGCGTGGCGGGCGAGCCAGTCGGCGCCGAGCCCGTCGATGACGAGCAAGACCAGGGTCGTGGTGTCGGCGAGCGCCGCGGCCGGCAGCGTGCGCAACTGGGGCGCAACGGCGGTGCCGCCGCGCGCCGCGATCAGGCTGGCCATCAGATTGACGAGGCTGCCGCCGTCGTAATCTGGGACTGGCATCGTCGGCGGCAGCCGTAGGAGGTCGGCGGGGCGCGGGCGCCCCGTGGCGGCCGGGGCCGACTGTGGGGATTCGGGCTGTGCCATGGCGTGCCTCGGCGCTCGGGCGGGCCCTCCCTGGATGCGGGTCTTCATCGCCGGCAAGCGGGCTCCTACCGGAAATGTCGGTTGCGTAGAATAGCGGCCGTTTCCCGCGGGCGGGCGCGGGTCGCCTCTCGCCACCGTCGAGGTGCGATCTTGCGGCGCGCCCCGTCCATCGTCAAACCATCAGGAGTCTCGACTATGATTCTGCTTGTCTTGGGCCTCGCGCTCTTCTTCACCGTGCACATGCTGCCGAGCTTCCCCGGTGCCTACCAGCGGCTGCACGAGCGCTTCGGCGAGCAGGCCTTCAAGGGCGGCTTTGCGATCCTCTCGCTGGTCGGCATCGTGCTGGCCGTGATCGGCATGGGGATGGCGCCGACGATCGACCTCTGGCAGCCCGGCGAGTTCACGAAGAGCATCGCCCCCGGCCTGATGCTGCCGGCCTTCATGCTCCTCGTCCTCGCCTATGTGCCGAGCAACGTGCGCCGCTACATCCGCCACCCGATGCTCACCGCCGTCCTCCTCTGGGGGCTGGCCCATCTGCTCGCCAACGGCGACCTGGCCTCGATGATCCTGTTCGGCAGCTTCGCCGTCTACAGCGTCGTCGCGATGGTCTCGGCCAACCGGCGCGGGGCGAAGAAGGCGACCGACTACAAGTCGATGCTCTGGGACCTGGTCGGTGCCGGCGGTGGCATCGGCGTCTATGCCCTCTTTGTCTACCTCCACCCCTATCTCTTCGGGGTGCCGGCCCTGCTGCCCTCGACCTGATCGTTCGATTCGCGCCCGCCGGCGCCGGCGTGCCTGGGCGGATCGGTACCCGCGCCCGCCGACCGGTATCAGGTGCGGGGATCGCTGCGGGGGATCCGTTGGCGCGTCCCCGTCGATCCGGTGTCTCCGCGCGACCGTCGTCCCGGCAGGACGCCGGGGACGGCGACTATTTGTGTGCGACAGCGCGACGGCGAACCGCGGGAGTGGCCTTCGAATCATGCGCCCCGGATGCGCAGGTGCCGCTCGAGGCGATGAGAGACGCAGCGACACACGCAAAAGGCGTAAGTGACGATTCAAGAACAGCCGGTACATCTTCTGGGAACTACGAAACACGCGAAACACGCGAAACACGCGAAAGGGCCGAACTTACACACGAGGATCTGCCGTTTTTTCGCGACTTTCGCGTATTTCGTAGTTTCTTGTCGTCTTCGCGCTTGTGTCGTTTGTTTCTGAACCCTTCCTAAGCGTCAGACCCGCGGGAATCCCGATCGAAGGGGCACCGCCTTCAAGCCCGTCGGTTCGCGGGCCCATGTGGGCCGCCCGCGGACGAGCGAGCGGGAAGGGGTCGTCAAGCGATGTCTTTCGCCGATTTCGGCGTGTCGACGGAACAGCTTACATGCGTTCTCAGCGGGCGTCGGCCTTGAGGCGGCGGATCAGCTCGGCGAGCTCGCGGCGCGAGCGCTGGACCGTCTCCTGGGCCGTCGCGAGACCGGAGCGCGAGGCATAGAAGCCGCGCAGCGCCGTGTAGATCTCCTTCTTCAGGATATTGTGGCCCGGTCCGTAGCCGAAGTTGTCGATCGGCCGCAGGAAGCGGAAGTTGCCGGCGTTGTGGACCACGGCGATGCGTCGCCCCTCCTGATCGAGGATCAGCCCCTCTTCGATGCGGATCGGCTCGGCCGCGGTCGCGACGACGAAGTTGTAGCGCCGCTCCAGCTCCTCGAAGCCCTGCTGGTGCAACAGGTAGTTGACGACCAGCTGGTCGGGACCGAAGTGCTCCTTATCGAGGATCATGCGTAGGCAGGCGTCGCAGAGCTCGCGCATCCGCGCGCGAGGGGCGACGATGAAGCCGCCGTTGATCATGCGGTTCTTCAGGAAAGAATCGGTGATCCGCTGGCGGTCCTCGGGGAGGAAGAAGTCGTCCTTGATGAAGAAGGAGAAGACGGGCTTGGAGTCCTCGCAGACGGCGCGGAAGCACTCCGGGTGATGCTGGAAGACCCCGGAGATGTCGTCCTGGAAGATGAGGTCGCCGCTGTCGCAGAGGCAGATCTGCTCGTAGGGGCAGGCATCGAGCAGGTCGCGCGTCTCGCGGTAGCGGATAACGGTGACGTGTCCGTCGCGCCGGCCCGGGTGCAGCCGCACCCCGTGGTGCTCCAGATAGTAACGCTGGGCGAGCGACAGGCCGTAGTCGAGGACGACGATGTCGATGTCCTCGAGGCGAACATTCTCCTGGAGCGAACGCAACCAGTGCTCGACGAGGAAGTCGCCGTACTTGCGGTCCGAGGCGGTGACGATGGCGCAGCTCTTCATGCGGATGACAGCAGTGGCTCGACGGATGTCAACGGGCCGTCGGTCGAGGCGGGTTGCCTCGCCGTTCCGCCCGCGGCGCGGGCGGCAGGGGTTGCTTCGCTCCCCGCGCGGCAACGACGGCGCAGGTGTCGATGAGCTGGGCGGCGGTGGGCGCCGGGGGTGCGACGGCCATGGTGATGCGCATCATCCATCACCGCGGCGACGAGGGCAATGGGGCCCAGCGTGGACCGGTGCGGACCGGAACCGCTGGCTGGCGGTCGCCTCGCCGCGGCCGACAGCGGCGGCGCCGTCGCGCTGGACCCATCCAGGGGCCGAACTGCTACCATAGGCGGCCCGTCGCCCTTCCCCTAGAGCCGCCCGCATGACCGCAACCAAGCGCCGCGCCGCCGCGCCCGCGATCCCGCCGCTGAGGCCCCCGGAGCTGCGCGCTGCCGTGGGGCTGGCCGGCATCGTTGCGTTGCGCACGCTCGGTCTCTTCCTGATCATGCCGGTCTTCGCCATCTACGCCGGCGAGTTGGCCGGTGCGACGCCGCTCGGCATCGGCCTGGCGATCGGCGCCTACGGGTTGACCCAGGCCCTGCTCCAGATCCCGTTCGGGGTGCTCTCCGACCGCATCGGGCGCAAGCCGATGATCTACGCGGGCCTCGTGCTCTTCGCGCTGGGTAGCGTGCTAGCGGCCTTGGCCGAGAGCATCGAACTCGTCATCATCGGGCGGGCGATCCAGGGCAGCGGGGCGATCGCCGCCGTCGTCATGGCGCTCACCGCGGACTTGACGCGCGAGGCGGTGCGGGTGCGGGCGATGGCCGGCATCGGCGTCAGCGTCGGCCTCACGTTCGCGATCTCGCTCGTGCTCGCCCCGACGCTGGCCCACTGGATCGGGCTGTCGGGCCTGTTCTGGTTGACGGGGGCCTTCGCGATCGCCGGTATGCTGATCCTCGCGCTGGTCGTTCCGGACCCGCAGCGCTCGGTCGTGCACGGCGACCTGGAACCGGTACCGGGCCAGCTCTGGGGAGTGCTGCGCCGGCCAGACCTGCTGCGCCTCGATCTCAGCGCCTTCCTGTTGCACATGGTGATGACGAGCCTGTTCCTGGTCCTGCCGCTGGCCCTGGTCGCCGCCGGCCTGGCGCCGGCGCGCCACTGGCAGGTCTATCTGCCGGTCGTGCTCGTGGCGCTGGCGAGCATGGTGCCCCTGATCCTGTTCGCCGAGCGTCCGGGACGGGCCAAGCCGGTCCTGGTCGGCGCCGTCGCGGCCTTGGCGGGGACCCTCGTTGGCCTGCTCCTCTGGCACGCGAGCCTCTTCGCGCTCGGTGCCTGGTTGGTCGTGCTGTTCACCCTGTTCCACCTGCTCGAGGCGATCCTGCCGTCGCTGGTCGCCAAGCGGGTGCCGGCCGGCGTCAAGGGCACGGCGATGGGTGTCTACACCATGTTCCAGTTCTCCGGGGTCTTCGCCGGCGGGCTGCTCGGCGGCTGGCTCTACCAGGCCCACGGGCAGGGCGGCGTCCTGCTCGCCTGCGCGGTGGCGGCCCTGCTCTGGCTGGCGATCGTCGCCTCGCTGCGCGGACCGGCGGGCGACGCTGCGGCCGCTGCCGGCGCGGGCCCGACCTGAGCGGGCTGCGCCGCGTGCCGGCGTGCGGTGCGCCGGCCGGTCTTCGATAATCTCCGGGAGGGCGGGCATCCCGGTCCTGTTCGGGCACCTGGGCCCTTGCGAGGTGCCCTTCGATCATAGATTTCAGATGAGGCCGCCGGCGGCGGCCGCGGAGGCAAGCGATGTCCAAAGGAAGCGTCAACAAGGTGATCCTGATCGGCAACCTCGGGGCCGACCCCGAGGTGCGCTATACGCAGGGCGGCAGCGCGGTCGCCAACGTCCGCCTGGCGACCTCCGAGCAGTGGCGCGATCGCAACACCGGCGAGCCCCAGGAGCGCACCGAATGGCATAGGGTCGTGTTCTTCGGCAAGCTCGCCGAGATCGTCCAGCAGTATCTGCGCAAGGGCTCGAAGATCTACGTCGAGGGCAAGCTGCAGACCCGCAAGTGGCAGGACCAGAGCGGCCAGGATCGTTATATGACCGAGGTGGTCGTCGACATGAACGGGACCATGCAGATGCTCGACGGGCGGGCGGGCGGCGGCTCCTCGGTCCCGTTCGACGACGGCCCGCCCGCCCAGTCCGGCGGCCGCGGCTCCGGCAGCGCGCCCCAGGGCCAGGCCGGTTACGGTGGCGGCTCAGGCGGTGCCGGCGGCGGGGGCGGGCAGGGCGATGCGGCGCCGAACCGCAGCTACGATGACTTCGACGACGAGGTGCCCTTCTGACGACGTGCCCTTCTGACGAGGTGCCGCCCCGGCCGGGCGCCGTGGCCCTGTTCGCCCCGGCGTGCAGGGATTACTATCGACCCGAGACCGGGCCTGGGGTGCGCCGGGACGAGGTGGTCCTCGTCCGTCGATCGCTCAGGTGGCGGCCCGCCCCGATCAGCGGGGTGGGCTCGCCGCCCTGCACGGCCTGCCGCTAGGGCGCCCGGGCGCCTACCTGTTTCTGAAGGGGATCGCCTTTAATGACCGCGTTGACCACCAAATCGCCCCGCCTCCTCCTCATCGGCGCCAATGGCCAAGTGGGTTGGGAGCTGTGTCGGACCCTGGCCCCGATCGGGCGGGTCATCACCGCCTCGGTGGAGAAGGGCACCGACTATTGGGTCGACCTCGCCGACTCGGAGTCGGTCAGTCGCCTGATCCAGGAGACCCGGCCCGATGCCGTGGTCAACGCCGCGGCCTATACGGCCGTCGACAAGGCCGAGACCGAGAAGGCCATCGCCCAGCGGATCAATGCCGATGCCCCGGGCATGCTCGGGGCGCTGCTGAAGGACTGGGGCGTCCCGATCATCCACTACTCGACCGATTTCGTCTTCGCCGGCGATACCAGCCTGCCTTACAAGGAGGACGACCCGACCGGCCCGCTCAACGTCTACGGTGCGACCAAGCTCGAGGGCGAGCGCCGCCTGCTGGCCTCCGGGGCCAACGCCGTGATCCTGCGCACCGCCTGGATCTATGGCGCCCGCGGCAGCAACTTCCTGCTGACGATGCGGCGGATGTTCGCCGAGAAGGAGGAGCTGCGCATCGTCAACGACCAGACGGGTTCGCCGACCTGGAGCCGGATGCTCGCCGAGGTCACCTCGCTCGTGCTGCACCGCCTGCTGGTCGGCGAGCTCGAGGTCGAGCGGGTCAAGGGGGTCTACCATGTCACCGGGGCCGGCCAGGCGAGCTGGTACGACTTCGCCTGCACCATCCTCGGCACGCGTGGCGATCAGTGTCGCCTGCGGCCGATCTCCAGCGCCGAGTACCCGGCGCCGGCCCGGCGTCCGGCCTATTCGGTGCTCGACAACACCAAGATCTGGGAGACCTTCGGCATCCAGTTGCCCGATTGGCGCCAGTCGTTGCGCCAGTGCCTGGAGGAGCTGCGTTGAGCGCAGCCGAGACACCCGCGCGTCGCCCCGTCATGGTGGGGCGACGATGACGCGCGCCGTCGTCCTCTTGAGCGGCGGGCTCGACTCGGCGACGACCCTGGCCGTTGCCCGGGCCGACGGCGTCGAACCCTACGCCTTGTCGTTGCGCTACGGCCAGCGCCACGCGCTCGAGCTGCGTGCGGCCGCGCGCGTCGCCGCGACGCTCGGCGCCGCCGAGCATCGGGTCATGGACCTCGACCTGCGCTGCATCGGCGGTTCGGCCCTGACCGCCGATATCGCGGTGCCCAAGGGCCGCGACCCGGCGCAGATCGCCGACGGCATCCCGGTCACCTATGTCCCGGCGCGCAACACCATCTTCCTGTCGCTCGCGCTCGCCTGGGCCGAGACGCTCGGCACCGGCCTCATCTACGTCGGCGTCAACGCCCTCGACTACTCGGGCTATCCGGACTGTCGGCCGGAGTTCATCGCGGCCTTCGCGGCGATGGCCAACCTGGCCACGGCCGCCGGGGTCTCGGGCGGTCAGCGCGTGGAGATCTGCACGCCGCTGATTGCGCTCTCGAAGGCCGAGATCATCCGCCTCGGGACCCGCCTCGGCGTCGATTACGGGCTGACCAGCAGCTGCTACGACCCGGGCCCCGACGACCGCCCGTGTGGACAGTGCGACTCCTGTCTGCTGCGGGCCAAGGGCTTCGCCGAGGCCGGTCTCGCCGACCCGCTCCTCGCGCGCCACGGGGCGGCCCGATGAGCGAACGGCTCTTCCAGGTCGCCGCGGCCCCGTTCGAGGCGGCCCGGCGGGTCGCGATCCTGCCGGCTGGGCATCGCGCGCGGCGCCTGCATGGCCACAGCTTCATCGCCCGGGTGCGCGCCGAGATCCCGCCTGGTTGGGCGGCCTGCCCCGGGGGCGAGGTCGACGCGTTGGCGGCGGCGCTCGGCGAGTGCGTCGCGCGCCTCGACTACCGCGACCTCAACGAGCACCTGCCGGTGCCGACCGACGAGAATCTGGCCCGCTGGCTGCGGGATGCGCTCGGGGTGCCGGGGCTCGCGTCGGTCGGCATCCAGAGCACGCGCGAGCAGGGCGCCGATCTCGATGGGGGCGACCACGTCCACGTCTGGCGCCGGTTCCGCTTCGAGGCCGCCCACTGGCTGCCCCGCGTCGCGGCCGACCACCAGTGCGGGCGCCTGCACGGCCACGGCTTCGAGGTCATCCTCCATGCCGACCAGGACCTGGCCGGCGACGACATGGGCATCGACTACGACCGGCTCGCCGCGCTCTGGGCGCCGCTGCACGACGAGCTCCACCAGGCCTGTCTGAACGACATCCCAGGGCTCGAGAACCCGACCAGCGAGCTGCTCGCCCGCTGGCTCTGGCAGCGCCTGAAGCCGCAGTTGCCGGCCCTGTCCTGGGTGAGCGTCTACGAGACCGCGACGGCCGGCTGTCACTACGACGGCGAGCGGTTCCGCATCTGGAAGGAACTGCGCTTCGAGGCCGCGCTCCAGCTGAAGCGCGCGCCGACTGGCGACCCGCGTCGGCGCTGGCACGGGCACAGCTATCTGCTGCGTCTGCACCTGACCGCGCCGCTCGACGAGGTGCTCGGCTGGACCGTCGACTACGGTGACGTCAAGGCCTTGTTCCAGCCCGTCTACCAGCGGCTCGATCACCACCCGCTGAACGCGCTGCCGTACCTCGGCGATGCGGACCCGGCGGGCCTCGCCGCCTGGATCCGCGAGCAGGCGGCCGCTGCCCTGCCGCAACTCGAGCGCCTCGATCTGCACCAGACCCCGGGTTGCGGGGTCCTCTTGAGCTGGGGCGAGGGCGGCCCCGCACTGCCGCTCTGAGGTCGTTCACCGTCGGCCCCGTCGCGCGGCGGGTCTGCGGGCGCGGAGCATCGTGCCCGCCGGTCGTCCCCCCGGCCCCGGTCAGCGGGAACCGGACCCTCAGGTCGGTGCCGCCTCGCCCCGCGCCTTGGCGATCAGACCGTCGGCGATCGCGAGCAGATCGCCATAGGTCTTCGCCCCCTCGCCGACGACGACGTAGCGCCCGCCGACCGCGAGCGTCGGCACGGCGTTGATCTGATAGGCCGCGGCCAGTTGGTTGGCGCGGGCGAGGCGGGTGTGCGCGCCGAAGGAGTTGAAGGCGGTGGCGAACGCCTCGCGATCGACGCCCTGTTCGGCGACCCAGTCGGCGATCGCCTCCTCGGTGAAGAGCCGCTTGCGCTCCTCGTGCAAGGCATCGAAGAACGCCTGGTCGAGCCGCCCCAGTTCGCCCAGCTGATCGAGTGCGAAATGCAGGCGCGCCAGGTTCTCCCAGGGACCCCGGCCGAAGGTCACCGGCACACTGCGCAGGGTGACGTCATCGGGCAGCGATGCGGCCCACTCCTTGACGAGCGGGTGGAAGTGCCGGCAATGCGGGCAGCCGTAGGAGAAGAACTCCAGTACCTCGATCTGGCCCGGCGCGTCGCCCGGCTGCGGGGGCGAGACCGCACGCCAGTCGCGGCCCTCTTCGAGCGCTGCGGCCCCCGCGGGCGCCCAAGCGGGCAGCGCAGCCGTGCCGAGTGCGGCGATCAGGCACGAGTTGAAACGGCGTCGGTTCAGGGTCATGGGCCTCTCCTCCAGGTCGAGATGCGTTTTTTCGGAAAAACAGTCAATCGGCACCGCCGAGAAGGGGTGCGGCCTGCAAGCGATGTGATCTGTTCAGCCCCCGATGTCGGGTTACGGCGCGCGCGAGCCTGTTCCCGCTCAGCGATCGCCGTGCGGGCGCGCCTAACCCGACCTACGCGGCCGTGCCGATATTCGCCGGCCCGTAGGTCGGGTTAGCCCCCTGGGGGCGTAACCCGACTTCGACGCCCGAATCGCGTCGCGCGTCCTTGGATCCGTCCCTTAGGGGCGCGGCGCGGCGGAAAGTTTCCCGCCCGGTCATCACAGCTCCTGCGACGCGAAGTCCGCCAGCCGCGAGCGCTCGCCGCGCACCAGGGTGATGTGCCCGCTATGGCGCCAGCCCTTGAAGCGGTCCACGACATAGGTGAGGCCGGAGCTGGTCTCGGTCAGGTACGGGGTGTCGATCTGCGCGATGTTGCCGAGGCACACCATCTTGGTTCCCGGGCCGGCGCGCGTGATGAGGGTCTTCATCTGCTTGGCGGTCAGGTTCTGGGCCTCGTCGAGGATGATGTACTTGTTGAGGAAGGTGCGCCCGCGCATGAAGTTCAGCGACTGGATGCGGATGCGGTTGCGCACCAGGTCCTGGGTCGCGGCGCGGCCCCAGTCGCCGCCCTCGGTCTGGGTGAGGACCTCCAGGTTGTCCATCAGGGCGCCCATCCAGGGCGTCATCTTCTCTTCTTCGGTGCCCGGCAGGAAGCCGATGTCCTCGCCGACCGGGACCGTCACGCGGGTCATGATGATCTCGCGGTAGGCATTGCGCTCGAGCACCTGGGCGAGGCCGGCGGCCAGCGCCAGCAGGGTCTTGCCGGTGCCGGCCGGCCCGAGCAGGGTGACGAAGTCGAGGTCCGGGTCCATCAGCATGTTGAGCGCGAAGTTCTGCTCGCGGTTGCGGGCGTTGATCCCCCAGACGTTGTGGCGCGCGCTGCGGTAGTCCTCGACGAGCTCGATGACCGCCTCCTCGGGGCTCGGCTTGTCGTGCACGATCGCCTCGAAGCTCTCATCGCCCTCGATCGTCAGGCACTGACTCGGGTACCAGTCGAGCAGGTCGGTGCCTTTGACCCGGTAGAAGGTGCGGCCCTCTTCTTGCCAGGAGTCGAGCGCCTTCTCGTGGCTGTCCCAGAAGTCGGCCGGCAGGACCTCGTGGCCTGTGTAGAGCAGATTGACGTCGTCGAGGACCTTGTCGTTGATGTAGTCCTCGGCCGGGAGCCCGAGCACCGTCGCCTTGATCCGCAGGTTGATGTCCTTGGAGACGATGATGACGGTGCGTCCGGCGTCCTGGGCCTGCAGGGCCTGGGCGGTGGCGAGGATGTTGTTGTCGGCCAGCGTGCCCGGCAGCGAGGTCGGCAGCGAGGGCTCCATCAGGCTCGTCTGGAAGAAGAGCCGGCCGGTGGCCGGGGCGATGTAGCCGCCGCCGTTCTCGCTCAACGGACTGATCGGCAGGCCGTGGTCGATCGCCTCCTTGGTCGCGTCGCGCATCAACTGATCGAGGAAGCGGCTGACCTGGCGCACGTTGCGCGCGACTTCGGACATGCCCTTCTTGGCGGCGTCGAGCTCCTCGAGCACGGCCATCGGCAGGAAGATGTCGTGCTCCTTGAAGCGGTAGAGGGCGGTCGGGTCGTGCATCAGCACGTTGGTATCGAGGACGAACAGGCAGGGCTTGTCTTCTTGGCGCTTGATCATGACGGGTGCGGGTCAGCGGGTCGTCGCCCGGCCGGCGAGCGGCGGGCGCGACGGGAGTGTGGAAGGGGGGCGGTCGCGGCGCAGCCCACGCTCGGGCGCCTAACCGGCGGCGAGCCGCTCGACGGCGGCCAGGACCTCGGCCACATGACCCTTGACCTTGACGCCGCGCCAGGCCGCGCGCAGCGTACCGTCGGTATCGATGAGGAAGGTGCTGCGTTCCACGCCGCGGCTCTCCTTGCCATACATCTTCTTGACCTTGATGACGTCGAAGGCCTGGCACAGGGCCTCGTCGGTATCGGCGATCAGGTCGAACGGAAACGACTGCTTGGCCTTGAAGTTCTCTTGGGCCTTGAGGCTGTCGCGCGAGGCGCCGAGGACCGCCGTCTGGTGGGCCGCGAAGTCGCTCGCCGCGTCGCGGAAGTCCTGCCCCTCCTGCGTGCAGCCCGGCGTGTTGGCGCGCGGGAAGAAATAGAGCACGAGGCGCTGGCCGCGGTAATCCGACAGCCGCACCGTCTTCTCGCCGGTGGCCGTCAAGGCCAGGTCCGGTACCCGGTCACCGATCGCAAGCGTCATCGTCGAGACCTCTCTGGCGGGTGGGTGAAGGGAGGCGGCGGGCGGGCGCCAGCGGACTTCCGGCAGGGCCAGGACGGCCTCGGCGCAGCCCCCTCGGCGCAGCCCCAGGCGGCCGGCGGCTCAGCCCTTCAGCGGCTCGAGCACCGCGTCGAGGTTCAGCCCATCGCAATAGTCCATGAACTCCTCGCGCAGCCCGGCGATGTGCAGGTCGGCCGGGATGCCGACGGTCATGTGCACCGAGAACATCGGCGTGCCCGTGTGGGCCGCGGCATAGGTGCTGGTGGCCATGTCCTCGATGTTGATGTTGCGCTCGGCGAAGAAGGCGGCGAGGTTGTTGACGATGCCCGGGTGGTCCATCGCCACGACATCGACCGCGTAGGGCAGCAGGTTCTTGCCCGTCGCGCGTTCGCCGGTGCGTTTGCAGAGCACCGTCATGCCGAGCTGGCGGCCGATCTCGGGCAGCCCGTTCTCGACCTTCGCGAGGGCGTTCCAGCGCCCCTCGACCAGCAGCATGGCGGCGAATTCCCCGCCGAGGACCGTCATGCGACTGTCCTCGATGTTGCAGCCGTAATCGAGAATGGCGCGCGAGAGCTGATTGACTAAGCCGGGGTGGTCTTCGCCGAGGGCGGAGATGACGAGAAAGGTCTTCTGCGTGGCCATATCCGAATATCTGCAAGCTCGCAAGGCTGGGGCCGAAGCCGATAGGGTCTTGGAGTGTAGCACGCGCGTCGCGCGGCCTTGAAACCGCCGTGCAGGGTTCGCTCAGGTCCGACCCTGAGGTATCCCAGGAAAAAAGGCCTAAACCGCCGTGGCGTAGGTCGACTGACCGACGGAAGCCGGCGCTCGCAAGCTGAGCCATCTCGCCGTCGCGCGGCTGACTGGGAGCGCCGGCTTTCCAGCCGGCTCGTCGCCGTCGCGGCTCGATGCCGCGTCGGCGGCGTCTGGGCCGGTAGAAGGGCACGTGCGCAGCGGCCATCCAGCCGCGCCTATCGGTGATCTCCTGGCGCCAGCGCCGCAGGTCGCGCGCCGGGGGCATCGAGCCCCCCGCGCGCGAAGCCGGCTGAAAGCCGGCGCTCCCAGTTCGTAGCTCCCAGTTCGTACTGACTCGCCGTCGAGGCCGATCTTGTGGGGATACCTCTCGGGGTCCGACCTGTTCTGCGGCCCTCTTCGTCGGCGTCGAGCGGGTGCATGGCGTCCCCTGAGCGGCCGACTGCGCGCCGCAGGGGCCGGCTTGCCGGCGATTGGCTGCACGGCTGCGCCCCGGAATCGCCCGCCCGGATCGCCAGCCCGGATCGCCAGCCAGCGGGCCCCTACCGGCGCAGGCGCCGCCGGCGGAAGCCGCCGCTCCGCCTCGTCTGAACTCTCCCGCTGTTCAGCACGGATCCGGCTTGGGCGGCCGGTCGGCGCGGGTTGTCACTCGCGAATGGCCCAAGCTAACATGCAGTTTTGCGACTTGGGAGTCCAAGCCATGTTTCGCGGCAGTATCGTGGCCCTGATCACGCCGATGCACCCAGACGGGACCGTCGCCGAGGAGAGCCTGCGCCGGTTGGTGGATTTCCATGTCGAGCAGGGCACCTCGGCGATCGTCTCGGTCGGCACCACGGGCGAGTCGGCGACCCTCGATGCCCGCGAGCACTGCGAGGTCATCCGCCGCACCGTCGAGTACGCGGCCGGGCGCCTGCCGGTCATCGCCGGTACCGGCGCCAACGACACGCGCGAGGCGATCCACCTCACCGCCTGTGCCAAGGCGGCCGGCGCCGATGCGGCGCTCCTCGTCACACCCTATTACAATAAGCCGCCCCAGGAGGGCCTCTACCGCCATCACAAGGCGGTCGCCGAGGCCGTCGACATCCCGCAGATCCTCTACAACGTGCCGGGCCGCACGGCCTGCGACCTGTTGCCCGAGACGGTCGCGCGCCTCGCCGAGGTGCCGAACATCGTCGGCATCAAGGAGGCGACCGGCGACCTGGAGCGCGTCCCGCGGCTGCGCGAACTCTGTGGATCGGGGTTCGCCCTCTACAGCGGGGACGACGCGACCGGCTGCGAGTTCCTGCTGCGCGGCGGCGATGGGGTCATCTCGGTCACGGCGAACGTCGCCCCGCGCGCGATGCGCGCCCTCTGCGACGCCGCCCTCGCCGGCGATCGCGCCGCGGCCGAGGAGATCGACGCCCGGCTCGACGGTCTACACCGCAAGCTCTTTGTGCTGGCGAACCCGATCCCCGTAAAATGGGCGATGGCCGAGCTCGGTTTGGCGCCGACCGGTATCCGACTGCCGTTGATCTGGCTGCCTGAGGACCTCGAACCCCAGGTGCGCGAGGCGATGGCCCAGGCCGGGGTGATCTGACCCGGGCCACCCGGCCCCTGCCCGTGGCGGGCAATGGCATTCTCTCCTTACGAGGATTCAACGAAATCCATGCGCAAACCGCACCGACTGGGGGCCCTGATGCTCATCGGACTGCTGCTGGCCGGCTGCGGCTCGTCCGAGTTGAAGAATATCGCCCCCGACCAGCGTCTGGCCTACAAGCGCCAGCAAGAGGCCGCCGAGAACCTCGAGATCCCGCCGGATCTGACGACGTCGACCTTCGACGACGCCCTCGACATCCCCGCGGCGGGCGGCGGCGCGACGACCTACTCGGAGTTCGAGGGCCAGCGCAGCCGCCGCCAGCAGATGGCCGCGACCACGAGCGGCGCCGTGCTGCCCGAGGTCAAGGGCGTCGAGCTGCGTCGCGAGGGTGGCAACCGCTGGCTCGAGGTCGAGGCCAGCCCGCAACAGGTCTGGCCGAAGGTCGTCGCCTTTTGGCGCGAGCAGGGCATCCTGCTGGTCGACCAGGACCCGACGACCGGCACCATGCGCACCGACTGGCTCGACAACCGCGCCGAGATCCGCCGGGACTTCGTCACCAACGCGCTGCGCAAGGTCGTCGACGGTCTCTATGCGACCTCGACGCGCGACCAATACCGCGTGCGCATCGAGCCTGGGCTCACGAGCGGTACGACCGATCTCTACCTGACCCATCGGGGTATGGAGGAGCGGCTGGTGCGCAATACCGCCGGCGAGGGGGCCAACACCATTTGGGAGCCGGCCGGCAGCGACCCGGATAAAGAAGCCGAGATGCTGCGCCGGCTGATGATCTATCTCGGCGTCAGCGAGCAGGGTGCCAAGCGGATGATCGCCCAGGGCGCGCAGGAGCCCTCGCTCGCGCGGTTGGTCGCCGGCACCGGAGGTCCGGAACTGGTCATCGCCGAGGAATTCCGCCGCGCCTGGCGGGTGGCGGGGCTCGCCCTTGATCGGGTCGGCTTCGCCGTCGAGGACCAGGACTACACCAACGGCGTCTTCTTCGTGCGCTACGCCGACACGGACAAGGCGCCCGAGAAGAAGGGCTTCGTCTCCAAGCTTGCGTTCTGGCGCGGCGAGGGCGAGGACGGGGTCGCCAAGTATCAGGTGAAGCTGGTCGGCAGCGGCGAGGAGACGCGGGTGACCGTCCTCGACGCCGCCGGGCGGCGCGAGCAGTCCGAAACGGCCGAGCGCATCCTTCGCCTGCTCCAGGAAGAGATCCACTGAGGCCGGGCAGTGTCGGCCCCGGCCGCTTGGCGGTCGGGGCGCCGCCCCCTTGGCGTCCTCAGGCGCTGCCCGTGGCGTCCGTCATCCCGCCCGGGTCCGCCTCGGGCTCGGCCGTATACCTGTAGTGTTTGACCTGCCGGCGGATGTTGCGCTGGATGACCACCCCCAGCACCTGCCACTCCAGCCCTTTCAGATCGATCTGCGGATAGAGCGGATTGCAGGCGACGAGCCGCTCACCGTCGGCGTCGTGCCGGTACTGGCGCAGCCAGCGCACGCCCTCGACCTCGACGAAGACGAACATCCCGTCGCGGCAACGATCGGTCGGCTCGACGATGATCACGCAGCGATCGGGCAATTCGGGTTCCATCTCGTCGCCCAGGACCTGGAGCGCGAAGGGCTCGTGGAGGCTGCACCCGGGGCCTTCCAGCGGCGGGCGTTCGGTGGCGGGTTCGGACATCGGCGTTTCCTCGTCGGGGGTGGCAGGGCGGGGGTGGCGGTGCGCGCCGCGCCCGCGCAGGACGTCATGATCGCAAACGAGCCAGGGCCATTGCCATGCTGAAGCCGCCGCCAGCCACCCACGGCATCCACGCCGACCGCCGCGACTGGCACAACCTGCGTGCGATGTTGCCCTACCTCTGGGAGTTCCGCGGTCGGGCGGCCCTGGCGCTCGCGTGCCTGGTGCTGGCGAAGCTCGCGAATGTCGGGGTGCCGCTGACGCTCAAGGCGATCATCGACGGCTTCGACACCGCCGAGGCGCAGGCGCTGATCCTGCCGCTCGGCCTGCTGCTCGGCTACGGCGCCCTCAAGCTCTCCTCCGCCCTCTTCACCGAACTGCGCGACGTGGTCTTCGCCCGGGTGCGCTACCGGGCGATGCGCCGCCTCTCGACCCGGGTGCTCGCCCACCTGCACCGGCTCTCGCTGCGCTACCACCTGGAGCGCCAGAGCGGCGCCATCAGCCGCGACCTCGAACGCGGTACCCGCTCGGTCGCAACCATCCTCAACTACCTGGTCTTCAGCGTCATCCCGGTCCTGGTCGAGCTCTCGCTGGTCGTCGCGATCCTGCTGACCCAGTACGCGCTGATCTTCACGCTGGTGACCTTCGTCACCGTCGTCATCTACGCCGCCTTCACCTTCGCGATCACCGAGTGGCGGATGGACTACCGCCGCCAGATGAACCGGCTCGACTCGCGCGCCAACTCCCAGGCCTTCGACAGCCTGATCAACTACGAGACGGTCAAGTACTTCGGCAACGAAGGCATGGAGCTGGAGCGCTACGACAGCACCCTCGGGCACTGGGAGGAGATGGCGGTCAAGAGCCAGGGCTCGATGTCGCTGCTGAACTTCGGCCAGGGCGCGATCATCGCCGTCGGCGTGACCGCGATCATGATCTTCGCCGCCCGGTCGGTCGTCGCCGGGGAGATGACGATCGGCGACCTGGTCCTGGTCAACGCCTTCCTGCTCCAACTCTTCATCCCGCTCGGCTTCCTCGGCATCGTCTACCGCCAGATCAAGTACGCGCTGGCCGACATGGACCTGGTCTTCAAGCTGCTCGAGCGCACCCCCGAGATCACCGATCGCCCCGCGGCGAGCCCCCTCGCGCTCGCCGGCGGCGAGGTCCGCTTCGAGCGGGTCGACTTCCACTACCAGCCCGAGCGACCGATCCTGCATGGCGTCGACTTCAGGATCGCGCCCGGCGCCAAGGTCGCCGTCGTCGGCCACAGCGGGGCCGGCAAGTCGACCTTGGCGCGACTGCTGTACCGCTTCTACGATGTCGCCGGCGGGCGCATCCTGATCGACGGCCAGGACATCCGCGACGTCACCCAGGCGAGCCTGCGCGCGGCGATCGGCATCGTCCCGCAGGACACGGTCCTCTTCAACGACAGCATCTGGTTCAACCTGGCCTACGGCCGCCCGGGCGCGAGCCGCGCGGAGATCGAGCGTGCCGCCGAGATGGCCCACATCCGCGCCTTCATCGAGTCGCTGCCGCAGGGCTGGGAGACGGTCGTCGGCGAACGGGGGCTGAAGCTCTCGGGCGGCGAGAAACAGCGCGTCGCGATCGCCCGGGCCATCCTCAAGCAGCCGCGGATCCTGGTCTTCGACGAGGCGACCTCCTCGCTCGACAGCCACACCGAGCAGGCCATCCAGCAGACCCTCGCCGAGGTCGCGGCCAACCACACGACGCTCGTCATCGCCCACCGGCTCTCGACCGTCGTCGACGCCGACCGCATCCTGGTCATGGACGGCGGGCGCATCGTCGAGCAGGGCACCCACCGCGAACTCCTCGCCGCCGCCGGCCGTTACGCGGCCATGTGGGAACTCCAACTGCGCGAACACCAAGCGACCGACCCGACCCGTCTGGCCAAGCCGCTCGCCGAGTGAAGTCGTACGTCGGGTTAGTCGCAGCGCAACCCGACGCGGCGCACGGGCCATTCGCTGTAGGTGCGGCTTCAGCCGCACAAAGGCCACGGCCCGGGCGGATGGTGTTGCGGCTGAAGCCGCACCGGTGCTTTACGTGAGCCCTGATCACCAGCCAGGACCGTCGGGTGAGGCGCGCCGGCACGGCGGTCGCCGACAAAGAACATGCCCGTGCGCGCCGTAACCCGACAGGGGCCTCAGAGGGCGCCACGGTGTCGGCCGTCGGGTTACGCCCCCGCGGGGGCTAACCCGACCTACGGGCTCGAGCGGCGCGGGGTGGAGTTGAACGATGGTCCGACGCGCCCGGCGCGGGTCCGCCCGTTCGCGGAGCCCGCGCTCTGGCCACGGGATCCGCCGGTGCGCTTTCGCCGGCAGATCCCGACTGCCTGGATCGAGATCGCGATCCGCGAGGGGCGCAATCGCCAGGTGCGGCGGATGACGGCCGCGGTCGGGTTGCCGACGCTGCGCCTCGTGCGCCTCGTGCGCCTCGTGCGCCTCGTGCGGGTCGCGGTGGGGCGCTGGGGGCTCGATGGGCTCTTGCCCGGGGAGTCCCGGTTGCTCGAGGTGCGGGGGCCGGATTGAGGCTCTGAGGTCGGCGGGTTGCGGCGCGCGCCCTGATACCGGTGCCGCAGCCCAGGTCGAGCACGGGTGCGCCAGGCGGCAGGGCGAGGCGCCTGAGCATCAGGCGTCGCTCCTGATCCTCCATCCGGGCGCCGCGCGGGGTCGCGTACCGGGCGTGGCAGTCGGCGAGGCGATCGCTCAAGGTCCCCTCATCAGGTCTTCGGGTCGTCGCGGCGCGCGTCGGCGAGCCGCGGGGCGTCCTCGGAGGCCACCTGGCCGAGACAGGCGCCCAGAGCGAGCCGGGTGCGTTCCGCGATGAACGCGGGCGATAGGCGCCGCTGCGCGAAGAGCAGGTGCTCGTGCGCGGCTCGGTCGAGATAGAGCAGATCCGTCGGGGCCGGGTCGAACGGCCGGCGGCTGACGCGGGCGATGCGTCCGAGATTCACCCCGCGGCCATCATCGAGCAGGAGCAGGTGCGGGGCCAGCCCGCGCGAGGGGTCTGGGCGTGGGAAGTCGATGACCCCGAGCAGTTCGTGGGGCGTGGCGCCGATATGCACGCCGAGCTGGATGGCGCTCTCGATCAGCTCGACCAGGTAGATGGTCTCGCCGACCGCGGCGCGCAGCCGCTCGACCTGGCGGTGATAGCCCGGCGACGGCCACAGATCCCGCTCCTCCGGGGGAGTCGCCGCGTTGGCGCGGGCGTCGCTCATCGCGGTGACGAGGTGGCCTCGGCGCGCCCGGTCAGCGCCCGCCAGGCGGCGATGAGCGCTGCCGCGGCGGTGGCGAGTTCGGCACCGGTCGTCTCGGCGCCCAGGCTCAGACGCACCGTCCCGAGCGCCCGCGCCGGTGCCAGCCCCATCGCGGCCAGGACCCCGCTGACGGTGGCCTCCCCGGCGTGACAGGCCGAACCGAGCGAGGCGGCCAGGACCGGGGTGCGGGCCAGCAGGGCAGCACCGGTGACCTCTGGGAAGGCCAGGCTCAGCGTGTTGGGCAATCGCTCGGCGCGATGGCCATTGAGCGACAGGCCGGAGATGGCTGCCGCCAGCTCGGCATGCAGGCGGTCGCGCTGGCCGACGAGCCGTTCGGCGAGCGCCGGCAGGTGGGCGGCCGCCAAGGCCGCCGCTGCGCCGAGCCCCACGGCATAGGGGATGTTCTCGGTGCCGGGGCGCAGCCCGCCCTCCTGTGCGGCGCCGAAGAGGATGGGCGCGAGCGGTGTGCCGGTGCGCCGATACAGGGCACCGATACCCTTGGGCGCGCGAAACTTGTGCCCCGCGAGCGTCAGCAGGTCTACGCCGAGCGCGTCGACATCGACCTGGATCTTCCCGGCCGACTGGGCGGCGTCGCAGTGGAAGAGGGCGCCCCGGACCCGCGCGAGCGCCGCCAGCTCGGCGATCGGCTGGATGGTCCCGACCTCGTTGTTGGCGTGCATGATCGACACCAGCACTGTGTCCGGGCGCAGCGCGGCGGCGAGCGCCTGCGCCGCGCCGAGCAGGGCCAGGTTGTTCGCCTCGGTCGCCGAGGCCGTGAAGAGGGTCTCCGCGGGCGCGGCGCCGATCAGCGCGGCGACCTGCGCCCGCGCCAGCGCGTCCCGCGCGGCCCGCCCAGGGGGATGCGCGCTCGTCGGGTTGCCGAAGCCCTCACGCAGCCAGGGCAGCATGGCCTCCAGCACCTGTGGCGCGACCGGCGTGGTGGCGTTGTGGTCGAGATAGACGATGTCTGACATCACCGTGGCCTGTCGTTCGTCAGGGGCCTGCGGTTCGAACCAACGCGGGCGGCGTCCCGGTGCCCCTCGCGATGCCTCAGGACTAGACGCCTCGTCGGCATCGCCCGCCGCTCGTTCAGAAGGTCAGCACCTTGTCGCTGTCGACCACCCACTCGGCCAACGCGGCCATGGTGGAGGACTCGGCACCCGCGAAATAGGGGTGATTCTTGTAGATCCCGCAGCGCGCCATGCAGGTGCCGCACACCTGCACCGGCACCCCGCGCCCGATCAGCTCCTTGAGCATCTGGGAGAGATCCTGGTCGTAGTGCTCCGGCGCCTTGCAGGCATCGCGCGCCAGATCGACCGCGTCGTTCATCAAGAAGATACGCACGCCCTGGCCCTGATCGGTCAGGGTCTTGGCTAGGCGCAACGCGTTCCAGGTGACGTCCGTGTTGTCGTAGGGCTCGCGGTTGAGAATGATCAGGATGCTCATGGTCGCCCCTCTCCTATCCGGCTGTGGCGGGTGATGGCCGTTGCCGACGGCGCGGAAACGACTGGTGGCGATGTGGCCGTCGAGCGCGGCCTATGCCTCCAGTCGCTCGACGGACAGGCCGTGCGCCAGCCATTCGTTGACGCCGTCCTCGATGCGGGCGGCGCGAAAGCCCCGTGTGCGCAACAAGGCCACGGCCTGTTCGGACATCAGACAGAACGGCCCACGGCAATAGGCGACGATCGGGACATCGGCCGGCAAGGTCTCCAGCCGGTCTTCTAGCTCATCGAGCGGTATCGAGCGCGCATGGGGCAGGTGGGCGCTGCGATACTCGGTCTCCGGGCGCACGTCGAGCACCAGTACCTCGCCCCGCTGGGCCTGCTCCAGCAACTGCTCGCGGGAGACCCCGGTCAGCTGCGCCTCGGCGTCGATCAGTTGCGCCAGGGCCAGCCGAAGCTCCACCAGATGGGTCTCGGCAACGTCGCGCAGGGTCGCCAGCAAGGCGCCGACATCGGCCCCGCTCGCGCGGTAGACCATGAAACGGCCCGCGCGCCGGGCCACGACCAACCGCGCCTCCCGAAGCGCCTTCAGATGGGCGCTGACCAGCTTGACATCGTCGCCAGATTCGCGCGCCAGGGACTCCACCGTCTTCTCGCCCTGCGCCAGCAACTCCAGCAATTCCAGCCGCTTCGGGCTCGACAACGCCTTACTGATCCGAGCGACTTGCTCATAGAGCAACGCCTTGATCTGCGGTTTGTTCATTGCGGTTTGTTCATTCGCGCATTCCAAATAGTTTTGGAATGTTGGCCAAGCACGTCCTCCGCCAACGGCACCACGCGGGGCGTTGACCCGAATCTCCGCGGCCGGCCGGCGGGGAGTGCTGACCAGGTGCTGTCCGACGCCGATCGGCCCGGTCGGGCATGAGCCCGGCGTACGGTCTGCGGCCCGCCGTGCGACCTTGGGCCGCCGCCAGACGACCGACGGCTTCGGCCGCGGCCGGGTCGGTCAGACGAGCTGGTGCTGTGCGCGCATGGCGCGGTAGACGATGTCCGAGACCTGGCGGATGACGTTGCCGCGCGAGGAGATCCAGGTGCCGTAGGAGTTGGCGCGGTTCGTCTTCTGGATGATGCCGATGAAGGTGTAGGGGTAGCGGCGGCCGTTGCGGTCGTGTGCCTCGATGATGCCCATGTCGCCGCATAGGTGGGCGGTGGAGCCCGTCTTGTGGTAGACGCGCACCGAGTCTGGGATGGTGGCCACGCTGCGGGCCATGCGGTCGCGATTGGGGAGCGCCATCAGGTCGCGCAACTCGCCGGCGTAGGGCAGGCGGTCGTTCCAGAGCGCCCAGAGGAAGCGGCTGTAGTCGCGGGCGGAGGCGAGGTTGCGGTAGGTGCGCCCGCCGTTCGGGATGCGCTCGACGATGCGCGTCTGCTGGAAGATGCCGGCGGCGTTGTTCTTGAGCACGCGCTCGACGTCTTGGGCGCCGCGGCCGTAGCTGTGTTGGCTGACGAGGTCGATGAGGCGGTTGGTCGCCCAGTTGTTGCTGTGGCAGATCATGTGTTCCATCAGCCGGCGGATCTCGCTCGTGTAGCGGATCCGGCCACCGGAACTCTCGACCAGGTAGAAGTAGGCCAGCGCGATGAAGGGCTTGATCATGCTGGCGGCTTGCAGGGGCGTCTCCTCGTTGATCGAGACGAGTTTGGCGCTGCGGGTGAAGTCGTACACGGACCAGGCGGTGCGTTCGTCGCTGCTGATCTTGCCTTGGCGACGCAGTCGTTGAATGTAGTCGTTGACCTGGGCCTCGAGCGAGGCGGTGGGCTGTGCGGCGACCGGCAGCGAGGGCGCGACCCACAGGAGGCCGAGTGCGGCGGCGCCGGTCAGGAGGTCGCGCCGTGTCGTCGAGAATCGCTCGTCGACGTTCGGCCCGTCGGTTGTCGCCTTGTCCGGCTCTGCCATGATCTGTCTGCCCCTTCGCCGTCGGCGCCTCGGCTGTTTGGCGATGCTGTGGACGACGGCGATCCGTCTGATTCTTCGTGGGTTTCGTCGACGGGGGCGGGAGGTTCGTCGGGACGCCGCCGTCGGCGTGGTGCCCGCCGTGTCGCGACGGATTCCAGCGCGTCACTATCCGTCGATTTCGGCGATGATGAAGTTTAGGCAGCAAGCCATGGTGTGGCAAGGTTTTTCCTGGATCAGCCGACCGTCTTTGCGAGCGACTTGTCGGGCGCTCTCCAACGGGGCGGCGAGCAGCATCCGGGGTGGCGCAGGGTGGCCGGCAACGCAGCCCCGCCGAGGCCGTGCTGTCATTTGCCGGGCGGTAGGGTTGGCCCTCGGGGCGTAACCCGACCTGGCTGCGCCCGTAAGGGGCGGCTTGCCGGCGATGGGTGGTCCGCCGTCCGGAGCGCCCAGCGGGCCCCGTCGGTCGCCGCGTCTGTGTGCGTTCGCTGATCGGAACGGATTTGCCTTGTCGCCGAGTTGGTTGGAGCTGGGGCACGGTCGTGCTAGCCTCGCTGCCTTGGCGAGCGGCCGTCATCGTGACGCGCCGGGCGGTGACTGAGATTCGAGGCACAGTGGCACAATGTTGAAAGAGTGGTCGGACGCGTATCGGATCGGCATCGCCGAGATCGACGAGCAGCACCAGGGGTTCTTCGATGCGGCGCATCGCCTCTACGAGGCCATCGTGGATTTCAAGGGAAAAGAGGTCGTCGCCGAGGTGGTCGCCTTCATGCGGGGCTATGCCGAGCGGCATTTCAAGACCGAGGAGGCCTTCATGCGTCGCCACGCCTACCCGGGGCTCGATGCGCACATGAAGGAGCACGTCGCCTTCTTCCTGCGCCTGGAGGAGCTGGAGCAGGATCTGACGCTGATCGGCCCCAGCCAGGGCCTGGCCGATCGGGCCCTCGACATCACCCAGGATTGGCTGATCGACCACATCGCCGACGAGGATGTCTTGTACGCGCTGCACGTCAAGGCCGGCGCCCCGGCGGCCGGCGGCACCGTGACGCCCTTGGCGCGGCCGGCGAAGAGTCCGAACGACACCTAGGAAGGATTCCACGACAAGCGGCACGACTCGGCGACCGATCGGTTACCGATGTCGGGTTACTAGCCCAAGCTCGTGTGTTCGTCGCGGGGGCTGCCGACCGATTCGCTGTAGGTGCGGCTTCAGCCGCAACGCAACGCGCCCACGGCCCTAGTGCCTCGCTCCAGAATACCGAGACCGCGTTCATGTCGCCCTCTGATGCGGGCTCCTACCGCGCGCCACGCGGGGGATTGCAGGCAGCGACGCGCGGTCTCGGGAATTCTGCCGTCTTGCCCTAGCCTGCCTGCGGCTGAAGCCGCACCTCCAGTGCTGGGCTGGGCCGGTGGGCGTCGTGTCTCGGTCGCCTCGCCGACGCGCTCACTCGAGGATCCCGAGCAGGGCGCGCCCGACCCCGGCCAGGCTCTCGCCGGCGATCAGGCCCGAGGCGGCGGCAATCAGGAAGCGCTCGGCGAGGGAGGTCCGCCAGCGCGTCAGCAGGGCGCCGATCAGGCTGCCGAGGCACATGGTCAACGAGAGCGAGGCGGGGATCACCATCGCCAGGCCGACGGCGGGCATGCTCGGTAGCCACCGGGCGCCGTGGCGGTGCTCGAGGATCGAGATGACGATGCCGAGCGTGCCGGCGACGGCGACCGCCGCGAGGGCGCTCGCCGGGATCGACCCGAGGCCCGCGCTCAGGGTCTCGGCGACGACCTTCCAGGTCGCGACCGCCGGGGCCGGCCACTCCTCCGTGATCAACATCGCCCCCGGGTCCGGGATCAGGCGCAGGTAGACGAGGCTGCCGACCAGGCTGCCGGTCGCCACACCGAAGACCTGGGCGATGATCTGGCGCTCGGGCGGGGCGCCGATCGCCTGGCCGACCTTGAGGTCGTTGAGGAGGTCGGCGCTCTGCCCGGCGGCGCCGCCGGCGACGTTGGCGCCGATCAGGTTCGAGGTCATGTCGCCCGGGGCCGTGACGCCGGTGCCGAGTTGCGAGACCTTGCCGATCGCGCCGATCGGCGGGATGCCGGTCTCCCCGACGACGCGTGAGGCGACCATCGCGAGCAGGAAGGCGATCGGCACCGCGAGCGTCGCGATGACCCAGTGGATGCCGAAGATGCCCACCTGGGCGATGACGACCAGGGCGCTCGCGAGGCCGAGGCCGAGCAGGCGCCACCGGGCGGCGCCGTCGCGCGTCGGGCCGGGGACGGCGGCGCCCCGGCGGTGCGTGCCGAGCGCGTGCAGCGCGAACTTGGTCAGGGCCGAGGCGACCATCAGCGAGACCCCGGGCCAGAGGAGCCACTCGATCATCGCCGGGAACCAGCTCGCGCTCGGGTCGGCCGGCCCCGGGGTGATGAAGCCGGCGGCGAGGCCCCAGGGGCCGAGCAGGCCCCAGGCGACGATGGCCCCGATGAGCAGCGAGAGGCCGGCGCGCGGGCCGATGATGGCGCCGAAGCCGGCCAGCATCAGCGACGGGTCGAGGGTGAAGGTCAGGTTCTTGGCCGTGATGCCACCGTGGCCGACCAAGGCGCCGCCGGCCGGCAGCGTGAAGCCGAGGCTGGGGCGCGGTAGCGCGAGCGGGCCGCTGTCGAGCCATTTGAGGGTGCCGGCGACGGCCGTGGCGGTCAGCAGCACGCGCAGCTTCAGCGCGGCCTCGCGCCCCTCGTTGAAGATCTCGAGCAGGGTCTCGGCGGTCGCCCGCCCGGTCGGGAAGGGCAGGCCCGAGCGCAGGAGGAGTGAGTCGCGCAGGTACCAGGCGACCCAGATGCCGAGGAAGCTGACGACGAAGACCCAGGCGATCAGTTGCGGCGCCGGCAGGTTCGCACCTGTGAGGATCGCTAGGGCCGGGATCGGCGCGACCAGGCCGCCGGAGATGATGTTGGCCGACGAGGAGGCGGCCGTCTGGGCGATGTTGCCCTCGCCGCGGGTGAGTGCCCGGGCCAGGCCCAGGCGCGCGAGCAGGCCCCAGAGGCCGGCGCCGAGCAGCAGGGCGATGATCGAGATGTTGAACGACCAGCCGATCTTGAGCCCGGAGTAGACGTTGCACGGCGTCAGCAGGGCGCCGAAGAGGACCCCGGTGGCGATGGCGCGGATGGTCAGGTGGCGCTGCGACATCGGCCCATCCTGCCAGCCCGGGCGGCCTTTTTGAAGGCCGATGGGCTTGTCAGGCGTAGGGCGGGAAAGCGAAGCGCATCCCGCCGCTGATGAAGCGCCCCCGCCGCTGCCGAAGCCGCGTAGTTTGCGCAGCGCGCCCCCCGCGCTCGCGACCCCGCCTCCCCTCATCCACAACATCATCGCCTCACGCGGCCGATGGGGGCTGTCGCGGTGTGCGCGACGATCTAGACCCGTGAATGGCGGGATGCGCTGCGCTTTCCCGCCCTACGTTCTCGGCGTGGGAGCCGGCTTGCCGGCGATCCGGCGCGGGCCGGCGTCCGCGGTCAGCCTCGGTTCGTCGGCGCCGTCGGGTCGAGCCAGACTTGGCCGTCGGCGAGCGCGACCCGGTAGGTCGCGATCGGCGTATCGGCCGGCTCTTCGAGCGGCCGGCCGCTCTTCAGGTCGAAGCGGCTGCCGTGAAGCGAGCACTTGATGCGCCCGCCCTCGAGGCAGCCGTAGGAGAGGGGGAAGTCCTCGTGGCTGCACAGGTCCTCGACCGCGTACCAGTCCTCGCCGACGTGGGCGACGAGGAAGGCGCGCCCGGCGATCTCGACCTTGGTGAAGCCACCCGATGGGATATCGGCCGCCCGGGCGACCGCGACGAAGGGGCTGTCCATCGCGCCCCCTAGCGGATCCGCTCGGCGGCCGCGCCGCTGTCCAAGACCGCCCGGACCCGCTCGGCGGCGGCGCGCAGCGAGTCGCTGCGCCCGAGGTGCCAGAGGATCAGCGCCGCGCTGAAGACGAGGCTGTCGTAGGTCGGTCCCTTGGCGCCGCCGAGGGCCGCAAGCCCGGCGCGGGCGGCGGCCTGTGCGGTGGCGCCGACGTCGACGGCCACGGCGATCTCGTCGCCCGGGCGCGTCGTCTGCGGCAGGTCGTCGGGCAGGGGCACCGAGCGCACGACCTGTTCGATGCCGAGGGCCGTCGGGTCGATGTCGTAGGTCTGCTCCTCGCCCCTGTGCTGGTAGCCGACGCAGACGCCGGGCTGGCGCAGCGACGGCACGATGCCGCCCTCGACGCCGCGCACGAGCAGCGCCGAGTCGAAGCCGACGTGGCGGGCCAGCAGTGCGTAGATGCGCGGGTAGGGCTTGTGCACGTAGCCGGTGACGTAGTGGGTGCGGCGCCGCCCGAGGATCGGCTTGGCGAGGACCTCGGTCGTCGTGATCGCCTGGCGCTTGACGATGGTCGTGCGCAGGTGGATCAGGCCGTGCAGCGCCGGGTTGAAGGCGCGCTGATCGAGGTAGGTCCAGCCGAGTCCGGGGTCGGCGAGGCGCGCCGCGGCCTCCTCCGGGGCGAGGTCGACCGGCACGCCGGCGGCGGCCAGGACGTGGCGGTGGGTGACGCCGAATTTGGGGCCGACTCGATCGAGGCCGTGGGTCACGGCCGGCACCTCGCAGGCGGCGAGGACGGCCGGTACGAAGGGTGCCGCCGGCAGGCAGCGGTTGTAGCCGTCGTAGGGGTCGGCGATGTCGACGACCTCGTCGACGTCGGCGGTGACCGAATGGGTCGTCGCGCGGATCGCGTCCAGGATGCCCTTCAGCTCGTCGTCGGTCTCGCGCTTCATCCGCAACGCGATCAGGAAGATCCCGGCCTGGACCGGATCGACCCGTTCGGCGAGGATCGCCTCCATCGCCAGCTGCGCCTCATCGTGCGAGATGTCCTTGCTGAGGGTGGGGCCGGTCGCGATGCGCTGGAGGATCGAGCGCATCGTCCAGCGCGCATCGTCGGGGGCACCTCCGGCCTGGCCGGCGGAGTGGTGCGCGGAGTGGGTCATCGTTGGTCTCCCTCGTCCCGTCGGGGTCATTGTCGGTCGCGTCTGCCGCGCAACGGTGGGGGCGCGTGACCGAGATCGCAACCGAGCCGCCGTGGGTCAGTCGTCCGGCGTCATCTTGTCCCAGACGTCGGTATGGGTTGGCGAGACGCCGTAGACCGCATCATGGAGCCGTCGCAGGAATTGGAGTTCTTCGAAGGCGTCGAACGGCCAGCCGCTGCGGTCGCCGCGCTTGTCGTACATGAGGTCGTCGAAGACCAGCTCGAAGTATTCGGGGTCGCCCCAGCAGTCGATCAGGCGCCGGACGACATGATCGAAGCGGGCCTCGAGGAGCGAGCGTTCGTCGGGTGTCGGGTCGTTCATGGCGATGGCAAGCGCGATGTCGCGGGCCTGAGCCGGCCGGGGGCCTTGCCGGGAACGGACGGGGACGCGCGATCCACGACCTCAGGCGATTTCTGTCAACAAACAAACCGTCTGGCTTGTCTTTTCGCCCGCCTTCTGTGTCGCGAGCGCACTCACATCGCTGGGCTAGGCTCCTGCGCTCGCTCCTTGAAGACAGACGAAAGTCCGGGAAGACAGACGAAAGTCCGGCGTCATCCGGTCGGTTTGTTTCCGGCAATCGCCTCAGAGCATAGCGGGACATACCGATGAGTCAACCGGCTGCCCTGCTCGGTCCCATCGGGGCCTGGCTTGGGACCGATCATCGATGCGATGGCCCGCGCCGCGGGGGTCACTTCGGGTCGTCGTCCTGCTTCAGCAGTGCGCCGAGGTCGCCGAACGGCCGGTAGGTCGTCTGCCTTCCCTGGTCGCGCCCGCCCGCGGCACCGGCGGCCTTGGCGGCCATGTGCTCCTCGTACTTCTGGTGCTCGTTGTCGTGGCAGTACAGGCACAAGAGCTCCCAGTTGCTGCCGTCGGGCGGATTGTTGTCGTGATTCATGTCCTTGTGGTGGACGGTCAGCTCGCGCAGGTTGGTGCGCTCGAAGGCGCGGCCGCAGCGTCCGCAGACCCAGGGGTAGAGCTTGAGGGCCTGCTCGCGGTAGCCGGCCTCGCGCTCGTCGCGGGCGCGGCGCGCGTCGGCGACGATGCGGTCGAGTCGGGCGGAGGCCGTCGGGTCGGTCTTCGGGGCTTTGGGGCGGTGGGTCGGGGCCATGGTCGGGCGCTGCTCCGGGTTGGTCGATCGTGCCATTATGCCCCGAGTCGCCGGGAGACGGGACGGGCGCCCTACAGCGCGATGCCCGGGCGCTGGTCGGTGAGCCAGTAGAAGCGGAACGGCGGGATGACCAGGCGGCCGTTGAAGATGGCCGGGGATTCGCCGGTGACCAGGTCGCGGGGCTGACCGTGGCGGAACAGCCCGCGATGGCCCAGGTCGCCGATGTCCAGGTACTGGGGCACCTCGTTGAAGTTGGCGGCGACGAGCACCGTGTCGGTCGGCATCATCGGGTGCGTGCGCAGGAAGACGAACAGGTGCGGGTTGGCGACGTCGATCAGTTCGCGGTTGTTGAAGTCCGCGAAGGCCGCCGTCGTCTTGCGCACCGCGATCAGGCGCTTGAGCCCGTCGAAGATGCGCTGCTCGACGGCGCCGCGCTGCTGTCGCCGATCGTTGCGCAGCCAGTCGATATGCGGGCGGTGGACCCAGCGGGTGTCGCCGGCCTTGGCCTCGTCGTTGAGGAAGGTGTTGTCGTTGAGGGTGCCGACCTCGTCGCCGTACCAGATCAGCGGGATGCCGCCGAAGGACATGATCATCGCGTGCAGCGTCAGGATCTGCTCGATGGCGATGTCGATCCCCTTGGTGTCGCCCTGCTCGAGGGCGACCTCGAGGCCGACGAGCGAGGCCAGCGCCCCGGCGATGCGGGCATCGCCGGTCTTGGCGTTGACGCCGAACGGCCGGCCGCGGGCGGGCGACCCCTCGTAGTTGCCGGTGAACCAGTCGACGAGGAAGCGGCGGTGCGCATGGGGCTCATAGCCGCAGGCGCGGATGTCGGCATCGTCGAAGCCGAGGCCGATGTCGTCGTGGCAGCGTACATAGTTGAGCCAGGTCGCCCGGTCGAGCTTGCCAGGCAGGCTCTTGAGCCCCTGGGTGAGGAGCTTGGCGTTCTTCGTCGCGATCGCGTCCCAGAGCAGGGCCATGAAGGTGGCGTTGTAGGCGATCTCGCACTCCTTGGCGATCACCGCGTCCTCGCCGAAATACTTGATGATCTCCAGCGGGGCGACGATCGCCTCGGCGATGAACAGCACCCCCGGGGCGACGACCTGGCAGCAGTCCTTCATCAGCTGGAGGATCAGGTGCGCCTCGCGGTTGTTCTGACAGGTCGTGCCAATCTTCTTCCAGAGGAAGGCGACGGCGTCGAGGCGCACGATGTCGGCGCCCTGGTTGGCCCAGAACAGGATGATGTCCACCATCTCGATGAACACCGCCGGATTGGTGTAGTTGAGGTCCCACTGGTAGTGGTTGAAGACCGTCATCACCCAGCGTTGCAGCGACTCGTCCCAGGTGAAGTTGCCGGGGGCGGTCTCGGGGAAGACCTCCGGCATCGTCTCCTCGAACATGTCCGGGACGTCGCGGTTCGGGAACAGGTAGTAGAAGTCCTGGTAGGTCTTCTCGCCGGCGCGCGCGCGTTGCGCCCAGGGGTGCTCGTCGGAGGTGTGGTTGACGACCACGTCGAGCGTCAGCAGGATCTCGCGTCTGCGCATCGACTCGGCGAGGACGGCCAGATCCTCCAGGGTGCCGGCACGCGGGTCGATGTCGCGGAAATCGCTGACCGCGTAGCCGCCGTCGCTGGCCTTGAGCGGACACTTCAGGATCGGCATCACGTGGACCAGGTTGACGCCGAGCTCGGTGAGATAGGGCAGCCGCTCGGTGAGGCCTTGGAGGGTGTCGGCGAAGCCGTTCGAATAGAGGGCCATGCCGACCCACTCCTGGCTGAGGAACCAGTTGTGGTCCTTCTCGCGGGCCATGTCGCGCTGTTTGAGTACGTCGGAGCGGTCGACGTAGGCCCGGGCGAGCCGCTCGGTCAGACGGACGATCTGCTGCTTGAAGTCGTCGCGGTGGCCGTAGAGGTGGCCGAACAGCGAGTGGATCGCATAGAAGTTGGCGCCGAGCCGCGTGTAGAAGTGGCGCAGGTCCTCGCGCCCGAGGTCCGGGTGGAACTCGTCGAGGATGTCGTTGAGGAGGGCGTGGGAGATCTGCTCGTACATCAGGCTGGTCGCGGTTGGGGCCGGCCCCGCCGGTGGCGCCGGCGATGGGCTCGATTGGCCGGAAGGGTAACAGTGCGGCTCGGTGGAAGGAAGGCGCGGCTCGGTCGTGGCGAGCCGCCCGCGCGCCGGGCGGGGTTCAGCGGACGTTCAGAATCGTCGAGGCATCATCGCTGCCACGGACCGAAACGAGTTGGCCTCGTCATGATCACCCCCATTCGCGTATTCACGATCGCGCTGGCGACCGCCGTGCTCCCGGCGGTCGCGGTGGCCGCCGACACGACGACCCGCGCCGCCATCGGCGGTGGGCTCGGCGCCGCCCTGGGCGCCATCGTCGGCGGCGAGTTCGGCGGCCGTGACGGGGCGATTCTCGGCAGCGGCCTCGGCGGCGCGGCGGCTGCCGCGCTTGCCACGTCGCTCGACGACGATCGTCGCCACCGGCATCGCCACGACGACCGCTATCAGGCGCGCTATCGCGATTGCGATCGCTACCGGCATCGCGGTCGCGAACCGGATGACGACGATGATGATGACTGAATTCGCCGATGGTCCCGCCACCGCTGCCGGCCCGTCGTCAGGCCGACGGGTCGTGTCCGCCCGGTCGCATGGCCTCGGCGTTAGGCGGCGTTCAGCAGACGTTCGGAATCGCCCCGGCATCATCGCCGTCCCCGACCGAGACAGGAAGGTACCGTCATGATCAGCCCCATTCGCCTACTGACGATCGCGCTCGCAATCACGGTGCTGCCGACGGTCGCGCCGGCCGCTGATACGACGACCCGCGCCGCCATCGGCGGTGGGCTCGGCGCCGCCCTGGGCGCGATCGTCGGTGGCGAGCTCGGCGGCCGTGACGGGGCGATCCTCGGCAGCGGACTCGGCGGGGCGGCCGCCGCCGCGGTCGCCACGGCCGGCGAGGATGACCGCAGCTATCGCCACAAGGGCCCGCCACCGCCCCGCTATTATGCCGATGGCCCGTGCCCGCCCGGCCTCTGGAAGCAGGGGCGGTGCGGTCACTCCGGTTGGCGCGGGGGGCCGCCCCGCTGAGGCCGCTGTCGGGTTACGGCGCGTGCCGGCCCGTGCCTGTTCAGCGACCGCCGTGGTGGCGCGCCTAACCCGGCGGCCCGGGCCGATGTCGCCGGGGCCGGGTACCTGATCGCCCTGCCGTGACCCCGGGGTCTGCGGGTAAACTCTGTCGACACCCGGCCGGAGACGGCTGCGATCAGGATCCCCGCATTGAATCCGCTCAAGCGACTCGCCTCCCAGACGGCCATCTATGGCCTGAGCAGCGTCTTCGGCCGCCTGCTCAACTACCTGCTGGTCCCGCTGCTGACCTACACCTTCGCCCCGGCCGAGTACGGGGTAGTCGCCGAGCTCTACGCCTACATGGGCTTTCTGGCCGTGGTCCTGCTGTTCGGGCTGGAGACCGGCTACTTCCGCTTCCGCTCGCGCGGGGACTGGGCGCCGGCGACCGTCTACGGGACCGTGCTGCGCTTCCTCGCCCTCGTCAACGGCGCCTTCCTGGTCTTCGTGCTCCTCTACCAGGGGCCGCTCGCGGACCTGCTGCGCCACCCCGAGCACCCCGAGTACATCTGGTGGTGCGCGGCGATCCTGGCGTTGGACTCCATCGGGGCCGCGGCCTTCGCGCGGCTGCGCGCCGAGGAGCGGGCGCTGCGCTTCGCGACGATCAAGCTCCTGGAGATCGCGGCCAATGTCGGGCTGACCCTGTTCTTCGTCTACCTCTGCCGGCAGGCCTGGCAGGCCGACCCCGAGTCCCTGCTCGGCTCGCTGTGGGATCCTCGGATCGGCGTCGGCTATGTCTTCATCGCCAACCTGGCGGCGAGCCTGCTCAAGCTCCTGCTGCTGGCGCCGCAGCTGCGCGGCGGCTTCGGCGGCTTCGATCCGGGGCTGCTGCGGGTCCTGCTGCGCTACTCGCTGCCGATGGTCGTGATCGGCTTCGCCGGCATCACCAACGAGATGCTCGACCGCGCGGCGCTCAAGTACCTGCTGCCCCATGACCCCGAGACCAACATGGCACAGCTCGGGATCTACAGCGCCTGCTACAAGCTCTCGATCCTGATGATGCTGTTCATCCAGGCCTTCCGCTACGCCGGTGAGCCCTTCTTCTTCAGCTATGCAAAGGAGCGCGACGCGCGCGAGATCTACGCCCTGGTGCTGAACTGGTTCGTGATCGGCTGCGTCTTCCTGTTCCTGCTCGTGACCCTCTATCTGGACCTGTTCCAGTACTTCGTCGGCGCCGCCTACCGCGAGGGGCTCCATGTGGTGCCCGTGCTGCTCCTCGCGAACGCCCTGCTTGGCGTGTATGTCAATCTCTCGATTTGGTACAAGCTGACCGATCGCACCCTGCTGGGGGCCGGCGTCGCGCTAATCGGCTCGGCGATCACGGTCGCGCTGCTCTTGTGGTCGGTGCCGCGCTGGGGCTACGCGGGGGCGGCCTGGGCGCATCTGGCCTGCTATGGCGCGATGGTGACGATCTCCTACCTGCTCGGGCGGCGCTACTACCCGGTACCCTACGAGGTCGGGCGCGTCCTCGGCTATCTGGCCTTCGGCGTCGCCCTCTATCTGGGCAGTCGGGTGCTGGTGACGCAGTTCGGTTGGGGTGCGCCGCTCGCCGGGACCCTGTGCATGGCCTTCTACCTGGCGGTCGTCGCGGCGCTCGACGGGCGCCGGCTGCTGCGCCGCGGCGCCGGTGCGGCGAGTTGAGACCCGTCAGCGGCGCTGCCGGCGCGGACGGACCCGCCGCAGACGCTGCCTGAGCGCCGGCAGGCCGACCTTCGGATCGGCGCGGCCGTAGCGCAGGCGCAGGTACAGCCCCAGGAAGGGCTCGATCTGCGGCCGCAGGTCCGGGCGGCGGGCCGCGACCCGCTGGCCGAAGTCGCGCGGACCCTCGCGCGGGCGGCGTCGGAGACCGACCCGGGCGAGGCGGGCGGCGAAGCGCTCGAACAGGACCTCCAGCGGGTCGCGCGGCCGACCTCGGGCGAGATACAGGACCGTGACACCGAGGACGGTCGCACCGACCAGGATCATCGCGACGGCCAGGCCATAGTTGCTCAGGTAGCCCAGCCCGATCGCCGACAGCAGCGCCAGCTGGTCGGCGTTGGAGAAGTCGAGCACCCAATTCTGCCAGCCGGCCTCCAGCGCGTCGGCGACGAGGCGCAGCCCGTGGGCGAGGCGGGCGATGCGGTCGAGCTCCTCGCTGCCGAAGCGCAGCGGCGCCCGGGCGCCGAGTCCGCTCAGCTCCGGGCTGCGCTCGATGCGCTCGGCGGCGATCGCCGCGGTCGGGTCGATCCGCCGCCAGCCCTCGCCCGGCAGCCAGGCCTCGACCCAGGCGTGGGCGTCGGACTGGCGCACGATGTAGTAGTCGCCGAGCGGATTGAGCTCGGCGCCGTGGTAGCCGAGGACGACGCGGGTCGGGATGTCGGCGATGCGCAGCAGCACGGCGAGGGCGCTCGCGTAGTGCTCGCAGAAGCCGCGACGGGTCTCGAAGAGGAACTCGTCGGTCGGATTGCCGCCGAGCAGTGGGGGCGCGAGCGTGTAGTAGAAGGGCTCGCGGTTGAAGTGGGCGAGCGCCCGGGCGACGACTTGGGCGGCGTCCGCCCCGTCGCGCGTCCAGTCGGCGACCAGGGCGCGCATCCGCGGCGTCACGTTCGGCGGCAACTCCAGCCCGGCCGCGGCCGTCACCGGGTCGGGCGCGGTCGTGCGGTAGCGGGTCGCCGAGACCATCCGGTAGCGCTCGCTGGTCGTCAGGCGCTCCTTGGCGAGGACCTGGTAGTCGTCGGTCAGGTGGGCCCCGTCGGGGATCTCGACGGGCAGGTCCAGGGCCAGGAGCCAGCGCTGGTCGCTCGGCTCCATGACGATCTGGTAGCCGAGCCGCCCGTCGGCCTCGGCCAGGGGGGCGCCGGTCCCCGCCGCCTCGTCCGGGCGTGGCGCCCAGCGGCGCCCGTCCATCCGCCAGAGCACGGGGCCGCGCCAGTAGAGCTGCTCGGCCGGCGGGGGTGGGCCGTCGAACCAGACGCGGAAGGCCGGTTCGCCGGAGAGGACCAGCTCCGAGATGCTGCCTGGCTCCAGCTGATCGGAGAGGCCGGTGACCCCGATCTGTTCGTCGTTGCCGAGGCTCCACAGCGGGTTGTCGAGCCGCGGGAAGAGGACGAAGAGCGCGATCGCGAGCGGTAGCGACAAGAGGAAGAGGCGGCCGGCCGCACGCAGTGCGCCGGCGAGCGGGCGCGGTCGGGCGCGGGCCGTGAGGTCGGCCATCAGGGCCAGGTCCGCGACCAGCAGGACGAGTAGGTAGACGACGAGCAACGGCGACTGGTCGAAGAGGAACTGGCTCGCGAGCAGGAAGCCGAACAGGATCGCGAGCAGCCGCACGTCGCGCCGACCGCGGATCTCCAGGAGCTTGAGCACCAGCATGGTCGCGAGCAGGGCCGTGCCGGCGGCCCGCCCCGAGACGGTCGCGTAGGCGCTCAGGACGTTGAGTAGGCCGGCCGCCGTCAGCGGCAGCAGCAACCAGCGGCCGGGGGCGAGCACCGGCCAGCGCAGCGCGGCGATACGCAGCGCGAGCGCCGCGGCGACGAAGAGGCTCACCTGGAGCGCGAGCCACTGGGCGAGCGGCAGATACGCGAGCGCGAGCAGCGCCGTGACGGCGCCGACCTGTCCCGGGGCGAGGTGCTCGCTATAGTGGGTCTTGGCCAAAGGTCGCCAGCGCCTCCAGGCAGCGTTGTCGGTGGGGCTCGCCCGAGTCGAGCGGCAGCGTACGCCCGGGTAGACGCAGGCCATAACGGACGTGGGCCTCGGCGGCCTCGAGCACCTGTCGGGCGAGCCGGCTGAGGCGGGTTTCGACATCGGCCGCCGAGACCTGCTCCCAGTCGAGCCACAGCTCCTCGGCGCGATCGCCGCCGAACTGCTTCACGATCAGGCCGCGCTCGCGGGCCAGGGCCTTCCAGTCGAGGCGTCGCGGCGAGTCGCCGGGGCGGTAGCCGCGCGGCCCGACGAAGTCGTCGGCGCCTTCGCCGCGATCACCCTGGGCGCGCGCCGAGCCGGCTGCGGCGACCGGCGGCGGCAGCGGTGCGACCGGCGCCGGGCGCGGGTAGACGACGACCCGGGCATCGCTCTCGATGAGGCACCAGGCGCGGAACAGTCCGAGCGGGAACTCGGTCTCGATCGGCACCGTGCCGAGGGCCTGGTGGCCGCGCCGCTCGGTCGTCACCGTCAGCGTGACCCGCTCCTGGGCGCCGGCGGCGAGCGCCACTGGGTGGACACGGCCGAGCCAGCCGCGCAGCCGCAGGTCGGCCCGCGCCCGCTGGCCGGGGTCGCGCAGCGTCAGCGTGAACTGGGCGTCGTCGCCGGCGAAGACCCCGGGACCCGGCGTCGCCCAGACCTCCAGCCCGAGCAGATTGAGCCAGGTCTGGTGCATGCTGACGACGGCGGCCGCGGCGAGGATGAAGGTGAACAGCAGCCCCAGGTTGTTCTGGTAGTTCAGCGAACCGGCCAGCGTGACGAACAGGACCAGCGCGAGCATCAGCCCGGCGCCGGTGGGCAGGATGAAGATGTAGCGCTGCGCGACCCGCGCGGCGCCGTCGCGCCCGAGCGGCACGCGGCGCATCATCGCGGCCAGGCGTGCCTTCAGTCGCCCGATGCCCCGGCGCCCGGGTCGGGCCGAACGGCGGCGGGCGGCCGTCGCGGGCCGTCGCCGGTCATCGGATCGCTGGCGTGCCATCGGTCAGTCGGTCTCCTCGCCCGAGCCCAGCGCAAAGCCGTAGGGCGGGAAAGCGCAGCGCATCCCGCCACCAGCGCCGCTGGCCAACGCAAAGCCGTAGGGCGGGAAAGCGCAGCGCATCCCGCCACCAGCGCCGCTGGCCAGCGCAAAGCCGTAGGGCGGGAAAGCACAGCGCATCCCGCCACCAGCGCCAATGGCCAGCGCAAAGCCGTAGGGCGGGAAAGCACAGCGCATCCCGCCACCAGCGCCAATGGCCAACGCAAAGCCGTAGGGCGGGAAAGCGCAGCGCATCCCGCCACCAGCGCCGCTGGCCAGCGCAAAGCCGTAGGGCGGGAAAGCGCAGCGCATCCCGCCACCAGCGCCGCTGGCCAGCGCAAAGCCGTAGGGCGGGAAAGCGCAGCGCATCCCGCCACCAGCGCCAATGGCCAGCGCAAAGCCGTAGGGCGGGAAAGCACAGCGCATCCCGCCGCTCCCGAGCAGGCACGCCGAGACAGCCATGACGGTGTCTCCCGCCGTCGATAGACCGGGTTTGTCGCGTTGCGCGCGATGATTCCGGACAATTCTCCGACCTGGTCATTCTTATGCCGTGGCCTGGTTGCGCGGGCGTTGCGCAATGGGTTGGCGACCTGTCAATGGCGGGATGCGCTGCGCTCTCCCGCCCTACGTTTGAATGGCGGGATGCGCTGCGCTTTCCCGCCCTACGTTTCTTGGTGGCGGTCGTCCGGTCGCGGATCGATCGCCTCAGCGGGGCGCCTCCAACCGCAGGCGCCGATAGACGTAGATCTGGCCGTCGGCGCCGCGCAGTGCGAGGCGCCCGTCCTGCCGTGCCATGTCGAAGCTGTGCTCGATACCCTGGGAGCGATTGCGCAGCAGGAGGCGGTCGGCGCCGACCTGGAGCGTGCCGTCGACATGGCCGGCGCAGGGCCGATAGAGGCGGTAGTGGTTGCCCTGGACGATCAGCAGGCCGCCGTCCGGGCTCTCCCAGAGCCCTTCGAGGGGGCCGGCCTGCCAGGGTGGCGTCGCGCTCTCGCCCGGCATCGGCACCCCTTGCGGCAGGCGCTCGAACATGTCGTCCATGCCATCCATGCCGTAGTAGGGCACCGGGTTGCCGAGCGAGGGCATCGTGGGCAGGCCGGCGGGGCCTCCCCACCAGCCGGTACCCGGGGACGGGCCGCCTTGGCCGAGGAAACCCATCGCCTCCATCATCCGGGTCATCGCGTCGGCCATCGCAGCGCGGTTGCGGCTCGCGTCGTCGGCCTGCGCGGCGGCGACGGCCGGCAGCGCCAGGGCGAGCGAGATCAGCGCAGCGAGATGGGTCTTCATGGTGTCGAGGAGTCTAGCAGAGCCGCCGCCGGAGCCGGGGCCCGGTTGCCGGTCTGTTCGCCGGCGAGCGGTGCGAGCCAGTCCCCGAGCGGGCCGTCGCCGAGACCGAGGCGTGCGGCATAGATCAGGCGATAGGCGAGCACGCGCTCGACATAGTCGCGGGTCTCGTCGAATGGGATGGTCGCGATCCAGAGGTCGGTCGCCTGGGGACGCGTCGGACGCCAACTGCGGACCCGGCCGGGTCCGGCGTTGTAGGCGGCCGTCGCGAGCACGGGGTCGCCGGCGAAGCGCTCGTGCACATAGGCCAGATAACCGGCGCCGAGGGCGATGTTGGTGGCCGGGTCGAGCAGTTCCGGTCGGGTCGGCGGGGGATGGCCCAGCTGCGGCGCGATCCAGCGGGCCGTGGCCGGCATGAGCTGCATCAGGCCCACGGCCCCGGCCTGCGAGCCGGCGCTCGTACGGAACAGGCTCTCCTGGCGCATGACGGCATAGATCCAGCTTTCCGGTACGCCGGTCCCGGTCGCCTCGGCCTGGACCAGGTCGCGGTGCGGCGTCGGGAAACGCAGCTCTAGGTCGTCCCAGTGGCCCCCTCTCGCCAGCGTGCGGATCGCGAGATCGGGCAGTTCGAGCGCCGCGGCGATGACGGCCGCGGCCTGGAGGCCATCGCCGTCGAGGTCGGCGGTGAGATGCGCCCACTCGCGGTGCAGGTCCGCCTCGCGCCCGAGCGCGGTCAGCTCCTCGATGCGTCGCAGGGCAGGGTCGGCGACCAGGTCGCGGAGCCGGTCCGTGGCCGCGATCGGCTGGTGCGTCAGGTTGTAGGGCAGGCCGCTCCGCTCGGCGGCGAGGAAGCCCCAAAAGCCGCGGACCTCGGCGGCCTGGCGATAGAGGCGCTCCGCCGCCTCGGTGTCCCCGAGGACCTCGATGGCCCGCGCCTGCCAATAGAGCCAGCGTTCGGTCTTGCGTTCGCTGGGCGGCATCCGCTCGATCCAGTCGGCGATGCGCGGCCAGTCCTCGCGGGCCAGCGCGACCCGCAGGCGCCGCTCCTGGAAGGGCTGGTTGTCGTCGCCCGCCGGTACCCGGTCGAGATGGTCGAGGGCGCGGGCGTCCCCGCGCTGCGCAAGGGCCAGGCCGATGGCTGCCTCGACGGCGGCGGCCGGCGCCGCCGTGGGTGCGAACCGCGGCCGCCAGACCTCCCAGGCGGTTGCGGCCCGCTCCGGGTCCTCGGCGGCGAGCCGCACGAGGCCATGGGCGATGACCTCCTCTCGCTCGGGGTGCCCGGCGGGGAGGCCGGCGGGGTCCTCGACGAGGGCCGGGTCGATGTCCACGGCGAGCCAGCGTGCGAGCCATTCCCGGTCGGTCGCCGGTGGCTCGGGCAGATAGCGCCCGAGATAGGCGGCGAGGCGACGGTCGCCCGCGGCCATCGCCAGCGCGATCCGTTGCCAGACGAGGGCCGGCGTCAGGCGCCCGGCGGTGCGCCAGGCGTCGAAGGCCGGGTCGCAGGCCGCCGGCTGGGAGCGGCCGACGAGCCACAGGGGTTCGACGGCCTCGAGGGCCTCGTCGCCCCGACCGGTCGCGATCAGGGCTTGCAGGTAGTGGCAGCGCTCGGTGGTGGCGCCGCCGGGCCGGTAGTGGGCCAGATAGTCCGACCAGCGGCCTTGCCGGGCGAGCCGCTCGAGCCAGGCGCTGCGTAACCGCTCGGCGAGCGGGGTCCCCGCATAGGCGGCGAGGAAGGCGGTGATCTCGCCGGGCTCGGCCGCGTCCAGGTCGGCGGCGAGCTCGGCGTAGCGCAGGTAGGGGAAGAGGGGATAGTCGCGCAGGCCGGCGACGAGGTCCTCGACCGCCGCCGGCTCGCCGCGCGCGAGCCCCGCCTCGGCGATCAGGAAATCGCGCCGCTGGCGCTCGGCCGCGTCGGTCAGGATGCCGACCCCGAGCGGGGCCGGCAGCGCCCCGATGAGGGCGAGCGCGAGCCAGGGCAGGACGATGTGCGGCCCTCGCCCTGGGGATGTGCGATCGCGGCGGCGTCGCGTGGCTTGGTATCTGGCCATGGGGTCGGGAATCTCGTCGGTGGCCGGCCGGAGGCGTTTCAGCCGTGGATCATCTGAGCACCGCGACGGTTCCGTGTGGGCTTGCTCACAACTCCGGCCATCGAGGGTGGCCGCCTGCCGAAGTTAATCAGTAAGTAACTGATATAAAAGACATATTTTCCGATCTCGTATCACGAGGGCTAGCCTTGGCCAGAATTATGAGCAAGGCCGGCGATGCCCCCAGATGAAATTCACGATGCTGTTGTGGACCACATGATTCATGGTCGTCCGTCACCCTTCGCGTGGCTTGTCGATATCGGGAGGCGCGAGTCCTCGATGTGGGCTACGGCTTGCGTGACGCGCTACTTCTTGGTGACCATCGGGCCAGTCCTTATCGGGTATCAGCGACTCGGTGAAGTCGAGTGCACGAGGCGCGTGTTTGGCAGGTAGTCGAGAAACAGCCGGTCATAGGTGAGAATCTGCATCCCTTCACATTGAGCCTGAGCGATCAGTAGGCGATCGAAGGGGTCTTTATGGTGCGCGGGAAGCTCTAGCACGGCCTGGGCATGCAACGGCGTGACATTGATCCAGCCGAATCCCTGTGCGCCGATATCCTCGACGATCCGGCGCGAGCGCAATGGCATCTTTCCCAATGCGTGCTTGATCGCTATTTCCCAGACCGAAACCGCGCTGACGAAGGCCCCGGCGTCCTGCACCAGCGCCACCACATCGGCATCCGCGAGGGCATCCATCATCCAGTCATACAGGATGCAGGTATCAAGCAGCAGGCGCATCGTCCTCACCCGCGAAGAGTCGTTCAACCGCTTGATCGGTCTCTCCCGAACGCCACTCGGTTGAATAGGGCATCTGACCCTTCCAGGCGCCGGGCGGTTTCACTTTCGACGGTGAATACGGAACGATCCTGGCAACCGGAACGCCGTTGCGGGCGATCAGTACCTCCTCGCCACGCTCCGCCGCGACGATCAGACTCGATAACTGGTTCTTGGCCTCCAGCATGTTGACCTGCATGGGCGAGCTCCAAAACGCTGTTTAGCCAATCCTAGCCAACCCGGAGCCGCGCCGCAAATGTCGCTCGATGGCGACGCCTCTCAGTGAACGGCACCGCCACCTCCAGGACGCTCGACCCGCCATGAGTCAGGGTCGGGTAACCCGCCAGGGCGCCTACTTCATCTCGTCGTGACGAGCCTGCGGGCGAGGTCCAACGCATCGACCGGCCAGAGGCACTCGGGGCGCGGGCGGCGGACCTCGGGCTGGCCGGCGGCGGGGCGGCAGCCGAGGACTGGGGCGACCCAGCGGTCGGGGATCGCGGCGAGGCCGTGCACGGCACCGAGGAGGGCGCCGCAGATCGCGGCGTTGGTGTCGGTGTCGCCGCCGCGCATGACGGTGTCGATGATGCCGGCCTCGAGGCTCGGGGCGTGCAGGAGCTGCCACAGGGCGTTGCGCATCGCGATCAGCACCCAGCCCTGGTGGCGGACATGGTCCGCCGCGGGCGCGTCGGCGGCCTGGCGGATGGCGTCCATCAGGGTCGGCTCGATCGCGAGGTCTTCGGCCCACCCGAGGATGGTCCGGTACAGGGCGTCGGGCGTGGGGCCGGTGTCGATCGCGTGCGCGATGGCCATCGCGAAGAGGGCGTTCGCCTGGCGGCACACCGGATGCGGGTGGGTGAGGGCAGCGTCCTGTTCGGCCCAATCGGCGATGCGCGGGAGCGGTCGGCCGGCGCCGAAGATCCCGAGCGGGCTGATCCGCATCAGCGCCCCGTTGGCCTGGCTGTCGTGGTTCGCCCGCCCGGTGAGCCCGGCGGCGATGGTCATGCCGCAGTCGAACGGCTCGCTGGCGAGCCAGAACCGATAGGCCGCGTGGGCGGCCGCGGCCTCGTAGGTGCCGTGTTCGATCAGCATCCGCGCGAGCAGCAGGGCCATCTCCGAGTCGTCGGTCGGCTGCCCGGCGAGGGTATTCCAGGCGCCGCCGTCGGCGAGGTCGCGGACCCCGTCGGGGTACGCGCGGCGGATCTCCTCGGGCGAGCGGAACTCGACCAGGCTGCCGAGCGCGTCGCCGACGAGTTGGCCCAGCAGGCAGCCCTGGGCCGAGGCGATTCGGTCTGATTCGCGAGTCATTCGGGCGGTCCCTTGGCAAGGGTCGGGGGCGCGGGCTCCAGCGCCTGGATCGCATATCCCATCGCCCGGAAGCCGCGCTGGCGTTTCTCCCACATGCGGGCGAGTTGGGGCTGATCGGTCTCCGCGTAATCGTAGATGCGCACATCCTGCTTGGTCGCGTGTCCCCGGTGCAGGCGCCCGGCATACTGTTGCAGGGTCCCCTTCCAGGAGATCGGCATGGCCAGCACGAGCGTGTCCAACGGCGGATGGTCGAAACCTTCGCCGATCAGGCGACCGGTGGCCAGCAGCACCCTCGGGGCGGCGCCATCCAGGGCCTCCAGTTCTGCGAACAGGGCTGTGCGCTGTCGTTTCGTCAGGCGGCCATGGAGGACGAAGCAGTGCTCGACCTCATCCGCGAGTGCCGCCCGCAACAGCGTCAGATGATCCGTCCGTTCGGTCAATACCAGCACCTTGCGCCCTTCCCGGTAGGCCCCCAGCACGTCGCTGGCGATGCGCCGGTTACGCTCGCCATCGTTGGCCAGCATGCGAAACAGGTCCTGAATCGGGATGTCCGGTGGGACCGCCGGCGCCGGCCAGCGCTTCGGACAGACCTTCAATCGCGCCGGGGCGGTCTCGGGCGTGGCGGCGCTGTGGCGGATCGGTCCGCACTGCATGAAGATGATCGGCTGATGACCATCCCGGCGGGTCGGTGTGGCGGTGAGGCCCACGACGTATCTGGCCGTGGCCTGCTTGAGGAGGCTCTCGAAGGAAAAGGCGGACAGGTGATGGCACTCGTCGGCGATGATCTGCCCGTATCGGTCGAGGAACTCGCCCAGATCCTCCCGCCGTGACAGCGATTGCATGACTGCGATATCGATCTTCCCGGCAGGCCGCTTCTCGCCGCCCCCGAGGAGGCCCAGATCGCCTTGTTGCAGCTCCAGAAATCCGGTCAATCGCTCCTGCCATTGGCGCAGCAACTCGGTGCGGTGTACGAGCACCAGGGTGCTCACCTTGCGCCGGGCGATCAGGGCCGCGGCGACGACCGTCTTGCCGAAGGCCGTCGGGGCGCAGAGTACGCCCGTATCGTGCCTGAGCATCGCCTGGACGGCCGACCTCTGGTCCCGGCGCAGGGTGGCGGTGAACTTGGCCGACACCGGCTGTCCTGGTGCGCGTTCGTCCTGGAGTTGCGGGCGAATCGCGTGGGCGTGCAACAGGTCCAGCACCGCGTCGAGGCAGCCGCGCGGCAGGCCGATGTGCCGCGGATGGTTCTCCGCGCAGCCGATGATGCGCGGCTTGTCCCAAACCGGCAGACGCATGGCTTGGGCCTTGTAGAATTCGGGATTCTGGAAGGCGGCGAGCCGGATCAGGCGATTGCTCAACGGCTGCGGCAGATCGGCCTTGGCGATGAAGATCTGGTTGGCCAACACCAGCGTCAGCGAGGCCGGGAGGGGGCCGGTCAGCCGTGGCGGTTCCGGCGACGGGCGTTGCCAGGGTCTGCCGTCGTCCTCTTCCAGGGCGAAGGTCACATCCAGTGGATGGCGGCCGCCGCAGGCGCGCAGGATGGCGTCATCCAGGTCCTGCCGGGACAGGGGACGAATCGAGGCAAGTAAGGCCCACTGATCCGGCAAGGGCCGCAGTTGCTCATCGACGAAGACGGTGCGGCCCTGTTGCCTTGGCCGTCGCTGCAACGGCAGTGCGATCAGATTGCCGAAGCCGCCCTTGGGCATGGTGTCCTGGTTCGGAAACAGGCGGTCGTAGCTGGCCAGGGACAATTGCCGGGTGCGCTCGCAGGTGTGGCTGATCAGCGCCGCACCGAGTTGCCGGGCTTCGCGGGCCGGCACCGGCTCGGCAAAGAAGATCCAGACGTGCGCGCCATTGCCGGAGCGGGAGATCTCCAGCGCCGCCGGGATGCCAAGCGCCCGGCAGGATTGGATGACGGCCTTGGCATCCTCCCGCCAGTCGGCCTCGTCGAGGTCGGCCGCCAGGAAACGACAGCTGTCATCGGTGAGGAGTGGATAGACGCCGATGGTCCGTTTGCCGGCCAGGTGGTCGTAGATCAGCTGATCGGTCACCGCCAGCAACTGGCGCTGTTGGCAGTCGCCACATTTGACTCGCGGTTTGTGGCAGACGCCGGGTCGCCATTCGTTGCCGCAGGCCGGTGACCAGCCCGAGGTCCCTTTGGCCGACTCCCAGCGCTGCGGATAGACATCCTCGCGGCCGCGGAACAGGCGGCGAAACAGCGCGATCTTCGCATCCGGGGTGAAGCGGGTTCGCGCCGAGGCGAGCGTCGGGCTCGTGGACACGGGCTCCGGGGTGCCGGGTCCTTCCCAGGGGATGCCGTGCCGGGTCAGGAGCGCCTTGAGGCGGGCGTTCTCCTCGCGCAGCCGCCGCAATTCCTCCTTCCTGTTCAGCGCCGGGTCATTGTTCGGGGGGACCATGTTCCGCCACCGGATTCGTCCGTGCCGTTCGCCGACACCTCTGGGACCTCGAAGGATTTTCCTCAGGACGATTTTCCAAGACGCCGCGCGGAAAAGCGATGTCGGCCTTGCGTGATCGTCCGCCTTTGGCCCCCTCGTGCCCTGCTCGCCCAAGCCCGAGACGCGCGATGGGCATCGTGCCGGCGCGGATCACGGGTGCGAACCCATCGTCCACCGGATCGGACAAGTGCCCCAGGTGTGCGATGTGGATAGCTGCGGGACTTGCCGAGTCGCCCGGGGACGAGGGGGCCGTGTCCACTCATCCCGGATAGGCCTCCCGTCAGCGTGATCGTCGCGACCAGGCGTCTTGTCTGTTCCCGTAGTAGGCGCGCAGTCCCGACTCGAGGCGGGCAATCTCGGGCGATCGGCAATCGGCGCTCTTCATCATCGTCCGCACGCCGCCCGTCAATCGGGTGATGCCGCCGTCGTTGAACATGCGGTCGAATGCGGTGCCGACCCCGCTGTCGTCGGGTTTGGAAAAGACCGCGCGGAATAGTGGTGCCAGCTCGCGCTTGACCCGGTAGTGCTCCGTTGTCGTCACGCCCTGGATGCGGTAGAGCTCCGTCCCGAAGGCGTTGCGCTTCACCGTGTCGGTGCGCTCCGAGAAGGTGAAGGTCACTGCATCTGCCCCCAGACAATCCGGGAACGCCTCTTCGAACGCCAGCAGATAGGTCATGGCGACCGGCGTGACGGCAGAGGGATTCATCAGCTCGCCGACGATCGGTGCGAATACCCCGGTGGGTCGGCCTAGCATCGCGTCAGCGATGGCGTCGTACGCCGCGATCTGCCGGGCGAGGAAGGCGAAGGTGGGGCGCAGGCCGGCCGTTGCCTGCTGGTCGAGCGCGGCGAGCGTCGGGAAGTCCTGGTTGTAGAGGGCGTTGAGGTAGTCGTCTGCCCCTGTCCCGTTGAAGGGCGTCGTATCCCGCATCTTCTCCGAGATCAGCGCAGCGACGGGCCGTGCCTTGCGTCGATCGAGGTCCGTGTCTGAATAATAGGCCTGCCGAAGCCCGGTGATCTCGCTCGAGAGCGCGAGTGGTTCGAATTCTTCGCGGATCTGCCGCGCGAGCCGGTCCTGGAGCGACCAGCGCTTGCGATCCCAGGCCGCCTTCGCCGCACCGAGTTTGCCGTAGTCGAACAGGCCGGCGTATTGCGCATCGATCGCCCGGCTGCGCTCGACGGTGTGCGAGAGCAGGTCCAGGCTTGGGGGCGTGTCGTCGAACTGTCCGAGCTCGTCGGTCAGGCGCGCGGCGAACTCGCTCGCCAGCCGCGTCAGACGGTCGTCGAAGACCCTGCGGGCGCGGGTGCAGGCCGCGGACGGGGGGCGGCCGCAGGCGAGACCTGCATCGACGCCGGCGATCCAGTCGCGCATCTCGGCAGCATTGCGAAGGTCGTCGGCGGCTGTGGCAAACGACTCGGCCGCGGCGACGATGTTCGCCTCGAAGATCGCCCGCGCCTTGTCGTCGGCAATCCGTTCATCGCGTCGCGCGTCCTCGTAGTTGGCGACCAGCTCGCGGAAACGCCCTGCACGGCTGGCCATCAGGTCAAGGAAAGACGCCTCATGGGCGCGCGCGTGTGCCGCGTCGAGGGCCGGTTTCAGCCGCTCAGCGAAGGCCTGCCCATCGAAGACCTCGCCGTTGTCCAGCGGACCCAGGGCCACGAAGTCGAAGCGCAGCGGTGCGCGCATCGCGGCGCTCGCAGCGTCGCCGTTCAGCGGCGCATCGGCGGCGAGCATCCCGTCGACGTGCCGGACCCATTCGTTCACTACGGCGCGCTTGACGCGATCGTAGTGCTGCGCCCGAAAACTCCGCTCGTCGGTTATGCGGCTCAGGAGATTGATGATTGCGAGCTGCTTCCGATTCCCCCGTTCGCCGCAGGACGCCGTCAGGGCGAGGCGGGCCGCCCGGCGCTCCTCGGCCGAAAGTCGATCGAGCGGTTTGCCGAACACCTGGGTCGTCGTGTCGTCCTTCCAGAGGCTCGTGGCGTCGCCGCGGCCCCAGTCGTCGAGCGGTGCGGCCATCCCGACGTCGATCCAGCGCCGCAGGTGGTCGGGGCATGCCTTCGCCTGATCGTCCTGCGTGATGACAAGCGGCTCGCGGATCGCGGTGAACTCGGCGCGCAGTTCGGCCAAGGCGGCGGCCGCGTTCGTCCCGCCGAACAGCACACCATCTTCGCAGTCCGTTGAGGCGAGGACGGCCTGTGCTCCGTCCTCCGACGCCATGACGTCGAGGCGAATTCCGCGTCGTCCACCCCCTTCCTCCACCAGAGAGATGAGTCGCAGCCCATCATCCGCGGTGACCGCGAAGGGCGCACCGTCGACAGCGCGATTCCAGGGCGATGCCACGCGCGCGTGCGAGAGGGCGGGCGCGATCGTCGCCGCCGCAGAGAGGCCGCTGCCCCCGGAATCGCGGATCGCGATGTCGATCGGAAAGTCGCGCCCCCGGCACCCGATGAGCCCCGCCCAATCGCCGATGAAGCTGAAATTCGTCTCCGTATCGGGTGTGCTTGCGGTCGCCTGCTCGTTGGATCCACAAGCGGTGCAGACCAGTAACACGAGGGAGGCACATGCGCTCCAGGCGGCCTTGGACCGTGACAGCATGATGGAGAGCCCCCCTTTTCTGGTTCGCTTGGCGATGACCCTCCTCTGTTTGGGCTGGCGCCAGCAATTTCAGCGGTGCGTGCTGTGCGTCCTCTCGTATCGCCAACGCAGAGATCGCAGTGGACGGCGGTTCTCTCCCTGCCGATGAGGAGGGCCTGCGCGACAGACCTCGCCGGTATTGGCGGGTTTGAGCGCGTGGGCGCGAGGGCCGCGGGGTTTCATCCAGGTGCCTGGCTGTGGACGGGCGATCGCCATGCCGTCATCCTGGTCTCATCGCGACGAAGGGCCAAGTCGCTCCATCAGCCAGCCGAATCCCACACGTTCCTGCTCGAGCCGCAGACCGGGGCGAATCCGATCGAGGCGCAGGTCGTCGTAGAGCGCCGCCTCCTCTGGGGTGAGGCGCGGCAGGTCGTGGCGCGCGGGCTGCGGTTCCTCGCCCCAGAGCGGGCGATGGGCGAGCAGGGTCTCGCGGTCCATCAGAAACGAGGCGGCCTGGGGAAAGTGGCCGCGCAGCTGGTCGAGGATCGCGAAGCCGTGGGTGTCGATGTCGCCCCAGTAGTGGAGGACGCAGCGCTGCAGCCAGGCGGCGCGTGCCAGGGCCTCCCAGCCGTAGCCGGCACCGAAGAGGACGAGCGCGCGTGGCACCGGCGGGAACGCGAGGAAGTTGGTCTCGTTCTCGGTGATGAAGACCCGCTCGATGGGCAGCGCGAGGGCGGCGAAGCTCGCCGCATCGAGGCTAATGTCGGTGAGGCCTCGGCAGCCGGGCAGACTGGGCAGCGCCGGGTCGAGCAGCCGGAAGCGGATCCGGATGGGCCTGTCCAGGAAGCCGTAGCGACGCGTGAACTGTGCGACCCCGGTCGCCGCGGCGTCGATCGCCTCGGGCGGCAGGGCCAGGTCCAGCCACTCGGCGAGGACCCCGCGATGGGCCTCGATGAACTTGCTGTCGACCCCGGGCAGGTCGACCTGACGCAGGTACAGGCCCGGGCGTGGGTGGGCCTGCAGCCAGGCGACGACGGCGAGCAGCCGCTCCCAGCGCTCGGCCAGCTCCAGGGCCTGGAGCGGTCGCCGGGTCAGCCAGGGCAGGAGCGCCGGCTGCGCGGTGCCCGTCCATTGCCAGAGGTGCCGGTAGTGCTCGACCTGCCGCGTCTTGCCGACGAGGGCCAGGGCCGCCTCGAGCGAATCGACCCAGACGGCGGCCGGCAGTCGCTGCCGGCCTTGCACCCGATGGGTGCGCTCGCGCCACTCGATCCGCACCTGGGGTGTCGCGGTCAGGGCCTGCACCCAGTCGCGGACCGCCTCGAAGCGCTCGGCCAGGTCGGCCGCCGCGGGCGCCTTCAGCGTTAGGCGCAGCGGCCATTCGATGGTCTCGGTCACGCTGGCCCGCAGCAGCTCGCCGCGCTCCCACAGGCGCTGGACCTGGGCGCGCAGGTCGGCGGGCCTGGTCCAGGTCATCGCGCCGCCTCGCCGCTGCCGGCCTTCTGCGCCCGATACTCCTCGATGGTGAGGCAGCGCAGCCGCGAGTCCTGCCCGCCCTCGTTGTGCACGAAGCCGACGCTCGCGACGAAGGGCTCGATGATGTGGATCTTCTGCAGCGGCGTGACGATCAGCAGTTGCAGGTTGAGCTGCTGGAAGAGGCGCAGGCCGTATTGGGCGGATTCGTCCGAGCCGCGCCCGAAGGCCTCGTCGATGACGACGAAGCGGAACGAGCGCGAGCGCACCGCGCCCCATTCCAGGCCGAACTGGTAGGCGAGGCTCGCGGCCAGCACCGTGTAGGCGAGCTTCTCCTTCTGGCCGCCGGACTTGCCGCCGGAGTCCGAATAGTGTTCGTACTCGGCGTCGTCGGCCCGCCAGCGCTCGCTCGCCGAGAAGAGGAACCAGTTGCGCACGTCGGTGACCTTGGCCGTCCAGCGCCGATCGGCCTCCGTCAGCCCGTCACGGCCCCGAAAGCGGTCGATGATGGCCTTGACCTGGAGGAACTTGGTCTCCGAATACTGCTCGTCTCCCGAGCCGGTCACCGCGCCCTCGGTGCAGGCGCGCAGGTCCTGCTGGAAGTCGCGGATCTCGGCGTCGGGGCTCGGCTGGGCGACCAGCTTGATGAAGCGCCCCGGGTCGTAGTCGATCGCCTGCAGGGACTGGTTGATGCGCTCGACGCGCTCCTTGATCGTCTCGCGCTCGCGGGCGAGCTGGGCGTTGAAGTTGGCGATCTCGTTGATCGTGTTGACGTTGAGCAGCTCCTTGAAGCGGGCCTCGAAGCGTGGCAGGTCGTCCTGCTGTAGGCCGTCGAGCAACCGCTCGTACTCGCCGAGGGCCGCCAGGCTCACGTCCATCTCGACGGTCTCGGCCTTGAACTCGTCCTTGAAGGCGGCCATCGCCCGGATGAGCCGCTCATTCAGCCGCTTGAGTCTGTGATCCTCGGCGTCGATGCGGTCCTGGAGCCACTTGCGCACCTCCTGCTCGCGGTTGTCGCAAGACTCGACCGAGAGCTGATGTTCGCCCAGCGCCTCGCGGCGCCAACCCTCGAGCCGGGCCGTCTGCGCCTCATCGAGCGGCACCGAATCGCTGATGGCCCGCGCCTGCCCCCGCTGCTCTTGGGCCGTCTCGATCTTGGTCTTGACCCCGCCCCGTCTGCCGACCGCGTCGGTCAGGTGGGACTCCAGTTCTGTCAGCCGCTCGCGCGCCGCCTGCAACTGCCGACCCAGTTCCTGCAAGGTGTCGGACGCGGCCTCCAGGCGCGCCCGTTCCTCGGCGAGCGCCGCGATCTCGCGCGCGAGGCTCTGCCAGTCGATCTCCGCGTAGCGCGTGAACTCCTCGAGCCTGGCCAGGGCCTCGAGCCGGTCCTGGAGCTGCTGACGCGCCTGCTGGATCTCGGACATGCGCCGTCCCGTCGCGGCCAGATCGGTCTCCAAGGACGCGAGCCGGTCGCGCAGTGCGCGGAGCTTGTCGGCGTTGCTCCAGCCGAGCACGTAGCGGCTGCGGTCGTCGATCCGGCTGCGGTCGTCCTTCTCGTGGCGGCCGGTCGGGTCCTTGATCTGCCCGGCGCGGGTGATCGCGCGCGCCTCGCGGCGGAACTGTTCGGCGCTGTCGCAGCAGGCGACGTCGAAGCGGCTGCGCAGTTCCTGATCGAGCCATTCGTAGTGCGGGGAATCCGGCTTGATCGCGAGCTTGCGCACCAGCGACTGCGGGTGCAGGCCGGCGCCCTGGGGGCGCCTCTTCGGTCGCACCTGGAAGTAGACGAGCCGTGCCCTCAGGTGCTCGCGGTCCACCCAGTCGGCCACCGCCCGGTAGTGCGCATCGGGGACCAGCAGCGACAGGCCGAAGCCGCGCAGCAGCCGCTCGGCGGCGCCTTCCCAATCGCGCTCGTCCTCGCGTACCTGGATGAGCTCGCCGGCGAACGGCAGCTCGTCCTCGGCGATCGAGAGGGCCCCGCAGAGCGCCTCGCGGATGCGGATCTGGGCGGCGTCGATGTTGCTCTTGCGGCGCTGGAGGCTGTCGATCTCCTCCGCCAAGGCGTCGCGTGCTTCCCGTCCCTTGCGGAAGGCGAAGTCTTCTTCGCGCTCGCGGTTGGTGAGGTCGGCAATGCGCCCGCGCAGGGACTCGGCGCGCGCGCCGATCGATTGCCGCTGGGCGAGAAAGGCCGCCTCGTCGCCCGGCGGCGCCTCGTCGATGCGGGCCAGCAGGTCTCCGTAGCGTTCGGCCCGCTGCCGGCGTTGCGCCTGCTCCTGCTCCTGGCGCCGGATCTCGTCGGCGAGCCGCTCGAGCCGGTCGCCGCCGTTGTCGCGCAACGCACGCTCCAGCTCGGTCACCGCGCCGCGCTCGCCGTCGCGCTGCGCCCCGAGCCGCTCGATCTGGGCATCGAGCCGTTCGGCCTCTTGCCCGAGCAGGGCGAGGCGCCGCTCCAGCAGCTCGCCCTTCAGCCGGGCGAAATAGGGCCGCAGCGCGTCGCGCCCGTCGCGAAATGCCGCAATCTCGGCCGTGAGCGCGGCGTGGCGCTGGCCGTCGGCGACGAGCGGCGCGAGCAGCTCGATCTGCCGCTTCGCCTTGAGGACGGCCTGGTGGGCGCGGTCCAGGTCGTCGAAGTGATGGATCAGCGCCAGGATCCGGCTGCCCACGTCGAAGGGCTCCAGCATGTGGCTGCGTACGAAGTCGGTGAGGTTGCCGACCGACTTCATCGAGACCGTCTGGTGGAAGAGCTCCAGCGCCTGCTCGTGCTCGATGCCGAAGCGCCGCCGAAACCAGGCCCCGTAGGGTGGGAAGCTGTCGAACAGGTCGCAGCCCGAGGCGCGCAGGCGCTTGCGCAGGGCGCCGATGTCCGGGCCGAAGCCGCTGAAGTCCTCGGCGATGGCCATGGCCCGCTCGGCCGCGACGAACAGACGCGCCGGCTGGCCCTGGGGGTCCTTCAGCCAGAACACCTGGGCGAGCGTCACCGCCTGGTCGTAGCCCTCGTTGCGAAAGACACCCAGGATCACCGAGTAGCAGGAGGCGTCGCGCAGCGCCACCGGGCGGGCGCTGCCCGTCACCTCGTTGCGCTCGCTCTTGTAGTGGCCGAGGACGTAAGAGCGCAGGCTGCGCTCGCGCGCCTCGGCCCCGGCGGCCTTGTTGTAGGCGACGCGCTGCGCCGGCACCAGCAAGGTCGTGAGGGCGTCGACCAGCGTGGACTTGCCCGAGCCGATGTCGCCGGTCAGCAGGCCGTTGCGCCCGTCGAGCTGGAGGCGCCAGACCCGCTTGTCGAAGGTGCCCCAGTTGAGCACCTCCAGCGTGGCCAAGCGAAAGCCGACCCGGCTGTCATCGCCGACGAAGTCCAGCGCGAGGCTCGGCATCTCAATCACGATCGGGCCCCTTGGCCGGGGAGCCGTCGGAGAACGCCGTGCGGTACCCCTCCAGGCGCGCATCGAGATCGGCCAGCCACTGGGCATCGACGAAGGCCTTCAGGATCCGGCGCACCTCGAAGTGCCCCCTGTCCTGGCCGCCGGCGGCGGGCTTGAGCCGGCGCAGGAACCCCAGATCGACGACCTTGGAGACGGTCGCGTCCACCTGATCGATCAGCCGCGCCTCGTTCGTGCCGTCGGGCAGGAAGACCCGGATCAGCTCGGCGATCTCATCGCGCGAGAGCACGAGCCGGGTGTCCGCGCCGCCGGCGTCGAATTCCGCGAGGCGCTTGCGCAGCAGGGCCAGCATCAGGCTGACCGGGTAGGACAGGGGCCGGCGCACGACGAGCCGCGGCAGGCGGGGCGCGCCTTCGGCCTGATCCGGATCCGGGCGGCCCTTGAGGAAGGCATAGCCCTCGGCCTCGTCGAGCACCAGGTCGAGCAGCAGCACCGCCGCCTGCTCCCGCACCCGCGCCTGCAAGCGCAGGAGGTACGCCCACAGGCGTTCGTCGTCTTCGCGATAGATGACCCCCTTGAGCAACTGCACCATCAGCTGTGACAGCTCGGGCACGGCCGGCAGGGCGCCGGCGGGGCTGTCCATCGGTCGGGCGTCGGCGTCGTGCGCCGTATCGTTCATCTCCGTCTCCCTGTAGCCCCGCCATTCTGGCAATCTCCAGAGGCATCTTCCAGTCCTCCGGCGACCATGGAATCTCACAGGCGGAGCGCAAAACCCGCGTAAGGCGGAACTCCGAGAGGAGGTTCCGCCACGTGCCGCGAGCCACGACGCCGGCCGGTTGATCTGGCGTCTGTCGGCAGGCCCCGGCATCACCCCGGTCGGCGGGCGGAATGGCGGATCGCCCTTCGGGCATCCGCCCTCGGAGTGGCTTCGCGCGGGGAATGGGTAAGGCCGAACCATGGACCGGTTCCACCAACCGGCTTACCGCGCGAGGCGGGGTGCAAGCGGTCCCGCAGTTGTTGAGACGCGCGCGTCACTGGACTATGTTTCCCAAGATATTTCCTACTGGAGGATCGTTGGATGTCCGTTTCGATTACGAATCTTGAGGTTCAAGCCCTTGCGCTGGCGCCAGAGGAGCGTGTGCGCCTCGCCGATCGCCTGTTGACCAGCCTCGCCGACGATTCGGCGGTGGATGAGGCCTGGTCCGTGGAGATAGAGCGGCGCTTGGCGGCGCTCGAGTCTGGCGACGTCACGCCCGTGTCCTACGCCGAGGCTATCGCCCGCGCTCGTACGGCTATCGAATGAGGGTCTCTCTCCACCCGGATGCGGATGCCGAGTTGTCAGCGGCAGCCGTCTATTACGCTAAGAATGCGGGCAAACCGGTTGCAGAGCGCTTTCTGGCCGAATTCGACCGGGCCGTCGAGCTATTGCGCGAGCGGCCTGGGCTCGGTATACCCTGGCACGCAGGGACGCGGAAGCTGCCCATGCGAAAATTCCCCTACAATGTCGTCTATTATGAGCGTCACGGTGGAGTTCGAATCCTTGCGATCGCGCATCAGCGCCGTCTTCCTGGATATTGGCGGGATCGCGTGCAACCCGCATAAACGCGTAACGCGTAACGTAAGGCGGAACTCCGAGAGGAGGTTCCGCCACGTGTCGGGAGCCACGGCGCCGGCCGTTCGCTCGGGCATGTGCCCGAAGGCTCCGGCATCCTGGTCGGCGCCAGAATGGCGGATCGCCCTGGCGGGCATCCTCCCTACGGGAAATCGGCTAACCTGCGGGTAGCCGGACTACCGACGCTTCCGGGGCCCGGGCGGGACCTATTTCTTCACGATCAACCTGCTGGGGTGGCGCTCGGACTGGTTGGTCCGCCACATCGGCACCCGGTCGCGTTGCGTTGCGGAGTCTTGCGGATGCCGGTCGCTCCCCAGAACACAGGGTGACGGATCTGCCGGGGCGGCGTGCCGCTTTCGCTCGCCGTAACCGGGTCGTGCCAGGCTCGGCGAATGACGGATCGGTGAGTCCGTGTCGTTCCGCCAATCGCCGGGAGAGGCGCTGCCGGCCCGTCATCCCGCGCGAGACGCGCCCGGCATTCGAGCCGATTGTCTTCCGCATCGCTGAGCGATGGCGCGGCCCGGTCAGCGCAGAGAGAAGGTTCTACATTTCGGGCGGCGTTCCAATCGACTGGAGTTGATGATGAACCAGAGCAGGCTTGAACGCATTACCCTGGAGCCCGGCAAATGCGGGGGGCGTCCCTGTATCCGGGGCTATCGCATCCGCGTCAGCGACATTCTGAGCCTGCTTGGTGCCGGTGCTTCCCATGCGGAAATTCTCGGGGATTATCCCTTTCTCGAAGAGGAGGACATCCTTGCCGCTCTCGATTACGCGGCCATCCAGACCGATCACGCGATCCTGATCGCGGCATGAGCTTGCTGGCGGACAACCGGCCGCCCGTCGAGGCCGCTTGTCGGGTTAGCCCCTCGGGGCGTAACCCGACGGCCGGCGATGTGGCGCTCGCCGAGGTCGCGTCGGGTTACGGCGCGCGCTGGCCCGTTCCTTGTCGGCGACCGCCGTGCCGGCGTGCCTAACCCGACCTACGGGCCGTGCCGATGTCGCCGGCGCCGTAGCGCCGTAGGTCGGGTTAGCCCCCTAGGGGCGTAACCCGACGGCCGACGATGCGGTGCCCGTCGAGGCCGCTCCGTCTCCCCCGTGGTCGCCACGCTCAGCGCACGAAGATCACCCTCGGCAGGCGGGCGCAGCGCTCGACCGGCTCCCCGTCGGCGGCTCGCCCCTGCCAGCGGATCGGCTCCTCGACCCTGTCATCGACGACCGCCCGCAGGCCGTCGCCGGCATCGCCGGCGTGGGCGAGCTCCAGATAGGCGACCAGCTCGGCCAGGCCCTGTTGCAGGGGCTCGGCCTCCAGCAGGTCGCGCAGCGTGACCTGCCCGGCGCCGCGCAGGGCGCGCTGCACGCCGGCCCGCAGGCGCGCCTTGTCGACGACAAACTGGTCGAAGAGGCGCGCGGTGTCGATCTCGTCGTCGCCGGCCTCGAGGACCAACTCGGTGAGGTGCGGCTTCGCGCTCGGCGTGTGCAGCGGTCTCTCCAGCGGCAGCTCGATGTCGGCGCCCATCGCATCGATGTGCGTCACTGTTCCGCTCGGCATGGCCTCGCGCAGCGCCAGCGCCTTGCCCTCGATGCCGTGCAGGAGCTCCAGGATGCGACGGTTCTCCAAGAAGGCCCGATCGTCCAAGAAGCGGCGCAGCTGCTGCGAGAGCTGGGCCACGGTGCGCTGGGTGTGCTCGCCGGCCTCGAGCCAATCGTGGTGTACGCGGCGGGTGCGTGGGTCGGGGTTCAGCGCGGCCACCGCGGGCAGGGCCAGCACCTGATCGAGCCGCTCGGAGAGCTCCTCCTGGCGGCGGCTGGACATCAGGAAGTCCCAGAAGGCGCGGAAGCTGCGGCCCTGGTCCGAGTCGCCGATGGCATCGCGCTCGCCCATGATCTCGTCGAGCAGGGCGCCCTTGGCCCCCTCCCAGAGCGCGATCTTCTCGCGCACCTTGCGGTCGAGGCCGCGGAAGTTGTGCTCGACCTCGCGGAAGTCGGCCAGCAGCTCGCGGGCCAATTGCTGGAATTGCAGGAAGCGGTCCTTGACCGCCGTGTCGTCGAGCAGCGGCACGTCGCCCGCCAGCACGCGGGCGATCTCGGCATCGAGCGCGTCGCGCTTGCGGCGCAGATCCTCGACGCGCTTGGCGGGATCGACCTCTGTGCCGGCACCGATCTGCTCGAGCAGCGCGAAGAGGGTCAGCAGCCGCGACTCGGTGCCGACGAAGGGCCGCTCGGTCAGCGACGCGAGCCAGGCGATGGCCTTCTCGGTGGCCGGCGTCAGGTCGAACTGCGCCTCATCCGTGCCCGGCCGGTAGAACTTGCGCAGCCAGCCCTTGTCCGGCGCCGCCCAGTCGTTGAGGTACTCCGATGCCCCCTTGGGGTAGGCCTCGGCGCCGAGCTGCTCGCGCAACGCGAAGAGCGCATCCTCCAGCGCCTCGGTCAGGTCCGCCTCGCTCATGATCCGCACGTTGGGCGCGACGAACACGCGGTGCAGGAAGCTCGCGATCAGCGGCGCGTGCGGCGAGGCCAGCAGCCGCCAGGCCGGATGTCGGTCACGCAGGGTGGCGAGGGTCGTGTGGTCCATCGTTGCGAGCGAATCGGTCCGCATCTGGCGCCATGGTCGCGCCCCGGCAGGTTGCGGTGGCGAGGGGCTCGAAGCGGTCTGGTGGGCCTTCGTCACCGCCGCTGTTGCAGGGTCGGCCGCGAGTGTGCCTGCCGCGGCGCATCCCTGTCGAGTGCCGGGCACCGACGATCCGAGCCCGTCATCAGCACCGCGTGGCCTGCGTGAGCGAGACGCGGGAGACCGATGCGGTCCGATGCCTTGGCGTTGCCCTTTTTTCGTGGAGCTTGAAGAATTGCCATCCGGGCAATTTTCAAGACGCGAAGCGAAAATGCGATTTCCGCTTCGCTTCACGCCTCCTGTATGCTCGGTTCACCTCGATGCCCCGTGGAACCCCGCGTGTCGCCCCCCATCGACGAGCTGATGTATTGGATCGGCCAGAGCGCCGTGGCCCTGATGGCGGCGGCCGGGGTGCTGGAGGCTGGGCGCAAGCGCTACGACCTGTTCGGCATGGTCATCGTCGCGCTGGCCGCCGCCCTCGGCGGCGGCTCGGTGCGGGACCTGCTGCTGGACAGGCCGGTGTTCTGGGTGATCGATCAGACCTATCTGATCGGTGCCCTGCTGAGCGCCTGCGCCACCTTTTTCCTGGCGCGCTTCGTCGTCTTGCCGGCCCGATTCTTCCTGGTCGCCGACGCCGCCGGCCTCGCGCTCTTCACCATCATCGGCACCAAGGCCGCCATGGCCTGGGGTACCCCATGGCTCGTCGCGAGCTTCATGGGTGTGATCACCGGCGTGATGGGCGGCATCCTGCGGGATGTCCTGTGCAATGAAGACCCCTTGGTCTTCAAGGGCACCCTCTACGCGACCGCCGCCTGGGCCGGGGCGCTGATCCTGCTCGGTCTGATGGCCCTCGACGTGGTGGGCTGGGTCGCCGCGTCGGTCGCCGGCTCGACCATCTTTCTGCTCCGCATGGCGGCCATCCAGTGGGAGATCGGCCTGCCCAGGTTCACGGCCAAGGGCCGCTGACACAGCAGGGAGAATGCCGATGGCGGCGCGCCCGGGACCGTCTCGCAGCGGCGTGCACTGCGCACATCGGCCGCCGCCTGGGCGCCGCGCCGACTATGGGTCGAGCGCGCCGCCGTCGGCCTGCCTCTTGGCCACGTAGACGCCGTAGCTGAAGTAGTCGCCGTATCGTTCGTAGAGGTCGATCTCGTGCTGTTCCGCTTCGACGATCGCCTTGGCCTGTTCGCTGCGGCCATGCCGTTCGAGGAAGGCGTCGAAGCGCCCCTGCAGGGGCCGGTAGTAATTATCGAGCCAACAATGGGTTGGCAGGACGAAGTAGGCCTCGGGGCTGTAGCCATGTCGCTCGAGGATCGCGATCTTCGCCGAGGCGACGTCCACCTCCGGGTACTCCTGCTCCCAATGGGATTGGAGTTCCGGCGGTCTCGTGGCCGTGAGCCAGGTGATTTCGGAAACGACGAGCCTTCCCCCCGGCTTCAGAAACCGGCGCCACGCGGAGACCCCGGCCTCGAAGCCCAGGTTGTAGATGGCCCCCTCGGACCAGATCAGGTCCAGCTCCCCGTCGGCGAACGGCAGGGCATCCATGGAGCAGTTCAGCGTGGCGATCCTGTCGGCCACACCATGGTCGTGCGCCCTGGATCGGAGCTCGTCGAGAAATTCCGGCAGGAAGTCCACGGCAGTGATGTCGGCATCCAACTCCTCGGCGAGGAGGATGGTCGAGGCACCCGTGCCGCAGCCGATATCGGCAATCTTCAACGGGCGTGATCGGTCGAGTCCGGCGAGCGCCATGGCCCGCTTCGTTTCGGCCTCTCCGCCCGGTCCTTGCCGGACGGCATGGCGGTGGAGGTCGACGAGCAGCTGGATGTCATTCATCGTCGTATCCCGTTTCATCTACCGGCTTTGCGAACGATCGATCCGCCGCCTGTCGGGTGACGGCGCGCGTGCCCCGACATCGGGGGCTAGTGCAAGACCGCGGAATTCTCGAGACCGCAGCGTCGCTGCCTGCAATCCCCGCGTGGCGCGTGGTAGGAGCCCGCTTGCGGGCGATCTGAGTGACGATTCAAGAATAGCCGGTACATCTTCTGGGAACTACGAAACACGCGAAACACGCGAAAGGGCCGAACTGACACACAAGAATCTGCCGTTTTTTCGCGACTTTCGTGTATTTCGTGGTTTCTTGTCGTCTTCGCGCTTGTGTCGTTTGTTTCTGACCCTTTCCTTGGCCGCCACGAGCGCGTCGTAGTCGCCCGCAAGCGGGCTCCTACGGTGCTCGCATCATAGGGCGACATGAAAGCGGCCTCGGGATTTCTGGAGCGAGGCCCTAGGTCGGTTGCCCGAAGAGGGTGCTGACCAGATAGGCCGTGTAGCCCAGATAACAGGCGAGCAGCGCCGCGCCTTCGATGCGGTTGATACGGCCCAGCCCCCGGACGCCGTAGCCGATGACGAACAGCGACAGGGTCAGGGTGGCCATCACCAGCATGTCCCGGTTGAAGACTTCCGGCCCCACGGCCATCGGGTGGATCGCCCCGGCGATGCCGACCACCGCCAGGGTATTGAACAGGTTGGAACCCAGGATGTTGCCCAGCGCGATGTCGTGTTCCCCCTTGCGGGCGGCGATCACCGAGGAGGCCAGTTCCGGCAGCGAGGTGCCCACCGCGACGATGGTCAGGCCGATGATCAGGTCGCTGACTCCGATGCCGCGAGCGATCTCCACCGCGCCCCAGACCAGGATGCGCGAGCTTGCGATGAGCAGTATCAGGCCCACCAGCAGCCAGAAGACGGCCCGGCGGATCGGCATCGCGTGCGCTTCCAGTTCGTGCGCGACCTCGCCCCCCAGCGCGTCCCCTTTCGTTCGCAGGCCCTGCCAGATGGTCCAGCCCATCAGCCCGCCGAAGACCGCGAGCAGGACCAGGGCGTCGAGCCGCGTGACCTCGCCATCCCAGACTTGCCAGGCCGCCAACGCGGTCGCCCCCACGAGGATCGGCAGCTCCTTGCGCAGCACCTGGGAATGGACCGCGATGGGGCTGATGAGCGCCGTCACCCCCAGGATCAGGGCGATGTTGGCGATGTTCGAGCCGTAGGCGTTGCCCAACGCGATCCCCGGGTTGCCCTGGGATGCGGCCAGCGCCGAGACCACCATCTCCGGCGCCGAGGTGCCGAAGCCGACGACCACCATGCCGATCAGCAGCGGCGGCATGCCGAAGTGGCGGGCCGTGGACGCCGACCCCTCGACGAAGCGGTCGGCGCTCCAGACGAGGAGCGCCAAGCCAAGCACCACGGCGATGAAGGCGAGTGTCATACGGAACCAGAAGGGACTTCAGTCGCCGCCGACCGGCGCTGGCCATGGTCGAGGATGGCGACAGGGTTGGGGGCCTCTCGCACGTCGCCCGGCGGCAGGGCCGAGCCGGAGTCGCCGCGCTGCCCCGGCGTCCAGCCGAGCGGCGGCCGCGGTGCGGCCACGATGGCCCGCGCCTGCCCGCCCCCCGCCGAAATGGTCCGCCACCTGCGTTGGAGTCTGTGCTTCATCCGCGTTGGCCGAATCTGACACGAGCCCCTAGCGTAGGCAGCCGCAAATCAAGATTCAAGCGGATGGAGACGCGCATTGCGCCGCGACTCCCCGGCGCTGGCCCCGAGGCCCACGCGCGGCGGACTCGGCTCGTCCTCGATCGTGAACTCGCGGGCCCAGGCCTCGCCACCGGCCGCCCAGGGGCTGACCCACCCCGTTCCTCGACCCAGGCCAGCCCCGCCTCGTCGAGGTCGCGGCCATCGCGATTCGGGGTGGCGGAGACCAGCGCCAGCTCGTCGTGCTCGACCAGCTAGCGGACCGAATCGATCGTCGGTTGGTCGGAACTCCAGCGGTTGGCATTCCGGAGTGTTGTCCACATCGGCGCCATCCCAATCGTAGGGTGCCCCGCGACCCCACAGACGGCCCGCGACTTCGTCATGACGGGCAACGGTCAGGAATGCGTCGGCGCCACGGCCCAGCGCCCAGAGGGGCACCAGTCCATCGGTGTGGTTGCCCGAGGCGAATCGCAGGGCACCTTGAAAGATTCAAGTCACCCGCGCGGGGCAAGGAGGCCCCGCCATACCCCTCGTCCTCGACGAGGCAAGAACAAGCCCTTGGACTACATGGGATTGTGCAGTACCTTACAGTAGTGCCTGGACGGAAAGTCGTTTTCAATCGCAAGAACAATGCCTTATAATCGAATCGGGCACCGGAAGTCGAGCGGCCGGAAGCCGTCTGGGCCCACGGCGCCGCCGCTAACTGCCTGATTGTTCG
>NZ_NRRW01000011.1 GCF_016583835.1 Thiococcus pfennigii | reverse complement strand
GTACAGCAGTGCGGATGTTCCGAGACCACCTCCAACGACTATCGTTGTCGTTGTCGTAATCGACGATCGGACTAGGATCAGGACAACGACAACGAACAGCCTCGGGATTTCTGAAGTGCTGCACTAGTGATCTACCGGACCGCGGTCCGCGCTCGGTCGCCCGCAAGCGGGCTCCCACGGCCCGAGCGAATGTAGCAGCCCCCTTGCGGGCGACCTGGCGTCCGCACGGCCGACCTCGCGCCCGCTTAGATCCGCGCGATCGCCGCCTCCATGTCGGTCTTGATCGCCGCGCCGGCGCGTTGCGGATCGGCGTCCTGGACGTCGAGCCAGTGGATGTACATGTCCTGGCCGTCCATCTCCAGCGTGATCGTGCCGGGCGTCAGCGTGATGCTGTTGGCGAGGATCAGGCGCTGGTAGGGTGCGGTCAGGTCGGTGCGGATCCGGACGATGCCGGGGTTGATCGGCAGGCGCGGGTCGAGCACGCGCCGCGCGACGTCCAGGTTCGCGAGGATCAGGTTCTTGAGGAAGATCGGCACATAGGCGATGAGCCGGGGGAGGCTCCAGGGCCGCTCGCCCGCTCGATTGCCGCCCGGGATGGCCAGCCAGACGACGGCGGCGGCGATCGCGGCGCCGGCCATGAGCTCCTGGATGTCGGCCGAGCCGGTCAGGCCGAGCCAGATGAGGAAGAGGACGAAGCCCCACTGGAGTCGTTGCATCGGTTTATCCCTGAGTCTTTATGGCGGGTCGCGAAGCCTCGGCTTCGCGAGTAGCCGTAGGTCGGGTTAGGCGCGCCAGCACGGCGCTTGCTAAACCAAGGACAGGCCCGTGCGCGCCGTAACCCGACAGCAGCCTCGCTGGGCGCCGCATTGCCGACCGTCGGGTTACGCCCTGAGGGGCTAACCCGACCTACGGCCGTGCCGATGGTCGCCTAACGCGACGGGCCGGTCCGCCGGTTCGCTCGCGCCGTCACTTGGCCTTCGGCATGTAGAGAAAGCTGTCGGCATCCGGGCTCGCGTAGATGCAGTCCGCCTCCAAGCGCAGCGAGTCTGGGCCGCAGACGTCGACGCACAGGCCGCACCAGCAGCAGCGGCCGTAGTCGATCCGCGGGACCAGGCCGCTCGCGTTCTTGCGGTTGATCTCGCCGAGGGCCTTGACCATGTCGATGGCCTCGTTCATGCAAATGTCTTGGCAGTTGCCGCAGCCGACGCAGGTCGCGAGGTCGTTGACGTGGAAGCCGCGGTAGCCGGTCACGGCCTGGCGCTTTTCGCGCGGGTAGTCGATCGTGTGCGGCGGGCGGACGCTGAACTTCAGCGCGCTGAAGGGGCCGATGATGCCTTTGATGTCGAGGCTCCAGGTCATGGCGATGTCCTCAGGGAAAGTGGGTGGTCGCGGCGCGCGGGGAGCCGTAGGGTCCGCTGCGCGGACCTCCTGCGATGGACTTCTTGGAACTACGAAAGACCGAAACACGCGAAAAGGTGGAATAGACAGCGGAGCACGTGCTGTTTTTCGCGTGTTTCGTGTATTTCGTAGTTTCTTATCGTCCGCGCGCTCGTGTCGGTTGTTTCCGAGCCGTTCCTTAGGGTCCGTTGTACGGACCGTTGCTAGTGGCCGCTGGCGAGCTCCATCGCGAAAGGTCCGCGCAGCGGACCCTACGCGTTCGGAAGGCCGTGGGTTGTCGCTGTGCGACATCAGCGCTCGATCTCCGGCGGGCAGATCCCGAGCGAGGTCATGATGAGGGCGACGTCGGCGAGCTGGGCGCCCTGGAGCAAGGGTTCGAGCAGCGTGAAGGCGTGCACGAGCGAGGGTCCGCGCACCTGCAGGCGGCGCAGCCGTTCGCTGCCGTCGCCGGCCATGAAGTAGGCGAAGGCGCCGCGCGCCGATTCGCTCTGGACATAGGTCTCGGCCTTCGGCAGCTTGAGCTTGCGGTGCGGCGGCAGCTTGCACTGGATGGGGCCGTCGGCCGGCATCCGCTCGGCGACCTGGCGCAGGATGCGCAGGCTCTGGTACATCTCGGCGCGCCGCACCAGGGCGCGGGCGTAGGCATCGCCGGCGGTCTCGGTCGGGATGTCGAACTCGAGCTGGTCATAGACCAGGTAGGGGGCGTCGCGGCGCACGTCGCGGGGGAGGCCGCAGGCGCGGATGACCGGCCCGGCGTAGCCGTGGCGCAGGGCCTCGTCGGGGTCGACCACGCCGACGCCCTGGAGGCGCTTCTTGACCGCGGTGTTGTCGAAGAAGATCCGATCGTACTCGGGCAGGCGCCGCTCCAGATCGTCGACGAGGTCGCGCAGCCGATCGAGGAAGCCCTCGGGGGGGTCGCGCTTGACCCCGCCGGGGTAGATGTACATGTGGTAGACGCGCCCGCCGGTCAGCTCCTCGAAGAGGTCGAGGATGTAGTCGCGCTCGCCGACGGCCCACTGGGGCACGACGCCGTGGCCGATGGACCCGCCCTGGCCGGCAAGCCACAGGTAGTGGGCCTGGAGCCGGGCGAGCTCCAGGACCATGACGCGGATGTACTTGGCCCGCTCGCTGATCCCCAGGCCGAGGAGCTCCTCGACGCCGCGGGCGAAGTTCTCCTCGTTCGGGTCCGGTTCGGGGACGCAGATCCGGCAGACGATCGTGAAGGCCTGGATGACGGTGCGCCGCTCGATCAGCTTCTCGAAGCCGCGGTGCAGGTAGCCGACATGGGTCTTGGCCGCGACGATCGTCTCGCCGTCGAGGTCGAGCTCCATGCTCATGTTGCCCGTGACCCCCGGGTGCTGGGGGCCGTGGAAGATCTTGATCGTGTCGGTCATCGCGTGTCCCCGGCGCCCGGCGGCGTCTGGGTCTCGGGTTGGGCTTCCGCGTTGGCTTGGGCCTTGGCCTGCGCCTCGGCGGCCTTCCTGGCCTCCTTGCGCTTGCGGATCTCGTCGCGGACGTCGAGGTTGTCGTCGCGTCCCTCGCGCATCACGAAGGTCTCCTCGACGAACTTCAGCGTGTCGAACTCGCGGCGCATCGGCGGCGTGTCGGTCCAGCCCTCGAGCATGAAGTCGCCGAGGCTCGGGTGGCCGTCGAACGGGATGCCGTACATCTCGTGCAGCTCGCGCTCGAAGATCTCGGCCTGCGACCAGAGCGGGATCGCGGTCGCGAGGCCCTCGCCGTCGCGCCCGATCCAGGTCTGCACACCGAGGCAACGCTCGCGTGCGGCGCCCTCGAGCAGGTAGGTGAGGCAGAAGACCCCGTCCTCGATCCAGTCGGTGCAGCCGATCGTCTGAAGCGTGACGAAGCCGTGCTGCTGGCGCAGCAGCCCGAGCAAGGAGAAGAGCTCCCCCTTCGGCACGCGCAGGAAGGCGAGGTCGGGGCGTCGCTGCACGGGGTCGAGGATCTCGAAGCCATGCAGCCGCGGAAGCAGCGCATCGAGCATCAGGCGATGCCTCCGGCGTGGTACCAGTCGTAGGTGTAGTCGGGGAGCATGTTGTCGCCCAGCACGCGGCGCTGGTTGGCCTTGTACCAATCGATCCGTTCGCGATAGCGCTGATAGCCGCCCGGCTCGCCACGCGCGATCCGCCCCTGGAGGGCGACGAAGCCCTCGATCAGGGCCTCGGGGCGCGGCATGCAGCCGTTGATGTACATGTCGACCGGCAGGTAGCGGTGGACCTGCTTGACCGTGTTGTAGGAGTCCCAGTACATGCCGCCGTTGATCGTGCAGCTGCCGAGCGCGATGACGTATTTGGGCTCCTGCATCTGCTCGTAGCTGCGGATGACCCGCTTGAGGGTCTTGATCGCGAGGTAGCCGCTGATGACCAGGACGTCGGCCTGGCGCGGCGTCGCCGCGTTGACGATGCCGAAGCGCTCGGCGTCGAAGCGGCTCGTCATCAGCGGGCGCATCTCGATCGCCCCGCAGCCGGTGCCGAAGGCGAGCACGAAGAGGCTGCGCTTGCGCATCCAGGCGACGAGCTGCTCGAGTGGCCCGAGCCCGCCCTCGGGTCCCGCGAGCCCGAGCTCCTGGGCCGTCGGGTCCTGCTGGAACCCTTCGCAATGACTGTGGCGATACATGATGCCCCCTATTGCAGCCAGACGGTGGCGACGACGCCGACGACCCCGAGGCCGAGCGGCACCTTCCAGAAGAAGTCGACGGCCTGCTCGGTCTTCAGGCGCGGGAAGACCGCGCTGATCGAGGTGATGAGCAGGAAGAGCGCGAAGGCCTTGGCAATCAGGATGAAGAGGTTGGTCGCCCCGCCGAGGAAGAGATCGACCAGCAGCACGAGCTTGCCGACCGAGAGCATCATGTTCTGCGTCATCAGGACGCCGAGGAAGCGCCCGCCGAACTCGACCCGCGGCCCCGCGTAGACCTCCTGCGGCGCACCGACGACGTCGAAGGGCGCGGCGTTCATGCTCGCGATGAAGGGCAGCAGGATGACCAGGAAGGCGATCGGGTTGGTGACCAGGGTCCACTCGCCGATGCTGCTCTGGGCGGCCATGATCGCGTGCACCGAGACGGTCTCGTACTGGAGCATGACCAGGGCCAGACCGAGGAAGAAGGGCACCTCGAGGCCCATCAGCCGGGTCAGGCCGCGGGTCACGCCCATGACGCCGAACGGGTTGCCGCTTGAGCCGACCGCCAGCGCGTTGCCGAGCGGCCCGAGGACGAACAGGTAGATGATCAGGATCAGGTTGCCGTGCTGCGAGAAGCCCTGGAGCCAGATCGAGTCCTTGAGGAACGGGATGAAGAGGACGGTCGTCACGGCCCCCGAGACGATGATCATCGGCCCGAAGAAGAACATGGGCCCGTGGCTCAGGGTCTCGGACTTGAATAGGAACTTCAGGTTGTCGTAGAGGTTCTGGAAGATCGACGGCCCCCAGCGGCGCTGGATGCGCGCGTTGTACTGGCGGTAGAAGCCGTAGAAGAGGAAGCCCAGCACGTAGCTGGTGGCGATCATCGCCGGGATGTCGAGGAGGTAGTGCATCAGATCCCCCCAGCCAGGAGCTGGACCGTCAGGGCGGCGGCGAAGACGAGCACCGCGAGCAGGATCCAGACCTGCGGGCGGCCCGAGTAGAGCCCGGCGAGGAGCCCGGCCGCGGCTTGGGTCTGGCGCACCAGGCCGGCGTAGAGGCCCTGCGTGCTGTGGCCGAGGATCCAGGCGACCAGCGGGATGCGGCGCAGCTCGCGGCCCATGCCGGCGCCATAGTGCAGCGGCGTGGTCTCGTCCGGGACCTCGCCGGCGTAGCTCAGGTCATAAGGGCTCGCCGCCTGGCGCATCCGCCCGCGCAGCAGGAAGAAGAGCGAGGTCACGACGACGAAGGCCCCGCCGAACACCGCCATCACGACGACCCCGTCATAGCCGCCGTAGGGCGTCGCGAGCTCGCCCCAGGACGGGCTGCCGAGCGGGGTCAGGCCGAGCGCGGTCAGCACCGGGTCGACGAACAGCCGCACGCCCAGACCCGGGAAGAGGCCGAGGGCGACCAGCAGGCCCATCAAGACGACCTCCGGGACCAGGTACTGCCAGGGCGCCTCGGTCGCGGTGCGCGCCTGCGGCGAGTTGGCGTGGCCGAGGAAGGGCGCATAGATCAGCCGGTAGCAGTAGAGGAAGGCCGCCGTGCTCGAGAGGATCATGGCCGCGAGCAGCAGCAGCCAGCGGGCGTCGATCAGCGAGACGAAGATCAGGTACTTGGACGCGAAGCCCGGCAGCGGCGGCATCCCGGCCAGGCCGATGATGCCGATCAGGACGCCGAAGAAGGAGATCGGCATCCGGTAGATGAGCCGGCCGAGGTCCTTGAACGAGCGCAGCCCGGTGCGCAGGACGATGCCGGCGATGGTCGTGAAGAGCAGCAGCTTGATCAGCGTGTGGACCAGCGCGTGGAACAGGGCGCCGCCGATCGCGAGCGAGCTGCCGACGCCGATCGCCGTGGTGATGTAGCCGACCTGGGCGATCGATGAGTAGGCCAACAGGCGCTTCATGTCCTCCTGCGCGATCGCCTTGAAGGTCGCGACGATCGAGGTGATGACGCCGATCCAGCCGAGCACGTAGCCGGCCGCCGGGCCGTCGAGCAGGTGGCCGTAGAGGCCCCCGAGTCCCCCGGAGAGCCCCCCGGCGAGCCCGCCGGGGAGCAGGGTCAGGAGCAGGATCAGGCCGTAGATGCCCATCTTCGAGAGGAGCGCCGAGAGGACCGCGCTGAAGGTGTCGGGTGCCTCGTCGTAGCTGCACGGCACCCAGAGGTGCAGCGGCACGGTGCCGACCTTGATCAGGAAGGCGAGGGCGAGTGGCCCGATCAGCGCGAGGCCCTGCCAGGGCCCCAGATCGGCGACGGCCTGGATCGCGAAGCCCCCGGTCAGGCTGTAGTAGACCAGGATCCCGCCGAGCAGGGCGAAGGCCGAGAGCAGGTTCAGCAGGATGTAGGATTGGGCCGTCGCGAGCGTCGTGCGCGGCGAGCGCAACAGGAGAAGATAGCTGCTCCAGGTCATGATCTCCCAGCCGACGAAGAGGCCGATGAAGTCCCCGGCGAGGAGCAGCACCTGCATGCCGACGAGCAGCAGGGCGTAGAGGGCGTAGGTCGGCCACTCGGCGTCGTCGCGCAGCATCGGGATCGCGGCGAGCGGGGCGCCGAGCGCGACCAGCAGCAGGAAGAAGGCCGACAGCGGCGCGAGGTCGAACAGGAGCGTGACGTCGCCGAAGAGCGGCCAGGCGAGGGCGCCGTCCCAGACGAGCAGGGTCGCGGCCGGGCTCAGCGAGGCGGCGAGGAAGAGGAGCTTGACGAGCGCGGTCATGGCTGAGCTCCGAGTACACGCGTAGGTCGGGTTAGCGCAGCGTAACCCGACATCGAAGTCCGAGTTGTACCGCTCGTTCTTGAATCGTTCCTAGGCGCGGTCATGGTTGAGCTCCGAGCACGCCCTCGATGGTCGCCGCGCGATCGAGGAGGGCCTGGGCCGCGCCGACCAGGTCGGCCTCGAGCAGGAAGGGGGCGGCGCCGAGCAGGAGCAGCAGGGCGGCGATGAGGAGGAGCGGCAGATAGGCCGAACGGGCCGGGGCCGGAGCCGGGCCGCGCGCGACCGGCGCATCGCCGGTGGCGTAGAGGGCCTTGACCCAGCGGAAGTAGTAGCCCGCCTCGAGCAGCGCGCCGAACAGGATCAGCGCGATCGGCCAGAACACCTGCGCCTCGGCGAAGCCCGTGAGGATCCAGAGCTTGCTCGCGAAGCCGGCGAGCGGTGGCAGACCCAGCACGCTCAGGCTCGCGAGGACGAAGAGCCCCGCGGCGAGCGGCATCTGCCGCCCGAGACCGGTCAGCGCCTCCAGCCGGGCCGAAGCGGCACGGCGGATCAGGAGCCCCGCGACCAGGAACAGGAGCAGCTTGGCCAGCGTGTGGTTGACCATGTGGAAGAGCGCACCGGCCGTCGTCGCCTCGCTCGTGAAGCCGAGCGCGAGGGCGATCAGACCGATCTGCCCGAGCGAGGAGTAGGCGAGCATGCGTCGCAGGTCCGGCTGGCGCAGCGCGACCGTCTCGGCGACGAGCAGGGTCGCCGCGCCGAGCCCCATCAGCCAGACCTGGGCGACGCGCGGGTCGGCGAGGAGCAGGAAGGCCAGATGGAAGAGGACGAACAGAAAGGCCTTGACCAGGACCCCGGAGAACAGCGAGGCGACCGCCGGGTCGCTGCCCTGGTAGATGTCCGGCACCCAGAAGTTGAACGGGAAGAGCTCGGCCTTGATCCCCAGGCCGACGAGCAGCGAGAGCCCGATCAGGACCTGCATCGGCGCCGGGATCGCGGCGAAGTCGGCGGCGACGGCGGCGATGTTGAGCTGGCCCGTCTGCAAGTAGATCAGGACCACGGCGAAGAGGAAGAAGACCGCGGCCACCGAGCCGATGACCACGTACTTGAGGCCGGCCTCCAGCCCCGCGCGGTCGCGATGCAGCGCGCTCAACGCGTAGGCGGTGACCCCGGCGATCTCCAGGAAGACGTAGAGGTTGAACAGGTCGCCGGTCAGGACCATGCCGTCGCAGCCGGCGACGAGCAGCAGGAGCAGGACGAAGGGGCGCGGGCCGCGCAGGTGCGCCACGCCCTCGTCGAGCCAGACGAACAGCGCGAGCAGGGCCGCGGCGCCGTGGAAGAGCGTCACCAGCAAGAGCGCCACGGCATCCAGATGCAGGTGGATGCCGAGCGGTGGGGCGATGACGATCGTCTCCAGGAGCGGCGCCTGGCGCACCGCCGGGACGAGCGCGGCGGCCAGCGCCAGCAGGACGACCTGTGCACCGAAGAGCAGCGGCAGCAACAGGCGCAGCCGCGCCCACAGGGGGGCGAGGAACGCGAGCAGCAGCGGCAGCGCGATGAACCAGATGGGGGTGAGCGGCAGGGCCATCGTCAATCCTTCAGCTCGGTCATCGCGTCGATGTCCCGGATGCCCGTCAGGCGGTGGTAGTGGATGGCGAGGGTCACGCCGAAGGCCAGCACCGCCATGCCGATGACGATGGCCGTCAGCGTCAGGGCCTGCGGCACCGGATCGGCCATCCCGGCGAAGCGCGTCAGGCCGTCGGCGAGGATCGGCGCCGTCTCGCCCGGCGAGGTCGCGAGCGCGATGAAGAGCAGGTACACCGAGAGTTCCATGATGGCGATGGCGATGAAGATCTTGATCAGGTGCCGCCTGGCCAAGAGCCCGTAGAGCCCGATCGAGAACAACGCCATGCTCCCCAGGACGTAGATGGTGTGCACCATCCCTGGGCTGTCGAGAAGGTCCAACATCGGGTCAGGTCTCCTGCTTGGGGTCTGGCTCGGGCGCTTGTTCGACCATGTCCTGGAAGATGGCCCCGACCTCGGCGCCGACCTTGATGCCGACGAGGATATAGATCAGCGGGATGACGCCGGCGCTCAGCAACTGGCCCATCGCCGCGACCGGGTGCGGCAGGAAGTTGCCGAGGAAGGTCCCCGTCGCGACCAGGGTCAGGCCCGCCAGCCCGAACAGCACGAAGCCGCTGCCCGAGAGGGATTCCAGGAGGCGTACCCAACCGTGGTCGAGGAGGAAGTCGGGATCGGCGAGCATGCGCAGGAAGAAGGCCGTGGCGATCACGACGCCACCCTGGAAGCCGCCACCCGGCGACAGGTGGCCGTGCACGACGATGTAGACGCCGAACAGCACCAGGACCGGGAACAGGAGGCGGATGCCGGTCACCATCATCTCGTTCGGCGGGCGGCGCCGGGCGCGCGGCTGGGCCGCGCGGCCGCCCGGGTGGGCGCCGAAGAAGAGCGCGATGCCGGTCGCGGCGAGGAAGAGGACGGTCACCTCGCCGAGCGTGTCGAAGCCGCGGTAGCTGACGACGACGGTCGTCACCGCGTTGGCCGAGGCCATCTCGGGGGCCTGGGCGAGGAGGGCGTCGCCAACCGTCCCGGAGAGGTCGTCCCGACCTTGGCCGAGGAGGATCGCGGCCTGCAGCGCGAACAGCCAGCCGCAGAGCAGGCTCAACAGCAGCGGGCGGACGCGGATGCGCTTGCGCAGTGGTGCGCCGTTCATTTGGAATCCTCGTCGCGCCCGAGCTGACGCACGCCCATCAGCAAAACGAAGCTGCTCGCGGCCACGCCGATCGCCGCCTCGGTCAGGGCCACGTCGGGGGCCTGGAGCAGGAAGAACTGGCCGACGGCGCCGAGGCTGACCAGCGACAGGCCGACGACGGCCTGGAGCAGGTCGCGCTGGAGGATCGCGAGCAGGGCGCCGCCGATCATCCAGGCGAAGAGCAGGATCGCGAGGAGCCCGGTCATGCGCGGGCCCCCTCGGCCGTCGGCGCCGGCGGTGCGGGCGGCTCGGCCGCGGCGTCGCGCTCGGCGAGGGCATCGTGCGTCATCGCCACCGTATCCGTGCCGCTGCGATGGGCCGCGCGCGCCAGCACCGAGGCGCTCAACGGGTTCGTTGCGAGCGTGAAGACGGCCAGGATCAGCAGCTTCGGCGCCCAGGCCGGGGCCAGGCAGGCGGCCCCGAGCAGCACCAGCAGCGAGCCGAGCGTCGTCGCCTTGGTGCCGGCGTGCATCCGCGTGAAGAGGTCCGGCATCCGGATCAGCCCGAGGCCGCTCACCCAAAAGAAGAACAGCCCGCCGGCCATCAGCAGGTAGCCGAGATAGGTCATTCAGACCCCCTTCTCGAGGAACCGGCCGAACAAGATCACCCCGGCGAAGCCGACCATCGCGAAGACCAGGGCGACGTCGAGATAGATGCTGCGCCCGAAGAAGAGGGCGAGCAGCGCGAGCAGCGCGATGACCAGGATCGTCAAGGCGTCGAGGGCGAGGATCCGATTGGCCGCGTCGGGACCCCGGAAGAACCGCCAGAGGATCATCAGGATCGGGGGGACGAGCAGGAGGAGGAACAGCGTGAGCATGGAACACAGACCTTGCGCCGAACAGATGGCGAGCGCGAGTGTACGGGAAGGTCGTTACAGGATCGTTGACAATTGTGGTGCCCAAAACCGCGGCGGGCGCAGGGAGATCGACCTCGGCAATGCAGGGTCCCGCACCATCCACCACGCCGCCGGGCGCCGTGCCCCGCCGGTGCGATCAGCGGCGACACGCCGGGTCACGGCCCAACGACGTAGGGCGGGTGAGGCGCCCCACCGAGCGCGTCCCGCACCATCCACCAGGCCGCTGGGCGCCGTAACCCGCCGGTGCGATCAGCGGCGATACGCCGGGTCACGGCCCAACGACGTAGGGCGGGTGAGGCGCCCCATCGAGCGGGTCTCGCACCATGCACCACGCCGCCGGGCGCCGTAACCCGCCGGTGCGATCAGCGGCGATACGCCGGGTCACGGCCCAACGACGTAGGGCGGGTGAGGCGCCCCACCGAGCCCGTCCCGCACCATGCACCACGCCGCTGGGCGCCGTAACCCGCCGGTGCGATCAGCGGCGATACGCCGGGTCACGGCCCAACGACGTAGGGCGGGTGAGGCGCCCCACCGAGCGCGTCCCGCACCATGCACCACGCCGCTGGGCGCCGTAACCCGCCGCTGGGATCAGCGTCGATACGCCGGGTCACGGCGCAGCGATGCAGGGTGCGCTACGCGCCCCATCGAGAGGGCCTGCGAACTGTGCCAGGGGTGGGCGTGTGCTAGGTCTCGGGAAACCAAGTGAAAGATAGGGTTATCGAGGCGACCCGGCCGGCCGAGCCTGGGGTGACCGATGGAACCAGGCAGAATCTGTCTATGCTCAGTGGAGCTGCATTCTGTCTGCCCAGCCGGAGTCTGTGAATACGGCCACACTTGGGGCGTTTGCCGCTGGAGTAACGAATGATGAAGATATCTTTCACCCACTGGAAGGCGTCGGATGGAAAATACCTGGGATACCTGAACGACTATCCGGATCATTGGGCGCAGGGAAATGACTTGAATGACCTGAAGGACCACTTGGCAGACCTTCATGATCTGTTTGCCTCCGAAAATGTTCCCGGCATCAAGCGGGTCGGTGAACTGGAAGTAGCGGCTCTTCGGCCTCGATCCCAAGCGTCTGCTCATCAGCCGGCCTCGTCCGGCGCTGATCTGCCCCGCCTGCGGCACACCGATGATCATCGTACAAACCCGCCTCCCACCACGGGCCGGGCCGCCACCAACGGCCACGGCCACGGGGCCCTCGCGATGTGACGCGCACCGACCAAGCCGCCTCCCTGCACTTCGGCTGTCGTGTGCCGAGGCCCACGCTCGCGCACAATCCGGGTATCAGGACCACTGGCGAGCGCCTCATGACGCAAAAAACCGCCGCTGCGGCTGTCTGGCACCAGGACCCTCGGGCCTCGATACACACCACGGGCCCGCGGCTCCCCGCACCTCGCGGGAGATATTTTCTAAGCCCCGCCGCCTCGCTTCCGCTCCCTCCCACGGGCTCGTCCAACAAACGGTTCAGATCGTCGCTCGCTTCGCTCGGACGATCTAACCTTATTCGTTAAGTGCTCTTCATTTGCTTTAACAGGGCATTGTAATCAGAATGTGAGCCTACCCAGAACCAAACTATCTTTTCATCTTTCAATATGCCGACAGCTCGATAATCCTTCGTGATACGCGCGGAATATACAGGAAGGCTAGAATGCACTCTTTTAAAATATAGACTCGGATACCAAGGATCATTCTAAAAAATCAGGTAAGCTTCCTTTGCTCTTTTCCTTACATCCGCCGGTAGCTCGCGATAGCTCTTCCAAAACTTGGCTGTTGCTTTGAAAATCACAATTTATCAGGATCCAGCTTTGTTGTCTTTCCTTGTTCTTCTTCGGACAAAGCTTCCAAAGCCAGTACCCTTAATGAATCTTCCGACTCAGCGAAAAGCGCATCCCATTTTCTATCCGATTCGATTTCTGCGAGCACCCACCTTGCAAGTGCATCTTGTTCAATATCCGGTAATTTCGATGCTTCGCTAAAAGCCTTTTCAAGCATGCTTGTCATATTTTGACACCTCTTGGTCTTGTCGCACTTAACGTTTCCGCTCAGCCGCCGCGAGCGAGCGTAGCGAGTGAAGCGTCGGCTGCAGCGGCTCGTTGGACGACCTAACCTTATTCGTTTTAGGCATCCTGGTCGCCCTTGAATCGGTTCAAGCCGCTAGCCGGCCTGCGATTTCAGCAGGGCGCGGAGAACGTCTTCATGCACGGAATCGCTGAGCCAAGTAAGTCGTTCAAGATTCACCGTAGAACCACAGGCCAATTCTGTAATCGCAACCCAGAAACATGCTGTCGATATACACGTTCAGACAGCCCTGGTCGTCTACAGTCCAATCTGTCCCGCCCTCCGAATGATAAGCCGGATGGAGCCAAGAGAAGATGTAATCACCGTCGGGAGAATGGCAGCGAAACTTGATGTCGATCAGAAATTCGCCGCTCGACAGTGCCTCTGAACAATAGTCGAGGCCACAACCGGGCTCACAACGCTCCCACCCGGAGTCGAAATCTGGGGCTGGCATCCTTTCCGGTCCCGCCGGCCCTTCCGGTCCTTGTTCCCCGGCGGGTCCGGTGAGATTCCAGGTCAGGTACGTTTCTCTGTTCTTGCACTCTGCCTGCGCCTCGACGATTCGCAGCCGGCCTGCCTTGCCGACGCACGCATGGATAGCACCGTTCTCCTCGGCAAGTGGCGATTCCACGCCAACAGCTAAAGCTATTGTCGTGCTGGCGCACAATACGAAGATCAAAGATTCGCGCTTCATCCTACGAAACTCCGTGCTTGACCCGGAGCTGGCGCAACCGGGAATAGAAATTCAACCGCCCCTTCGAATTTGGCACCCAGGGCTTGCCTGCGCCGTGGCACCCACGTGATCCCCCACGGCCGTGGGGCGCACGACAGAGCCGGGAGCTGCTGCCCCTCAGAACAGCCCATCGAACCAGGTCCCCAGCCAGCGTCGCACCCGATTGAGCTTGATTCCCTTCTCATGCAGCGGACACTTGTCCTCGAAGAAGGCGACGGACTTGCGCTCGGCGGCATCGAGCTGGACGGCGTACTTGTCCCACACTGCCTGACGCGCTTCGAAATACCAGGTGCACAATTGGCGATGTTCGGCGGGAGCCACAGGTAGACGTCCTGATCGCCCTTGGAGCGGTTCGAGACGTTGTAGACGGCGACGAGGTTGTTCGGATCGTTGAGGAAGGCGGTGCGCTCCCCGAGGGACCAGGCGCTGGCGCCGGCGACATCGACCTCGCCGAGGGCGAGCAGATGGTCGATGTCGCCCGGATCGGTCACGACGCGTCCCGTGTAGGGTCGCACCCGGAGACCCGTCTTGACCCAGCCGCGCTCGTCGAAGGTCACCGACACGCGGCTGTCGCGGACGAGGATCTCCTGGCGGGTGTCCTGGCCGTCGCCGTCGAGGTCGACCCAGTGCGGGTTGTCGTCGCGGTTGTAGGCGAAGGCGACGCCCCACAGGTATGCAGGAGCGAGCAGAGCCAGGCCAATCACCTCGGAACATGGCGCTCAGTCCCCTCCTTCTCCAGTGTTCGCTCGACCCAGCGCTCGATGCCTGCCCCAGAGGATTGCTGGGACTGCGGCCAGTGAACCGTCGGGCTGTCCCGCCGAGGGCATTCCGTCAGATTATAGGCGATGCCCTCGGCCGGTGGGATGGTGTGACGCCTAACGATCTCACACGGGCAGATGGCTCGCCGATTCTCAGCGCAGTTCGCTATTGCAAAAGCGGGGTCACGTGCAAAAGCGTGCAAAAGCGGGGTCAAGTCTTGCGATCGCGCATTGCGTGATTGCAAGACTTGACCCCGTATCCAAGGTTTGCGAGTCGCGGTTTCGAACAATCAGGAGCCCCCAGGGGTCACCCCTGTAACGCCATCGACTGCGGCCGCGTCCTCGTGCCGCTTGACCGCCCGACTGACGGTCATTCGACTGACGCCGAAATGCTCGGCGATGGCCTGCATGCTGTAGGCGCCCGCGCGATACGCCTCGACCATGGCGCGATCGCGGTCACGATAGCGGGCGGCGTATGCCCCGAGGGGCTTTGTTGAACCGCTCCCAGACATCGCCTAAGAGCTCCAGCCAAGCGCCGCGGTCCGCATCGTCACGATAGATGGCCTCACGCCGATCGCCGCGCGAGGTAACGTGGTAGAGCCCGCCGGCTAGCTCGATACGAAGGGGTCTGGCCATGGCCCAAGTGTAGTCGGGCGGTGCTGGATTGCAAGACCTGACCCTGGCGGGCTGGATGCCGCGCTCATCTAGGACAGGGAGCGACCAGAACCCGGCGAAGGCATCGTGGCCGTTGCGATTCAAATCGACATCCGGGAAGAGAACGAAGATGGGCCGGCCGTCTCGCGTGACGATGGACAGGCCTCCCGATTCGGCTTCTCGGATCAGGTCGTCGATCCGGTCCGGCAAGTCAAGGGTTTCAAAGGTTTGCGAGTCGCGGTTTCGAACAATCAGGAGCCCCCAGGGGTCACCCCTGTAACGCCATCGACTGCGGCCGCGTCCTCGTGTCGCTTGACCGCCCGACTGACGGTCATTCGACTGACGCCGAAATGCTCGGCGATGGCCTGCATGCTTTAGGCGCCCGCGCGATACGCCTCGACCATGGCGCGATCGCGGTCACGATAGCGGGCGGCGTATGCCCCGAGGGGCTTTGTTGAACCGCTCACAGACATCGCCTAAGAGCTCCAGCCAAGCGCCGCGGTCCGCATCGTCACGATAGATGGCCTCACGCCGATCGCCCCGCGAGGTAACGTGGTAGAGCCCGCCGGCTAGCTCGATACGAAGGGGTCTGGCCATGGCCCAAGTGTAGTCGGGCGGTGCTGGATTGCAAGACCTGACCCCCAGGATAAACATGCGCGCCGATACTGGAGAGGGTGAATGGGCGGCCCAACGTCAAGCACAGCTCGGCTGCGTGCGCCGGGCTGGTGCTCTAGTTAGGCGATTGCGCGTCGAAATCATGCACTCAATCATCGCTTCGCCTAGTGAGAATAGCCCCACCAACGAGAAGAAACGCCGTAAAAACAAGAAAGCCGAATTCTTCGTCTAAGCTCAACAGTTCGGAGATGAGCTCTGAAAGCCAGAAACTTACCATTACCAAACCGACGAGAAACACAACTCCTGTGAAGAAATTCTTCATTTGTTCGAACCATATATCGGTGTAAGCCCTAACCAATATAGCTTGTATCCGGCGCCAGATTTCCCGCGGCATCATCATCGCCAACGAACGCGTCGCGATTGCGTTGCAGCTCTGCCAACTCGGGAATTGCCGATGCCCAATGCTCAATCTGGTAAAGCTCCGGGTCGTCATAATGCGGGGGTGTCGCAAAGATGCAGATGCCCTTTCCGGTTTTACGGTGCAGAGTAGAGTTTTCGAGCAGGATAGATTGGGGATAGTGCGCCAAGGCGACGGGCTTACCGTTGATGCCTCTCCAAGCTCGCAACTCTCCGAAGTCAGTGAATATCGCTTCCATTTTTTGCCTTCACGTTGTTGATAAGTGTTGCTGATGACGAGCCTAACGTTCAGCACAGCCCGGCGCTTGGCCCGCCTGGCAGCGACGTGCAACAAAAGACGGAGCTCGACGCGGGGCAAGCGCTCGGGCTGGCGCACTCGTTAGCCCTTATTGAGGTTCTCAAACAATCGTTACGATGATGTGTAAGTGGCGTACGCCTAAGCCATTCTAATAAGTGCGCCATCGTCAGGATGCCATCCAACGTCCCGCGTCATCCTTTCTTCGAGTCGTTCCGCGTATGAAAGAAACACCCCAACAGTCCCAACCGAATAATACCAATGCGCTGCTGTTCTGCCGCTTTTGTTTTCCAGTTGTATTGGCCCAACGTGTATTGCATAGCGTGAAGAACCAGGAGGGATATGGACAAATATCAACCGAATATTCGGGTGGGGCTCTCCCTTAACAATGCTCTGCGCAAATTCGGTGACCGGAAGCGGTGCTCCATGCTCGACAGCAGTGCAGCCAAATAGCTTGGTAAAGAACAAATGTATGTTGCGGACCTGGGCTTCTGCGTTACCAGGAAAAAAGCAATCGATAGGAATTATCGCTCCTGGATATAGGGGCGGGTCAAGTTCGCGGATGCCGCGGGACATTATCTCCCAGGCTTTGTCGTGCGATTGGGTTCGCGAATTATTGCAGTGAGCACAAATGGAGCGAGAGAATCGCAAGTTTTCTGATCGGATGCCTGGAACGGCAAGATTGGGCTGATCGGATGAGTGACGAAAAATTGGGCTGTATTGGGTTATATGGCCGAATACTTGACGTACGTCAGACGCCTTCACCATATGCTCTGAGCTGTCTGCTGGGCGTCCGCAAATCCAGCACATGCAATGTGTATAGGGGGCGGTCGTGATCATTGGGGACCGGAAGATTTCGCCTGTTCCGCTTTGGCCCAGGCCCGTCCTGCATCAGTAATCTCCCAGACACCGAAGCGGCTATCTGATTTCAGAAGTTTTTCATCCTTCAGATTCTTGCGAGCCCACATCGCTGTGTTCCGCCACCGAGGCATATTCTGCGACTCCAAGATTTGGAGATCGGCTTCCTTGAGTCCGTGTTTCATCTTTTCGTAAACTTTGTCCAACACCTCGGCAACTGGAGCAGACCCATTCAATTCGATTAAACTTGTGAGAATAGAAAGGTAGAACTCTTCTTCACGAGTTCTTTGGCCGCGAGCGAGACGACGCGTAGGCAAGGGTTGCTGTGAAACGGGTTCCTCATTTCTTGGAGCGGCTGGGTGTTCCACCATCACGCCTTGAAGGGAGCGCCATTCCTTGCGTATCGCTGCTACTCTCATGCGGAAGTCAGAAATCTTTTCGGCATGCTCTAGGATTTTCCTAGCCTCGGCAAAGTTTCTTTCGGAGCTGGCAGGCCCTAAAGCATCCAGATACTTGCTGACATCCTCCTCGATTACTTCCAAAAGGATTTCGAAGGCTTCGTCTACGTCGCTAGGGATGGATTCCATCGGCCCTCCTAGAGAGGCTAACGAATAAGCGTTTGTCTGGTCTGCGCGCGACACCGAGGCGGCCTGTTGTCGCGGGGCTCCCGCGCGCAGACCAGATAAACGGTTGTTGGACTAATCCGCTCCCGGCACGGCGTGTCCGTCTGCTCGGGCACTCTCTAGAAAGAGGGGATTGTATTGTCGCGGCCGGTTCGCGCGGCAACGGCGCGTGGGCGTGGCCAGGGGTCGAGTAGGGGCAGACGACGGGGTGAAGGGCATCGGCATCGGTCCTTGAGGGGTGAAGGCCACGTCTCTGCGGGCAATCTTAGGCCATTTTCCGGATTTCAGGCGAGCACAAGCGCCGACCGTTGCGGGTCGGTCCAACGAGAGGAGGCGACGCCGCTGGTCTCAGGCGCGCAAGGCGGCACCTCCTCCCGGGTCGCGGCACCGGGCACTCAGGCGCGCGATCACGCGCAGCCGACCAGTGCGACACTTCGGGCACGGATAGCCGGCGAAGGGGGCCTTGATCATCGTTTGGTCCACCTAGCCGAACGGAGGAAGACGTCCCGGCGTAAGGCGCTGATTATCCAGCTAAGATGGCAGCTATCGTTACGCTCGCACTGGGTCTTGGACCAAGCGATGATCAAGGCCGCGAAGGGCGTACCCTCGCTCGGCTCAGTTGCCTGCGTCGGGGGCGGCGCGGCGGCGATCGCGGCGCGGATCTCGGGCAGGCGTCGGGCACGGCAGCGGTTGGCCAGAAAGCCGTAATGCCTGACGCGCATGAAGCCTTTCGGCAGCACATGCAGCAGGAAGCGGCGCAACAGCTCTTCCCCGCTGAGGCGCATGACCTTCCCGCGCGCGCCGTCGCGGTAGTCCTTGTAGCGCAGGGTCACCGATTCGCCGTCGAAGTCGACGAGGCGCGCATCGCTCAGCGCAATGCGGTGGCTGTGGCGCCCGCCGCCTTGGGATCAGGCTGTCGACGACCGTCTCGGTCTGGGTCAGACAGGGCTTGGAGTAGACCACCCAGTCGCGGGCCATCAGGTCGTCGAGGATCCGGTCGATCTCCGCGGCATCGAGTCGAGCCAAGCGCCCATCGTCGACGGCACGGCGCAGGCGGCTGACGAAGCCGCCACGAAAGTGCCGCGCGAGCGCCCGCACCGGGAACAGATAGGTGCTCTTCGCCGGACGCCAGCGGCCGTCGGCGCCGCGCGCCCCGCCGGGCACCAGGCAATGCAGATGAACGTGGCGCACCAGGGTCTCACCCCAGGTGTGCAGTACCGCGGTCATGCCGAGCTGTCCGTCGAGGCGCTTGGGGTCGGCGCCGAAGGCCGACAGGGTCGCCCAGACGGTCTCGAAGAGCCGATCGTAGAGCTCCTTGGGGTGCACCTCGACCCAGCCGTTGAGGACATCCGGCAGGGTGAAGACCAGGTGATGATAGGTGACCGGCAGGACCGCCGCGCGTTGGCGCGCGCACCAGGCGAGCGAGGCCAGGCGCTGGCAGCGCGGGCAGTGGCGATCGCGACAGGCGTAGTAGAGGAGCGCCGACTCCCCGCAGCCGTCGCATTCGAGCCGCAGGCCGCCGAGGGCCTCGGTGCGGCAGGTGCCGATGTGATGACAGACCTGCCACTGGCGGGGGCTCAGCGGCTGGCTCCTCGCCAGGTCAGCCAGGCAGGCGTGGATGACCGCTTGCAGGGACGGCTTAGCCATCGGCCACCTCCAACTGGGCGAGCAGATCGCGTTCGCCTTCGCCCTCGCTGGCGCTGGGCAGCCAGTGCAGGTAGCGCAGCGTGGTGTGGATGCTGGAGTGGCCCATCAGGCGCTGCAGGCGCTCCACCTTGAGGCCGGCGGCCAGCTGGTGGGTGGCGTAGGCATGCCTCAGCCCATGGACGCCGCCGACCTTGCTCACCCCGGCGCGGCGCTTGGCCGCCGTGAAGGCCTTCTGCAGGCCGGTCGGGCTCAACGGGGCACCGCCCCGCCCGGGGAACAGCCATTCCTGGGGGCGGTACAGGCGCCAGTAGGCGCGCAGCTGCTCGAGCAGGCTCGGTGAGAGCACCACCAGGCGGTCCTTCGCCCCCTTGCCCTGGGCGATGCGCAGGAGCTTGCGCTCCCCGTCGATGTCGGCGACCCGAAGCCTGAGCACCTCGCTCAGGCGTAGCCCGGCCCCGTAACACAGCCCGAGCATGGTGCGATAGCGCCGATCGCCACAGGCGCCCAGGATGGCCCCCACCTCAGCGCGCGTGAGCAGCTCCGGGATGCGCTGGGCGCGCTTGGGCAGCGTCACCTCCAGGTCCACCGCCGGCCAGGCGAGGACCTGCAGGTAAAAGAAGCGGATCCCGTTGTAGGCCAGGCGCACGCTGGCCGGGGCCAGCCCACGCTCGCGCACCAGGTACTCGAAGTAGCGCTTTAGATCCTCAGTCTGAAGGGTGTCCGGCGATCGGCCGGTGTACTTGGCCAGGCCGCGCACGGCGGCCAGATAGCTCTCATGGGTGCGGGCAGAGAAGCCATGCATCTGCATGGCCGCGATCATGCGTTGGCGCAACGCGCTCATCGTCGCATCCTCGGTCAACGACCCCGATTGGGTCATGATCGAGTGTGGTCGATGGCACGGAACAGGCGGTGGACAGGGACTTCGGCGTGACGCCGGCTGCCCGGCTTTGCCGGTCGAGAGACGGCGTATCGGGGGGCACTTCTCCGAGCCCCGCGGAGCGGATTAGTTCAACGTTGCAAATCAGGCGACCCAAATGCGCGCTTACACAGAAGCAGGAAGAAAACTGCGAGCTCGACGCGCGCTTTTGGGGTCGGCTGCATTTGCCTTGTTAGCTGAGTTCATTCTTTCGTATAATCCAATAATCTGGTTTACGATGACTATGTGAGATAGCAAGAATCCATAATATTTCTTCGTGAATCATATACGCAATATAGTAAGGAAATGTTTTCAGATTTACTCGGCGATACCCGCCCTCTCGAAGCCGAGGAAGTGTAGGATTTTTTGTAATCCATCTGACATGATTATCAACCTCTTCCATCATGCGCAATCCTAACCCGTCTTGTTCCCCTTCATAGTAATCTACAGCGTCCTCTAATTCTCTATACGCTTGCTGAAGAATTGTTACTTTCATTATGCAAAGCGATTTGTTATTTGTTTTATTGCTTTTTCGTAATCAATACCAACAGCTGTTCCATCTTCTACGGCATGAACTCTATCTCTGATTTCTTGTTCCCATTCAGAGCTGACACTAGTGGAATCAGAAGAGCGATTATCCAATAAAAGAAGAAATCTGGCTATTTCCAGCCTTTCTCTTCTGGGCAGTCGGATTAATTCTGCCGTAATTTCTTCTATTGATCTTTGCATGAGTTCTTTAGCCTTTCGTTGCAAGGTAAAGGATTGGGGTTTGTCCAACGGTTGACTAGGCTGTCTCCTATGGCTTGCGTGCTACACTGTAGACAGCCTAGCACATTATTCGAGCTTTCCAATGTCGACCAAGAAGTCAACGAGCTCGCCAGGTTCCGCGTCGTCTGCCGGACCTTGGGCCAGGAGAGAGCAGACAGGGCGAGTTATCGCATTGTTGCATTCGCAGACAGGGACGCCGCCATTCCTGGGGCTGGAGGGACCGGAGCCTTCGCCTATCGCGGGATCGACGGGGGCTTCGACCAGTGATCGTCGCACCCCCCTTGGCCTTGGCCTTGGCCTGGCGCATCTACGCGGTGGGCTTGCTGCAGCGTACCACGAGGTCGGCCGGACGCTAGGGAGTTCAATCTGACGGCTTTCACGCACTTTTCGGCCCCTCGATCTTTTGACGGAGAAATCATGCCATGAGATCGGCAAGACATTGAACTGTATAGCGAATCAGTCCGTGCAGGACCGGACGAAAACTGCATGAGCGAAACGAGGGTGAGACCAGCCAGATTGAACACCCTAGCCGGACGCCCGAGGCGGCGCTCCAGCTCCGCACGCAACGTCTGGCGAGGGAGGAGCAGGTTCTCCGGAAGCGGGCCGGCGGGTTCGATGTAGATGTCGATGTCACCGCCCCGGGTATCGTCGTCGAGTCGCGAGCCAAGCAGCCACACTTGGCTCCCAGCGCCGAGATGCGTTTGAACGGCGTTGCGGATGCCGGCGATGTCGTCGGTGGTCTGGCGCATGGCTGGGCTCCGGTACGGCGGTCGCGCACATCGTGGCCGGTGAGGTCCACTGGGCCTTGCGGTCGGATCCCGCGATCCCGCAGACCACTCGCTAACGCATCCCAAACGACGGAGACTGCGAAGGGATCTCCGAACGGGGTCGACCGCTGAGGTATCCCCGGAAAAATGGCCTAAACCGCAGTGGCTCAGGTCGACATCCCGACGGAAGCCGGCTCTCGCGATCTGAGCCATCTCGCCTTCGCGCGGCTGACTGGGAGCGCCGGCTTTCCAGCCGGCTCGTCGCCGTCGCGGCTCGATGCCGCGTTGGCGGCGTCTGGGCCGGGAGAAGGGCACGTGCGCAGCGGCCATCCAGCGGCGCTTATGGGTGATCTCCTGGCTCCAGTGCCGAAGGTCGTGCGCCGGGTCATCGAGCCCCTCGCGCGCGAAGCCGGCTGAAAGCCGGCGCTCCCAGTTCGTACCGACTCGCCGTCGAGGCCGATTTTGTGGGGATACCTCAGGCTCGACCGAGGTGCGGACCGGGTCGGGTTACCGCGAAACATGCGGTCGCCTGTCGGGTTATGCTGTGCCCACGAGCATGCAGGCGGTACGGCACGCCGAGCGATTCTTCAGGGGGCTGGCGCAGGCGGGTGTATTCGAGGTCGGTCGCCAGGCGATGGGTTCGGTCGGTGGCGACCATCGAGTGTGATCCGCCGTGAGCCGACCACTGGTCGAGACGATGGGGGAGAGCGACACGTGAAGGCAGCGACCCAATCAGGCCCGGCGGTCCGCGTCTTGCTGGCCAGCCTGGCCATTCTGGGCCTCGGGGCGTGCGGATCGGCGGATCAGAGCGGCGAATTCTACACCGATTGGGATGAGGCCGGCGGCTGCACGAGCGATCGGGGGGCCGGCCCCGCCCGCATCGCGGCATCCGGGGAGGAGATCGATGTATGCGCATACCCGGGCGACTTCGTCTGGATCAGCTATGTTGCACCCTGGTGTTCGGCGAGCGCCGCACAGGCACCCCACTTCCGCGCGGCGGCGCAGGTGCCCCTGACGCGGACGCGCTTCGTGATGAGCCTGACGAGCGGTCGCGAGCCCTTCACGGCGGCCACGCGACAGGATGCCCTGGCCTGGGCGGACCGCTACGGCCTGGACCGGCGCATAGTGGCCGCCGAGGGGCATTCGGTGCGCACCATTCCCCAGCACGCGTTGATCGGGCCGGACGGCCGCACCTGGTACCGCTACATCGGCCTGCTGAACGAGGACGAGATCTATGCGCTCCTCACCGATTTTCAGAACGGGGCACGCGAGCCAAGGCGTTTCGACTGACCGGCGCCGGCGATCGCACCGATGGCCCCATCGCACGGCCAGCCTCGGGCTCGAGACCGGCAGAGGGTGGCCGCGGGGTCATGCATCATCCTAGAAGCGGCCGTTGGACGGTGCCCGACGTGCATCGGGCGTCGCAGCGGGCTTTGCCTAGCTGTGAGCAGAACTCGGGTAAAGTGCTTCTTTATGGCGTTTCTCCCTTCCTGGGAGGGGGGCGGCTCCGTTCTCCGGCCTTTTCGAGATGCTTGGACGGTTGACGGTCGATCCGTGTTGGGGGGCGCTGGGGGATCCCGCCTTACCCGGGGGAATCGAGTCGGCATTGGCCGCCTCCTGCCCGGAGCGCCGCGAGCGGGCTCCGGCGCTGGCGACGCCCGCGGAGACGGCTGTCGGGTTACGGCGCGCGCGGGCCTGTTGCTGCTCGGCGACCGCCGTGCCGGCGCGCCTCACCCGACCTACTGGCCGTGCCACAGACGCGGCCGTGCCGGTCTACGCCGGGGCCGTAGGTCGGGTTAGCCCCCTGGGGGCGTAACCCGACGGCCTATACCCCGACGACTTGACTCGAAAGACGCTATCTCCGGGCTCGCGCAGAGACGCAGAGGCGCAAAGTGAAGAGAGGGCATTGGTCGATGTCACCGGTACGCTCCTCTTCTCCTTCTCTGCGCCTTGGCGTCTCTGCGCGAGATCTCTTTTTCGGGTGCGAGAACGTAGGGCGGGAAAGCGCAGCGCATCCCGCCGTGTCCTCGGGGCGTAACCCGACGGCCGCCAAAGCGGCCCCACCGAGGCCGCTGTCGGGTTACGGCGCGCGCAAGCCTTCGCTTTCATTTGTCCGCCCTGCCGGCGCGCCTAACCCGACGTGGGGCTGCCGTAGGAGGCGGCTTGTCGACGATCGGTCGTCGCTCTGCCGAGTGGACAGCCGGGGCAGGAGAACCCTTGGCCTCTGCTCGACGAGTCCCTTGTTTTCTCCCGCTTGTGTCGGTCGTTTCGACGTCGCCGTCAGTCGCGCAAGGCCTTGGGGCGGGTGAGGGCGATCAACTGGCCGCAGCCGCGCTCGAGGCCGTCCCATGCCTTGGGCATCTCGATGCGGGCGACGGCGGCGGTCGGGAGGAGCTTGCCGTCGTCGGGCTCTTCGAGTTCGTCGCCGATCAGGTAGCGCAGCAGGTCTTCGAGGCCCGGGTTGTGGCCGATCAGGAGCACCAGACGGGCCGTCGCCGGGCAGTCGGCGAGGACCGCGAGCAGGCGCGCCACGTCGGCCTCGTAGATGCGTTCGTCCCATGCGACGTTGCGGGCCTTGAGCTCCATGGCCTTGCAGATCCGGGTCGCCGTCTGGCGGGCGCGCTGTGCGGGGGAACTCACGACATGGTCCGGCACCAGCCCCTCGCGGTAGAGCCAGGCGCCGACCCGCGGCGCATCGGCCTTGCCGCGCTTGGCCAACGGGCGGTCGAAATCCTTGGCGCCGTCTACCCCCCAGTCGGACTTGGCGTGGCGCAGCAGCAGCAGCTCGCGGGGGGTCTGACTGACGAGATCGAGGTGGTTCAAACGCATGCCATCAGCGGGGAAGCGGTGATGGAACCGGTTTGTAACACATCGGCAAGAAAAGCGTCACCGCGCCGCCTTCGCGATGGGGCGTCGGCGTTCGGTCGGGGCTGGGCAGGGCGTCGATCGCCCAGGGCGCCGGGTCGCCCCGGGTCGATCGCTCAGCCGATCTCGGCCAGGAGCCGCTCGATCATGCCCTCGGCCTGGGCGAGGTAGCCGCCGCCGAAGAGGTTCAGGTGATTGAGGATGTGATAGAGGTTGTAGAGGGTTTTGCGCACCGCGTAGCCCGGCGCGAGCGGCCACGCCTCGCGGTAGGCGGCATAGAAGTCGCTGCCGAAGCCACCGAAGAGCTCGGTCATCGCCAGGTCCGCCTCGCGGTCGCCGTAGTAGACGGCCGGGTCGAAGATGACGGGCCGGCCTGCCGCATCGAACCCGAGGTTGCCGCCCCACAGGTCGCCATGGAGGAGCGAGGGGCGAGGGGCGTGGTCTATCAGTGCCCCGAAGCCTTCGAGCAGGCGGGCGCCGCGTTCCTGCACGCGGCCGCGGTAGCCGCTGGCCGCCGCCAGGCGCAGCTGATGCCCGAGGCGTCGCTCGCGCCAGAAGACGACCCAGTCCGGTTCCGGGGCATTCGGCTGCGGGGTCGAGCCGATCGTGTTGTCGCGCTCCCAGCCGAATGCCGGGGCGCTCGCCCGGTGCAGCGTGGCGAGCAGGCGGCCGGCGGCGGCCTTGCCGTCCGCGCCGGGACGCCCGCCGAGTGGGATATACTCCATCGCCAGGAAGGCCTCGCCGGCGCTGACGCCGGTGCACAGGGGGCGCGGCACGCGCAGGGTCGCGGTCGCCGCGAGTGCCGCGAGACCGGCCGCCTCGGCCTCGAACATCGCCAGTTGACTGGCGTCGTTGAGCTTGACGAAGTAGTCGCGACGCCCGTCGCCGAGGCGCACCGCCCGGTTGATGCAGCCCCCGCCGACGTGTTGCGGGGGGCGCAGCGCGAACGGCTCGCCGGTCGCGGCCGCGATGCGCGCGGCGATGTCCTGCCAATCGGGCATCGGTGCGTGGACCTACGCGGAACGGGGGCGGCGCTTCAGCAATGGACTGGTGCGCGGGAAGTGGGCGTGGAGAAAGGCCATCTGATCGGCGAGCACATGGCGACCCATCAAGAAGATGTATTCGGCGTGGGTCGGGATGAAGGGCACCGCGAGCAGCTCCATCCCGGCCGCCTCCGGGGTGCGGCCGGCCTTGAAGTTGTTGCAGCGCACGCAGGCGGTGACGACATTGGTCCAGCAGTCGGCGCCGCCCTGACTGATCGGGCGAACATGGTCGCGCGAGAGGTTGCGCGCCGAGAAGCGCCCGCCGCAGTAGAGGCAGAGGTGGTCGTCGCGCTGGAAGAGGGCGCGGTTCGTCAGCGGCGGGACATAGTCGCCGCGCTGCCTGTGCAGCGCCTGGTGGGTGCCCTGGGTGGCGATGATCGAGTGGATCTCCAGCATGCTGCGCTGGTGGGTCGCCGAGTTGATGCCGCCGCGCAGCCGAAGGAGGGTGTCGCCGCAGGCGTAGGCGACCTGCCCGAGCACATAAAGGCGGGCCGCTGCCCGGTAATCCACCCACTCGAGGGGCATACCGGCCAGATCCGTGCGCAAGACCTGCTGGCTGATCTGCAACATGTTTGGCTACGGCGTCGATGACCGCAGCCATAATACATAACTACTTGGGTGGCGCAAGCGGCAATCGTACCGGGTATGCGCCCGCGCGGGGCCGACCAGGGCGCTCCGGGGACGGCGCGTGAGCGGGGCCTCCCCCGTCTTGCGGGTGGCCGTCGCGGCCCCGGTGCCGGAGCCGTTCGACTACCTGCCGCCGAGTGCGCCGGGCGCGCCGTTGCCAGGTCCGGGCCAGCGGGTCCTCGTCCCCTTCGGGCGCGGCCGGCGCGTCGGTCTGATCGTCGCGCTGGCCGAGGTCGCGAGCGTCCCGCCCGAGCGGCTCAAGCCGGTCATCGAGGTCCTCGACGAGCGCCCGTTGCTCGCCGAGGCCGATCTGGCCTTCCTGTGCTGGGCCGCGGACTACTACCAGCACGCGCTCGGCGAGGCGCTCTTCAGCGCGCTGCCGGCGCGGCTGCGCCGATCCGCGCCCTGTTCGGGGTCCGCTGCGGCGCCCGGCGAGCGCGGCTGGCGGCTGACCGAGGCCGGCACCGCGGTCGTCCTCGACGACATCAAACGCGCCCCGCGCCAGGCCCAGGTCCTGACCCACCTGCGCGCGCTCGGCGGTGAGGCGCCCGCGGCCGACCTCGCCCGCGACCTCGGTGAGTGCGCGGCAGTGCTGCGCGCGCTCGCGCGCCGCGGCTGGGTCGCGCCCTGCCGGATCGAGGCGGGGACCCCGCCGCCGATGCTCGGTGCTGGGCCGACGCTGAACGCCGACCAGCAGGCGGCCGTGGACCAGGTGGGCGGCGCCTTCGGTAGCTTCGCGCCCTTCCTCCTCGAGGGGGTCACCGCGAGCGGCAAGACCGAGGTCTATATCCGCCTGCTCGAGGCGGCCATCGCCGCGGGCCGGCAGGCCCTGGTGCTGGTGCCGGAGATCGGGCTCACGCCGCAGCTGGAGCGGCGCTTCGCCGCGCGCCTGGGCGGCACGATGGCGGTCCTGCACTCGGGCCTTGCCGAGGGCGAGCGCGAGCGGGTCTGGCGGCGCGCCGCGGCCGGCGAGGTCGACCTGCTGCTCGGCACCCGCTCGGCGGTCTTCGTGCCGCTGCCGCGCCTCGGCCTGATCCTGGTCGACGAGGAGCATGATCTGTCGCTCAAGCAGCAGGAGGGGTTTCGCTATTCCGGGCGCGACCTCGCCGTGCGTCGCGCCCAGCAGGCCGCCTGCCCGGTCGTGCTCGGCTCGGCGACCCCGTCGCTCGAGAGCCTGGCCAACGCCCATGCCGGGCGCTACCGCTGGCTGCGGCTGCACCGCCGGGCGAGCGGCGCCGCCGCCCCGAGCGTGACCCTGATCGACATCCGCGCCCAGCCGCTCGAGGCCGGCCTCTCGCCGCCGTTGATGCAGCTCGCCGCGGAGCAGCTCGCCGCCGGCAACCAGGTGCTCCTGTTCCTCAACCGCCGCGGCTTCGCGCCCGTGCTGACCTGCCACGATTGCGGCTGGGTCGGCGAGTGCCCGCGCTGCGATGCGCGCCTGACGCTGCATCGGGCGAGCGGCGAGTTGCGCTGCCACCACTGCGGCCTCATCCGCCCGGCGCCGGGGCGCTGTCCGAGCTGCGGCCGGCCGGATCTGCGCCCCCTCGGTCAGGGGACCGAGCGCGTCGAGGAGATCCTGGCGCGGCGCTTCCCCGGCCTGCCGCTGGCCCGCGTCGATCGCGACAGCACCCGGCGCAAGGGCGAGCTGACGCGGCTCCTGAGCGCCGCGCGGCGCGGCGAGTACCGGCTGCTGCTCGGCACCCAGATGCTGACCAAGGGCCACCACTTCCCGGGCGTCACCCTGGTCGGCGTGCTGGATGCCGACGCTGGCCTCTACGGCGCCGACTACCGCGCCCCGGAGCGGATGGCCCAACTGCTGGTCCAGGTGACCGGCCGCGCCGGTCGCGCCGAGCGGCCTGGGCGGGTCGTCGTGCAGACCCGCCACCCCGAACACCCGCTCCTCGTGTCGCTGCTGCGCGAGGGCTACCCGGCCTTCGCCGAGGCGGCCCTGGCCGAGCGCCGCGCCGCCGGGCTGCCGCCGTTCAGCCATCAGGCCCTGCTGCGGGCCGAGGCCGGGGCGGCCGACGAGGCGTTGGCCTTCCTGCGCGCGGCTGCGGCCGCTGGCGCACCGGACGCCGGCGAGGTCGTCCTCTGGGGGCCGGCCCCGGCGCCGATGGAGCGACGCGCCGGGCGCTGGCGCGCCCAGCTGCTCGTCCAGGCGCCGCGGCGCGCGGCGCTGCGCCGGTTCCTTGCCGACTGGTTGCCCAGGGTGCGGCAGGTCGAGGGGGCCGGGCGGGTGCGCTGGTCGATCGACGTCGATCCGCAGGAGATGGCCTGAGCGGGGGCCGGGCTTGCGCGGGACGGGGCTTTTTTGCTCCCATGCCGGGCATGCCCAAGCCGATCCGCCTGCTCTCTTCCCAACTCGTCGACCAGATCGCCGCCGGCGAGGTCGTCGAGCGTCCGGCCTCGGTCGCCAAGGAGCTGATCGAGAACAGCCTGGATGCCGGGGCGCGGCGAATCGAGATCGACCTGGAGCAGGGCGGGGTGAAGCTGCTGCGGATCCGCGACGACGGCCACGGCATCCCGGTCGAGGAGTTGGCGCTGGCGCTGGCGCGCCATGCGACCAGCAAGATCGGCGGGCTGGCCGACCTGGAGGCGGTCGCGAGCCTGGGGTTTCGCGGCGAGGCGCTGCCGAGCATCGCCTCGGTCTCGCGCCTGACCCTGACCTCGCGCGCCGCCGGCGCCGAGCGCGCCTGGCAGGTGCGGGTCGATGGCGAGGGCCGGGTCGGCGAGCCGCAGCCGGCCGCCCACCCCACGGGCACGACGGTCGAGGTCCGCGACCTCTTCTTCAACGTGCCGGCGCGGCGCAAGTTCCTGCGCACCGAAAAGACCGAGCTCGGCCACCTCGAGCAGGTCGTGCAGCGCATGGCGCTGGTGCGCCCCGATGTCGCCCTGCGCCTGACGCATGCCGGCCGCGGCCTGCTCGATCTGCCGGCCGCGGCCGACCCGCCCGGCATCGAACGCCGCCTCGAGGCGCTGCTCGGCGCGGCCTTCCTCGAACACGCGCTGCGCCTGGACGCCGCGGCCGTCGGCCTGCGTCTGCACGGCTGGTTGGTGCGCCCGGCCTTCTCGCGCAGCCAGGCGGACCGGCAGTTCTTCTTCGTCAACGGCCGGGCCGTGCGCGACAGGCTCGTCACCCACGCCGTGCGTCAGGCCTTCCAGGACGTCCTGCACCAGGCCCGCCATCCGGCCTACCTCCTCTATCTGGAGCTGCCGGCCGGGCTCGTCGACGTCAACGTCCACCCCGCCAAGCACGAGGTCCGCTTCCGCGAGGGCCGTCAGGTCCATGACTTCATCTTTCGGACCCTCCAGCGGCGCCTGGCCGAGGGTGGCCTCGCCGGCACCGAGGCCGAGCCGGGCGCGCCGTCGCCCACGATCGACCAGCGGCCGCTGGTCGGCGGGGCGCCGCCGCCGGCTGGGACGCCGCGCCAAGCGGCGATGCCGCTGCGGCTCGGTGATGAGCGGGCCGGCTACCGGTTCAGCTTCGCCGCCCAGCGGCCGCCGGCCGCGCGCGCGGACGCCGCGCCGCCCCCGGTGGCCGAGGAGTCCACCGCCGAGGGCGGGGCACTGCCGCCGCTCGGGCTCGCGATCGGCCAGCTGAGCGGGATCTACGTCCTCGCCCAGGCCGAGGACGGCCTGGTCATCGTCGATATGCACGCGGCCCACGAGCGCATCGGTTACGAACGCCTGAAGGCGGCCTGGGCGGCCGGGCGGGTCACGAGCCAGCCGCTCCTGGTGCCGGTGGTCGTCGCCGTGAGCGCCGCCGAGGTGGCGCTGGTCGAGACCCACCAGGCCCTGCTCCAGGGGCTGGGGCTCGCCGTCGATCCGCTCGGCCGCGACCGGGTCGCGGTGCGAGCGATCCCGGCCCTGCTCCAGGGTGCCGACGCCGAGCGCCTGTTGCGCGACCTGCTCGCGGATCTCGCGGTCCACGGCGATGCCGGGCGGATCGCGGCCGAGATCGACCGGGTCCTCGCGACGCTCGCCTGCCATCGGGCGGTGCGCGCCCATCACCGGCTCGGCCTGGAGGAGATGAACGCGCTGCTGCGCGACATGGAGCGTACCGCGCGGGCCGATCAGTGCAATCACGGTCGCCCGACCTGGGTTCGGCTGACCCAGCAGGACCTCGATCGGCTCTTCTCCCGTGGCCGCTGACGACCCGACAGCACCGGCGGCGGACGCGTCCGAACGGCCGCTCGCGGTCTTCCTGATGGGGCCGACGGCGGCGCGCAAGACCGAACTCGCGGTGCAACTCGTCGAGCGCCTCCCGTGCGAGATCGTCAGCGTCGACTCGGCGATGATCTACCGCGGCATGGACATCGGCACCGCGAAGCCGGGGCCCGAGGTCCTCGCGCGCGCGCCGCACCGGCTGGTCGACATCGCCGAGCCGAGCGAGGCCTATTCGGCAGCGCGCTTTCGCGAGGACGCCTTGCGCGAGATGGCTGCCATCGTCGCGGCCGGGCGCATCCCGCTGCTGGTCGGTGGCACCCGGCTCTACTTTCACGCCCTCCAGCACGGCCTGTCGGTGTTGCCGCAGGCCGATGCGGCGGTGCGCGCGCGCCTCGACGAGGAGGCTCGGGCGCTCGGCTGGGAGGCCCTGCACCGGCGCCTCGCCGAGGTCGACCCGGTCACCGCCGCCCAGGTGCACCCGAACGATCCCCAACGCATCCAGCGGGCGTTAGAGGTCTGGGTGCTCGCCGGCCAGCCGATGAGCGCCCTGCTCGCGGCCGGTGAGGCCCGCGTCGTGCTACCCTATCGCCTGGTGAAGCTGGTCAGGGCGCCGCGTGAGCGGGCCGTCCTGCACGCCCGGATCGCGACGCGTTTCGAGGCGATGCTCGCCGCCGGATTCGAGGACGAGGTGCGCGGGCTGCTGGAGCGGGGCGATCTGACGCCGGAACTCCCGGCGATGCGCTGCGTCGGCTACCGGCAAATGTTGAAATATCTCGACGGTGATTATAATTACGAGGAAATGGTGCAGCGCGGCATCGCTGCGACCCGCCAGCTCGCCCGGCGGCAGCTGACCTGGCTGAGGGCCGAGTCGAGCTGTGAATGGATCTTCGACGAGGCCGATCCCCTCGCGACCGCATTGACGATGATCGAGCGCGGACGCCGCAACGCGGCGCCCGCCGGCTGAACCTCCCGGGGCGGGTGAGGTCTTCCAATAGCGGCTCGATCCGCGTCCGCCTTCCCGACCATAATAACGATTGCAGAACAACAAGGAGCTACTCCATGTCCAAGGGTCAAAGTCTCCAGGACCCGTTCCTCAATGCCTTGCGTAAGGAGCGGGTGCCCGTCTCCATCTTCCTCGTGAACGGAATCAAGTTGCAGGGGCAGATCGAGTCGTTCGATCAGTTCGTCGTGCTGTTGAAGAACAACGTGAGCCAGATGATCTACAAGCACGCGATCTCGACGGTCGTGCCGGCGCGCAACGTCAAGCTGCCGTCGGCGGCCGAGGCCGGCCAGCCGGAGCCCGGCAACGTCTAAGCCGATTCTCGATCCGCAAGCGCGCGTGCTGCGCCCCCGGTCCCTGGCCGGGGCGCGCGGCCCCTCTGCGCCCGCGCAGGTCTGCCCGTGATGCTCGAGCGCCCCCCGAACGGCGAGCGCGCCCTGCTCGTGAGTCTCACGATCGGCCCGAACGACGGCGAGGCGGCCGCCGAGGAGTTGCGCCAACTCGCCGGCGCGGCCGGGGCGCTCTGCGTCGGCACGCTCGGTGGCACCCGCGTGGCGCCGGACGCGCGGCTCTTCATCGGCTCGGGCAAGGCCGAGGAGCTCAAGGGCCTGGTCGCCGCCGCGGGGGCCGACCTCGTGATCTTCAATCACATCCTGTCGCCGGCGCAGCAGCGCAACCTCGAGCGCGAGCTCGGCTGCCGGGTCGTCGACCGCACCGGGCTCATCCTCGACATCTTCGCCCAGCGGGCGCGCTCGTTCGAGGGCAAGCTCCAGGTCGAACTGGCCCAGCTTCAGCACCTGGCGACCCGCCTGGTGCGCGGCTGGACGCACCTGGAGCGGCAGAAGGGCGGTATCGGTCTGCGCGGGCCGGGCGAGACGCAGCTGGAGACGGATCGTCGCCTCCTGGACAAGCGCATCGCGGTCCTCAAGCGCCGCCTGGAGCGCATCGGCGCCCAGCGTGACCAGGGCCGGCGGGCGCGGCGCAAGGCCGAGCTGCCGGCCGTGGCCCTGGTCGGCTACACCAACGCCGGCAAGTCGACCCTCTTCAATCGCCTGACCGGGGCCGGCGTCTACCAGGCCGATCAGCTCTTCGCGACCCTGGACCCGACGCTGCGCCGGCTGCCGTTGCCGAGCGGGCAGGTGGTGACGGTGGCCGACACGGTCGGCTTCGTCAGCGATCTGCCGCACGAGCTGGTCGCCGCCTTCCGTGCGACCTTGGAGGAGACGCGCAGCGCCGATCTCCTGCTGCACGTGATCGATGCCTCGGCGCCGGGCCGCGATCGGCAGATCGAGGACGTGACGGCGGTCCTCGCCGCGATCGGCGCCGACGCGGTGCCGCAGCTCGAGGTCATGAACAAGATCGACCTGCTCCCCGACAGTGCGCCGCGCGTCGAGCACGATGCCGAGGGGCGCCCGGTGCGGGTCTGGGTCAGCGCCGGCGATGGGGGCGGGCTCGACCTGCTGATCGCGGCGATTGCCGAGCGCTGCCGCGGGGCCGATACCCGTCGGCGCCTGTGCCTCGGACCGCAGGACGGGCGCGTGCGGGCCTGGTTGTTCAGCCACGCCGAGGTCCTCGTCGATGCCGAGCGGCCCGACGGCGGCTGGGAGATGGAGGTGCGGATCCCGGCGCTCGCGCTGTACCGGCTGCGCGGACGCGATCCGGTCGCCGCCGCGGCCCTGGAGGCGGCGCCGGATGGGGCGGCGGGCGATCGGTCAGCCCAGTGGATCGGTTGACTGGCGCGCTGCGCGATGGCCTGCGGTTTGCCCCGATCGATCGGCCTCCCTACAATAGGCGGCCCGCCTGTTTCGTGTGCCGGCGCGTCGCGTGCCCGGCGGGGCACCGCGTCGAGAGGGTCGCCGAAGTGGCTTCGGCACCTGAACGATGCGTGTCTTGGGCGCCGCGCGCCCGCCTCTCCCGCGTGGAGGGGCTCGGGCGACGGAGACCCGGCGCGGCGCGGCGCGGCGCGCGCGTTGCGCCGTGCCGGTTGACATGGGCGTCGTGCCGGGTCAGGGAATGGTTTCGAGACCTGGCTGTCAACACTCGTGGTGCCCGCTCGCGGGCCGCGCTGGAAGTTCATCGCGGTGGCGCCCGCGCGACGGCTCGCCCTCGCGCGGGCGCCACCGCACCGACCAACGATCCTTATCGGTCACTGACGGCAACGGAGTAGATATGGCCTGGAACGAACCAGGTGGAGGCAATCGAGACCCCTGGGGCAATAAGGGCGGCGAGCAAGGGCCGCCCGACCTCGACGAGGTCGTGCGCAAGCTCCAGGACAAGCTGGGTGGACTCTTCGGCGGCAGGCGTTCCGGCGGCACCGGCGGCGGTGGCGGAAGCGCCGGAGGCTTCAACGCCCGGCTCATCGGCATCATCGGCGGCATCCTGCTGGCGATCTGGTTGGCGACGGGCATCTACATCGTCGGTCCCGCCGAGCGCGGCGTCGAGCTGCGTTTCGGCGCCTACACGACGACGACCGGCCCGGGTCCGCATTGGCACATCCCGTATCCGGTGGAGTCGGTGGTCAAGGTGAACGTCGACGAGGTCTCGACCTTCACGCACCAGGCGGCGATGCTGACCAAGGACGAGAACATCGTCGAGCTCGAGCTCACCGTGCAATCGCGCATCCAGGACGCGGCCGACTTCCTGTTCCAGGATCAGGATCCGAACAAGACGCTGCGCGACGCGACCGAGACGGTCGTGCGCACGACGATCGGCGCGAGTCGGCTGGACTTCATCCTGACCGAGGGCCGCGGGGCGATCGCCGTGCAGATTCAGGAGCGCGTCCAAGATCTGATGAACGGCTACCGGACCGGGTTGCTCGTGACCTCCGTCAACATGCAGCCGGCGCGCCCGCCGGAGCAGGTCAAGGACGCCTTCGATGACGCGATCAAGGCGCGCGAGGACAAGGAGCGCATCGAGAACACGGCCGAGGCCTACGCCAACGAGATCCTGCCCAAGGCGCGCGGCGAGGCGGCGCGCATCGTCGCCGATGCCAAGGCCTATCGCGATCGCGTGGTCGCCGAGGCCGAGGGCCAGACGGCTCGCTTCCTCGCGGTCCTGACCGAGTACCGCAAGGCGCCCGACGTGACCCGCGAGCGCCTCTATCTGGAGACCATGCAGGAGGTCTTGGGCCGCAGCAGCAAGGTCGTCGTCGACGTCGCCGATGGCGATAGCGTCATGTACCTGCCCCTCGACCAACTCCTGCGTCAGTCGCGTGACAAGGCGGCCTCGGCCTCGACATCGTCGGACGGCCAGGTCCAGCCGTCGGTCCAGGGCACGTCCGCCCTCACCCCGAGCCGGGCGGTCAATCGCGAGCGGAGCGTACGTTGATGAATCAAGCGAAAGCCTTTGTCCCGGTCGCCGTCGCGGCCCTCGGGCTGCTCCTCTACACCGCGACCTTCATCGTCAACGAGTGGCAGTTGGCCATCAAGCTGCGCCTCGGCGAGATCATCCGCACCTACGATGAGCCCGGGCTGCACTTCAAGGTGCCGTTCATCAATAACGTCGTGACCTTCGATCAGCGCATCCAGACGCTCGATGCGCGTCCGCAGCGCTTCCTGACGATCGAGAAGAAGGACGTCATCGTCGACTCCTATGCGAAGTGGCGCATCGCGGATGCGGCCCAGTTCTACCGCTCGACAGGCGGCGACAGTGCGCGCATCGCGCGACTGCTGTCCGAGCGCATCAACACCAGTCTGCGGGACGAATTCGGCAAGCGCACGATCCAGGAGGTCGTCTCCGAGGACCGCAAGGAACTGATGATCCAGCTCACCCGGGACATCGACCGGCGCGCGGCCGACCTGGGCGTCGAGATCGTCGACGTGCGCGTGAAGAAGATCGACCTGCCGGCCGAGGTCAGCGAGTCCGTCTACGCCCGCATGCGCGCCGAGCGCGAGCGGGTGGCCCGCGACCTGCGCGCCCTTGGTTCCGAGGCGGCCGAGCGCATCCGCGCCGACGCCGACCGACAGCGTACGGTGACGATCGCCGATGCCTACCGCGAGTCCGAGATGCTGCGCGGCGAGGGCGACGCCCAGGCGGCGGAGATCTACGCGCTCGCCTACACCCAGGACGCGGACTTCTATTCCTTCTATCGCAGCCTGGATGCCTACCGCGGCGCGTTCGGTCAGGGCGATGGCCTGATGGTCCTCGAGCCGGACTCGGATTTCTTTAAATACTTCAAGCAGATGACGGCCCCTTGAGGCCGGGCGCGCGGCGCCCGGATCGAATCCGCCCGCCGCCGGGCGGGTTCGGTCCTCAGCGGTCCCGCCGCGCCCTCGATCCTCCCGTCCCGTATCCGAATCGCTATCATGTGGCACGCCTTGCTGGTCGCGCTCGCGCTCTTGTTCGTGATCGAGGGGATCCTGCCGTTCCTGAGCCCCGGGCGCTTCCGCCGGGCGCTGTTGGAGGTCGCCGGGGCCGACGATCGGACGCTGCGCATCACCGGTCTCGTCAGTATGCTGATCGGCGTCGGCTTGCTGTATCTCGTCAACTGAGGGGGAGGGATGGACGCTGAGCGCTGGCTGTTGCCGGTCGGGATCGAAGAGATCCTGCCACCCCGGGCGGAGGCCGTCGAGGGCCTGCGCCGTGAGCTCCTCGACCTCTATCGTGGCTGGGGCTACGAGCTCGTCTTCCCGCCCTTCATCGACTATCTGGATTCGCTGCTGACGGGCACCGGGCACGATCTCGACCTCCAGACCTTCAAGCTGACCGATCAGGTCACCGGCCGGATGCTCGGCGTGCGTGCCGACATGACGCCCCAGGTGGCCCGAATCGACGCCCACGAGCTGCGCCGCGAGGGTCCCGCTCGGCTCTGCTATCTGGGGACGGTGCTGCGGACCCGCCCGGACGGTTTCGCCGGGACCCGCAGTCCGCTGCAGGTCGGCGCCGAGGTCTACGGCCACGCCGGGCCCGAGAGCGATGTCGAGATCCTGCGCCTGGTGATGCTGACGCTCGGCGCCGCCGGCATCGACTCGGCCTATCTGGATCTCGGTCATGTCGGCATCTTCCGCGGTCTGGCGCGCCAGGCGGGGCTCTCCCCCGAGCAGGAGACGGCCTTGTTCTCGGTCTTGCAGCGCAAGGCGTTGCCCGAGATCGAGGCCCTGATCGCGACGCTCGGCGTCGCCGAGCCCTCGGCCTCGATGCTGCTGGCGCTCGCGGAGCTGTGCGGCGATGATGCGTTGGAGCGGGCCGCGGGTATCCTCCGGGCGGCCGATCCCGGGGTGCGCGAGGCGCTCGATTATCTGCGCCGGGTCGCCGACGAACTGCGCGGCTGGCTGCCGGAGGTGCCGATCCACTTCGACCTGGCCGAGCTGCGCGGCTATCGCTACAAGACGGGCGTGGTGTTCGCCGCCTTCGTCCCGGGTTGGGGTCAGGAGATCGCGCGCGGCGGGCGCTACGACGACATCGGCCGGGTCTTCGGCCGGGCGCGTCCGGCCGTCGGCTTCAGCGCCGATCTGAAGGATCTGCTGCGCCACGGTGCACCGGCGCCCGCGCAGGCGGGTGGGGCGGTCTTCGCCCCCTGGTCGACCGATGCGGCGCTCCAGGCCGAGATCGTCCGGCTGCGCCGCGCCGGGCGACGGGTGGTGACGGAGCTGCCGGGGCAGGCGGTGACGCCGGCGCAGCTCGGGTGCGAAGAACGACTGGTCCGCGAAGACGGACTCTGGATATTAACTCCCTGTGATTGACGGACGGGACGAGAGCATGGGCAAGAACGTTGTAATCATCGGCACCCAGTGGGGTGACGAGGGCAAGGGGAAGATCGTCGACCTGTTGACCGATCAGGCGGCGGCTGTCGTGCGCTTCCAGGGGGGGCACAATGCCGGCCATACCCTGGTCATCAACGGTCACAAGACGATCCTCCACCTGATCCCGTCCGGGGTGCTGCGCGACGACGTCCAGTGTCTGATCGGCAATGGCGTCGTGCTCTCTCCGACGGCCCTGTTCGAGGAGCTGCTGATGCTCGAGCAGGGGGGCGTCCCGGTGCGCGAGCGGCTGCGCATCAGCGCCGCCTGTCCGCTCATCCTCCCTTACCACATCGCCCTCGACCAGGCGCGCGAAAAGGCCCGCGGCCAGCGCGCCATCGGCACCACCGGGCGCGGCATCGGCCCCGCCTACGAGGACAAGGTCTCGCGGCGCGGGATCCGCCTCGGTGAACTGCTCGATACCGAGCACTTCAAGGAGCGGCTGCGCGAGGTCCTCGACTATCACAACTTCACGCTGGCGCATTACTACCGCGCCGACGAACTCGACTACGAGCGGGTCCTCGACGAGACCCTCGCCGAGGTGCCGGCGTTGGCGCCCCTCGTGGCCGACATCCCCGGGATCCTCCACGGGCTGCGCGCCGCCGGCAAGAACGTCCTGTTCGAGGGGGCGCAGGGCTCGCTGCTCGACATCGACCACGGCACCTACCCCTTCGTGACCTCCTCGACGACGACCGCCGGCGGGGCGGCGAGCGGCAGCGGCGTCGGCCCGCGCGACCTCGACTATATCCTCGGCATCGTCAAGGCCTACGCGACCCGTGTCGGCGGCGGCCCGTTCCCGACCGAGCTCTTCGATGCCGCCGGAGATCACCTCGGGACCCGCGGTCACGAGTTCGGCGCGACGACCGGGCGCAAGCGGCGTTGTGGCTGGATCGACATGGTCGCACTCAAGCGTTCGCTCGCGATCAACAGCGTCTCGGGTATCTGCATCACCAAGCTCGATGTCCTCGACGGCATGGAGGCCGTCAAACTCTGCGTCAGCTACGACCTGGACGGCGAGGAACTCACGGCGCCGCCGGTCGGGGCCGACCTGCTCGCCGAGTGTCGGCCGCAGTTCATCGAGATGCCCGGCTGGCAGACCTCGACCGTCGGCATCCGTCGCCTGGAGGACCTGCCCGAGAACGCCAGGGCCTATCTGCGCAAGTTCGAGGAACTCACCGAGCGCCCCATCGACCTGATCTCGACCGGGCCGGATCGCGAGGAGACCGTCGTCCTGCGCCACCCGTTCCTCGATTGACGAGACCGGTCGAGCGGGCCTGCGGCCCACGCGCGACGCGGACCCGTTCCGGCCCGGCGGTTTGACCGAGGGGCACCGGCGGACTCCGCGGCCGCGCAGGTCGGGTTGGGCGCGCTGGCACGGCGTTCCATGCGACCGGGCGGGTTGCGCGCGCCGTAACCGACATGGGCCTCGCTGGGTGCGCGTCGCCGGCCGTCGGGTTACGCCCTGAGGGGCTAACCCGACCTACGGCCCGACGAATGCCGGCACGGCGGTCGCCGGGCAAGGACAGGCCGGTGCCTACCGCAGCCCGATACCTCGGACGATTCCGTACAGAGGCCGGAGAGGAGATCGCCGTGGCGGCCAAGGCCCTGAAGCTTGACAAAAATGACGCGAAATAAGTAAGCTGCGCTGCTTATGTTTGTCGCGCTGCCTGATCGAGTCGACTTTTGGCGTGCCGTCTCCGGGGGGGCGTCGTTCCGTGGCGAGTTGGCCCTCGGCGAGTTGCCGCGGCTGCGTACGCTCCTGATGGAACCGCATGGGGTCGTGCGCTTCGGGTTCGATTTCGGTCGCGACCCGGACGGTCGGGGCGTCGCGCGTGCCACCTTGGAGGCGGTCCTGCGGCTGCAATGCCAGCGTTGCCTCGAGGTGATGGACTACCCGGTGAGCGCGACGCTGACGATGGCCGCGGTGGCGAGCCTCGATGAGGTCGACAGACTGCCCGAGGGCTATGATCCGCTGCTCCTCGACGACCGCCACGTGCGTCCGCGCGATCTGATCGAGGACGAGCTGCTGCTCGCCCTCCCGCTGATCCCGCGCCACGCCTCGCCGGACTGCCTCGACGCTGGGCTGCTCGGCGACGCCCAGATCGAGGGTGAGGCGCTCGGTGGACCCTTCGCGGCGCTGGCCGATTGGCGACAGCCCCATTCACACTGACATGATCGAACGGAGGCCCAGATGGCAGTCCAACAGAATCGCAAGACCCCTTCGAAGCGCGGCATGCGGCGCTCGCACGATGCCCTGACCGGTCCGACCCTGTCGACCGAGCCGACGACCGGGGAGACCCATCGTCGTCACCACGTGTCCCCGGACGGCTTCTATCGCGGCCGCAAGGTCATCGACAAGAGCGACGTCTGAGCGTTGGCCGGCCCGCATCCTGCAAAGCCGGTGCTAGCCGTGCCGATGCGCCCCTCCTGCGCGCGGGTGCCCCGGTGAGTGCCCCTCTGACCATCGCCCTCGATGCCATGGGGGGGGACTTCGGGCCCAGCGTCGTCGTCCCGGCCGCGCTCGATTTTCTCGGCGAGCGCCGCGACCTCGCGCTGATACTCGTCGGCAACGAGGGGGCCATCCGCGAGCAGCTGCAGGGGGCTGCGAGCGACGAGCGGGTGACCATCCGTCACGCCTCCCAGATCGTCGCGATGGACGAGTCGCCGTCGCGGGCGCTGCGCAACAAGAAGGACTCCTCGATGCGGGTCGCCATCGAGCTGGTCAAGGACGGCGTCGCCCAGGCCTGCGTCAGCGCCGGCAATACGGGCGCCTTGATGGCGACCGCGCGCTTCGTGCTGAAGACACTGCCCGGCGTCGATCGCCCGGCGATCATCACGGCCGTGCCGTCGCAGCACGGCTCGACGCACCTGCTCGACCTCGGCGCCAACGTCGACTGCTCGGCGATCCACCTCTTTCAATTCGCCGTCATGGGCAGCGAGCTCATCACCGCCGTCGAGGGTGTGACGGCCCCGAAGGTGGGGCTGCTCAACATCGGCGAGGAAGAGATCAAGGGCAACGAGCAGGTCAAGCAGGCGCACGAACTCCTGGTCGCGAGCGACCTGAACTATGTCGGCTATGTCGAAGGGGACGACATCTATCTCGGCGACGTCGACCTGGTCGTCATGGACGGCTTCGTCGGCAACGTGGCCCTGAAGACGAGCGAGGGGCTGGCCAAACTGCTCGGTCGCCTGCTGAGTCGCAGCTTCAAGCAGAACTGGCTGACCCGCATCTCCGGCCTCGCCGCGCTGCCGATCATCAACCGCTTCCGACGGACCTACGATCCGCGCCAATACAACGGCGCGAGCCTCCTCGGTCTGCGCGGCATCGTGATCAAGAGCCACGGGGGGGCGGACCGCCTCTCCTTCAAGAACGCGATCCGCATCGCCGAGAAGGAGATCCACAGCAACGTGCCCGAGCGCATCGCCCAGCAGGTGGCCGTGCATCTCGACCAAGAGCGAAGAAGGGCAGCCGGATGACGGTCTACTCGCGCATCCTGGGTACGGGCGGCTGTCTGCCCGAGCGGGTGGTGACGAACTTCGATCTCGAGAAGACGCTCGATACGTCCAATGACTGGATCGTCGAGCGCACCGGGATCCACACCCGCCGCGTCGCCGCGGAGGGCGAGACCTGCTGTGACCTGGCCGAGCAGGCGGCTCGCCGGGCCATGGCGGCGGCCGGGTTGGGGCCCGAGGCGATCGATCTGATCGTCGTCGCGACCACGACCCCCGACCAGATCTTCCCGAGCACCGCCTGCCTGCTCCAGCAGCGCCTGGGCATCCACGGTTGTCCGGCGTTCGACGTGCAGGCCGTCTGTACCGGCTTCATCTACGCCCTGACCGTCGCCGACAAGTTCGTCCGCACCGGCAGCGCCCGTCGCGCGCTCGTGGTCGGCGCCGACACCACCTCGCGGATCCTCAACTGGGAGGATCGCGGCACGGCCATCCTGTTCGGCGACGGTGCCGGCGCGGTCGTCATCGAGGCCTCGTCGGACCCCGGCATCCTCTCCACCAAGCTCCACGCCGACGGCGCCTACAAGGACCTGCTCCAGGTCCCTGGCGGGATCGGCAACGGCGGGGCCGGCGCACCCTACATGGAGATGCGTGGCAACGAGGTCTTTCGGATGGCCGTGACCATCCTCGGGCGCATCGTCGACGAGGCGCTCGAGGCGGCCTCGATGACGCGCGCCGATCTCGACTGGCTCGTGCCGCATCAGGCCAATATCCGCATCATCCAGGCCACCGCGCGTAAGTTGGACCTGCCGATGGAGCGGGTCGTCGTCACCGTCGGCCAGCATGGCAACACCTCGGCGGCCTCGGTGCCGCTCGCGCTCGACGTCGCGGTGCGCGACGGGCGCATCCAGCGCGGTCAGACGCTCCTGATGGAGGCCTTCGGCGGCGGCCTGACTTGGGGTTCGATCCTGCTGCGCTATTGATTCCGGGAGCATCCTGACCATGTCTGCCGCGCTCGCTTTTCTGTTTCCCGGCCAGGGGTCGCAGGCCGTCGGCATGCTGCGCGACCTGGCCCAGGCCCATCCGCTCGTCGGCGAGACCTTCGCCGAGGCCTCGGAGGTGCTGGGTCGCGATCTGTGGCGTCTCGTCGACGAGGGGCCGAAGGAGGAGCTCGACCGCACGGAGAACACCCAGCCGGCGATGCTTGCCGCCGGGGTCGCCGTCTGGCGGGTCTGGCAGGCCGCAGGCGGCCCCGAGCCGCAGGCCGTCGCCGGCCACAGCCTCGGCGAGTACGGTGCGCTGGTCGCCGCCGGTGCGCTCAGCTTCGTCGATGCCGTCGCGGTCGTCGCCGAGCGCGGCCGCCTGATGCAGGCCGCGGTACCGCCGGGGGCGGGGGCGATGGCGGCCATCATCGGGGCGGCCGATGCCGACGTCGTCGCGCTCTGCGAGGCCCAGGCCCAGGGCGAGGTGCTGGAGGCGGTCAATTTCAACGCCCCAGGTCAGGTCGTGATCGCCGGCGCGCGCGCCGCGGTCGAGCGGGCCTCGGAGGCGGCCAAGGATGCCGGGGCGAAGGGCGTGGTGGCGCTGCCGGTCAGCGTGCCGGCCCACTCGTCGTTGATGCGCCCGGCCGCCGAGCGGCTCGCTGAACGGCTCGCCGGCGTCGCGCTGGCGGCCCCCCAGATCCCAATACTGCATAACGCGAGCGTCGCCCCCGAGCCGGACCCGGTGCGGATGCGCGAGCTGCTCGTGCGCCAACTCTACAGCCCGGTCCGTTGGGTCGAGACGGTGCAGCGCCTGGCCGGCGAGGGCGCCGGGCTCGCGATCGAGTGCGGTCCGGGCCGCGTCCTGACCGGCCTTGGTAAACGCATCGATAAGCGATTCAAGACCTTGCCGGTCTTCGATCCGGACACACTTGCTACCGCACTGGAGGCTGCCAATGCTGCTTGAAGGGGAGATCGCCCTGGTTACGGGGGCGAGCCGGGGGATCGGTCGCGCCATCGCGCTGGAACTCGCCGCCCAGGGCGCAGCCGTCGCCGGGACCGCAACCACCGAGGCGGGCGCCGCCGGGATCGGCGAGGCGCTGAGCGCCGCGGGCGGTCGCGGCCTGGGGCTGGTGCTCGATGTCGCCGACCAGGCCTCGATCGATGCGGCCCTCGCCCGCATCGGCGCCGAACTCGGCGCCCCGACCATCCTCGTCAATAATGCGGGGATCACCCGTGACAATCTGCTGATGCGGATGAAGGACGAAGAATGGGCCTCGGTCATCGAGACCAATCTCACGTCGATCTATCGGCTCAGTAAGGCCTGCCTGCGGGCGATGCTGAAGGCGCGCAAGGGGCGCATCGTCAATATCGCCTCGGTCGTCGGGCTGAGCGGCAATGGGGGGCAGGCGAACTACGCCGCCGCCAAGGCCGGGATGCTGGGCTTCTCGAAGTCGCTCGCGCGCGAGGTCGGCTCGCGCGGCATTACCGTCAATTGCGTCGCCCCGGGGTTCATCGACACGGACATGACGCGGGCGCTCGGCGAGCCCGAGCGTGAGGCGCTCCTCGCGGGGATCCCGCTGGGGCGCCTCGGACGGGCCGAGGAGATCGCTGCGGCCGTCGCCTTCCTTGTCTCCCCGGCGGCCGGCTACATCACCGGCGAGACCCTGAGCGTCAATGGCGGGATGCATATGGCCTGAGTCTGAGCGGGCGTTTGGTCTTTCTGTTAAAAAGTCTGCAAAACAAGGGCTTGGGCTCTGGCGCCGGCGGTCTCGGTGCCTTTCATCGACAAGCGATTGTCACTAAAATACGCCGGACCCCGGGGTTTGGGGTTCGGCTATCAAACCGATGAGGATTCAATACAATGAGCAGCGTTGAAGAGCGGGTTCGCAAGATCGTCGTGGAGCAGTTGGGGGCGAAGGAAGAGGACGTGACCCCCGAGGCCTCCTTCGTCGACGACCTGGGGGCCGATTCCCTCGATACCGTCGAACTGGTGATGGCCCTCGAGGAGGAGTTCGAGACCGAGATCCCGGACGAGGACGCCGAGAAGATCACCACGGTGCAGCAGGCGATCGACTACGTCAACGCCCACCTCGGCTGAGGCAAACCCGGACTGGGCAGGGGTGCGATTCTGCCCAAGCCTGCCGTCGACCGGGGGCGCGGCAGGGGTCGCCTCCCACCGTTCTTCACGGGCACGCAATGCAGAGGCTGGGGCGGGGAGGCGACTCGCCGGCCCTGGGCCTCGACCCACTGCGCCGACCGGGGATGTCCGGTCGTCCACGCATCTATCTGAGCGAAGGGGTGTATCCCAATGGCAATGAGAAGGGTAGTGGTCACGGGGTTGGGTCTCGTGGCTCCCGTCGGCACCGACGTGAAGTCTGCTTGGGAGGGCATTCTCGCAGGCAGGAGTGGTATCCAGCCCATTACCCATTTCGACATTGGGTCCTTCAGCACCCGCTTCGGCGGCCCGATCTACGGCTTCGATCCGCTGCAGTACATCGCGAAGAAGGACATTCGCAAGATGGACAAGTTCATCCACTACGGGATGGCGGCGGGGATCCAGGCGATCGAGGACTCCGGCATCGAGGTCACCGAGGCCAACGCGCGGCGCATCGGTGTCGCCGTCGGCTCCGGGATCGGCGGTATCGGCGGCATCGAAAGCAACTACGAGGCCTACCGCACCGGCGGGCCGCGCAAGATCTCGCCCTTCTTCGTACCGGCCAACATCGTCAACATGGTGGCCGGCAACCTCTCGATCAAGTACGGCCTCAAGGGCCCGAACTACTCGATCGTCTCGGCCTGTAGCACCGGCACCCACAACATCGGCGAGGCCGCCCTGATGATCCGCCACGGCATGGTCGACGTCATGCTCGCCGGCGGCGCCGAGATGGCGACGACACCGGTTGGTCTCGGTGGTTTCGCCGCGGCCCGCGCGCTTTCGACCCGCAATGACGACCCGGCCGGCGCCAGCCGTCCGTTCGACAAGGAGCGCGATGGCTTCGTGCTGAGCGACGGGGCCGGCATCGTCGTCCTCGAAGAGTACGAGATGGCCAAGGCGCGCGGCGCCAAGATCTATGCCGAGTTGGTCGGTTTCGGCATGAACTCCGACGCCTACCACATGACGGCCCCGTCCGAGAACGGCGAGGGGGCCTGCGATTGCATGCGCCAGGCATTGGCCGACGCCGGCCTGAACCCGACGGACGTCGACTACATCAATGCCCACGGCACCTCGACCCCGGCCGGCGACATCGCCGAGACACGCGCGGTCAAGGCGGCCTTCGGCGACCACGCCTACCGGCTCGCCGTCAGCTCGACCAAGTCGATGACCGGGCACATGCTCGGCGCCGCCGGCAGCGCCGAGGCGATCTTCTCCCTGCTGGCGCTGCGCGATCAGGTCGCCCCGCCGACGATCAACTACACGACGCCGGACCCCGATTGCGACCTGGACTATGTGCCCAACGAGGCGCGGCAGATGAAGCTCGACGTCGTGCTGAGCAACTCCTTCGGCTTCGGCGGGACCAACGGGACCCTGGTCTTCCGGCGCGTCTGACCCGCCCGTGCCCGCCTCGACGAGCGGCGGGCCGAGCAACGGCCGTGGTCCGCTGCGCGCGCTGATCGATGGCGCCCGCGGCGACCGACTCCCGATCGGCGACCGCGGGCTCCAGTACGGCGACGGCCTGTTCGAGACCATCGCCTTGCGCGGCGGGCGTCCCTGCCTCTGGGACCTGCACCTCGCACGGCTGCGCGAGGGTGCCGCGCGCCTCGGCCTGCCGCTACCCGACCCTGCGTGCCTGCATCGCGAATGCCTGGCGCTCGGTGCCGAGCTGCCCGACGGGGTGGTCAAGCTGATCGTGACGCGCGGCGACGGTGGGCGCGGCTACCGGCCGCCGGCGATGCCGCACCCGCGGCGGATCCTGACGCTGCATGCCCGGCCCGCGCACCCGCGGTCCTGGGGCGATGACGGGGTCGCGGTCGTCCTCTGTCGCACGCCGGTCGGGCAGAGCCCGGCCCTGGCCGGTCTCAAACACCTCAACCGCTTGGAACAGGTCCTCGCCCGCGCCGAGTGGGACGACCCGCAGATCGCCGAGGGCCTGATGGCCGATGCCGACGGCCATCTGGTCGGGGGCACGATGAGCAACCTCTTTCTGCTTCGCGGCCGCGCGCTGCTGACCCCGCCGCTCGACCGGGCCGGGATCGCCGGTACGGTCCGCGCGGCGCTCGTGCGGCTCGCCCCGGGGCTCGGCCACCGGGTCGTCGAGACGCGCCTGCGCCGCGCCGATCTGGCGGACGCCGACGGCGCCTTCCTGACCAATGCCGTCATCGGCCTCTGGCCGATCCGCCGCTTCGACGGCCGCGACCTGGGACACGACCCGCTGCCCGGCGCGCTCGTCGCCGCGGTGCGCCGGGCGGTGGCCGACCCCGACTGGAGATGACATCCCGATGAAGCGGCGCCTGCTCTTCCTCGCCATCCTGACGCCGCTGTTCGTCGCCGGTCTCGTCGGCGGGGCCCTCTGGCTCGACTACCGCGCCTTCCTCGACGAGCCGCTGCCGGCGCGCGAGGCCGAGCCCTATTTCGTGATCCCCAAGGGCACCTCGCTGCGCGGGGTCGCCGAGCGACTGGTCGCCGACGGGCATCTGCGCCAGCCCTATTACTTCCTCGCGCTGGCCCACCTCTCCGACCGGGCGGCCCGCATCCAGGCCGGCGAGTACGGCTGGCCGCCGGGGACGAGACCGGCCGAGCTCCTCGAACGCTTCGCGAGCGGGCGGGTCGTGCAGCACTCGATCACCCTCGTCGAGGGTTGGACCTTCCGTGAGGCCGTGGCCGCGCTCGTCGCCGAGGAACGCCTCGCCGGCGACCTCGCCGGCCTCGATGACGGCGAGATCATGGCACGCCTCGGGCGCCCGGACGACCACCCGGAGGGGCGCTTCTTCCCGGACACCTACAGCTTCCCGCGCGCCACCGAGCGTCTCGCGGTGTTGCGCCGCGCGCTCGCGCGGATGGACGAGGTCCTGGCCGCCGAATGGGCCGAGCGGGCCGGGGGAGGGCCGCTCGCGACACCGTACGAGGCCCTGATCCTCGCCTCGATCATCGAGAAGGAGACCGGGGTGGCCGGCGAGCGGGCCGAGATCGCCGGCGTCTTCGTCCGGCGCCTGCGCCGAGGCATGCGCTTGCAGACCGACCCGACCGTGATCTACGGTCTGGGCGAGGACTACGACGGGCGGCTGCGGAAGGTGGACCTGCGCACCGACACCCCGTACAACACCTATGTCCGCGACGGCCTGCCGCCGACCCCGATCGCGCTGCCCGGGCGCGCCGCCCTCCACGCGGCCCTGCACCCGGCCGACGGCGAGGCGCTCTACTTCGTCGCCAAGGGGGATGGCAGCCACCAGTTCTCGGCGACCCTGAGCGAGCACAACCGCGCCGTCAGGCGCTACATCCTCGGTCAGGGCGAGGGCGAGCCGGCGACGGGAGGAGACGAATGACCGGAAGAGGGCGCTTCATCACGCTCGAGGGCATCGAGGGGGCCGGCAAGACGACCCAGATCGAGGCGGTCTGCACGCTCCTCGCCGAGCATGGTCGGGCGGTCGTGCGCACCCGTGAGCCGGGCGGGGCACCACTCGCCGAGCGGATCCGTGCGCTGCTGCTCGATCCGGAGGCGACCGGCATGGCCGAGGACACCGAACTCCTGCTGATGTTCGCCGCCCGCGCCGAGCACCTGGCCCGCACCATCCGCCCGGCCCTCGCCGAGGGCGCCTGGGTCGTCTGCGATCGCTTCACCGATGCGACCTATGCCTACCAGGGCGGCGGGCGGGGCCTGCCCGCGGCCCGGATCGCCGTCCTCGAAGAGTTCGTCCAGGGGCCGCTGCGCCCCGATCTGACCCTGTTCTTCGACGTGCCGGTCGCGGTCGGCCTGGCGCGGGCCGCGCGCCGTTCGGCCGTCGATCGTTTCGAGGCCGAGACGATCGACTTCTTCGAACGGGCGCGCGCGGCCTACCTGGCGCGGGCAGTCGCCGACCCCGGGCGGATCCGCCGCATCGATGCGAGCGGCGATCCGACGGGGGTCGGCGCCGCGGTACGCGCCATCGTCGCCGACTTCAGCGCCCGGCATCCGGGATGATGGAGAGGCGCCGATGAGCCCCGCGAGTCCGTCACCGGCCGACGCGCGCCGTCCGCCGCCCTGGTTGCAGCCGGCCTGGGAGGCCTTGACCCGGGCGCGCGCCGCCGGGCGTCTGCCCCAGGCGCTGCTCGTCAGCGGTCCGGCCGGGATCGGCAAGCGCCGCCTGGTCGTCGCACTGGCCGACGCCCTGCTATGCAGCGCGCCTGGATCGGATCGCGGATTCGATCGCGGCTCGGGCGCGGCCGGTCTCGCCTGCGGCGCCTGCACCGATTGCCACCTGCTCGAGATCGGCAACCACCCCGATTGTGTCACCGTCGGGCCAGACCCCGAGGCCAAGAGCGGCGAGATCCGCATCGATGCGATCCGCGATCTGATCGAACGCGAAGGGCTCACGCCACATCGCGGGCGGCGCAAGATCGTCATCATCGATCCGGCCCACCAGCTGAACCGGGCCGCCGCCAACGGCCTGCTGAAGACCCTCGAGGAGCCCTCGCCGACGACTCTGCTGATCCTGATCAGCGAGGAGCCCAGCCGACTGCCCGCGACGATTCGCAGTCGCTGCCAGCGCCTGGCGCTCGCGCCGCCGGGGGAGGCGATGGCCCTCGATTGGCTGGCGGGACGGGTCGCCGAGCAGGAGCCGCGGCGGCTGCTGCACCTGGCCCACGGGGCACCGTTGCGGGCCTTGACCTATCTCGTCGACGGGCGGCTCGAGCGGCATGAGACCCTCTTCGTCAGCTTCCGCGGGGTGCTGGCCGGGGTACGCGATCCGGTCACCGAGGCCAAGGGTTGGAGCGAGCCGGAGCCGCGACTATCATGTGAATGGTTGGCCGGTTGGGTCAGCGACCTGCTGCGCCTGACGGTCGATCCCGCCTGCCGTTGGCTGGTCGACCTCGACAGGCGGCAGCCCCTGCTGGAGCTCGCGCAGGGGGTTGCGCTGGAGCCGGCGCACCATTATATGAGGCGGGTGTTCGAGGCCCGCGCGCGGGTCGAGTCGACCCTCAACAAGCAACTGCTCTTCGAATCGCTCCTCATCGGGCTGGCGCGGTTGCGCCGTACGGGACCCTAGCGAGATCGCCCAGATGGAAACACCCTCACTCGGCGGACAGCAGCGGATCCTGAGCTTCGCGATCCGCGACAAGAACGCCCTCTACCAGGCCTTCATGCCGTTCGTCGACAATGGTGGGCTGTTCATACCGACGACCAAGCGCTACCAACTCGGCGACGAGATCTTCCTGCTGCTCCAGTTGATGGACGAGCCCGATCGCATCCCGGTCGCCGCCAAGGTCGTTTGGGTGACGCCGCCGGGGGCCGAGGGCAACCGCGTCGTCGGCGTCGGCGTCCAGTTCAACGCGCAGGACAAAGGCATGGCCCGCGCCAAGATCGAGCAGTATCTCGTCGGCATGCTGAACAGCGAGCGGCCGACCCACACGATGTGAGCGGCCCGGCGCCTCACCCCCATCCGCATTGCCGATAGTCACCGATGCTCGTCGACTCCCACTGCCACCTCGACCGGGTGGACCTCGACCCCTACGACGGCGATTTCGCCCGCCTGATGCAGACGACCCGCGCCGCGGGCGTCGCCCGGCTCCTGTGCGTCGCGATCGACCTGGAACGCTATCCGGCGATGCGCGCCCTCATCGAGCCCTTCCCCGAGGTCTCGGTGTCGGTCGGCGTGCACCCGAACGAGCGCGACGGTCATGAACCGAGCGCCGACGAACTGGTCGCGCTGGCCGGCGATCCGCGCGTCGTCGCGATCGGCGAGACCGGCCTCGACTACTACCGCAGCACCGGCGACCCGGGTTGGCAGCAGCAACGCTTCCGCCGGCACATCGCCGCTGCGCGCACCGCCCGGCGGCCGCTGATCGTCCACTCGCGGGCTGCGCGTGCCGACACGATCCGCATCCTCGCCGAGGAACGGGCGGGCGAGGTCGGCGGGGTCCTGCACTGCTTCACCGAGGACTGGGAGACGGCCCGCCGGGCCTTGGATCTCGGCTTCCACATCTCCTTCTCCGGCATCGTCACCTTCAAGGCGGCCGACGAACTGCGCGAGGTCGCCCGGCGGGTGCCGCTCGATCGGCTGCTGATCGAGACCGACTCCCCGTACCTCGCGCCGGTGCCTCACCGCGGTCGCTCGAACGAGCCCAGGTACGTCGCCGCCGTCGCCGACTGCCTCGCCGGGCTGCGCGGCTTGGCGCCCGACGCGCTGGCCGCCGCGACGGGGGAGAACTTCTTCCGCCTGTTCGAGCGCGTGCCCCGCGTCCTGCCGGGCGAGGCCGCCCCGAGCTGACCGCCGCCGCCCGGTCCGGTCGCTCCGCCGGCGGCGTTCTCGGGTATCATCGCGGGGACAGTCCCGCCGCCAGGGCGCCAGCGCCATCGCGGCCCGCGCGCCAGCCGATGGGCGGCCAGTCCGCAGATCGATATCGAGTCCAGGAAGAGATCACCATGCCCCAGTACCGCTCCCGCACCACGACCCATGGTCGCAACATGGCCGGCGCCCGCGCCCTGTGGCGCGCCACCGGCATGAAGGACGGCGATTTCGACAAGCCGATCATCGCGGTGGCCAACTCGTTCACGCAGTTCGTCCCCGGCCACGTCCACCTGAAGGACCTCGGCCAGTTGATCGCGCGCGAGATCGAGGCGGCCGGCGGCGTGGCCAAGGAGTTCAACACCATCGCGATCGACGACGGCATCGCGATGGGCCACGACGGCATGCTCTACTCGCTGCCCTCGCGCGACCTGATCGCCGACTCGGTCGAGTACATGGCCAACGCCCACTGCGCCGACGCCCTCGTGTGCCTGTCGAACTGCGACAAGATCACCCCGGGCATGCTGATGGCGGCCCTGCGCCTGAATATCCCGACCGTCTTCGTCTCGGGCGGGCCGATGGAGGCTGGCAAGGTGATCCGCCAGGGGGCCGAGCAGCACCTGGACCTGATCGATGCGATGATCGCGGCGGCCAATCCGAACGAGAGCGACGCGGCGGTCGCCGAGCTGGAGCGCTCGGCCTGTCCGACCTGCGGTTCCTGTTCGGGCATGTTCACGGCCAACTCGATGAACTGTCTGACCGAGGCCTTGGGCCTGAGCCTGCCGGGCAACGGCTCGCTGCTCGCGACCCACCGGCGCCGCCAAGACCTGTTCTTGGAGGCCGGGCGGCTGATCGTCGCCCTGGCGCGGCGCTGGTACGAGGAGGACGACGCGCGCGCGCTGCCGCGCTCGATCGCCTCCCGGGCGGCCTTCGAGAACGCGATGAGCCTCGACATCGCGATGGGCGGCTCGACCAATACGGTCCTGCACCTGCTCGCCGCCGCCCACGAGGCCGAGGTCGACTTCACGATGGCCGACATCGATCGTCTGAGCCGCCAGGTGCCGAACCTCTGCAAGGTCGCCCCCGCGACCCAGCGTTACCACATGGAGGATGTGCACCGCGCCGGCGGCGTCATCGGCATCCTCGGCGAGCTCGAGCGCGCCGGCCTGATCCACCGCGACGTGCCGACCGTGCACGCCGCGACGCTCGGCGACGCGATCGACCGCTGGGACGTCACGCGCAGCGACGACAGCGCCGCGCGCCAGCGCTACCTGGCCGCGCCCGGCGGCGTCCCGACCCAGGTCGCCTTCAGCCAGGAGCGCTACTGGTCGACTCCGGACCTCGATCGGGCCGCCGGCTGCATCCGCGACCTCGAGCACGCCTACAGCCGCGACGGCGGCCTCGCGGTGCTGTTCGGCAACCTGGCCGAGCAGGGCTGCATCGTCAAGACCGCCGGCGTCGAGGCCGAGAGCCTGGTCTTCAGCGGCCCGGCGCGGGTCTTCGAGAGCCAGGACGCGGCCGTCGCGGCCATCCTCGGCGATCGGGTCCGGGCGGGCGACGTCGTCGTCATCCGCTACGAGGGGCCGAAGGGCGGGCCGGGCATGCAGGAGATGCTCTACCCGACCAGCTATCTGAAGTCCAAGGGGCTGGGCAAGGCCTGCGCGCTGATCACCGACGGGCGCTTCTCCGGCGGCACCTCGGGCCTGTCGATCGGTCACGTCTCGCCGGAGGCGGCCGAGGGCGGGCTCATCGCGTTGGTCGAGGACGGCGATCCGATCGCGATCGACATCCCGCAGCGGCGCATCGCGCTGGAGGTCGCCGACGAGGTCCTGGCCGAGCGGCGCCGGGCGATGCAGGCCCGGGGCGCCGCGGCCTGGCGGCCCGTCGCCCGCGCGCGGACGGTCTCGAAGGCCCTGCAGGCCTATGCCGCCTTTACGACGAGCGCCGCGCGCGGCGCGATCCGCGACCTGTCCGTGCCCCGTTGAGGCGATGGTGACGACAGGCGGTGCGGACAACGCGCGGTTGATCTGCGCCGCGCTCTTGTCCAGACTGGGAATCCCCTCTTTGCCGAACCCCTCCCGAGTCTCACGATGCCGACACCGCCGATGACGGACTGCCGCGCCCCGGGCGCCGCCCTGCGGTGCCTCGAGGAGTGGTACGCGACGCCGCTCGGACGGGAGCTCGCGGCCAAGGAGGGCGCCTGTCTGGAGCGGATGCTCTGCGACACCTTCGGCTACTACCTGCTCCAGGTCGGCCTGGTCGATGCCCTCGACGGCGTCCTCGCCGGCTGCCGCATCCGCAACCGCATCCTGCTGCCCGACGGCCCGGCCTCCGGGCGCGCTGGCCAAGGGGGGCGGGTCCAGGTCATCGTCGACCCCGGTCGGCTACCGATCGCCTCAGACAGCATCGATGCCGTGGTCCTCCCGCACGTGCTCGAATTCGCCGACGATGCGCGCCAGGTCCTGCGCGAGGCCGAGCGCGTCCTGATCCCGGAGGGGCGCGTCATCATCCTCGGGTTCAACAACCTCAGCCTCTGGGGCCTGCGCCGCCAGCTCGCCCGCGGGCAACGCCAGCGGCGCGTGCCCTGGTGCGGCAGCTTCCTGACCCCGTTTCGCGTCGCCGACTGGCTGTCGCTGCTCGGCTTCGACGTCGAGATCGAGGAGCGGATGATGTATCGCCCGCCGTGGCGACGCACGCTATTTCCGGATTCGACCCTCTTCGATGCCATTGGCGAGCGGCTCTGGCCGACCTTCGCCGGGGTCTTCGCGATCCGTGCCGTCAAGCGGGTCTCGACACTCACACCGCTGAAGCCCTCCTGGCGCCAGCGCCGGGCACTCCTCTCCGGGCGCCGACCGGTCCGCCCGACGGTACGGCTCGTGCGCCGCCCAGGTGGTGCGGCGGCGCCGCGCACGACCGAACGCGGCCCGGCGCGCTGAGGGTGCGATCAACCGCTTCGACGACTGAACCGATGACCGACCTGATCGAGATCTACACCGACGGGGCCTGCAAGGGCAATCCGGGTCGCGGCGGCTGGGGCGCCTTGCTGCGCGCCGGCCCGCACGAGAAGGAACTCTGTGGCGGCGAGTTGGAGACGACCAACAACCGCATGGAGCTGATGGCCGTGATCCGCGCGCTGGAGGCGCTGAAGCGCCCGAGCGGGGTGCGCATCACGACCGACTCGCAGTACGTCAAGCGCGGCGTGACCGAATGGATGGCGCGCTGGAAGCGCAACGGCTGGCGTACCGCCGCGCGCGAGCCGGTCAAGAACCGCGACCTCTGGGAGCGCCTCGACGAGGCCCTCGGCCGCCACCAGGTCGAATGGCAATGGGTGCGCGGGCACAACGGCCATCCCGACAACGAGCGCGCCGACCGACTGGCCAATCGGGGGATCCCGACGACCGGGCGCTGACCGAGCCGCCCGTCGGGTTACGGCGCGCACCAGGCTTGTCTTTGTCGGCTGCGCGGCGCTCCTTCTCTGCGCCTTTGCGTCTCTGCGCGAGATCTCCTTTTTGGGTGCGAGAGCGTAGGGCGGGAAAGCGCAGCGCATCCCGCCGTGCCCTCGGGGCGTAACCCGACGACCGCCAACGCGGCCTCCACCGAGGCCGCTGTCGGGTCACGGCGCGCACCTGGCTCGTCTTTGTCGGCTGCGCGGTGCTCCTGCTCTGCGCCATTGCGTCTCTGCGCGAGATCTCTTTGTTCGGGTGCGAGAGCGTAGGGCGGGAAAGCGCAGCGCATCCCGCCGTGCCCTCGGGGTGTAACCCGACGACCGCCAACGCAGCCTCCACCGAGGCCGCTGTCGGGTTACGGCGCGCGCAAGTCCTTCTTGCTAGAGACCGCTGTGCCGGCGTGCCTCACCCGACGGGCCGCGCCGATCTGCGCCGGGGCCGTAGGTCGGGTTAGCCCCGCGGGGCGTAACCCGACGGCCAGCGACGCGGCCCCCGCCGAGGCCGCTGTCGGGTTACGGCGCGCTTGTCTTTGTCGGCTGCGCGGCGCTCCTTCTCTGCGCCCTTGCGTCTCTGCGCGAGATCTCTTTGTTCGGGTGCGAGAACGTAGGGCGGGAAAGCGCAGCGCATCCCGCCGTGCCCTCGGGGCGTAACCCGATATCGGGGTGCGCCTCTCCAACGCCGGGCGAGGCCCCGGCTTCGTCATCGGGCTCGCACCACATAAGGGCAGTTCTTCGGATCGAGGCGCGCCGCGACGGTTCGCGGCCGCGGCGCCGGCGTCCCTTCGCGCCCGCCCGGGCGATTTCGGCGGCCTCCGCTGGCCCAATCCCGGCGCTCGAAGCACGTCGCGTGCCGGCCCTGCTTGCCTCGCCGCGGCAAAACGCCTTACTCTTCGCCGCACCGTTTTAAATCCTAATAATAGGGAAGCGCATGCCAGAGGTTAGCCGTAGCGATCGCGCACGCTTCAACATGGTGCAGCAGCAGATTCGTCCCTGGGGCGTCATCGACGAACGGGTCCTGACGGCCCTCACCGAGGTGCCGCGCGAGTCCTTCGTCCCCGATGCCTATCGCAGCCTGGCCTATGCCGACATCGAGGTGCCGATCGCGGCTGGGCGCCAAATGCTCGCGCCCAAGATCATCGGACGGCTGCTCCAGGCCGTGCAGGCGCAGCCTGGCGACAAGGCCCTCGTGATCGGCGCCGAGAACGGCTATCTAGCCGCCTGCCTGGCCCACCTCGGGGCGCGCGTCGTCGGCCTGGAGGACGATCCGGCCCTGGCGCAGGAGGCCGAGGCCCGTCTCGCCGCGAGCGCCGTCCCGGGCGTCGAGGTGCGGGTCGGCGACGGGTTGATCGACCCGGTCCCCGGCGGGCCGTTCGATGTCATCGTCGTCACGGGTTCGCTGCCGACGGATGCGCCCCTCGCCGCGTTGCAGACGCAACTGGCCGCGCGCGGCCGCCTGTTCGCCGTCGTCGGCCGACCACCGCTGATGGAGGCGCTCCTCGTGACCCGCACGGCGATGGGTGACTTCCGCCGCGAGGCCCTGTTCGAGACCCGCTCGGCGCCGCTCGCCCGGGCGCCCGAGTCGGACGTCTTCGTCTTCTGACCCGGGGCGGGCGATGCGCCAATGGACCCCGGTCGAGCTCGAGGCGCGGCTCCGGGCGGCCGAGCCCCCGCCGCTGCTGCTCGATGTCCGCGAACCCTGGGAGTACGCGATCTGCCATATCGACGGCGCCGTGCTGCTGCCGATGCATCGGCTCACCGAACGACTCGACGCCCTCGACCCGGAGCGCGAGACGGTCGTCATCTGTCATCACGGCATCCGCAGTTACCAGGTGACCCACTATCTGACGCAGTTGGGCTTTCGTCGGGTCATCAACCTCCAGGGCGGGCTCGCGGCCTGGGCCAGGGACGTCGACGCGACCATGCCGACCTATTGAACGGCCGGCCGTGCTGGCCGGCCGTCTCCTTTGCGATCCCGCTTCGCCTGAGGCTGCGCGGCGAGCGAGGCGCGCGGGCGCCAAGACCAATCGACGCTAGTGACACCACGAACCGGAGGACACGATGAATACCCATCAGGCCGACTTCCCGCTCTGTCAGAGCCGCTTATCGATGCTGCTGATCATCGACGCCCAAGAGCGGATCGCCGCCGCGATGCCCGAAGAGGACCTCGCCGAGACGGTGACCAACATCAACCGGCTGTCGCAAGCGGCCCAATTCCTCGACATCCCGATCATCTGGGCCGAGCAGAACCCGAAGGGCCTCGGGCGGACCGTCGAGGCGATCCGCCGCCACCTGCCGGCCGATGCCGCGCCGACCGAGAAGAACTACTTCTCCAGCTGCACGGCGCCCGGCTTCGAGCGGGCACTGACCCAGGAGCCGGATCGCAAGCAGGTCATCCTGGTCGGTATGGACGCCCATATCGGCGTCGCCCAGACCGCCTCCGGGTTGCGCCGCTGGGGCTACCAGGTCTTCATCGCCGAGGACGCGATCTGCTGCCGCCGGCGCGCCCTCAAGGTCAACGCCCTGGAGCGGATGCGCCACTGTGGTCTGCAGGTGACGAACGCCGAGTCGATCGCCTTCGAGTGGCTCGGGGACTCCTCGCACGCGCGCTTCAAGGAAGTCCTCGCACTCTTCAAATAGCCCTGCCATGCTCGGCGGCCCGGCCCGAGGCCGGGCCGACGCAGCTCGCCGTAGGAACGCTCGCACCTCAGCGTGCAGGCGGTGCGCGTCGCACCACGCAAGGACAAGGTCGTAGTGGCCTCTGGAATCGGGACAACACCTGAGGTATCCCCACAAGATCGACCGCGACGGCGAGTCGGTACGAACTGGGAGCGCCGGCTTTCAGCCGGCTTCGCGCGCAGGGGGCTCGATGCCCTCGGCGCGCGACCTTCGGCGCTGGAACCAGGAGATCACCGATAAGCGCCGCTGGATGCCGCTGCGCACATGCCCTTCTACCGGCCCAGACGCCGCCGACGCGGCATCGAGCCGCGACGGCGACGAGCCGGCTGGAAAGCCGGCGCTCCCAGTCAGTCGCGCGACGGCGAGATGGCTCGGATCGCGAGCGCCGGCTTCCGTCGGTCAGTCGACCTAAGCCACTGCGGTTTAGACCTTTTATCCGGGGATACCTCAGGGACAACACCCGTTGAAAGACCCGGGAGCCGCTCGCCCATGGACCCGATGCGCGTCATATCCGACGACGCACCGGCCCTCATTCCGGTCCCGGGTGGAATGCGGCAGCGTCGGACCGAGGTCATTTTCTGGACGTCAAAACGCAGCTGCGGCGATGCCTACCCGTGGGGGCCAGCGCCGAAGTTCCCCGCTGGCCACTCCTGCGGGGAAGGTTGGCGAAATCAGCGACCTCATGTGCGGGGTCCAGTCAAGCTAAGATTGTGGGTGCCTCCTCCGAGAGGGACCACGAAGAAGGCAACGGCTGCGAAAAGCTCAGTACATCAACAAGCGCACTGACCAGTGCATGGCAGTCGACGGAGAATTCCAGCCGCCTTCTCGTGGCAGCGTGAAGCGCGCTATCATTCTCCCGTGATCGAATCGTTACTCGACCAGGCTACCGAAGACATATTCAACGGCGTCAACTCTAAGGCCGCCAGGAAGACCTGCCCCGCGATTCTGTGGCCGATCGCGGCCAGAGAGCTCGACCAGCTCGACTCGGTGACATCGCTCGAAGAGCTGAAAGCTCCGCCCGGGAATCGTTTAGAGATGCTCTCAGGTAATCGCAGAGGGCAATATAGCATTCGCATTAACGATCAGTACCGTATCTGCTTCTCCTGGGGGAACGCCGGGCCGACCGGAGTCGAGGTTACCGACTACCACTGAAGGTGCAGACGATGTTGAGAATACCAACCGACCGGGCACCCACTCATCCCGGCGAGATGCTCCGGGAGGAGTTCCTCGCGCCTTTGAATATCACCCAGCGTGAGCTGGCGCGAGCCATTCATGTGCCCTATCGACAAGTAAACGATCTGGTCAATCGCAAGAGGGGCGTTTCTCCCAGTACAGCGCTACGTTTGGCTAAATTTTTCGGTGTATCGGCGGACTTTTGGCTGAATCTCCAGATGCGCTGGGACCTTTTTCGGGTGGCCGCATCGGAAGCGGACGCATTGAAGGCCATAGAGGATTTCCATCATCTCTAGAGGACTGCCTGACGCCGGCAGCCCGTGCTTTCCTCGCGTGGTCGAGCCACGCAAGTCGAGCGCGATAAATGCCCCTGACTCAGCTCCCTTTTTCGTGTGTGTTGAAGTTCCCGCCGCGCTTCGCACACCAGTTCGTGGAGGTCACGCTCTATCAGGCCCAAGAAGGGGGTCACCCAAGAAGGGGGTCAAGTCTTGCAATCACGCATATGCTCGATCTCAAGACTTGACCCCTTTCCCCGACGCATCAAGGCCGCACCAGACTGCAACGCGCCGGTAGCCGCAAGCAAGCAGGGTGCTTGAATGCAAGACTTGACCCTATTGTGCTATTGTGCGGAGCCCCGCGGACCCGCATTAGTTCAACAACTTTTCCGCTAACAGTAACCATCCCCCGGCAGAGCCGGGGGATGGTTATTGCCATAGCTTGGGGATGAGTTGGATGGTTACTGTGACGGGTTCCGTCACTTCACAACCATTCTTATTGCTTACATTGTCATTTCCTATGACAACATTGCCAGACGAAATAAATACTTCGCCATCCCGGGCTCCATTCACACGAATGGTTCCGGTCTGGCTGTAGCGAACATCCGCTGTAGCGCCAGATCCGTCCGAGCAACGGTAGCGGTATATTGCTCGTCCGTGAGGAATGACGTGTATTTTCCATTTTCCCGGAGCAAGCGTGTACGTTTTCGTCTTGTTGAATGCGACGGTGTATGCTACTTGCTGCGGGGTCCGCCCGTCGATAAGTTTTATCGCGAGTTCTTCGTTGAGAAGGAGAATGGCAATAAAACCCCCGGCGAGAAGAAGGATTACAATGCCGGCAATCCACGGTGTCGCCTTAGTCTTCCCTCCGAGTAAGGCCAGCAAGAAAACCACCGCCAACGCAATGCCGCCGATCCACACTCCACGCTTGTCCCCCGCGAGCCCTTGCTGGACTTGCGACGCGCCACTGCTGGCTATCGTCGGAAGCGAACTCCACTTCCCATCGCGGCCGGCGAAATAGGCGTCCAGGTCGTCCTGACTGTAGCCGTATCGGCCGGTATTGGCCCGAAGGACATCATCCGTGACCGCACCATGCTGTGAGAGCTTCTCGATCCCTCGACTGACTCGCTCGATCGATTGCGCCAGGGCTCTCGCCGAACTCTTTTCTTGACGGGCCTGCGCGACGGCGATCTGCTTGTAGGCCTCGCCCGACCAGAACGCCCGCCCGGTGAGGAATTTCGCCACGTCCGGGGACAGCGAAACGGCCAGCGCGCCGAGCGAGACGGCCACCAGCACGAAGAAGGCCGCCTGGCGAGGCCAGCGCAACGAGCCGGGAAACACGAGGGCGTACTGTCCCCAGGCGAGCAGCAGCAGGCCCACGAACAGGTAGGTCGCGATGTTGAACTGATAGTCCAGCAGGAACAGCGACAGGATCATCAGCGTCACGGCGTGGGAGATGCCCTGCGAGATGCGGATGTACCCGGCAACGGCGGAGGCGGCGCCCGAGCCGCCGTTCTGTCCGGTCTGTGGCGCCGCGCCCGCGGCATAGCCGCCGATCGCCAACGAGAGGATCGGCAGCAGATTGAGCAGGACGGCGTAAGCGAACCCCAGGTGCAGCAGCAGGGCGAGGCCGATCAGCAGATCGCTGCCGACCTTGCCGAGCCAGGCGATGAGCAGGAAGATGACCTCGACCGCCAGGAAGAGCAGCACCCCGCCCGCCGAGCCCAAGAACAGACGTTGCAAGCCTTTCATATCACCCACCGACCCCGTGCCGGGGACGGGCCTCCTTGAACGGCGGTCAATAGGGGGCGAAGAGGTACGTGGCGATCACGGCCAACACGAGCAGGCCGGCCGCCGCCCCGCCAAGCGCCAGCCAAGTCCGCCGCTGGAACAGCGCCTCGGGCAGGATCCCGCCGCCGGTTAGGCTCTGGACCGTCCGATCGACGGTTGCGGCCATGGCCTCACGGCCCTGGCAGGCACCGGTCGCCACAAGCGAATCGACGATCGCGCGCAGTGCGTCCGGATCGTCGCCGAGCGACGCGACACGAGACGCAAGCTGGCCAAGGTATCGGGCCTGCATCGAGGCATCGATGTGCACGACCGTTCGGCGAAATTGCGCCTGCTGCTGTGGCGGCAGTTGCCCCAGCAGACGCTCGATGGCGGCCTGTTCAGCGGCCGGCAAGCCGGACAGGATGCCGAGGAAGGCGCCGCTGTCAGCGCGCGATTGGCCGGGCCAGCGCAGCGAGTCCCTGGTCAGATCCGTCGCGACATTCGCGATGGTGCTGCCCAGTGCCGATTCCATCACTCCCTTCTTCGTAACCATGTCGCATCTCCCTCGTGTGCACGGACTGGAGGTTACATTCTCGAAATCCCGGTCACAGTTTACCCTTCTCCAATCTGCCCGTGACTCGTTGCGAAGTAGCGCTCGACGCCCAAAAGCGCCGAGCTTCGAAGCGCTTCGCGGTCCGTGGGCAATAGCCGCCCCCAGAGCGCTGGGGCGAATCTGACTCGCGAAAGGTCGCGCGCATAATGGACGAATCCCCGCTGCGCGAACTTCCTGAACGGCATCTCCAGGATCAGCCGTTGGATCTCGGAGTCCGTCAGATCGGCGACCCGCGACATGCGGGCCGCCGGCTTCTCGGCGGGCAGTCCGCGGGCGAGGCGATCCAGATAGAAATCGCGGAAGGCGAGGGTGAGTGTGGCGATCGGTACGGAGCCGTCTTCGTCGACGGTGTCTAGCAGGCACCGCAGCAGCACTGGCTTGTAGGACGCCGACATGTCCATCTCCTTGCAGAAGGCGAGGAAGCGGTCGCGGATGTTGGCGGCGGTGACGGGCTTGAGGCCGAACTGTTTGGCGATCTCGGCTTGGCGGTCCTTGCGGAAGTAATGGTAGGTGCGGGTGCCGATCTGGAAGCTGTGGTCCGGGGCCAGCTCGCCCCGCTGGACCTTGCCGCGCAGATAGCCCTCGGAGGCCGCGAGCGCCAGCTCCAGGTCGGCCACGGAGAGCATGCCCTTGACCTCCGACTGCCAGTCGAAGATGTCGATCTCTTCGAACCGGTCGGCCCAGACGCCGATGTTGAGGACGACGGGTGCCGGCGCCCCGCGGGCCTGCTCGTCGGCGACGCGCTCATCGGGCGCGAAGACGTAGCCGCCGGGGCGGTAGGTGCGGGTCTTGGCGAGGCGGTGTAGGCTCCAGCTCTGGCCGTAGCGGCCCGCGTTGTCCACGAAGTCGAAGACGATCAGCGACTCCTTGCCTGGGGCCTTGCGGGTGCCGCGGCCAAGCTGTTGCATGTAGACGATCTTGGACAGGGTCGGGCGGGCCATGAGCAGGACCTCGACGTCCGGGCAGTCCCAGCCCTCGTTCAAGATGTCGCAGGCGCAGAGCATCTTGAGCTGGCCAGCGGCGAAGCCCCTCAGAATCGCCTCCCGCTCGTCGGCGCGCATCGCCCCCGAGACCGACCGCGCCGGGATCCCGTGGGCGCGAAAGCGCTCGGCCATCTCGTCGGCGTGCTGGACGTTGACGCAGAAGGTGACGCCCTTGCGGCCGGGGACGTGGCGCAGGTAGGCGTCGACGATCAGATCGTTGCGCGCCGGCACCCGGATGCGCTGCTCCAGGTCGTGCCGATTGTACTGGACCTCGTTGAAGCGGACCTTGGTCAGGTCGATGTTGGTCTTCACCCGCACGCAGCGGATCGGGACCAGCTCGCCGCGACGGATGGCCTCTTCCAGCGTGAGCCGATGCGCCGCGTCGCGGAAGATCTCCAGGATGGGACGACCGTCGGGCCGGTCCGGCGTAGCGGTGAGTCCGAGGGTGAATCGGGGCGTGAAGTGGCCGAGCAGCGCCTGGTATCCGGGCGCGGCGGCGTGGTGCGCCTCGTCGACGATGATGTACCGGAAGGCGTCCGGCGGCAGGTCGGCCAAGCGCTTGCCGATTGACTGGATGGAGGCGCAGACGACATCCCGGTCGGGCTCCCAGATGCCACCGGCGATTCGGCCGAGGCTCGCCTCGGGCCAATGGTGCTGGAACTCCCGCGCGGTCTGCTCGACCAGCGGCTTGCGGTGGGCGACGTAGAGGACGCGGGGACCGATGCGCTGGGCGTCCCGGATGGCGGTGACCGTCTTGCCCGAGCCGGTCGCGTGCTCCAGGAGCGCGATGGTCTTGCCGTCCGCGCGGATCTTCTCCAGCCAGTCCAGGGCGTATTGCTGGTGGGTGCGGAGGTTGAATTGGGCCGAGGCGCCGGATTGCTTCGGTAGAAAGTCCGCCAGCTCCAGCAGACCGGGCACCCGCTCCAGGAAGAGCGCGAGCTGATCCTTGACCCGCTCCGGCTCGCGGGCGAGCTGGCGGTCGGACCAGCGGAAGACCTGCCAGCCCTGGTGGATGAGGCTGTTCTGGCGGCCGAGGTCATCCTCGAATTTGTCGAGATCGAAGTCCGGTGGGGCATAGTGGCTGGGGCCGTCGATCTCGAAGGCGATGAGGTGCCCGGCGCACTTGAGCGCAAAGTCGATGAAGCGCGTGGCGCCGTCGATGTCCTGAACGGGGTACTCCGGGGCCAGGAGCTGGGTCTTCTCGATGCCGAAGACCTGGGCGAACAGCTCGACGAAGGCGTCTTCGGGCCGGCTGGACTCGGCGGCGCGCGGATTGACCGCCGGGCCGGTCACTCGGGCCTCGGCGTCCAGTAGTCGGCCAGCTCGGGGAAGATGCGCCGGATGCCGCCGCGCGGATCGGGCTGGTCGCCGCGGTAGCGGGGGATGAGATGGACGTGCAGGTGCATCACCGTCTGGCCGGCGGCGTAGCCGACATTGACCCCGACGTTGAACCCGTCCGGGGCCTGCTCGCCGGTCAGCTCGGCGGCGGCCGTGCGCAGGGCCTGCCAGATCTCGGCGGCCTCGGCGTCGGTGGCCTCGAAGAAATCGGCGAAGTGGCGCTTGGGGATGACCAAGGTATGACCGGGCGAGACGGGGAACCCGTCGCGGATGGTCTGCGTCAGCGCCGTCTCGGCAACGATGCGCGCGGGGTCGATGCGGCAGAATGGGCAGTCGTCCATGGGGCGTGCGTTAGGACTCGGGATTGGCCAGCCGGTGGCGCATACACTGCCCCAATGGAGGAAGTGGGGCAAGTCGGAGGTTGACTGTCCCTGTTGGATCGAGGGTCCCCTATACTTGAGTCCAACCCGCGAGCCCGGTCGCGACCGGCGTTCGGTGCCAACGGAGTACCTGCCATGCCCCAGCTCGCCCTCGAAGGCGACCGCTTTACTTACGGCGACTACCGCCGCTGGCCGGATGACGAGCGGTGGGAGCTCATCGACGGGCGGGCCTACGACATGTGTCCCGCCCCGACGCGCAACCACCAGCAAATGGTGCTGGAGATCGCCGCGCAGGCCCACGCCTTCCTGCGCGGCGGTCCCTGCGAGGTCAATGTCGCTCCCTTCGATGTCCGCCTGCCCAAGACCGACGAGGCCGACGACCGGGTGGACACCGTGGTTCAGCCCGACATCGCCGTGATCTGCGATCCCCAGAAGCTCGACGACGCCGGCTGCCGGGGTGCCCCTGACTGGGTGGTGGAGGTCTTGTCCCCGCGCACCGCCGCCAAGGACCAGCGCGAGAAGCGCGATGCCTACGAGCGCGCCGGGGTGCGGGAATACTGGCTGGTTCACCCGACGGATCGGACCCTGATGATCTATCGGCTCACCGAGGGTGCCTACGGCCGCCCCGAGGTGCAGCCACTGGTTGGCGAGACCGCGGTCTCTGCCATCGCGGGGCTGGGCATCGCCTGGCCGTCGGCAACGACCGAGGTCGATGGGCCGGTCGGCCCGTGAGCCTGGAGTCCGTGGGGCGAATGCCTGCCTCGGGGATCCGCTTCATCCGGGCCCGGTCGACCCTCTGGTGTCGGTCGATTCGGAGCAGCGACGCGATTGCTGCCAATCATCGTCGGGTCGACGTCGGCCGAACGAGGGACGTGATGCGACTCACCAAAGACCAGATCGCTGCGATCTTGGAAGTGAACACCGGCATCGCTGGTCGGGGCGCGGCGGTGCTGCTCTTCGGCTCGTGCCTCGACGATGCGGCGCGCGGGGGCGACGTGGACTTGGTGATCGAGACCGAGGCCGGCCTGTCGGTGCGGCAACGGGCGGAGCTCAGGACGAGGCTCGAGGCCAGACGGGGTTGCCGGTGGACATCGTCGCCGTGGCGCGCGGGGCGGCGCTCAGGCCCTTCCAGCCCGTCGCGAGATCCCGCGCCGTGCGCATCGAGGCTGCCACGTGAAATCGGATAGCACTTCAGCGGTTGAGGTGACCAATGTCTCCAGGCATGGTCTATGGCTTTTCGCCGAAGGGCGCGAGATCTTCCTCGCCTACGCCGAGTTTCCGTGGTTCAAGGATGCCCCACTCTCTTCGGTCTTCAACGTGCAAGAGCCGAGTCCCGGACACTTCTACTGGCCGGATCTGGATGTAGACCTAGGCATCGAAACCATTGAGCATCCGGAGCGCTTCCCGCTGAAGTATCGACGAATCTAATTGAGGTCACGCCCGCAGAAAAGGGCGCTGTGCATCGTGCGCCGTCACGGCGCATCAGGCACTTGCAACGTCGAGCGACCCAGAACCAAAGAGACATGGGTAATGGCACGGGGCCGTCATGGGATCCGCAGTGACCGCCGGCTCGGCGGCGTCCGCATCCATGATCCCGACATACCGCAAGACAGTCGTCTATTGCGGATCACGACGACTTCAAAGCCAGTGCCGAGCATCAATTTCGAGGGTTCCGACAATGAGCTATGCGGAAAGAATCGGCGTAGAGCCGGGAAAACGCGGGGGGCGCCCCGTCATCCGCGGTCTGCGCATCACTGTCTACGATGTGTTGGGCTGGCTTGCAGACGGCATGACGCCGGATGAGATCCTGGAGGACTTTCCAGAATTGGAGAGGGCCGACATCCAGACTTGTCTCGCCTATGCGGCGAACCGGGAGCGCCACGCGACCGTTTTGCCGGCCTCCTCATGAAGCTGCTGCTTGACGAGAACCTGTCGCGCCGTATTGTCGACAATCGAAACGATGTTGGCCGACGCCGAAGTTGGCTGCATAGAGATCGAGTAGCGGTCGCCCCGACGCGATGCGGCTGCCTCTCATGACGTCGCGCGACTGGTTGGGGTGGACGGGACTCGCGATTTCCCTATGACTCGCACTCTCGGCAAGGCGGTCGCCGATCGCCTTTATCTACACGCCGACTATCTCGGCGATGCGGAGCCCGAGGTCCGCGGCCGAGTGGATTCCGCGGCCGCGCTTGCCGGCCTGAGCCGCGCGGCGTTCAATCTCGCGCGGCTCGATTCGGCTTGCCCGTCTGTCGCCCTGCTCCATTACCCGAGCTTCTTCGACGACGCCTTCCCGGCCCTGGCCGCGAGTTGGCTCGTCGACCCGGACGCGGGTAGCGTCGCTTTCCGGACCTACGCCGACTCGCTGAATCCCCCGATCCTGCACCGCAAAGAGCTGCTATTGCCGGCGGACCACCCGCGGCGGGCGGAGTTCGCGGCCTTGACCGAGGCCTGCGAGTCGATCGGCCTCTTCGACCAGCCCACCCGCATCGGCTATCAGTGCCAGTGGGAGCAGTTGGTGCGGGAGAAGGGTTACCGCATCGTCGGGCATCAGTTGGTCCCGCTCGGGAACGACGACTCGCAGGAGGCCGCCGGCGAACTCGCCCCGCTACATGCTGGCTGGAAGGCGGCGCGGCAGCTCACCGCCTTGCAGCGCTACGGGTTTTCAGCGCCGGTGCAGTCGTTGGCTCGCTACGGGTTCCTGGACGGCAAGCGGAGCGTCTTCGATTACGGCTGCGGTCGGGGGGACGACGTCCGGGGGCTACGGGAGAACGGACTGGTGGCGGCCGGCTGGGACCCCTATTACGCGCCGAATAGCCCGATCCGGTCCGCCCAGATCGTCAACCTCGGGTTCGTCGTCAACGTGATCGAGGACTTCGACGAGCGGCTGGAGGCGCTGACCCGCGCCTGGTCCCTGGCGGAGCAGCTCCTGGTCGTCTCGGTGATGCTCGCCAACCAGAATGACCCAGGTGGGGAGCGCTTCCGCGATGGGGTCATGACCCGCCGCCGGACCTTCCAGAAGTATTACACCCAGGCGGAGATCCGGGCATTCCTGGCCTCGGCGCTGGACGAGGAGCCGATTCCGGTCGCGCCCGGGGTCCTTTACGTCTTCCGCGACAAGGACGAGGAGCAACGCTTCCTGATGGACCGGTATCGCAGCCGGCGTAATCGGCTGCGGGAGCCGTCGCTGCGGGCGCGGGTACGCGAGCCGCGGGTGCGTCGGGACCGGGCCGCGGAGCGCTACGCGGCCTACCGGGAGCCGTTGGACCGGCTGTGGGAGCTGTGGCTTGGGCTTGGCCGGCGGCCGGATCCGTCCGAGGTGGCCGACCTTGAGACCCTGACCGAGGGCTTCGGCTCCCTGCCAAAGGCGTTGCGCTTTCTGGCCGAGCGGCACGATGCGGAGGAGCTGGAGTCCGCCGCCGCCCGACGCTCGGCGGATCTCGGCGTCTATCTGGCGCTGACTCAGTTCGAGCGCCGCCGGGCCTATCGGCATCTGGAGCCGGGCCTACAGCGGGACATCAAGGCCTTCTTCGGCGACTACGGCGCTGCCCAGGCCGAGGCGCGCGAGCTGCTGTTCCGCATCGGCGACACCCAGGCCATCGCGGATGCCTGTCGCGGCGCGGCCGAGCGTGGGCTGGGCTGGCTGGAGCCGGGCGAATCGTTGCAGCTGCATACGAGCCTGATCGAGCAGCTTCCGCCGCTGCTGCGGATCTATATCGGCTGCGCGGCGGTGCTGTACGGGGATCTGCGCCATGCGGATCTCGTGAAGGTGCACATCGGATCCGGCAAGTTGAGCCTGATGCGCTATGACGACTTTGCTGGCCGCGCCCTGCCGCGGATGATCGAGCGGGTGAAGATCAAGCTGCGCGAGCAGGACATCGATTGGTTCGCCTACGGTGAGGGCACGGGCTATGCGCCGCCCTATCTGTTCCGCAAATCCCGCTACCTGAACGAGGAGTTTCCCGGCTATCCGGAGCAGCTGGCCTTCGACGAGGCGTTGGAGGGCCTCGGGCTCTTCGATCTCTCGGGCTATGGGCCGGACCCCGAGACCTTCGACCGGACCCTGGCACGCCACCGTTGGCAGGTCGATGGCTTCAAGCTGGTGCGTCCGGCGACGCCCCCCGCGCTCGATGACCCTTGCGGGCGCTTTCTCACCTTCCGCCAGCTCATCGAATGCGGCGAGACGCAGGCGCGCACCGGGCTCGCGAACCGGCCGCGCGAGGCGGAGAGCTGGAATGCCCTGCAAGACCTGGCCGAGCAGGTGCTCGATCCGGTCATCGATTGGTTCGGCATGATTCGCCTGACCTACGGCTTCTGCTCGCCGGAGCTCGCGCGGGAGATCCCCGGCCGCATCGACCCAAAGCTCGACCAGCACGCTGCCCACGAGCGTAACCGACGCGGCGCGCCGATCTGCGCGCGATTGGGCGCGGCGGTGGATTTCGTCGTCGACGACGAGGACATGATCGAGGTGGCCCGCTGGCTGGCTGCCAACACGCCCTTCGACCGGCTCTATGTCTACGGCCCAAATCTGCCGATCCACGTGAGCTACGGACCGGCTCACAGTCGGCAGGTGGTGCGGATGGTGCCTGGCGGGAATGGCCGTCGCATGCCGCGTTGCGTCTCGGTGGAAGAGTTCACGTCCGAATTGTCCCGTCATCTACGGCGCGATACCGGCCCGATCAGCCAGCGGTGATCGGATTGTCTTGTGCCTCGGAGCTGGGGGCGGTCTGTGGCATGCAGGTTTCGTAGGATCCACATCGGCTAGTGCATGCCGAACGCAACGGGCAGCGACTACCGCGCTCGGTCCCCTCGGTGACGACGACCACCTTTCCCGATAAGTCTTGCCCCCACAATCGTCTTTTTCATGAGGGAGAGGGGTGGGCCTCCCTCCGACGGATCTTCCAGCCACAGAACAGGCGTCTTACGCCATAACCAGGCGCCGGCTGGGCTCGTGCCACGCCCGGGGCGGGCGACTGGGCGCCGTAGGAGCCGGCTTGCCGGCGGTGGCTGCCAGTAGGCTTCTCGTCTCGCCCGGAGCGGATCCGTCCTGTGGGCCCGGCCCGTGGTGGGATGGCGGCAGGGTGGTGTCCTTCGTTACCATCGGCGGTCCGATGAGCGACACGACCCGATGAGCGTCTGATCCCGAGCCAATGCGCATCCTCCATGTCATCTGGCAGCCCGCTGCCGACGCCGACGCCTTCGTCCAGGGCGGTGCGATGCGCCTGTGGGCCGAGGCGGCCCCGGTGCGTCGGGCGAAGGCGGGGCGGGGCGAGGCCGTGCATCCGTTCGGGCTGTCGGCGGACGCCTGGCCCGATCTGCTCGGTACCCTGGGGCTGTCGCAGCCCGCGTCGGGGCGCATCGGGCGCTGGCCGGTGGCGCTACCGAGCACGGCCGACGGCCCGTTGCCGTCGCCGGAGCTGGTGCGGTCCCTCGGCGATGCGCCGCCGGCCGTCGAGTCGGCGGGGCTGGCGACCTGGCAGGTCGAGGGTTGCGACCTGACCGATCCAATCGGGCAGTTGAACGCCATCCACTACTTGATCGACCAGCAGGACGGGACGCTCCGCCCCGGCCACGATCTCCTCTTCTGGTACTGGTTCACCCAGTCGCTCCGGCGCCTGCTGTTGCGCGATCAGTACCTGCCGGCCTTCGTCTATCGCACGCCGCCGAAGGGCAAGGGCCGCCGCCGGCCGCCGCCGGCCGAGGTCCACGGCGGCTGGCAGTGGGCCTCGCCGGACTACGAGTCCCTGATCGCGCGGGCCGCCGCCTGCCTACCGGCCTCGGCCGCGGCCGGGGTCGCCGGGCTGGCCCACCCCGAGACGCTGGTGCGCCACTGCGCCGAGGTGCTGCTCGACCGCGCGGTGCGCGGCGCCCGCTGGCCGGCCGCGTTCACGAAACGCGTCGAGGGCACGCCGCTGGCGGCCTGTCTGGCGCCCGAGCCGGAACCGGCCACCGCGCCGGGCGGGGCCGAGACGCTCTATCGACAGTGGCGGGGCTGGCGGCGGCGCCTGGCCGGCGGCGACCACGAGGCGCCCTTCACGCTCGGCCTGCGCCTCGCCGAGGCGGCACCGGATGCACCGGACGAGTGGTCGCTGCGCTTCGTCGCAGTGCCCAAGGACGACCCCTCGCAGCGCCTGGAGCTCGCCACCTACTGGGCGCGCCCCGAGGCCGAGCGGCAGGCGCTGGAGCCCTGGCTCGGCGCCGACTTCGAGCGGGCGCTGCTGCTGAACCTGGGGCTCGCCGCGCGGATCTACCCCAGGCTCTGGGACGGGTTGGAGACGGCGACGCCGCACGGCGTCGCGCTGGACCTGGACGAGGCCTTCGCGTTCCTGAAGGAGACGGCCTGGGTGCTGGAGGATGCCGGCTTCAAGGTCATCGTCCCGGCCTGGTGGACGCCGCAGGGGCGGCGGCGCATCAAGATCCGTCTGCGCACGAGCGGCAGCGCGAGCACCTCGGGGACCGCGACGCCGACCAAGAGCGGCCTCGGCCTCGAGCAGCTCGTCCAGTACCGCTACGAACTCGCGATCGGCGACCAGGTGGTCACCGAGGAGGAATGGCGCCGCCTCGTCGAGGCCAAGACGCCGCTGGTGCTGTTCCGCGGCCAGTGGATCGAGCTCGACCGCGACAAGATGCAGGAGATGCTGGCCTTCTGGCGGCAGCAGGGCGGTGAGACGGCGCAGATGGGCCTCCCCGAGCTGCTCCAGAAGACGGCCACCGACGAGGACTTCGAGATCGACCGCGGCGAGGCCCTGGCCGAGATGCTGGCGCGGCTGCGCGACCAGCGCCGCCTGGAGCCGATCGCCGACCCTGCCGGGCTGCGCGCGACGCTGCGCGACTATCAGCGCCGCGGGGTCGCCTGGCTCGGGCTCTTGGAGGACCTCGGCCTGAACGGCATCCTCGCCGACGACATGGGCCTCGGCAAGACGATGCAGGTCATCGCCCGCCTGGTCCAGGAGCGCGAGGCCGAGCGCAGCGCGGGCGGCGGCCCGGGACCGACCCTGCTCGTCGCGCCGACCTCGGTCATCGGCAACTGGGCCAAGGAGATCCGCACCTTCGCCCCCAGTCTACGTACCCTGATCCACCACGGCCCGGGGCGCGAGTGCGACGCGGCGGCCTTCCGCGCCCGTGCCGCCGAGCAGGATATCGTGATCACGTCGTTCGCGCTGGTGCGCAGCGACCAGGCACTGCTCGGCGGTTGCGACTGGCACCGGGTCGTCCTCGACGAGGCCCAGAACATCAAGAACCCGAAGGCCGCCCAGACCAAGGCGATCGGTAAGCTCGCCGCCCGCCACCGCCTGGCGCTGACCGGCACCCCGGTCGAGAATCGCCTGATGGACCTCTGGTCGATCTTCCACTTCGTCCAGCCGGGCTACCTCGACACCCAGGCACGCTTCCGCAAGGCCTTCGAGCTGCCGGTGCAGCGCGATGCCGACCCGGTCAGGACGGCGATGCTCAAGCGCCTCGTCGAGCCCTTCATCCTGCGCCGGGTCAAGACCGACAAGGCGATCATCGCGGACCTGCCGGAGAAGGTCGAGGCGCGCCAGTACTGCAATCTGAGCAAGGAGCAGGCGGCCCTCTACGAGTCGGTGGTGCGCGACGTCGAGCACCAGCTCGAGGCGAAGGAAGGCATCGAGCGCCAGGGCCTGATGCTCTCGACCCTGATGCGCCTCAAGCAGATCTGCAACCACCCGGCGCAGTTCCTCCAGGACGGCAGCCCCTTCTCGCCGGAGCGCTCGCACAAGCTCGAGCGCCTCGATGCGATGCTCGAAGAGGTCACGGCCGCCGGCGACAGCGTGCTCATCTTCTCCCAGTTCACCGAGATCGGCGCCCAGCTCGAGCAGTTCCTGCGCCGCACGCGCCACTACAAGACCTACTATCTGCATGGCGGGACGTCGCGCGCGCGGCGCGAGGCGATGATCGCCGACTTCCAGGACCCGGAGGGTGAGCCGGCGGTCTTCGTCCTGTCGCTCAAGGCCGGTGGCGTCGGCATCACGCTGACGAAGGCCAACCACGTCTTCCACTTCGACCGTTGGTGGAACCCGGCCGTCGAGGACCAGGCCAGCGACCGGGCCTTCCGCATCGGCCAGCGCAAGACGGTCTTCGTCCATAAGATGGTGACGCTCGGCACGCTGGAGGAGCGCATCGACGAGATGATCGAGCAGAAGAAGGCGGTCGCCGGGGCCATCGTCGGCAACGACGAGTCCTGGCTCGCGCAACTCGACAACGAGCACTTCAAGGCCCTGATCCGGCTGAACCGCGAGGCGGTGGTGGACTGATGACCAGACGACCGGCACGGACCTGGTGGGGGCAGCGCTTCCTCGCGGCGCTGGAGGGCTGTACCGACGCGGGACGGCTCCAGCGCGGGCGCGGCTATGCCGGGCCGAGCCGCATCTTGGCGTTCGCGATCGATGAGACGGGCGTGAGCGCCACCGTGCGCGGCAACGTCAACCCTTACTTTGGCGTCTACGAGGAACCGCGCTACGAGACCCGCATCGAGTTGACGCCGATCCCACCCGCGGGCTGGGACCAGGCGATCGCCTACCTCGGCGAGCGGGCCGGCTTCGTCGCCCAACTGCTGATGGGCGAGATGCCGGACGACATCGAGGCGGCCTTCGCCGACCTGAGGCTCGCGCTGCTGCCGAGCAGCCGACGCGACTTCCGCCTGACCGACTGTTCCTGTCCCGACTATGCGAACCCGTGCAAGCACATCGCCGGGGTCTACTACCGCCTCGCCGCCGAGCTCGATCAGGACCCCTTCCTGCTCTTCGAGCTGCGTGGGCTGCCGCGCGAGCGATTGCTCGAGGGTCTGGGGCGAACGCCGCTCGGTCGCGCCCTCGTTGGCCTGATCGCCGAGGAGGACGGGCCGATCGAGCCGGCCGACGCCTTCTTCACGCGGCCGCTGCCGGCCCCGGCGACCCCGGACTACGGGACCTTCTGGAGCGGCCACCGCCGCCTGCCCACCGACCTCGCCCCGGCCAGCCCGGCCGCGGTGCCGGCCCTGCTGATCAAGAAGGGCGGGGACTATCCGCCGTTCTGGGACAGGGATGGCTCCTTCCTCGCGCTGATGGAGGAGCTGTACCTACGCGTGCGCAGCGGGGGGCGGCGCCCCCGTTGATGCGCGCGGTTTACCCTTCGAAACGGTTCAGAAACGGCGGACACAAGCGCGCGGGGGACAAGAAACTACGAAATACGCGAAAGTCGCGAAAATCCAGGGCAAAGCGGATGTTCCTGTGTATATTCAGCCCTTTCGCGTTTTTCGCGTGTTTCGTAGTTGTTAGAAGCTGTGCCGGTTGTTCTTGAATCGTCACTCGCCATCACCTCGCCCGCTGGAGCCCTTGCCGATGTCCGCTACCCTCGATCTCGCGTGCGATCTGATCGCCCGCCGTTCGGTCACCCCGGCCGATGCCGGCTGCCAGGAACGGCTCGCCGAGCGGCTCGCGGCGCTCGGCTTCCGCATCGAGCCGCTGCCGTTCGGACCCGTCACCAACCTCTGGGCGCGGCGCGGCGAGGCCGGGCCGCTCTTCTGCTTCGCCGGGCACACGGACGTGGTGCCGCCGGGGCCGCTCGATCAGTGGCATTCCGAGCCGTTCGCCCCCGAGGTCCGCGACGGGCTGCTCTACGGCCGCGGCGCCTGCGACATGAAGGGCTCGGTCGCGGCCATGGTCACCGCCGTCGCCGACTTCCTCGCCGAGCACCCGCAGCCGCGCGGCTCGATCGCCTTTCTGATCACGAGCGACGAGGAGGGGGCGGCGGTCGATGGCACCGTGAAGGTCGTCGAAACGCTGACCGCGCGCGGCGAGCGCATCGACTATTGCCTGGTCGGCGAGCCCTCGTGCCGCGAACGGCTCGGCGACACGATCAAGGTAGGCCGCCGCGGCAGCCTCAACGGCTACCTCACCGTCCACGGCCGGCAGGGTCACGTCGCCTATCCGCAGCGCGCCGAGAACCCGCTCCACGCCTGCGTCGCCCAGCTCGCGCGGCTGTGCGCCGAGACCTGGGACCAGGGCAACGACCACTTCCCGCCGACGAGCTTCCAGATCGCCAACCTGGCGATGGGCACCGGCGCCGAGAACGTCATCCCCGATCGGCTCGAGGCCCAGTTCAACCTGCGCTTCTCGACCGAGCTCGACGTGCCGACGATCGAGCGTCGGGTCCGGGCGATCCTGGATGAGGGTGGGTTCCGCTACGACCTGCGCTGGGCCTCCTCGGGCGACCCCTTCCTCACCGCCTCGGGCGAGCTGGTCGCGGCCACTCGGGCGGCGATCGCCGCCGTCACCGGCGTCGACGCCGAGCTCTCGACGGCGGGCGGCACCTCGGACGGGCGCTTCATCGCCCCGACCGGTGCCCAGGTCGTCGAGTTCGGGCCGATCAACGCGACCATCCACCAGGCGAACGAGTGCGTCGGCGTTGCCGAGCTCGACGAGCTGGCGGCCATCTATCGGAAGATCCTGGTCGGCCTGCTGGGTGCCGATTCCTGACGTGCGCACGCGACGCCGGCGGAGGCCGCTGTCGGGTTACGGCGCGCGCGGACCTATTCCTTCTCGGCGACCGCCGTGGCGGCGCGCCTAACCCGACCACGGGCCGTGCCGATGTCGCCGGGGCCGTAGGTCGGGTTAGCCCTCGGGGCGTAACCCGACGGTGGGCGACGCGGCGCCGGCGGGGCAGCCGGTACGCCGCGTCGGCACGCTCCTGCCGATCAGGCGGTCGCCGGCGATTCCGTCCGCTCGAGGAGCTCATCCATGAGCAGCGGCGGCGAGATGCCGAAGCCTTGGCCGAAGTCGACCCCGATCTCGGTGACGCAGCGCAGGATCTCGCTGTCGGCGACGTATTCGGCGATGGTCCGTTTGCCGAGGATATGGCCCATATCGTTGATCGACTTGACGACTGCGAAGTCGTTGCGGTCGGCGCCGATCCGCCGCACGAATGCCCCATCGATCTTGACCCAATCGACGGGCAACGCGCGCAGGTACGAGTAGGAGGCGAGGCCGCTGCCGAAATCGTCGAGCGCGGTGTGGCACCCCAGGGCCTTGAGATCGCGAAGGATCCCGGAGCTGACCGACAGGTCGGCGACGGCAGCCGTTTCGGTGATCTCGAAGCTCACCCAGGCGGGATCGACCGCGTGGCGCCGGAAGTGCTCGCGGACGAAGTCGACGAAGGTTGGGTCGCTCGCAGTCTGCCCGGACAGGTTGACGGCGAAGTTGTGGAATCTGGTCATGAACGCGCGGTGTTCGGCGATCCATTCGATGACAGTCCGGGCGACCCAGCGATCGACTGCGCGCATCCGCTTGTAGCGTTCCGCCGCCGAGATGAAATGGGCGATCGACAGGGGCTCGTGGAGGGTGTTCGTCACACCCAGCAGGACCTCGTAGTGCGGTCTCAGGTCGTGCGCCGTTTGGAGCGGCACGATCGGCTGACAGCGCAGCCGCAACTGGCCGCCATCGAGCGCCCGATCGACCTCGGCGACCCAGTGGATCGATTCGCGGTGCTCGATCATGTCGGGGTCGTCGTCGCGGTAGGTATAGACCTGATCTCCGCCGCGGTGCTTGGCCGCCCGCGTCGCCTGCTCCGCCGCCTGCCACAGGGTGCTGAGGCCCTGCTGCGCCAGCGCAGTGCCCACCAGTCCGATCGATATGCTGAGCCGCCCCCCGTCGCCGGGCCAGTCGAACGGCATGTCGCGGACGGATACGCAGAGCCGCTCGGCCAATCGCTCGCCGTCGGGGACTGCGATCTCAGGCAGCAGCACTGCGAAGCGGTCGCCGCCGAGGTGCCCGAAGGTGCCGGCACCGATGCTCTGGCGCAGCACCTGTGCGAGAGCGATCAGCAGGCGATCGCCGGTCTCGTAGCCGTGGATCGCGTTGATGAGGCGAAAATGGTCGACGTCGACCATCAGCATGACGCCCCCCTCCCAGGAGCGATCCGACCCGGCGAGCGCCTGGTCGAGCGCCGCGTGAAAACCGCGCCGGTTGGCCAGGCCGGTGAAGGATGCCTCCGGGGAGAGATGCGGGAGCCGTGCCTCCATGTCTTCGAGCATCGCGTCCAGCATCCGATTGGTCATCGGTCGGCCGTCGAGGGAACTGACCAGGATGCGTCCTCGATGCAGGCCGAGCGCCAGGTCTGCCCGTGCGAGGTCGCAGGCCTTCAGGCCCCGAGGGTCGACGAGCACGAACAGGCCGCGGTCCTCGCGTACCCAGGCGACGCGCAGATCGCATCGTTCCTGCGGCTCGTCGAGCAGGCGCAGCCGGTCGCCGGGACGGATCGCCGCGCAACGCGCCAGGGCCTGTGCCCACGCCTCGTCGGACAGCCCATCCGGGCACCCGGTGGCGTCGGGCGCATCGCGGCCATCCTCCTGGATGGGCATCGTGACGAGGGTCGGCGCCGGGCCGTCGCCAGGGGCGAGCAACGCGCGTCGCAGCCGCGCCTCCATCGCCGTGCGGCGGAAGGGGTCGAACGCGGCGGCGCCCAGGGTATCCAGGACCCGCTCGAGCAGATCGGCCGGAGGCGGCGGCGGGGCGGTCTCGACGGCGCGGCCCCCCAAGGCGCCGATCAGGGCGTCGAGCAGCGCCAGCCTCGCCTCGAGCGGCCCGCTCCCGCCTCGGCCATTGAGCCAATCGCGCTCCAGCAGGGCGCGCCAGCCCATGTCGAGGAGCTCGGGGACCATGGCAGGCACCGGGGCGTCGGCGTACCGTCGGTTGAGCTCGTCGGCCACTGCCTGGCGGGCGCGCCGCGTGAGGTCGCGGGCCTCGCAGGCGGCGTTGAGGAGCTCCACGCGGCGCTGATACCGACGGCTGAGCTCCATGGTCAGGGCCGCGATCGCGGCCACCATCGAATGCAACGCGGCGCTATCCGCGCGGCCGTCGCGCACTGGCTCGAGCAGCGCCGCGAGGCGCTGGCGCAGCCCCTGCTCGGCGGGGCTCGCGTCGGCCGAGTTGCGAAAGAGTTGGAGATGCGCCAGCCCGTCGATGATGGCCCGCAGCGGGTGGTCGTGGTCCTGGAAGAACCCCGGATTCGCCCTGGTCTCCGCGATCAGCGGCCCTTCGAGCTGGGCGAGCCAGTCGGGACGACCGGCGGGGAGACCGATCGTGTCACCAATGCGGGCCATCATTTCGTGCACGAGGTTGGAGCCGGGCTCGGAGATCGCCGCATCCTGGTCCCGCGTTGGCTGGTCGGCCGAGGGTCGCGATGGGAGATGAGCCGCGCGTCCTTTGCGAGGCCTGTCGCCGGTCCGCCTGACCGGACTGCGGCGGGCCGCGTTCGGACAACCGGTGGCCAGGCGTTCACGCGGGGGCGAGGCCGCGGGGATGCCGAGGATGTCGAGTTCGGCGTCTAGGGCTCGGTACAGCGGCGGCAGCCGGTCGCACATGACCCGGAGGCTGCTCTCGAACAGGACCTGCCGAGTCGGCGTGCAGAGTTCCAACTGCCTGGCGAACTCGTCGATGGCGCTGGCGAGAAGCTGCGGCGCGACCAGGGCTGGGAGGCGATCGGTTTCGCGACCGCCGTCGGCCCCCAGGAGGCGTGCACCGATGGTCGTATGGGCGAACTCGACCCGACTGGCGAGCAGGGCGGTGATGCGCGACACCTCCAGCCACCGTTCGAAATCGTCTAGTTCGACCAACGCGAACCCCCCCGAGGAGGGCTCCGGCTCCGGCTGCGGTGGGCGGCAGCAGGCATCGAAGGCCCGGGTCAGGAGGACCTGGGCCAGCAGTTCTCGCGCCTCGGCGCCCTCGAGCGTCTGCGACTCCGTCCAGATGCGCTGCCGGGCGGCGATGGACTCCTCGCCGTCGGCGGCCGCCGGCAGGCCGGCGAGCGTGTCGTTCAGGATCTCCTGCGCGAGGTCGGGCAGGGCGCTCGCCGTGATGTAGCGCAGCCTCGCCAGGCAATTGGTCAGATCCATCCGGCGCGGGGCGCCCCTGTCCGTGAGGCCTGTGTTCTTCTCGCGGTCATAGGCCTGCAAGGCGGTGGTGATGGTCGTCGACGGATTGGTGAAGGCGATGCCGGCATAGAGCCCGCGTGCCCAGGCGATCTGCCCCTCGATGCGAAGCCGGCGGGGGCCACCGACATCGAGCAGTTGGATGTCGAGCCGGACCTTCCCCCCGACCGCGGCGCCCGGTTCGTCGTTCCCTGGCTCACCGAGTTGAAGGAGTGCCCCGCCGTTGCAGTAGTCGCGGACCATGCAGGCGCGCGACATGCCATCCGCGGCCTTGACGCGGCCGGGGATTTGGATCTGATGACGTGGGAAGACCCTGCGCTCCGCGGGGTCAGCCGTCCCGTGCCCTGAACCGATCTTGGGTCTGTCCACAGCCACTTCCCTACTGCTTTCCATCGATAGGCCGTTCGGCCCCAATCCTATCCGGGGGCGTCCTACGGTGCCCCGGTCGGACCCCGCCCCGCACCTGCGCTACGGCGGTTACGCTGGGGGCTAGAATCCCTCGTCATTTCACCGGTCCCGAAGGCCCCGTGCCACTTATCCTAAGGCGTTGTCGAGGTCGAGGGCCAGGCCTGGGCGGCCCGGATCGGGACCACGCCTATTCGGCCCGGCCCACCCCCCGAGGGTCCGCCCGGGGGGCGCTCAAGGGTGTCGTCCGGCGCGCGTGGTCTCGAAACGGAAGGGGGCGATCCAGAGTCCATCGGGCATATGCAGCATCACCTTCGCCTCCCACTCCATCCGCGCCCGTGCGCAGACTGGCAGCATCGCCCGACCCGTGTAGACCTCGGGGGCGGCCGCCGCCAGCGCCACGCGGTTGAACCCCATGTCCATGTCGGTGCCGGCGAAGTCGACCTCGATGAGGGTCGGCGCGAGGCCCTCGGTCTCGACCCTCAGCGTCAAGGGCTCGGCCGCAGGCAGCGTGGGTGGCGCGATGGCGAGGCGCACCAGGCCGCCGCCGGGGAACCGGGCCAGGCAGGGGCCGGCGCGTAGGTCGCAGCCCGGATCGAGCGGCGCGAGCCGCTCGCCCGACGGGAAGAGCAGCGGCCAGCCGCGGTGCAGCGCGAGGGCGATCAGGGCGGCGATCAGCAGGCCGGTCACGGCCCAGATGATTCTAAGCTTCATGATCGTCGATCCGAAACGGTGGGCACCCCGCGAGCGCGTGGTGGCCGATGATGGCGCCGGCCGCGCTCCAACCTTGGTGGCGGGTGCCGCCAGGCGTCAGGGCTTGACCGTGGACGTATTCCGGGAAGGCCCAGGGCTGCCCCTCCATCGCCAGCGCATTGGCCTGATGGATCGCGCGCAGGTGGCGCCGGGCGGCCTCCTCGCGACCCCGGGCGGCGAGGTCGGCGACGTAGAAGCCGGTCACCATCGGCCAAAGCCCGCCGTTGTGGAACTCGTAGGGCCGATTCTTGAACGTGTAGGAGAACATGACCTGGAGGTCCTTCCAGTCCTCGTCGACGGGTTGGATGACCGGATGGAACGCGGGCAGCAGGGGCAGGGCGTCGAGGGTCGCCCGGGTCGCGATGAAGTCGTCGACCTCGCGACGCTGGTCGTCGTCGGCCACCTCCAGGAGCGAGACCAACACGTTGGCGAAGGCATCGAAGCGATAACCGTAACCGCTGGGGGAGAAGGAGGCCATCCAGTGCTGGCCGCCACAATGGTCGGCTGCCTGAAGACCCTTGCGGTAGAGGACCTCGTGATAGGCGTCGTCGGGGATCCGGTCGCCGTCGAACCAGTAGTTGGCGCGGATCAGGTGGCGTAGTCGGCCGATGCGCTCCTTCAAGCCGTGGTCCGGCGAGCCGTGCAGGTCGCAGTGGATGGCGGCCAGCGTCCGCTGCGCCTGCAGATACAGGACCTGGTCGTAGAGGACGTAGCCGCTCTGCAGGTACTCATCGGCCCAGTCGCCGGTCAGCGGGACGTAGAGGAGCCCCCGGTTATTGAACTCCCAGGCCCCGAGCAGGAAGCGGACCTTCTCGATCGCCGGCAGCAGGTGTGCGAGGAAGGCCTGGTCGCCGGTCGCCCGCCAGTATTCGCCGCACCCGATCAGGAACCAGAGGTCGGCGTCGATGCGCCCGGTCGTGCCGCCGTAGCTGACCCGCTGCGTCAGCGGATCGACATTGCTCGGGATCTCGCCGTGCGGGCCCTGGTGATTGGCCAGCGTCACGAAGGTGCGTCGGGCGGTCGCGATCAGTTCCTCGTCGTCGGTGAGGAGCGCGGCGAGGGCGAGGATGGCGCCGTCGCGGCCCCAGATGCGGCGGTAGTTGTCGTTGTCGGTCGGCGAGGCGAGGAATCCGTCCGGGGTGCTGCACGCATGGAGCAGGGCGAGGGCCTCCGGGAGCCCGCGCTCGGCGGCCTCGTCCGCCTCCACCCGCGGCGGGGCGGAGTCCTGGGTCATGATTCGCCTCCGTGAACGGTGCATCGCGCCTCAAGAATCGGCTTCACGACAGGGTCAGCAGCGATGAGAATATAGGCATCGGGACGCCGCTGCCAGAGGGCAGGTCAATGCACCGGATCGACGAGCGGATCGCCGAGGGGCCACGCCGTTTGCTGCTCGATCTGCTGGTGGCGGCCTTGGCCGCCGTCGACGGACGCGCCTGCGTGGCCCGTGCCCTCGCTGCCCGACCGATCGGCGGCCCCGTTCGGCTGGTTGCCCTCGGCAAGGCCGCCCAGGCGATGACCGAGGGGGCCGTCGCCGCGCTCGGGCCGGCCGTGCGGAATGGGCTCGTCGTCTCCAAGGCAGGCCACCTCGACGAGCCCTGGCTCCGCGCACGAGGTCTCGCGGTGGTCGTCGGCGGCCATCCCGTGCCGAGCGCCGGTAGCCTGGCGGCGGGCGAGGCGCTCGGCGCGACGCTCGCGGCGCCGGGCGAGGGCAGTTGGCTCTTTCTCCTCTCGGGCGGTACCTCGAGCCTGGTCGAGGCGCCGGCCGCCGGGCTCGGCCTGGCCGAGCTGCAACGGGCCAACGACTGGCTGCTCGGGAGCGGGCTGCCGATCGCGGCAGTGAACCGGGTGCGCAAGGCCCTGTCGCGGATCAAGGGTGGCGGGCTGTTGTCCCGGCTCGGCGGGCGGCCCGTGCGGGCGCTCGCGATCTCCGATGTCCCGGGCGATGACCCGGCCGTGATCGGCTCGGGCCTGCTCGTGCCCGAGCCCGGACTCGCCGAGCGGCTCGCCGCGCTCGACCTGCCGGCCTGGTTGGCCGACTGGGGCCGGCGAGGGCTGGCCGAGCGCGGGGCGTCGCTCGGCGAGGCCCCGCCGATCGAGCTGGTCGCGACCCTCGATCAGGCCTGCGCCGGTGCGGCGGCCGCCGCCCGGGTGCGCGGCCTCACCGTGCATCGCCACCCGGTCTTCATCGCCGGCGATGCGGCGGCACGCGGCGTGGAACTCGGTCGCTGGCTCGCCGGCGCGCCGCCCGGCGTGCACATCTGGGGTGGCGAGACGACGGTGCGGCTGCCCGAGCGGCCCGGGCGCGGTGGGCGCAATCAGCATCTGGCGTTGGCGGCGGCCACGGCGCTCGCCGGGCGCGTGGACTGCTGGCTGCTCGCGGCCGGGACCGACGGCAGCGACGGGCCGACCGACGCCGCCGGGGCATTGGTCGATGGTGCGACGCTGGCGCGGGCGGCCGACTGCGGCCTGGCGGCAGCGACGGCCTTGCGCCGCGCCGATGCCGGTACCCTGCTCGAGGCGAGCGGCGACCTCGTCGATACCGGCCCGACCGGCACCAACGTCATGGACCTGGTCCTGGCCTTCAAGCGCTGAGGCGCCCGCGGGCCGGATCGCCCGCAAGCAGGTCCCCATCGAGCGCAGGCGACGCTTGCGGAGGCCGCCGTCGGGTTACGGCGCGCGCTGGGCTGTTGCTGCTCGGCGACCGCCGTGCCGGCGCGCCTGACCCGACGCGGATAGGCGGTGAAGGGCGCCGCCGCCGCGATCACCCACGAGGTCGGTAACGGCTTGACCCGGTCCGGCTCTGGCTCTAGCCTTCGGGCGTCGCCCCGCCACCCCCGTGGACCCCGCCCTGTGTATTTGAAGTATTTCGGCCTCAAGGAACCGAGCTTCTCGATCGCACCGGATCCGGAGTTCCTCTACCTCAGCGAGCAGCATCGCGAGGCGCTCGCCCATCTGCTCTACGGGGCCAGCGCGAGCGGCGGCTTCGTGTTGCTGACCGGCGAGGTCGGGACCGGCAAGACGACCGTCTGTCGCGCCCTGCTGGAGCAGATCCCGGCCGAGGTCGAGATCGCCCTGGTGCTCAACCCGGCGATGGACGGGCCCGAGTTGCTGCGGACCATCTGCGAGGAGTTCCACATCGAGGTCCCGCCCCGGGAGCAGTCGACGAAACGGCTGATCGATCGCCTCAACCAGTATCTGCTGGAGGCCCATGCCAAGGGTCGCCGGCCGGTGCTGATGATCGACGAGGCCCAGACGCTCGGCCCGCGGGAGTTGGAGCTCGTGCGGCTGCTGACGAATCTGGAGACCAACAAGCACAAGCTGTTGCAGATCTTCCTCGTCGGTCAACCGGAGCTGCGCGCGCTGATCGACAGCGACGAGCTGCGTCAGCTCAGCCAGCGCATCACGGCGCGCTTCCACCTCGGGGCGCTGACGGCCGCCGAGACTGCTGCCTATGTCCGCCACCGCCTGGCCGTGGCCGGCGTCGAGCGGCCCTTGTTCTCCCGCCAGGCCCTGCAGCGGATCCACGCCCTCTCGGGCGGGGTGCCGCGCCTGGTCAACATCCTCTGCGATCGCGCCTTGCTCGGGGCCTGCGTCGGGCGCGACCTCCAGGTGACGCGCAGTCTCGTCGAGCGCGCCGCGAAGGAGCTGCGCGGCTCCGAGACGCCACGGGGCCGATCGTCGCGCCCGCCACGCCGGGCCTTCATCGCGGGCCTCCTCCTGACCCTGCTGCTCGCCGCGGGCTGGACGGGCTGGCAGTGGCTCGCGGGCAGCGGTCCGGAGGATCTGCGCCGCTGGCTGGTTGTGCGTCTTGGCGGGGCGTCGGAGCCGGCTTCGCCACCGGCAGTGGTCGCGCCACCGCCCGAGGCCCCGCCGGCCGAGGGGGTGGCCGATGAGCCGGCCGGCGCAGCGACCGGGCTGGAGGGCGAGTCGGTCACGGCGGTGGGGGCCATCAGGCCGCTGCCCTCCGAGGCGACGGAGTCGTTGTCGCCGCCCGTTGAGGCAGCGGCCGCTATCGAGACCTTGGGGCGCACCGAGGCCCTGCGCGTGCTGCTGCGCCGCTGGGGGGTCCAGGTTGCCGACCTGGATGCCGCCGACCCCTGCGGCCGGATCGCCGCCTTCGGGCTGCGCTGTCAGGTCGAGGAGGCCGGGACTTGGGGCAATCTCAGGTTCTTCGATCGGCCAGCGCTCCTGGAGCTCGATGCCGGCCGTGGGTCCGAGGGCTTCGTCGCCCTGGGCGCCCTGGCCGGGGAGACCGCGACCCTCGATCTCCCCGACGGGCGGTCGGCGCAGATCCCCGTCGCGGACCTGGCCCGTCGCTGGTCGGGTCGCTACCTGCTGCTGTGGCAGCCGCCGCCAGTCGGCACGCCCCTGATCGGCCCGAGTTCCTCGGCCGAGGCCGTCCGCTGGTTGCGCCAACTGCTCGCCCAGGCGCCGGGCCTTGGGTTCGCGGGGGGCGACTCGGGGCGCTTCGATGCCGACCTGGATGCGGCCCTGCGGCGCTTCCAGGAGGGGCGGGGCCTGGCGCCCGATGGCCTCGCCGGCTACCGGACCCTGATCCAGCTCCACAATGTCGTCGGGATGCCCGGCATCCCGAAGCTTCTCGAGGCCAGCTGAGCCATGTCCTTCATCCTCGAGGCACTGAAACGCTCCGAGCAGGAGCGGGCCCTCGGGCAGGTCCCGCGGATCCATACCAACCTCCTGATCGAGGAACCGCCCGCGTCGCGGCCGAATCCCTGGGTCCTGCTGGCCGTCGGGCTGGCCTTCCTGGCGGTCGCGATCGCCCTCTATGCGGCCCTGCGTGCGCCGGTGCCCAGCCCGGCGATCTCGCCCGCCCCCGACATGCTCGCCGAAGGCCGCTCCAGCAGCCCACCCGCGGCCGTGGTCGGCGCGCAGCCGGCCCAGGCCGTCGTCACCGAGGAGCAGCGCTACGGCCCGCTCGCCCCCGGGGCCGAGCCTCCGGCCCGCCCGAGCCCGCCACCGCCCGAGGTGGTCGCCACCGCCCCCCGGCCGATGGTGGCGTCGCCGCCGATCCCGGCCGATCTGGTCGAGGACATCGCCTCCTTCAAGGAGCAACTGCGGCACGAGCAGGGGCTCGGTGTCGGTTCGTCCGACCAGCCCGCCGCCACGCCCGAGAGCGGTGCCGGGACGACGCCGGCCGATGATCCGCGGCAACGGCGCCTGCCGGAGGCGTTGCAGGCCGGCCTACCGGCCTTCCGAGTCACGGCCCACGTCTACGATCCGCTGCCGCCGCGGCGTTTCATCGTGATCAATTCGCTGCGTTACGGTGAGGGCGAGCGCACCCGCGAGGGTTTCGAGGTGCTGGAGATCCTGCCCGACGGGGTCCTGCTCGGCTATCAGGGGCACAGCTTCTTCGCCCGACGCTGACGGGCGCGGCGCCGCCCGTCAGCCGATCCGCCCGACCCAGTCGCGGGCGAATTGCCAGGCCGTGCGCCCGCTGCGCGAGCCGCGCTGTTGTGCCCACTGGAGCGCCGCGCGCTCGACCTCGGCAGCGGCCTGCGCGCCGGCCGGCGCCCCCAGCCGGGCGAGCCAATGACGCACGATCTGGAGGTACTGATCCTGCGTGAACGGATAGAAGGACAACCACAGGCCGAAGCGGTCGGAGAGCGAGATCTTCTCCTCGATCGCCTCGCCGAGGTGGATCTCGCCGTCGACGACCCGCGCCTGGCGGTTCTCCTGTTGGAACTCCGGCAGCAGGTGGCGGCGATTGGACGTCGCGTAGATCAGCAGGTTGGCCGGTGGTGCGCTGATCGAACCGTCGAGGACGGCCTTCAAGGCCTTGTAGCCGGACTCGCTGGCCTCGAACGAGAGGTCGTCGCAGAAGACGATGAAGCGCTCCTCGCGGTGGCGGATCAGGTCAAGGATGTCGGGCAGGTCGATCAGGTCGTCCTTGTCGACCTCGATCAGGCGCAGGCCCTCGGCGCGCAGCTCGGTGAAGACGGCCTTGATCAGCGATGACTTGCCAGTGCCCCTCGAGCCCCACAAGAGCAGGTTGTTGGCGCCACGCCCGGCCAGGAACTGGCGGGTGTTGCGCAGGATCTCGGCCTTCTGGCGATCGAGACACCGGATGTCATCGAGCGGCAGCTCGTGCGGCGCGTGCACGGCCTGGAGCCAACCGCGCCCGTTGGCCGTGCGCCAGCGAAAGGCGTGGGCGTCCCAGTCCGGAGCGGTTGGGATCGGCGGTAGGAGCTGTTCGAGGCGTTCGATGAGCTGGGTGGCGCGATCAACGACTTGATGCAGATTGGACATCGCTGGCGGTGGTGGGAAAGCGGATTTGGAAACCATCGACGGGCAGGGCGGCGCCGACCCCGTAGCCTTGGGCGTAGTCGACGCCCAGCGCGCGAAGGGCCTCGATCGCGGCACCGTCCTCGGCCCATTCGGCGATCGTCTGCAGGCCCAGGACGTGACCGATCTGGTTGATCGATTCGACCATCGCCCGATTGACCGGGTCGTCGCTCAGGCCGCGCACGAAGGCGCCGTCGATCTTCAGAAGGCTGACGGGCAGGTCGCGCAGATAGCCGTAGGAGGAGAGCCCGGTGCCGAAATCGTCGAGGGCGAATCGGACGCCGAGGCCGGCGAGTTCCTCCATCAGCGCCCGCGCCCGTTCGAGGCTCCGGACGGCGGCCGTCTCGGTGATCTCGAAGCAGATGCTCGCGAACGGCACCGCCCAGTCGGCGAACTGGCGTTTCAGATAGCTGAGGAAACCCTCGTCACCGAGCGACGTGCCCGAGAGGTTGATGGCGAACAGGAAACGGTCCGGATAGCGGGCGTGCCAGGCGCGCAGGTTATCGGCCTGGGTGCTGAGTATCCGATGAATGACCCAGCGGTCGACCGCCGGCATCAGGATGTAGCGCTCGGCGGCCGGAATGAAGCGACCGGGTATCACGACCTGGCCGGTCTCGTCGAGCATCCGCACCAGGATCTCGTAGTGGGGCGGCTCGGGTGTCTCGCCCTGAAGGGCGACGATCGGTTGGGCGACGAGCCGGAAACGCCCGTCGCTCAGCGCCCGGGTGATGGCCGAGACCATGTGCATGTCGCCGTGGTGTCGGATCAACTCGGCGTCGCCGTCGCTGTAGACGTGCAGGCGGTCGCGGCCGTTGTGCTTGGCCGTGTGGCAGGCGATGTCCGCCTTGCTCAAGGCCGAGGAGGCGGTCTCCTCGTCGGCCGTGAAGGCGATCAGGCCGATGCTGACCGCCACGTCGAACGACTGGTCGCACCAGGTGAACAGGAAGTTGCGTACGGTTTGCTGCAACTCCTCGCAGATGGCGAGGACCTCATCGCCGTCCCGTCCGCTGAAGAAGGCCGCGAACTCGTCGCCGCCGATGCGAGCGAGGGACGTCTTCTCGCCGAGTCTGTTCTCGATCAGTAGCGCGAGTTGCTGGAGCAGCCGATCGCCGGCAGCATGTCCGCAGGTGCTGTTGATGATCTTGAACTGGTCGACGTCGAGGTGGCAGAGGGCCCGCGGTTGGCGTCGCCCGGCCGGATCGCGCAGCGCGGCCTCGACGCGTCGCTCGAACTCGCGGCGATTGAGCAGTCCGGTCAGCAGGTCGTGGCGGCGCAGGTAGGCCGCCTGGCCCTCTTGTTGCTCGTGCATCGCGAGGTCTTCGGCGAAGATCAGCACCCGGCGGTGTCGACCGGCGTCCAACCGGTGCAGCCGCAGGCGTGCCGGGAAGGGCCGATCGCCGTGGCGGCGGGCCTGCGCTTCGTGCACGGCGTGGCCGTCGACCTCGGCGGCGAGCAACGCTAGGGCGAGCGGGGTCGAATCGTCCGGGCTGTGGTCGACGAGGCTGTCGAAGTGCTGGCCGACGACCTCCTCGGCGAGACAGCCGAAGAGCATCTCGGCGGCCGGGTTGAAGATCTCGATCCGGCCGTTGGTCGCGCAGAGGATGATCGCCTCGTTGGCTGCGCGCAGCATGGCGGTGAGGGTTTCGCAACGAGCGCAGCGCGCATCCGGCGCGGGGCTGGCGGTCGCGACCGCCGGCACGGCCGGCGGCCTGGGGCGCGCTCGCCGGCGGCGCAGCAGACCGAGCCCGAGCGCTGCGAGGAGGCCCGATGCCCCCGCGACGAGCAGCGGCGGCTCGGCCAGGGAGGCGGCGGGCGGCCGCTCGACGAACGCCCAGCCGATCAGTGTCAGCGATGGTGCGAGGGCCACCAGGCCGAGGCCGAATGGCGCGAATCTCCGCGCCGGTCTTTGCGACATCGGGCCGCGCTCCGCCTCGGCAGCGGGCCGCGGTCGGTCTCGGGCGCGTGGTGCGGATTCTGACATGGCGGCTCTAGCCGGCAGGTCGCCAGCCTGAGGGCCGGGGAGGCGTCGTGGTGGGGGCGCCAAGTCGAACGCCGGGTCGCGCGACGCCGCATGGGACCAATCGCGTCGGTGCCACGATCTTGTTTGCGCAATCTCGTGTACGGCTGTGTTGGGTCATGGACGTTGCGGATGTGGGCAGGGCACGCCGGCGTGGACCGCCGCAGTGTCCCGGGTCGCGATGGGACGATTGTGCCCGCTCCGGGCGCCAAAGTCCAAGGGCCACGCAGGTGGTGCGGCGGCGGGCCCGGTCAGCAGGTCGTACGATTGGATTCTCAGGCGGTGGGAATGCGCCATCTGCGTTAGAATGCGCGGCCATGAAGCCACGCCTCCATCCCCTCTATACGAAGCTCCTGCTGCTCGCGATCGTCTTCGGGCCTTTCTACTGGCTGGTCTTCACCGATGATGGCCAGTGGCGCACCGATACGGTGTTGTTGATGCTGTTCGGCAAGCCGGCGTTGAACCTGGCGCCCGAGCGGCTCTACGCGGGGTTCGACGAGGCCGCCGTGCGCGAGCGCTTCCCCAAGGTCGATCTGCGCTGCGGGGCGGCGGCGACGCCGTTCGGCAATCGTCTCTGCGGGGCCGAGATCGGCACCTTCAACAGCATCCCGTCACGCCGCCTGGTCCTCTACTATGGCGATGAAGGCCTGATGGCGGCCAAGATCGACTACCGCCGCGGCTACCACGCCCGGCTCCTCGCCTGGCTGACGCGCCGCCTCGGGGCGCCCGAGACCGGGGCTGACGGGACGACCGCGACCTGGCCGGCGGACGAAGGCCTCGTCGTCGCCCGTGCCGGCGAACTCGGCGCCGACGAGGAACCGACGCTCCTCTGGCTATCGCACGCGGCGCTCGCCCAGTAGCAGACCGGACCCTGATCCCCGCGACGGTGGTTGACCCGGTTCAATCAGGTGAGAGGTTGAACCACAGAGGACACATCGGTTGAGAGATTGAACCACCGAGGGCACATCAGGTAAGAGATTGAACCACAGAGGACACAGAGAACACAGAGCAGGAGCAAGATCGTTATTTCCCATTCTCTGTGCGCTCTGTGTCCTCTGTGGTGAAAAAAATCAAAGGTGAAAAAAATCAAAGCTTGAAACGCTGCACGCCGTCGGCCAACCGCGTCACGTTGAAGTTGATCAGCAACCCTGTATTGACGGAGGCCAAACGCATGTACGTCAAGATCTGCGCGGTTTGGATCGGCAAGACCCGGTCGACGGCCTTTAGCTCCAGAAGTAAGCGGTCTTCGACCATGATGTCGATTCGATAGCCGCACTCCAGGCTGACACCCTTGTAGAGAACCGGCAAGGGTACCTGGCGTTGAATTTCGATGCCTCGCTGTTGCAACTCGTGGGCGAGGCATGCTTCGTAGGTCGATTCCAGCAGGCCGGGGCCCAGATGCCGGTTTACTTCGATCGCGGCTCCGATCACGGAGGCGCTTAGCGGATCCTTTTGCACGTTCTAGCTTCCCTTCTTGCTTCGCCTTCAGCTCCATAAGTTGCCCAGATCGAGCTGCAGGGCGTCGAAGGGCGCGACCGCAATGGTGTCGTTGCCTGATGCCTCGGTGAGCAGGTGCCATTCTCCGTTCGTGAGCGCGTAGGCCTCCAGGGTGTGTCGCTTGGGGTCGACCAGCCAGGCATGGGCCACGCCGTAATGGGCGTAGAGGGGCATCTTGATCTCGCGATCCTTGCTCTCTGTCGAGGGAGACAGGATCTCGCACACCCAATCCGGGACGACCTCGAAGCGATGACCTTCCGGGATCCGCGGCATTCGTATGCGCCGCCAGCCGGCGAGGTCGGGCACCGCCACCTCGACGTCGCGCACGAAGTGCACCTCGGGCTCGATGAACAGCCACCAGCCGCCCGGGCCGTCGCCATCGTCATAGCTGCGACCGATGAGGCGATCCAGGACGACGCTCGCGCGCCCATGCGGGCCGGATGGGCGTGGTTGCGCATGCAACTGCCCATTGAGGATTTCACCCGTCAAGCCCTCGGGTAGCGATTCGAGCTGTTCGTACAGCGTTTGCTTGTAGGCAGGTTGCATGGCAGTCGTCCATCCCTCCGGGTCTAAGCTCACCCCGAAGACCTCGAAGCAAAAGAACGATTCATAGGAACGCTGCATGAACAACCGATACAAGCCCGCGGAAGACAAGAAACTACGAAATGCGCGAAAATCGCGAAAGAAAACGGCAGATTCTCCCGCGTGTATTCTGCCCTTTCGCGTGTTTCGTAGTTCAAAAGAAGATGCGCCGGTTGTTTTTGAATCGTCACTTAGTGGTCTTCGCGTCTTCGGTAGCTACCCGATTCAGCTCCAGAGGTTGCTCAGATCGAGCCGCAAGGCGTCGAAGGGGGCAACGGCGATGGTGTCGTTCCCGGATGCCTCGGCGAGCAGTTGCCATTCTCCGCCATCGAGCGCGTAGGCCTCCAGGGTGCGGCGCTTGGGGTCGACCAGCCAGGCATGGGCCACGCCGTAACGGGCGTAGATAGTGCCTGGAAGAAAACCCCGTTGAATTCAAAAAAACCGCTGGCCTCATGCCGCCCCGGCGGCGGCTTTTCATTCGGATCGAGGCCGTCAGCGAGGAATACGGGGGGGCGATGTGAATTGCTTTCATCTTCCGCGTCCATTGGACAGACCCGTCCCTCGGATCGGCCCCGATGGCCCGCGCGAGGCGCTCAGGCGGCGCGCTTTCGTCGGCGCCGCTCGGCCTCCGCCTTGTCGTTGGCCAGCAGGATCGCCCCGAGGCGATGGAGGTTGCGCGCCACCACCGCCAAGGCGACGTAGCGCATGAAGCCGTCGAGGCCGTGATCCGGGCAGCGGTCCAGGCCGTGGGCCTCCAGCGCATTGATCGCCGACTCCACCGCCGAGTGGCGCCGGCGCAGGCGCTGAAAGCGCG
>NZ_NRRW01000010.1 GCF_016583835.1 Thiococcus pfennigii | reverse complement strand
GCCCCCGAGGCCGCCCGCGCCGAGCGGAGCGAGGCCCGCCGTCCGGTGCCTGACAAGCCATAGGCCGACAAGTAGAATTGCCGATCAGGACAGCTGGGTGACGCCGACGGGCAAGGCCCTCGCTACGCGGATCGGATGTATCCCGGATCGACCCCTCGTCGTGCCGTACCGTCAGGCCGGGGGCTGGATACGGATGATCGACAGCCCCGAGATTCAACAAATGAAGTTTCAGAACGTCATCGGCTTCAGCCACGATTCCGCCCACCCGCTCGGCGTCCTGCTGATCAACCTCGGCACCCCGGATGCGCCGACCACGACCGCCGTGCGCCGCTACTTGACCGAGTTCCTCGCCGACCCGCGCGTCATCGAGGGGCCGCGCTTCATCTGGTGGCTGATCCTGCACGGCTTCATCCTGCGGGTGCGCCCGGCGCGTTCGGCAAAGGCCTATCAATCCGTCTGGACCGAGCAGGGCTCGCCGCTGCTGACGATCTCGCAGCGCCAGGCCGCGGCCCTCCAGCAGCGGCTCGACGCACGCCTGGCCGGCTCCGTGCAGGTCGAGCTCGGGATGCGCTACGGCAATCCGTCGATCGTCTCGGCCCTGAACAGACTCCGTGATGCCAGCATCCGCCGTCTCCTGGTGCTACCGCTCTACCCCCAGTATTCCGGGACGACGACCGGCTCCACCTTCGATGCCGTCACGCGGGCCTTGGCCGGCTGGCGCTGGCTGCCGGAGATGCGCTTCATCACCCAGTATCACGATGAGCCGGCCTACATCGCGGCGCTGGTGGAGAGCGTACAGGCCTACTGGAACCAGCATGGCGAGCCGCAGCGGCTGCTGTTCTCCTTCCACGGCATCCCGAAGGATTATTTCCTCAACGGTGACCCCTACCATTGTCAGTGCCACAAGACGGCGCGGCTGGTCAGCGAGGGGCTCGGTCTCGCCCGCGAGCGCTGGCAGCTCTCGTTCCAATCGCGCGTCGGCAACAAGGAGTGGCTCAAGCCCTACACGGACGAGGTCCTCAAGGAGTGGGGCGCAGCGGGCGTCGAGTCGGTGCACGTCGTCTGTCCAGGCTTCGCCGCCGACTGCCTGGAGACGATCGAGGAGATCGGCGAGGAGAACCGCCAGTATTTCCTCGGGGCCGGCGGCAAGACCTACGGCTACATCCCGTGTCTCAACGATGGCGAGGCGCACATGGACATGCTGGCCGACCTGATCCAGCGCCACACGCTGGGTTGGCCCGAATCCGCGCCCCTGTTGGGACCGGCTGTCGCCGAAGACATCGCCTGATCCCGCGCTGGCGGCACGCACCGCCAGGAGGCATCGAGACCCATGGCCGACCATCCGCTGCCGACCGATATCCAGCTCCATCGGCGCTCCCGGGTCCTGGAGATCCACTTCGACGACGGCGCCCGCTTCCGGCTGCCGTGCGAGTACCTGCGCGTCTACTCGCCGTCGGCCGAGGTGCGCGGCCACAGCCCGGCGCAGGCCAGGCTGCAGGTCGGCAAGGAAGGGGTCAACATCGCGGATCTGCACCAGGTCGGCACCTACGCCGTCAAGATCCGCTTCGACGACGGTCACGACTCCGGCCTCTTCGACTGGGTCTATCTCTACAAGCTCGGCCGCGCCTGGCAGCCGCTCTGGCAGGACTACCTGACCCGGCTGCGCGATGCCGGCCATCGCCGTACCGCACCCGATCCCTTCGAGACCCTCCGCGCACGCGACGAGGCCCCAGCGACATTCCCCCAGGACCGGTAGAACCAAATCTGCTACTCTCCGCGACCTCGCCCCTTCATTGAGTTGGCGTATCGCAGATGAAGTTGCTATTGGGTTAAACCGATGTCCCAAAAAATCAGTCGTTTGTCCCTGATCATCCTGCTCGCCCTGCCGGCCATGGGCTGGGCCTCCGACGGCACGGAGCGGATCGATCTGACCGGCCACCCGGTGGGCTTCATCGCCCTCGCCATCTTCGTCCTCGCCTACCTCCTGGTGATGGCCGAGGAATTCCTCCACCTGCGCAAGTCCAAGCCGGTCATCATCGCCGCCGGGATCATCTGGGCGCTGATCGCCCTCGTCTACACGACCCATGACCTCGGCCACGCGGCCGAGGAGGCCGTGCGCCACAACCTGCTCGAATACGCCGAGCTGATGCTGTTCCTGCTCGTGGCGATGACCTACATCAACGCCATGCAGGAGCGGCGCGTCTTCGATGCGCTGCGCGCTTGGCTGATCCGCAGCGGTTTCGGCTTCCGCGCCCTGTTCTGGATGACCGGCATCCTGGCCTTCTTCATCTCGCCGGTCGCCGACAACCTGACGACGGCCCTGCTGATGTGCGCGGTCGTGCTCGCGGTCGGCGGCGACAACACCCGCTTCGTCACCCTCGCCTGCATCAATATCGTCGTCGCCGCCAACGCCGGCGGCGCCTTCAGCCCGTTCGGCGACATCACGACCCTGATGGTCTGGCAGAAGGGGATGGTCGAGTTCTTCGAGTTCTTCCAGCTCTTCGTCCCGTCGCTCGTGAACTTCCTCGTGCCGGCGGCGCTGATGCACTTCGCGGTACCGGATGTGAAGCCCGAGGCCACATCGGCCTCGGCACCGATGCGCCGCGGCGCCCGGCGCATCATCCTGCTCTTCTTCCTCACGATCGCCACCGCGGTCGCGTTCCACAACTTCCTGACCCTGCCACCCGTGCTCGGCATGCTCACCGGTCTGGGCTACCTCCAGTTCTTCGGCTTCTACCTGCGGATGACCTATCTGAGGGAATGCGGCCCGAACGGGGAGTTCTGCGACCGCGGCGAACTGGAGAAGAACGAACGACTGGAGGCCGCCCAGCCGTTCGACGTCTTCAACAAGGTCGCCAAGGCCGAGTGGGATACGCTGCTCTTCTTCTACGGCGTCGTGCTCTGCGTCGGCGGCCTGGGCTTCATCGGCTATCTGGGCCTGGCCTCCGAGGTCATGTACAGCGAATGGGGGCCGACAGCGGCCAACATCGCCGTCGGGGTGATCTCGGCGATCGTCGACAACATCCCGGTGATGTTCGCGGTGTTGACGATGAATCCGGATATGTCGCAGGCCCAGTGGCTGCTCGTGACGCTGACCGCCGGCGTCGGCGGCTCGCTGCTGTCGATCGGCTCGGCGGCCGGCGTCGCACTGATGGGGCAGGCGCGCGGCAAGTACACCTTCTTCGGCCACCTGAAGTGGACGCCGGCGATCGCCGCCGGCTATGTCGCGAGCATCCTCGTGCACCTCTGGATGAACGGCTAGCGGCCTGGACAGCGAGCGACGCCGCCTCGGCCCGTCGTTCGCTGCACCACCGCACGACCCGGGAGGACCAGCCGCTGGACCCTGAACCGCTGATCCGCTATGTCGAGCCCGTCTACCGGCCGCCGAGCGAGGCCGGCTCGCTGATCCTGCCGGTGACCGACGGCTGCTCCTGGAACCGGTGCACCTTCTGCGAGATGTACACGGCGCCCCAGAAGCGCTTTCGCGCCCGCCCGGCGGCGGAGGTCCTGGAGGGGATCCGCCGGATCGGCGAGCGCCTGGGCGACGACGTGCGGCGGGTGTTCCTCGCCGACGGCGATGCGCTGGCGCTGCCGACCGGGCGGTTGCTCGACTATCTGGCGGCGATCCGCCAGCATCTGCCGGCCGTGCACCGCGTCTCCAGCTACTGCCTGGCGCGCAATCTGCGCCGCAAGTCCGTGGCAGAGCTGCACGAGCTCTGCGACGCCGGACTGACGCGGGTCTATCTCGGCGCCGAATCCGGCGATGATCAGGTCCTCGCCCGGGTCGCCAAGGGCGAGACCAGCGCCTCGACCGGCGCGGCCCTCGACAAGCTCGGCGAGGCCGACATCCGCCGCTCGGTGATGATCATCAACGGCCTGGGCGGCGCGACGCTCAGCGACCAGCACGCCGACAACTCCGCCCGCCTGATCAACGCCACCGCCCCCGAGTACCTCTCGACGCTGGTCCTCATGGTCGCGGACGGCGGCACCCGCCTGCGCGCCGCCTGGCCCGACTGGCGGCCGCTGCCGCGCGTCGGCCTGTTTCGCGAACTGGAGCGCTTCCTCGGCGCCCTCGAGCTGCGCCGTACCATCTTCCGCGCCGATCACGCGTCGAACTGGCTCGTGCTCAAGGGTACCCTCGGCGCCGACAAGCCGCGTCTGCTCGCGCAGGTCCGCGCCGCGATCGCCGAACCGCAGGCCGCCGGGCTGCGAACGGCCGCGATGCGCGGCCTATGAGGTCCCACCAGGGTAGCGCAAGCCGCGCCCTGGGAGGCGCGGAACTCAGGAGGCCGCCGGACAGTGTGCGTTCAGACAGCAACCGGCGCAGCGCGGCCGGGTGCGGCAGGCGGCCTTGGCGTGGCGCACGATCAGCGCGTGGTATTCGTTGAAGAGTGCCGTATCGGCACCGAGCGCCCGCTCGAAGGCGTGGCGGATGGTCTCGTAGCCCTCGTCGCCGGCGAGGAGCCCGAGCCGGGCGAAGAGCCGGCGGGTATAGGCGTCGACGACGAAGACCGGGCGCTCGAAGGCGTAGAGCAGCATGTCATCGGCCGTCTCGGGTCCGACCCCGTTGACGGCGAGCAGCCGCTCGCGCAAGGTCGGCGTGTCGAGCCCGGAGAGCCCCGTCAACCCGCCGTCCGCGACGAAGGCGTGGCAAAAGGCCCGCAGCCGACGGGCCTTGACGTTGAAATAGCCGGCCGGGCGGATCGCCTCGGCCAAGGCCTCGTGGCCGAGCGCCAGGATGGCCTCGGCGGTGAGCGGGATGCGCTCGGTCAGTCGCGCCAGGGCGCGCTCGACATTGCTCCAGGCGGTATTCTGCGTCAGCACCGCCCCGACCATGACCTCGAACGGCGAGTCCCCGGGCCACCAGTGCTGCGGCCCGTAGGTCCCATAGAGGACGCGATAGACGGCCGCGAGGCGCGCCGACTCCACGAGCACCCCCCGCCTAGAACGCAAAACCCTTCGGGATGACGACGACGCCCTGCGGCGACACCGCATAGCGCTCCCGGTCGGCCCTCGGATCCACGCCGATCTGGGTGCCGCGCGGTACCACGACGTCCTTGTCGATGATGCAGCGACGCAGATGGGCGCCCTCGCCGACCTCGACCCCGCCGAAGAGGACCGCCTCCTCGACGATGGCCCCGTCGCGTACCCGCACCCGCGGGAAGAGCACCGACTGATTGACCCCGCCGCCGCTGATCAGGGCACCGGCGGCGAGCATCGAGTTGACGAAGATCCCCTCGGTTCCCGAGGCCCCCGGCACCGTGCGCGCTGGCGGATACTGGCCCTGATGGGTGTAGATGGTCCAGTCGCTCTGGTAGAGGTCGAGCGGCGCCTGGCTGTTGAGCAGGGCCATCGTCGCCTGGTAGTAGGCATCGATCGAGCTCGGGTCACACCAATAGCGGTCCGGCGTCACGCGACCGCGCTCGCCGCCGAAGCGATAGCCGAAGACGCGGCCGTTCTCGGCGAGACGGGCGACCTCGTCGGCATCGAGGGCGTTGTCCTCGTCATCGCCGATCGACAGGCGCGTCAACTCCGCGAGCAGGTAGTCCTTGTCGAAGAGGTAGGCGCCCATCGTCAGTTGCACCGGATCGCCGTCGGCGGCCGAGCGTTCCGCCAACGGCATGACGCGGTCGTCCTCGCCGAGCGGCACCGCGATGCGCCCGGGCGACTCGTCGCGCCGCGCCTCGCGCACCGCGAGCGTCACCGCGGCGGCGCGCTCGCGATGAAAGCGGATCATCTCGGCGTAGTCCATCCGATAGATCAGATCGCCCTCGAGGATCAACACCTGCCGCGCCTGACTGCGCTCGAGCAGATAGCGGTTCTGGCAGATGGCATCGAAGGGACCGGCATACCAGTCCGAACCCTGGCGCATCTGCGGCGGCACAGGGGTGATGTACTCGCCGATCTCCGGGTTGTAGAGCGACCAGCCGTCACGCAGGTGCTTCTGCAGCGAGTGCGACTTGTACTGGGTCAGCACCAAGACCTGGCGCAGCCCCGAGTGCAGGCAGTTGGCCAGCGTGAAGTCGATGATCCGAAACTTGCCGCCGAACGGGACCGCCGCCTTGGTGCGATGCCGGGTCAGGGGTTCGAGGCCGGCCCCATGGCCGGTGGCGATGACGAGGGTCAGGGTTTCGCGAGGCATCAGCGGCTTCCGATGGACTACGGATGACGGTGCGGATTCTACCAGCAAGTCGCGCCGACGCCGCTCGGCGTCGGCGGCCGGCGACGCCGTATCCGCCAAGGCCGCTGTCGGGTCACGGCGCGCGGCCAGCCTGTGGTCCGTCGGCAAGCGCCGTGCCGACCTTCGCCGGGGCCGTAGGTCGGGTTAGGCGCACCGCACGGCCTTTTATCAGAAATGACAGGTTGCGCGCGCCGTAACCCGACGCGCCTCCACCGGGCACCCGAAAAAGACATCTCGCGCAGAGACGCAAAGGCGCAGAGCAGGAGAAGAGGAGCGTACTGGTGACATCGACCAATGATTTCTCTTCACTTTGCGCCTCCGCGTCTCTGCGCGAGCCTGTAGGTCGGGTTAGCCCCCCGGGGCGTAACCCGACGGCCAGCGACGCGGTATCCGCGAAGGCCGATCTCGGGTGACGCAGCGCCGACCCGACCGGCCAAGGCCCCTATCATCCTAAAAACGGCAGTTGACCGCTTCATCATGGATTCAAGTGGTTGAAATCGCGCGGAGGCTCTACGTGAGTCCTGCTCACCCACTCGGTGAAGGCCGCTACGGCACCCGATCCACGTCGCGCGCGGCGCCCGGCGGTGTTGCAAGTCGTTGCAATAGCCTGGCTATTGCGCCTCCTTGCGCCTTGCCGGACACCCCGCGCGGCGCACCTCGGGCACCGTCCAACTGCCGCTTTTTGGATCATGCCCCCCGCACCCGGCGGAAGAACTCGCGGCTGGCGAGCGGTCGCGGGCCAAGGTGCGGGGCGAGCGCCGCACGCAACAGGCGCCGCGCCTCGCGGATCTGCCCGCCCTCGGGCGGCTCTTCGGCGGCGAGCCGCAGCAGGGTCGCGCCGGACAGGGTCTCGTCCGGCGTCCCGTCGATCGCCGCGACGATGCCGCGCTCCGGGACGTAGCAGTAGCGGCCTGCGGGGCTGACCGGGCGGCCGGTGTCGGCCTCGCGATCGAGCACCAAGCCGTAGCCGAGGACCTGGAGCAGGCGCAGCTCGAAGCGCCGCAGCACCCGGTCGAGCCCCTGACCATTGGCCAGGTCCTCGAGGGCCGCGACATAGAAGGCGAAGAGGTCCTCGTGCGGGTCTTGGCGCGCGAGGAGCCGCATCAGGAGTTCGTTGAGGTAGAAGCCGCAGTAGAGGGCATCGCCCCGCAGGGTCAGCGGGGCCCCAGCGGCCTCGACCTTGCCCAGCGTGCGCACCTCGCCGCGCCCGCTCCAGGCGAGCCACAATGGCTGGAACGGCTGCAACAGCGCGGCGGTCGGGGCGCGCCCGCGCCGCGCCCCCTTGGCGACGGCGGGGAACCGTCCGTGGGCGGCCGAGAAGACCTCGACCAAGAGGCTCGTGTTGCTGAAGTCGCGCCGATGCAGCAGCAGGCAGCGCTCCAGGTGCCCCGCCGATGGTGCGCTCATCGCCGGGGTGCGACCCCGCGGGCACCCACGTCAGCGTTCGCGGTAGCCGAGGCTGGCGAGCGCCGACTCGTCACTGGACCAGCTCTTGCGAATCTTGACCCAGACCTCCAGATGCACGGGCCGCTCGAAGAGTCGCTGCATCTGCTGGCGCGCCTCGCTGGCGGCGGCCTTCAGGGCCTCGCCCCGCTCGCCGATGATGATCGCCTTCTGGCCCGGGCGTTCCACCCAGATCAGCGCGTGGATCCGGTAGCGGCCGCCCGGCTCCTCCTCGAAGCGTTCGATCTCGACGGCCGTCTGGTAGGGCAGCTCCTCGCCGTAGCGGCGCATCAGCTGCTCGCGCACCAACTCGGCGGCGAAGAAGCGTTCCGGCCGATCGGTGATCTGATCCTCCGGGAAGAGGGGCTCGCGCTCCGGCAGTGCCTGGAGGGCGAGCGTCTCGAGCCGCTCGACCTGATCGCCGCGGGTCGCCGAGACGGGCACCAGCTCGCGGAAGGCGTAGCGCCCCGCGAGCCGGTCGAGATACGGCAGCAGTCGGGTCTTGTCCCGCAAGCGGTCGACCTTGTTGACGACGGCGATGGCCGGCGCACCGGCCTCGGCGATGGCCTGCAGGGCCTTGTCGTCCTCGTCGGTCCAGCGATCGGCCTCGACGACGAAGAGCACCAGATCGACCTCGCCGATCGTCGTCAGCGCGGCGCGGTTGAGGTAGCGGTTGAGCGCGCCGGCCCCGCGGCGGTGGATGCCCGGCGTGTCGACGAAGACCAGCTGACCATCGGGCCGGGTCTTGATACCGAGGATCGTGTGGCGGGTCGTCTGCGCCTTGTCCGAGGTGATCGCGAGCTTCTGGCCGAGGAACCCGTTGAGCAGCGTCGACTTGCCGACGTTGGGGCGGCCGATGATCGCGATGTAGCCGCTGCGGTTAGTCGGCATCGTCGAGGGACCTCAGCATGGATTCGGCCGCGGCCTGCTCCGCGCGCCGGCGGCTGGTGCCATCGCCACGCACCTCGCTACCATCGTCCGGCAGCCGGCAGCGCACGCGAAAGACCTGGGCGTGCTGGCTCCCGTCGATGCCGAGGACCTCGTACTCGGGCAGCGGCCGCTTGTCGGCCTGGAGCCGCTCCTGGAGGCGCGTCTTGGGGTCCTTGTCGACCTGGTCGTCCCGCGTCTCGGCCAGGGCCTCCTCGAAGATCCCGAGGATCACCCGGCGCACGGCGTCGAAGCCGGCGTCGAGATAGACGGCGGCGAAGACCGCCTCCAGGGCATCGGCGAGGATCGAATCGCGGCCATGGCCACCGGTGCGCAGCTCCCCGGGGCCGAGGACCAGGTAGTCGCCGAGGGCGAGGCCCCGGGCCAGGTGCGCCAGCATCTCCTTGTTGACGAGCGAGGCGCGCAGCCGGCTGAGGTCGCCCTCGGAGGCGTCGGGAAAACGCTGCCAAAGCACCTCGGCGATGATCAGGCCGAGCAACGCGTCGCCGAGGAATTCCAGGCGCTCGTTGTTCCGGCTGCTGGCGCTGCGATGGGTCAGGGCCTGGACCACGAGGTCCTCATCGCGGAAGCGATGGCCCAGGCGACGGGCCAGGATGCGCAGGTCGACCGTCACTTCGGCGGGATCGTCACGCGGTGGTCGAACATCACGACCGCATCGACATTGAAACCGAGGTGCCGGCGAACCTCGTATGCGACGGCGACGTCCGTACCCTCGCCCGCCGACGGGCGCCCATAGCTGAAGTCCGACCCCTGCACATGGGCCACCTGATTGACGTCGAGCCGACTGGTGACCATGCGGGCCAGTTCCCGGCTGCTCGTGCCGCGCGCTTGCGGGTCCTCGGCGAGCGCGTTCATGACCGAGCGCACCGTCAGGAACTCCATGTAGAGCGGACCGAGGCGTAGCGCCACTGTCGCGATGCCGCCGGCCACGAGCACCCAGAGCAACACTGCGATCATCCCAATCCCACGTTGTCGCGCAAGCCTCTGCACCATCGTCGCCTCCCACGGCTAGTCGATTCCGTTACCGATACGCCCCCAATCGATCGGGAGGCCGTCGCGCTGGCCATCCCAATGCATCCAGATCGCGAAGGCCTTGCCGACCAGATTGGCCTCCGGCACCAGACCCCAGCAGCGGCTATCGTTGCTGTTGTCGCGGTTATCGCCCATCGCGAAATAGTAGCCCGGCGGCACCTCGATCGGACCATAGGCGAACTCCCGGCACATCGGCGGGAAGTCCGGCCGGGTCGGGTCGACGAGGATCCGGTGCTCGACCCCGGTGAGGTCCTCGACGGCCTCGATCGTCCCCTTCAGCGCCGTGCTCGAACCGACCCCGGTGTAGCGCCCGAGCGGCGTCTGCGGCTGCGCCTCGCCATTGATGTAGAGGGTCTTTCCACGGTAGTGGATCTCGTCGCCGGGGACCGCGACGATGCGCTTGATGTAATCGGTGCGCGGATCCTGGGGGAAGCGGAAGACCGCGACGTCGCCCCGCTCGGGCTCGCCCAGATCGAGAAACTTGCTGTCGAGGACCGGCCAGCGCAGGCCGTAGGCATACTTGTTCACGAGGATGAAGTCGCCGACCAGCAGGGTCGGCATCATCGAGCCGGACGGGATCCGAAACGGCTCGACGACGAACGAGCGCAGCACCAGCACGGCCAGCAGGACCGGGAAGAAGGACCGGGCGTACTCGACGACGACCGGCTCCTTCGCCGGCGCCCCCTCGCCAGCGGCGGCGCGGCGGCGCGGGGCGAACCACAGTCGGTCGGCCCCCCAGATGAGGCCGCTCGAGAGGGTCGCCAGGACCAGCACGGTGGGAAAATCGAGGCTCATTGCGTCTCTTCCTAGTTGTTCTTGTCGACCTGGAGCATGGCGAGAAAGGCCTCCTGGGGGATCTCGACCCGCCCGACCTGCTTCATCCGTCGCTTACCCGCCTTCTGCTTCTCGAGCAGCTTGCGCTTGCGGGTCGCATCGCCGCCGTAGCATTTGGCCGTCACGTTCTTGCGCAGCGCCTTGACCGTCGTGCGGGCGATGACCTTGCTGCCGATCGCGGCCTGGATGGCGACCTCGAACATCTGGCGCGGGATCAGGTCCTTCATCCGTTCAGCCAGGTCGCGCCCACGCGCCTGGGCCTGATCGCGGTGCACGATCATCGACAGGGCGTCGACACCCTCGCCATTGATCAGCACATCGAGCTTGACCAGGGCGGCGGCCTGAAAGCGCTTGAACTCGTACTCGAAGGAGGCGAAGCCGCGGCTCACCGACTTGAGCCGGTCGAAGAAGTCGAGCACCACCTCGCTCAGCGGCAGATCATAGGTCACCTGGACCTGTCCACCCAGGTACTGGATCTGCTTCTGCACGCCGCGCTTCTCGATGCACAGGCCGATGACGCCGCCCAGATAGTCCTGCGGCACCAGGACATGGGCCTCAATGATGGGCTCGCGGATCTCGGCGATCTTGCCGGTCTCGGGCAGGTTGGCGGGGTTGTCGACCTTGATCACCTGACCATCTGAGCGCACGACCTCGTAGACCACGGTCGGGGCCGTCGTGATCAGGTCCAGGTCGTACTCGCGCTCGAGCCGTTCCTGGACGATCTCCATGTGGAGCATGCCGAGGAACCCGCAGCGGAAGCCGAACCCGAGGGCCTGCGAGGTCTCGGGCTCGTAGAAGAGGGCGGCATCGTTGAGGCGCAGCTTGCTCAGGGCGTCGCGGAGGTCCTCGTAGGCATCCGAATCGGTCGGATAGAGGCCCGAGAAGACCCGCGGCCGCATCTCCTTGAAACCGGGCAGCTTGGCGGCCGGACGGTCCGAACGGATGATGGTGTCGCCGACCGGGGCGCCGTCGATCTCCTTGATGCCGGCGATCAGATAGCCGACCTCGCCGGCGGCGAGGCGCGGGCGTTCCTGCTTCTTCGGCGTGAAGACGCCGACGCCATCGACCTGATGGACGCGCCCGGTCGAGAGCATCTGGATCTTGTCGCGGGCCCGGATCTCGCCATTCATGACCCGCACCAGCGAGACGACCCCGACATAGGAGTCGAACCAGGAGTCGATGATGAGCGCCTGGAGTGGCCCTTCGGGGTCGCCCTGCGGCGGCGGGATTCGCGCCACCAGCGCCTCGAGCAGCGCGGGGATGCCCTCCCCCGTCTTGGCGCTGACGCGCAGGGCGTCCTCGGCCTCCAGACCGATGATCTCCTCGATCTCCCGGATGACGCGCTCGGGCTCGGCCGAGGGCAGATCGATCTTGTTCAGCACCGGCAGGACCTCGAGGCCCTGTTCGATCGCCGTGTAGCAGTTGGCGACGCTCTGGGCCTCGACCCCCTGGGCCGCATCGACGACCAACAGCGCCCCCTCGCAGGCCGCCAGCGAGCGCGACACCTCGTAGGAGAAGTCGACGTGCCCCGGCGTATCGATGAAATTGAGCTGGTAGAGCTCGCCGTCGAGGGCACGGTAGTCGAGCGTCACGCTCTGGGCCTTGATCGTGATGCCGCGCTCGCGTTCCAGGTCCATCGAATCGAGGACCTGATTGGACATCTCGCGGGCGGTCAGCGAGCCACACAGCTGGATGAAGCGATCGGCGATCGTCGACTTACCGTGATCGATATGGGCGATGATCGAAAAGTTGCGGATATGAGCGAGATCGGGCATCGGTTTGGGCCGCCCCTCAGGCGCGTTCGTCGCGGGAATGATCCTTGGCCGGCCTCGTCCAGCACCACTGCGATCCGCCGCGATGACGCGCAGACCCCGCCGGCGCCGGAGCGGTCGCGCCGGCAGGCGCCGCGCGGCAGCAGCTCGACTCGACGCCGAGACAGCCGCGGATCATAACAGATGGCGCCGAGGCGACGATAGCGGCGGGGCGCCGCGGCGCCCCGCCCAGGGCGTGGATCAGGACTTGCCCTCGGGGATGCGCACCGGGTAGTAGATGGGTCCACCGCGGCCACGCTGGACCAGCAGCGCGATCGACCGGCCGGTCTCCAGGCCGTCGAGGAACGCGTTGAACTCGGCGGCACTCTCGACCGACTGGTGATTGACCGCGAGGATCAGGTCGCCATCGCGGATCCCCGCCTGCTCGGCGGGGCCGCTGGCGACGCTGTCGACGAGCACGCCACCGGTCTCGACGCCGAACTCGTCGCGTTGCTCCGGCGCCAGATCGCTGACGACGAGGCCAATGCGGTTGACCGTCGTCTGCGGCGGCGCGAGGCCACCGCCCGCGACGGCGAGCCCCTCATCATCGGGCAACTCGCCGACGACCAGGTCGAGCCGGACCATCTTTCCGTCGCGCAGGATCTCCAACTCCACCTCCTCATCGACCGGGCTGCTCCCGACCAGCGGCGGCAGGGCGCTCGATATCGGCACCTCCTTGCCGTCGAAGCTCAGGATGATGTCGCCCGCCTGCAGACCGGCCTGCGCCGCCGGCCCGTCGGGTAGCACCTGGGCGACCAACGCGCCCCTCGGCTGGGGCATGCCGAAGGTCTCGGCCAGATCGCGCGTCACGTCCTGGATCAGGACCCCGAGCCAACCGCGCGTCACCCGGCCCTTGGTCTTGAGCTGCTGGGCGACATCCATCGCCACATCGATCGGGATCGCGAACGACAGGCCCATGAAGCCACCGGTGCGGCTATAGATCTGAGAGTTGACGCCGACCACCTCGCCGTCTAGGTTGAACAGCGGACCGCCGGAGTTGCCCGGATTGATGGCCACGTCGGTCTGGATGAAGGGGACATAGTTCTCGCTCGGCAGATTACGCCCCTTGGCGCTGACGATGCCGGCCGTCATCGAGTGCTCGAAGCCGAACGGCGAACCGATCGCCAACACCCATTCGCCGACCTTGAGGTCCGTCGCCGAGCCCAGCGTCGCGACCGGCAGTTCGTTGCCGTCGATCTTCAGCAGGGCGATATCGCTGCGCTTGTCGCTGCCCACGACGGTGGCGACGAACTCGCGCCGATCCGCGGTGCGCACGATGATCTCGCTCGCCCCCTCGACCACGTGGGCGTTGGTGAGGACATCGCCATCGTCGGAGATGATGAAACCCGAGCCCAGCGACCGCGACGGGATCTCCTCGCTCGGCATCTCCCCCTCTTCGCCGAAGAAGCGGCGGAAGAAGTCGTGGAACGGGCTATCCTCCGGCAGATCCGGGACCGAGTAGCGCAGCACCGGCGAGCTGGCTTGCTCCTGCTGGGTGCTGATGTTGACCACGGCCGGACCCTGCTGCTCGAACAGGCTGGTGAACTCGGGCAGGCCCCGCGCGCCCGCGACGAGCGGCTGCAACAGGCAGAAGGCGACGCCGATCAGAACGGCGATCGGCCGGGAAATCTGGTACATAGATCCTCCGATGTCCCTGTGTGAGTCATACATCATTCAGGTCTTCTCCAGACCGGAAACGCCACCGACCCGGCAAGCCCCGGAAGGCTCGAGCACGACGGCAGGCCCCTGCTCCACGCGCAGGACCACCGCCTGATAGCGGGCATCGTCCTGCCGTGCGCGACTGAATCGGGCGAGCCATGCCAGGCTAGCGATCAAGCCGATCAGCCCGCCGGCGATCCCGAGCGCATCGCCGGCCGGCCAACCCAGCCGAGACGCCAGCGTCTGGAAGAGGATGGCGCCGCCGATCAGGGCCAGGACCGGCACCAGATAGGCGGCGAGGGAGGCGCCGAGCAGCGCGCCCTCCGGAATCCCGACGACGACCCGCTGTCCCGGCGCCGCCCCGATCCGATTCAGGGCCGCCAGGCGCGTCGGCCGGCGGCCGAGAAATCGGTCGAGCAGCGAGACGCCGCAGCTGGCACCGACCGCGCACTGCCCGCAGCTGGTGCGACGCGTCGTCTCGACCTCGGCCCAGGCGCCGCGCCGCTCCACCACCAGGCCCGACTCTTCGATCATGGCGTCGCCCCCGTACCGTCGAACCGCACGCCGGCGAATACCGTGGCCACGGTAGCCGCCGGGACCTGGCCGACGACCGTGACGCGGTGTCCGGCGAGGCGTCCGCCGATGGCGTGGATCGCACCGATGCGCGTCTCACCCTCGAGGCCCGCACCGCCATCGGGTTCGACATAGACGGAGACCGCCGCCAGGCCGTCGGAGAGCAGGAAGTGCTCCACTGGCGGACCTGCACCGGTGGCCCCTTGATGCATGATCTGCTCGAAACCCGCGGGAAGCTGCCCGAACCGCCAGCGCGAGACGGCCTGCGCCGCCGGGGCCGTGCTCGACGGCGGCGCCGCGGCCAGCGCCGGCGACACGGGCGGCGCATCCGTCGGCGAGCCAACCAGGCTGATCGACGTGAACATGACCTGCTCGAGCGGCTCGGCGTCGGTGCCCATCAGGTCCGTCTTCAGCGGCAGGCCCGTCTCGCGATCGAGGTAGAAGCGGTAGCCATAGCGGAACTGGTCGTGTGGGATGATGCCCAGGACGTCGGTGGCACGCCCGGCCACCCGGGCCGCGCCGAGCGGCGCGACCCGATAGTGGCCGGCCAGCCGCTCGGCATCCAGAGGCTGGGAGTGCAGCAGGTCACGGGCGACACCGTGGCGCTTGACCGAGATCGGGTGACTGTTCGGAAGGGTGCAGGTGACCTCGTCATCCTCCCGCGTCACGGTCCGCACCGGTCCGGTCAGGGAGACGAGCCGCTCGCGAACCCGGCCGTCCTCGATGGCGTGTTGGAGATACAGGGTCTCGAGGCGGTTGCGGTAGAGGTAGACGAGCGTTCCCTCGAAACTCAGTGTGTTGGCGGCCACCGCCATACGGTGCAGTTGCTCGTTCGGCGAGATCGGCAGAGAGGCCGGAGGCGACACGGCCGGTGCGGCCAGCGCCCAGCCCCCGCCCCAGCAGAGCGCCGCCAGGGCACAGACCGGGACCCAGACCGGGGCTCGAAACGCGGCGGAGAGCTTAGCGCCCCGCTTCATAGCCGACGAAGGTCGCATAGGGGAGCAGCCCTTTCATGCCCGACGCCGGCGCATACTCCTGGTGGGTGACGAGCAGACGATCGAGCTTGTCCTCGATATCCGGCTGACTGATGTGCCAGCGCGAACTGGAGTCGCTCAACGCGAATTCGGGTGGCGCCGAGGACCCGTTGATCGCCACCGCTGGCACCGACGCCTCGTCGAGCGGGTCGCCGAAATCGACCAAGGTCGGCACGGCGAAGACGGCGAGGAAGGCGGCCGTCGCCGCCAGCGCGGCCCCGGCGATCGGCGCCACCTGGACCGGAACGACCCGCCTGCGCCGGGCGCCCGGCGCGAGGACCGTCGGTTCGCCGGCCAGACGGGCAGCCACGGCGGGGGCGACCCCGCGCAGCTCGCGACTGACCGCCTCGCCATGCAGCGCGGCGGAGATCAAATGGTAGCGCTCCCACCGGCCGGCAAGTTCCGGGTCGCGCTCCAGTGCGTCCATCAACGACGGGAGCGAGGCGGCACCGAGTTCACCGTCGATCAGCGCCGAGAGTTGTTGATTTTGCTGTTCTCGCTTCATGGAACCTACCCATGGTTCATGGATTCAACAAAGGCCTGAGCCGTTTGTCGATGGCCTCGCGGGCGCGGAAGATCCGCGAGCGCACCGTACCGATCGGGCAATCCATCGCGACCGCGATCTCCTCGTAGCTCAAACCTTCCAGCTCGCGCAGCACGATGGCCGTGCGCAGGTCTTCGGGCAGGCCGTCGAGGGCCTGCTGCACCGTCTCCGCGATCTCCTCGGTGAGGAGATGGCGCTCCGGGGTCGCGTTCTCGCGCAACCGCGCCCCCATGTCCATCTGTTCGGCCACCTCGGCGTCCAGATCGTCCCCCGGGGGACGGCGACTCTGGGCCACCATGTGGTTCTTCACCGTATTGATCGCGATGCGATAGAGCCATGTGTAGAAGGCGCTGTCGCCGCGAAACCCGGACAGCGCCCGATACGCCTTCAGGAAGGCCTCCTGGGTCACGTCCAAGACCTCGCTCGGATCGCGCACGTAGCGCCCGACGAGGTTGCCCACCTTCTGCTGATACTTCAGCACCAGCAGATCGAATGCACGCTTGTCTCCGAGTTGCGCGCGCGCCACAAGTTCCTGGTCGGCCTGCCTGTCAGTCATTCCAGGCAGTCCCGTTGCGCAGGCATCCCTGGGTCCGATGGCATTGACAGCTCCGTAGGTTGAAAGTTCGGGTTCGAGCAGCTGAGGCGAGCACGGCAAACAATTGGGCGAGGGGCAAGAATCACTGCAAGGCCGTTCAGTTTACTGGGGCGCGGGGGGTTTGCCTATCCCCACTGCGGGGGCGCCCCTAGGGCGGCACCCGGCCGCCGACCGGGGCCTGGGGTCGAATGGCGCCCCCGGCAGAAGCCTCGAAACGGGACGCCGGGACGGCCGCTGGTATCAAAAAGACAACAAGCCCGGAGCCGGTGGCGGCGCAGACCCATGGGCCGGCGGCACGACAGGGCGGACTGCCGTCGGAGCCGATGCAGCCGCTCGGCCCCGGCGATCCAACACGGACACATCGCTTGGCGGCGTGACACCCGAAGAGCGCCCACGGCCCGGGCCGCCTCCATCGCCGGGCGGAGCGGATCGGGGCATGCCGGCAAACGACCGACAGGGCCGGTCGGGGCGGATTCCGGCAAGCCAACCCCGACTCGGACGCGAGGCGCCTCGCGGTCTTCCCGAGCGCGAGGCCGCGCTTCGTCACTCGTCGGACACGGCGAGCGCTCGATCGCCCCGCGGATGCTGGGGTGCGTCAGCACCCGCTGGACGGAAATCAGCGCGAGACCTTGCGGGGCGGTCCTGGAAAGAAGGCATTCGTGCGGCGCACATAGTCTCGATAGCCGGGGCGGCGCTCGGCGATGTCCCGCTCCAGCAGCGTGACGCCGGACACGCGCAGGAGCAGGAAGGTGATCACCACTGGCGAGACGAAGGCCCACCAGCCCCCCGCCGACGCGGCGATCAAGAAGAATCCCCACCACATGCAGGCCTCGCCGAAGTAGTTCGGGTGACGCGTGTAGCGCCAGAGCCCTCGATCCATCACCTGCCCCTCGCTCCCCGGGCGAGCCTTGAACCTGGCCAGCTGCTGGTCACCGACCGCTTGGAAGGCGAAGCCAACCAGCCAAAGCGCCGCCCCGGCGAAGTCGAGCGCGCCCAATGGTGCGGTACCCGAGATGGCCGCCAGCAACGGCAACGAGATGACCCAGGCGAGAAAGGCCTGGACGCCGAAGACGAGATACAGGCTCTTCCAGGCGAAGCCAGGCTCGTTCTCGCGCCGGATCCGCTGGTAGCGCCGGTCCTCGCCCTCGCCCCAGTTGCGCCAGGTGATGTGGATGCTCAGACGGATCGCCCAGACCGCGACGAGGGCGAGCATCAGATAGGCGCGCGCCGCCAAGGTCGGGGCCATCACCGCGTAGACGCCGGCCATCAGCAGGAAGAAGAGCGACCAGAAGGAATCGACGTGACTGACCGAACGGCGCGGCAGGCTCAGGAGCCAGGCCCCGAACCCCATCAGGAGCGCGGCCCCCAAACCGCTGACATAGATGCCCAGATCAAACATGGCGCTTCACCTCCGGCGACCGAATCGGTGTGACCGGGGCATCTTGGACCGGCGCCTGGCCGTCGAGGCGCGCCGCGAGCCAGACGAACAACGGCGTCAGCAGGAGCCAGCCGGCACCGATGACCGCCAGCGCCAACGTGGGCTCAGCAAAGGTGACGCCACCGAGCTGCGCGCCCGTGTAGAAGGCCAGCGGGCCGCCGAACGCCCCGAGCGATGCCGCCACCAACCAGCGCCCGCGCAGCCAGCGGAGCGCGACATTGAGCGTCATCGCGAAGAGGAGCCAGAGGGCCATCATCCAGACCGGCGGCAACCAGGCCGCCAGCATGCCGGACGGATACGCGAGCAGGCCCGTTCCGACCAACAGCCCGTCCCAAAGGCTGCCGATGCCGGCCACCGCGAACAGCAGCTTGGCCTCGACCGCCGGCTGCGCGGCGAACCACAGGTGCGACCCGACGATGACGGCGGCGAGCGCAACGCCGAACCAGGGCAGCCCATGCGCGCCACCGAGCACACAGGCGAACCAGCCGAGTTGAAAGGCGACAAGATTGGCGACAATCCGCATCGCGGACCCTCCGAGAGCGAGTTCCGATACCCCTCTCGCATCTGATGTCGAAGCGATGCGTTACAAGACCACCTTGGCGCGCCGCCGGTCGCCCGGCGGAGACCGGGAAAGCCCTGGCTGCCGACCCCGACCCTGGCCTGGCGAGCCGTCATCCAACGGCCGGAGCGCCTCAGCGCACCCAGTCGACCAGGTGCCACGCGAGCTCTTCGGCGGCCGTCGCCGGGATCGCCCGGCCGGCGATGCTCTGACCGGCGGCAGCGACGCTGCCCTCCTCGCCTGTGATCAAGGGATGCCACCCGGGCAACGGCTTGCCCTCAGCGAGCAGGCGGTAAGCGCAGGTCTCGGGTAGCCAACGGGAATCGCGCAAAGTCTCGACGGTCAGGGTGATGCAGTCCGGCATCGCGTCGGAGCGATTGCAGTAATCCCGGCACTGCCCGCTGTGGAGATCGAGTAACGCGCAGGCAACATTCGTGTAGTGGATCTGACCTGTGTCCTCGTCCTGGAGCTTCTCCAGACAGCATTTGGCACACCGATCGCAAAGGGACTCCCACTGCTCCACCGACATCTCGGCCAGCGCGACAATCTCCCAGAATCGCTCGTCATGCTTGGTCACGGTCGTTGCGGCCCTGTGCGGTCTTATCGGTGTGCGATCCCAAGAGGGAGCGACGGAGCGCCGACTCTAGCAGAAGCCGCGCTCGGGTTTCACGCGCTGCGAGCGGGGCAGTAGGGCGGGCGCGCGGGGTCACCCATTAGCCGCCCCCCTTCTCTACCGCACCAGCCCGCCCCTCCGGATCGTCGCGCGGAACGCGACAGGCCCGTCCATGAGCAGCGGGATAGCTGATCGCGGATGGCGGGACGCGCTGCGCTTCACCGCCCTACAGCCCTGGCGCTAACACTGGAGCAGCGCTGGACCTCGTCGGGCACGCCACCCCCGAGTAGGTGAGCCCGCGCGTCGACTGCTCTGCCTCCAACGTGCATTCCCCAACGGCCGCACGGCGCCTTCCGGATATGTCACTGCGAGACCCTCACGCCCTGCGCCTCCGGGATGCGTCAATGCAAGACCCCAAGACCCTGCGACAAGGCGTGACCCCGCGTCCTGCGGCATTGCTTCACGGCCGAATCGAAGCTAGGATCCAGGCATGATCGACTGGAGCACATGTACAGCCGTAGAGCGCAATGCCGCGAGGCTCAGCGGCGCCTGGGTATTCCGCGGTACCCGCGTACCCGTGGCCGCTCTGTTCGAGAACTTGGAAGACGGCGCTCAGGTCAGCGAGTTCGTCGAATGGTTTCCGGACGTAACGCTGGAACAGGCACGCGCCGTGCTTGAGCACGCAGCGCGTTCCCTGGAAGCAGCCTAGCCATTCTGCCCTGAGTGTGCAGATTCTGTTCGATCAAGGCGTGCCCGCGCCACTCCGTCGTCACCTGGGCGATCACCGAATCACGACCGCCTCGGAACTGACGTGCGCAACCCTCACTGATCGTGAGTTGCTGGACCGGGCGGAGGCGAGCGGCTTCGATCTGTTGATCACAACGGACTGCAACCTGAAGCACCAGCAGGTGCTTGCCGGTCGTGATCTGGCCATCCTCGTGCTGTCCACGACGAGCTAGCCGCGCCTCCGGCAACAAGCGACGGCCGTTGCGCAGGCCGTCGATACCATGTCCGCCGGCGACTATCGGGAGCTCCAGCTCGCGTGAGCGAGCTTCAGCCCAGACGTGGCAACTGTCAGGCCCTGCAATGCGCGAAAGCGGGGTCACGGAAAGCGCGGAAAGCGGGGTCACGGAAAGCGCGGAAAGCGGGGTCAAGTCTTGCAATCACGCAATGCGCGATTGCAAGACTTGACCCCGTACCCCGCGTGACCCCGTACCCGCCGTACCCGCCGAGAGTAAGTCAAAAGGGAAGACCAGACTCCTCCCCTCGATAGATGGCCTCACGCCGATCGCCGCGCGAGGTAACGTGTTAGAGCCCGCCGGGCGGCTCTATACGAAGGGGTCTGGCCATGGGCTAAGTTTAGTCGGGCGGTGCTGGATTGCAAGACCTGACCCCAGAGCTTCCGTGACCCCAGAGCTTCCGCAGAGCTTCCGTGACCCCAGAGCTTCCGAGGTAGGCGTGCCATGCCGAGAGACCGCCATATTTCATTGCTTTAGTAAACTGCCACCGTAAATCCAAGCCCGTATGCAAAAGACAAGACCTGACACCGGCCTTGCGCCGAGGCTTGACGGGGTGACCTTGGCCTTGTGACACTACGCTGGGCAACTTTCTGCTAATTGTTTGTTTTCGCGCTATTTTGAACCTGTATAGAATAGAAAGTAGACTTCGTAGTTTTACCTTGGTGATTGCTTATCGGATTATCCGCATTGTGTATAAAGTTGTGTATGCGGTGATTCCTTTTGAATAACTCAGATATTCTATAAGGATCGAAGCCAAGTTCCAGCAATAGACATCCTGCCACTAGATATCTAAGCGTATTGGTTACAAAATAAATTTCCGGGTAAGTTACTGCGTCTTTTTCTCGCCTACTATCCCAATGCGTATAATAATGCCTGGTTTTCTTTACTTTCTCTGAAAATCCATTAATGTCTACAACAAGCAAATTCGTCGCAGGCCTTAAGGCTTTTAGTATATGTAAAAGTTGATCCCGCAGACGTGGTTCCGAAGACCACTTCAATCTTTTTTTCAGCCATGACTTATCACTGTCCAGCGCAACCTTTACAATTCTTTCACTTCTTTCTGTCCAGCCTGGCGGTGGTGCAATTTTTCTCTCAAATCGATATCTGTGATATACCTCAATGGCTTGCGCAAGACTTAAAAACTTCTGCTCTAGGTACTGGTCTTCATCTCTTGTTACTGATGAATATAAATTGGCAAACATTGGTAAATCTTTTATGATTCCAAACCAACTGTCCATTAATCCTCCAAGCCCATTTAAAAGATCGCGCCTGCTAAATAGCATGTCATGAGTTGCTAAGTCCTTGTTGGTTAACTTCACTTTCCTTCTTTTAAAATAAACTCTACACTCCTTGTCTCTCTCATCCTTTTTGATAAATACGCTAAATCTTACTACTTCAGTGGGTTGGTCAACTGCTAGAGAAAATAGATCTCTTAAAGGACGAATAACTTCCAGCCACCAATCTTGTAGCGTTCTAGGTGCATCGCTAGAGACATCGAGATACACCTTGGGGGTTAATGTTACCGAGCTATATTCGCTTCCATTAGCGCTTAACCCGAAGAACAATTTGAAATCTAAATCAACAGACTGAAAATTTTCATCAGGTAGCGTTCTGTATTTATAAACCAGTTCATTCCCAATGGGTTCACCTTCGCCATCTTTCCAGAACGTTAATGTTCTATGCAATATGGGCTGCCCGATCCACTCTGGAAGGTGTTTTATCTCTAGTCGAATTTTGTTAAATAGGGCATCTTCCTCAGCCTCTAGCAATATATCGAAAACCAAGAAATCAGCCTGACCCTGTTGATAATTAATGAGCGTTGCGGGGCCTAATTGGGTGAGCCCACAGACAATAGGGAAGAATTCGTGGAAACTTCTGTCAGTGTAAGTGCCATCGGCTGGCTTGGTTAGGAAGCCAAGATCGTCAAGCAACTCTAGTGCAGGGTCGTCGTTTTGAGACACGACCAACCTACCAGGATGAGACGGCTGATTTCTCCCTGGAACCCACCATTTACCAACAACATCAAATTCTTCGTACTCGATTAACGACATGCGGGCTGAACTCGATTAATGTTTTCTAGCCCAACGAATAAACGGCTGCTGGCCTAATCCGCTCCCTAGAACCGTCCAAGCCAATACTGAGGCCGCCGCCGATGGTGTGCCATTGCCAATACCTGAACGGAACCTGCGTGCTCTCGGTACAAAACCGTGAATGGAAATCTTTTCATTCGCAGGCGCCTGACGTCAGGTGGCTTTTCAACGGGATTTCGATGCGGCGCCTCGCAGATCCTTTCAATCTCTCGTTCGAACTCTGTAAAAAAGGTCGCCCCAAGCCCGGCGCGTTTCGACTCGTAATACACCCGAAAGCGGGGTCAAGTCTTGCAATCGCCCATTGCGTGATTGCAAGACTTGACCCCGTACCCGCTCTCCATGGCGCGCAGCGATCGATGGTAGACCCCGTTTTCTCCTTTGACCCCGATCTTTGCACGATCTTTGACCTTGTAACTCATCTAGTAACCGGTGTAAGGCCACGACGGCTAGCGAGAAGAGCGATGTCTTTTGAGTTCGTGCTGCGGCGGAGGCGCCGTAGAACACCCTGCTGCGTCTCAGGCGTCCAGAAGATCCGCAGATGCTCACGAGCCCGAGTTATTGCTGTGTAAAAGATGCTATGGGTGATGTCGTCTTCATTAGCGTCGGTAATCACGATCTTGACGGAGTTGTACTCGAGGCCCTGCGCCTTGTGGATCGAGACGGCATAGGCCACCTGGAACGGCACGGTTGTGTTCAGCGAATCATCGTCGTCATCGCTTGCTTCGTAGTCGTAGACCTTGAAACGAACGGTCGAACCCTCTATCCATTCTAGTTCAACACCGTCGACGTCGAACTCGCTGAGTGGTCGGTCGAGCTCTATATCGAACTGGATCCAGCTGCGATCATGCTCGATCTCGACGATTCGACCCTTCAGGTTGTTGTGGATCACTGGGCGGAACCGTTCAGTCTCGTTGAAGAGAACAGGATCACCGATCTTGTACGTGGAGACCCGCCAGCTGGTCGCCACACCGGGGTTGCTGCTCTGCAAAAATCGATTGATGTTGTTGATTCCATAGAGACCGTCATAGTTCAGGCACAGAATGATCTCATCCTGTTCGTGGGTTTCGAACAACGTCTTGTCCAGGACGGTCGAGTACCCGTTACGTGCCATATCCTCTGCGATGTCGTCTTCGATGGCTCGAACCTTATTCCAGAAGCCCAAGAGTGAATCGTTCTTGGTTCTGTAGGGCGTCGTCAGCTCGAACACGGAGGTGCTCGGGATAAATGAGCGAATGATTTCGAACCAGTTGCCGAACTGAATCGACTCAATCTGGTACACGTCGCCGACGAGTACGAGCAGCTTGAAGCAGGCCTTCTCCAGCACCCTCATCAGGTCTGCGTTGCTCACCGTACTGCACTCGTCAATAATGAGGAGGTCGTACTCCGGATCGGTGGCACTTCTATAGATCTGGCTGCTGATCGTCCGAAAATGTGAATTCTGCGCAGTTACCTTACGTTTGAGATTGTCAATCGCTGGGTTAGTATGCGCGAGGAAGAGCTTCTCTTTGTCGTTGAAGTATTGCGCGATGTGGTCGACCATTGTCGACTTGCCAGTGCCGGCCGCACCGTAGATCAAGGCGACGCGCGACTGGCTAAACAACTGCTTGAGCGCGGCCTCCTTCGCCGGGTCGTCGATACCACGAGATGTTTCATCGAGCCAGCGCTCGACCGCTTGGGTATAGCCTGCGATCCCGGAGGTTGCGTGCTCCTTAAGCCTCTCGACGATGGAAACAGTGTCGTCCTCATACCCACGTATGAAGACATGGCCCTTGTCGAGCACGAGCCAACGCTCGGTGTGCCTGTAGTAGAGCTTGTTGTTGTATGTGCGGATCAAGTCGTTGACGTCCCCGAATTCTGCGAGGTCGGCCACGGGCGTGTAAAGGACTCCGTGCCGCTCCACGTTGTTCTTCACGCGTCGAGCGAGCAATTCATGGTTCCGCCCGGTCACATCGAGGCTCTCGACGAGGTCCCAATACCGGGGGTTGTGCCCCGGCAGCGATGTGCAGAACGGCATGGTGTCGAAGGGGATGCAGCCGTACTGAAGCTTCGTGCCAGAAAGAGGGTCACAGCCTTTCCAGTAATACTGAGGCTTTAGAATTTGATTGTGCATCCGCAGCATGAGATATCGAAGGATATTGTGGCCCGGACAGGCTGAACTGACGATGCGGCGTGCTTCATCCAGCACGGGGTAGATCTGCGGCCTTCCGACACCAGCCAAACCCGCCGCCTTTACCGTCACGTACTCGGCGTCGGACATATCAACCAGGTCGAGTAGGCTGCCGGAGCTGACCGTCAGCCTGCGCATCAGGTAGCGATACTCCTCCGAATTGGTCCAAACGGTTATGGACATGCCCAGCAGGCGCGCGAAATTGTTGAACTCGCACGGGCGGATCGAGATCTCCCACTCGCGTATGATCGTGATCGGCATCGTCTGGCCGAGCACATCGATCGAGTCCCGCCTGAGCGTCAACATAGCGGAGTACTTGTCAGCCATGTCGATATCGGTAAAGGCGATGATGCGGTCGAACTTGCTCACCTTGTTGACGGCGCGGTAGAAGGTGACTTCGTAGTAGATGCGCCTGGCAACGAAGAACGGGCGGGTTTTATGGATGTAGTACCGATCCGTGGTGCCGATGTCCGGCGGAGTTGAACGGGCCGCCTCAATCCTAGCGGCGATCTTCTCATGGTACTCCCGCAGCGATGGATCGAGGTCAACCGGGAAGGCATCCAGGTTCGCCAGCACTGCGAATCCACAGTTATCTTGAAGCAAGCTGCGGATGCGGTGGAGGTACTCATAGTACTTGAGCATCAAACGCTCGGAAGCGTCCCCATCCAGCGTGTAGTGAGAAGCACTTTTCTGAATCAGTTTGTGGAACTTGCCGAGGAAGTTGAAACTTGCCTGGCTCTTGACGAAGGCGAGACCCGGTTCTACCGCGGCATAGTTAAATTCGGCATCGGGTGATCCCGTGTGGAGACGGACCGCTACTCCTTCGACTAGGTTCCGGATCTGTGAGAGAACGTTCTGCGAGAGCAATGCCCGCTGGTCAGCCATCGATTCGATATTCCGACAGATCGCCTCGTCAGCGCTCTGAATCTGCTTACTCACCGTGGTCATTATCTGTCAAATCCCGCTTGACTCAAACAAGAAAGCGGGGTCAAGTCTTGCAATCGCGCATTGCGTGATTGCAAGACTTGACCCCGTACCCCTGCGTGCTCACGGTACAAAACCGTGAATGGAAATCTTTTCATGCGCAGGCGCCTGACGTCAGGTGGCTTTTCAACGGGATTTCGATGCGGCGCCTCGCAGATCCTTTCAATCTCTCGTTCGAACTCTGCAAAAAAAGGTCGCCCCAAGCCCAGCGCGTTTCGACTCGTAATAGGCTATAGCTTCCAAATATTCCGCTTCTGCGGCAGGGTGAAAAAAGTAGCTCATCTGAGCAGAGACATCGCCTTGCGCCTCACTTCTTGCGCCGGAATTGCCTCGACGAGTCCGGAATCGAGTTCGCGCGCCCTGCGATCCGCCTCTACGAGCCAGTCCTTGGCGATTTCCGCCTCGGTTGGCGTATCTAGGCTCAGCAAAAGCTTTTGAGCAAGTACTGCCCTTTCTTCCTCTGAAAGGTGGAGGGCTTCGCGCTCGATCTCGTGTAGGTTCATGCCAAATCCTGGAAGATGTATTGATATGAGCCTTGAATGGAAAACGGAGGCAAGACCCCGGACCGAGCGTGAATTAATTGAGCCCGGCGGGCCCTGTCGCTCCCCTTTTCCGCTTCTCCGCGCGAGGTGATGTAGCACAGAGCGCCGGGAAATTCGGGTTTTGAGTGGGCGAGCTATGGATCATAGCTCAACCCGAAACGGGCAAAAGACAAGGCCTGATAATCATCTAGCCGACCCCGACCGCGGATCATCGCACAGAACACCACAGGCCCGTCGAGCGGCGGTGGGGCGACTGATCGCGAACGGCGGGACGCGCTGCGCTTTCCCGCCCTACGGCCCTGTCGCCGGCATCCCTTCCCGCAACCATCCGGCTTGGGGCCACTAGCCGGTAAGTGGAGTTCGTGCGTCATTAGCTTGCGGTTTTTCGAAGCAAATATTTTGGACCAGGATTCAGCACAGGACGTTGTGAGCGCGCTTCCCGTTCTTGTAGCGCAGCAACAATGCGCCGAAGATCATGCCCATGGGCAGAGGCATGCTCTTCGCGGTGCTTTCGCACTTCCTCGACAATGGGATCGTCAATCATCAAATGCACCTCCGAGCTCTTCAGGGGAGCACAGCGTCGGGCAAACGTAACCGAGCGACTCGACAACCCTGGCAATCGATTTCTTTGTTTCTGCGTTATTGATGTGCTTGAAATTCCATGTAAGCAGGTAGTCCACGCCCTGAGTTGCCGCGATGGCGATGTGCAGTGCGTCATCTTCGCTGCCTACCGGGATCGCCTTTTCTGCAATGAGCCTTTCGGCGAGGAGAAGCGAGTTATTCGTAGCGGCAAGGCTCGGAATTCCGTCTATGAGCGCTAGCCGTCGCTGAGCGGCAGAAGGATCGCCGCGCGAAATTTCATCTTCTACCAGCGCTGATACCCGCAAATCAAAGCGTTCCTTCTCAGTTTCCCACCATTCAAGCGTCACTGCTTGCCGACCCGCGACAATGACATCACGGCTCGGTCGAGAAGCCAAGTAACTGATTATCGAAGATTCGATATAGACAATGGCTTTCATTGACATTGTTTGCCGCTTCGTCCCGAAGCTATCGCCAACTATAAGAAATATCTAGCCTTTTCGCCCCACCTAACAAACACTCTCCGTAAACTTCCGTCGCCGACTGAATATAGCCCACGTCGCGCCGCCCATCTACTCCGATTCGTCCGTGACGATCCTTCCCCACCCCAACCGCTCCGCCAAAGCCGAAGCCCTTCGAACCCGCTTCCGACAACCGGCAAGAAACGCCGCCCGATGCCCCTGAATCGTGACGCGCTGCCGCGCGCGGGTGATGCCGGTGTAGATGAGTTCGCGGGTGACGACCGGGCCTGGTTCGTGGGGCAGGACGAGGAGGACTTCGTCGAGTTCGGAGCCTTGGCTCTTGTGGACGGTGAGCGCGTAGGCGCAGGCGTGCTCGGGGAGTTGGCGGACCGAGACGCGCCGGACCTGGCCGCCGGCGAGCGGGAAGTAGGCGCGTAGCGCGCCGTCGGGGTCGCGCCAGAGGAGGCCGATGTCGCCGTTAAAGAGACCGACTTCATAGTCGTTGGTCGTCACCATGACGGGCTTACCGTGGTATTCGTCGCCGCCGGCGATCAGGCCCTGGACCTGGAGGCGCGCCGCGATCGCCCGGTTGAGCTCGGCGACGCCGAACGGTCCGCGGTGCACGGCGGCGAGGACCCGCGCCGACTCGAAGGTGCGCAGCGCCACGGCGACGTCGGGCTCGCGCAGGTAGCGGCCGTAGCGGGCGGCCGCCCAGGCGATGCAGGCCGGGTGCAGGCCGTCGGGGCGGGCGTCGAGCCAGTCGATGTCCTCGTGGGCGGGGTCGTCGAGCAGTGCCAGCGCCGCCTCCCCTGCCCCGACGTTGACGCGGGCCGCGAGCGCGCCGATGCCGCTCTCGGCCCGGAAGCGGTGGCTGACCCGCAGCAGCCCGACGGCATCGGCGACGGGTGGCGGCGCGCTGTCCTGCTTGGAGACCAGGCGCAGCCGACCGGCGGGCGCGGCGCCGAGCGCCTCCAGGGCCTCGACCTGCGCCGGTCCGTAGCGGATCTCCTGACCGTGTCCGGTGATGTCGCCGAGGACGTTGCCGGCCTCGACCGAGGCGAGCTGGTCGCGGTCGCCGAGTAGGATCAGGCGGGCCTGCGCCGGCAGCGCCGCGAGCAGCCGGGCGGTCAACGGCAGGTCGAGCATCGAGGCCTCGTCGACGACCAGGCAGTCGAGCGGCAGCGGGTTGTCGCGGCCGTAGCGCGGGCCGCCGTCGCGGCCGAACCCGAGCAGCCGGTGGATCGTGCTCGCCTCCTCCGGGATGCGGGCGAGCACGGCGGCGTCGAGCGCCAGGCCGCCCTTGCGCCCGCGCACCGCCTCGGTCAGGCGCGCCGCGGCCTTGCCGGTCGGCGCGGCCAGCGCGATCCGTTGGCGCGGGTCCTGCTCCAGCAGCAGCGCGAGGACCTTGACGACGGTCGTCGTCTTGCCGGTGCCCGGCCCGCCCGAGATGACGGCGAAGCGCCGCGCGACGGCGACGGCGGCAGCGACCCGCTGCCAGTCGACCTCGCCCGCCGAGCCGTCGTCGAAGAGCCGCGCGAGCCCCTCGGCGAGGCGCGCGCGGTCGAGCTCGGCGACCCAGTCGAGGCGCGCGCGCAGGGCCGCGGCGACCTGCTGCTCGAAGTGCCAGTACTTGCCGAGATAGAGCCGGCGCCTGTCGAGGATCAACGGCGCCTCGGCGCCCGGGCCGCCGACCCAGGGGCTGGCCGCGAGGTCGGCGAGCCAAGGCCCGAGCGCCGGGCCGAGCGGGACGGCGACCGGCTCCGTGCCATCGGTCTCGCCTTCGCTCGCGTTGTCGAACAGCGGCCGGCCGACCTCCTCGGCGAGGTCGACGCAGACATCCCCTTGCAGGTTGCGCTGGCTCACCAGGGCCGCGCTCAACGCCAGCAGCGAGCCCTCGCCGGCGCCGCTGCCGCGGGCGACGAAGCGGGCGAAGTAGTAGCCGAGCGGCGCGAGCCGGCCGGTCTCCATCAGGCGGCGCAGCTCGTCGCTCATGGGGTCTCCTCGGCGGCGTAGCGGAAGACGACCTCGTCGAGCTCGGCGAGGACATCCAGTGCCGGGCGAATCGGGAAGACGCCGCAGCGCGGCCCGCTCTCCGGGCGCATGCCGCGCAGGAACAGGCAGTAGACGCCGCCGAAGTGGCGCGCGTAGTCGTAGCCCGGCAGGCGCCGGCCGAGGTAGCGGTGCAGGGCCAGCGTGTAGAGCAGGAACTGGAGGTCGTAGCGCCGCTCGTAGACGACGGCGCGCAGCCGCTCGGCCGCGTAGTCAGCGAAGGCGCCGCCCAAGTAGTTGCTCTTGTAGTCGGCGATGTAGTAGCGCCCCTCGTGCTCGACGACCAGGTCGACGACGCCGTTGACCAGGCCCTGGAAACCCTCGACCTCGAGCGGCGCGAGCGGCTCGCCGGCGGCCCGTGCGAGCAGCCGGTTGAGCGCCGGGATCGAGACCGGATCGGTCGCGAAGTCGACCTCCAGCTCGCTCAGGCGGTGCGCCGCCGGGATGGCCGCGAGCCGGAGACCATTCGCATCGAGCGGCGTCTGCACGACCCGCTCCAGCAGCTCGGCGGCGTCCGCGCCCCAGCGGGCGTGGTCGATCCCGAAGCGCGGCGCGACCCGGGCGCTGAGCGCCAGCACCTGCGCGCGCACGTCGCCCTGGAAGTCGATGCGCTCGAGCAGCAGGTGCAGATAGGAGCCGACCTGGGTGCCGGCCGGGAAGCGCATCGCGACGTCCTCGGCCGCCGGCGAGCGCGGGATCGCCGGCCCCGAGTGGACGTCGCGGGTCAGGGCCGAGAAGCTGCTGATCCGCCAATCGGTCGCGATCCGCCCGCCGAACGGGCGCGGTGCGAGCTCGGGGGGGGCCTCGGCCGGCGGGCGGATCGGGCTTTCGGCCGGCTCCGGCAGCGGCGCGACGACGATGGCCCCGGGGGCGGCGGCGGCCAGGCGTTCCAGGTCCGGCCCCAGGTCGGGGTCGCCGCCGAAGGCGTCCGGCAGCGTGTCGACGAGCTCCGCCGCGCCCTGGCGCGGGTGCAGCAGGTAGCCGAGGGCGCTCTGCCCGGCGTGACCATCCTTCGACCCGGCGCGGCCCCAGACCAGGTAAAGGGCGGCCTCGGCGCGGGTCAGGGCGACATAGGCAAGGCGCACGTCCTCGGCGAGCCGCTCCTGCTCGGCGAGGCGCCGGTGGGCCTCGAAGTGATCGGAGCCGGCATCGAGGCAGGCCTCGCGCCCCCGATGGAAGCCGAGCAGGCCGTCGCCGCCGCGCGGCCGGCAGCCCCACAGGTAGGGGACGAAGACGACCGGGTACTGCAGGCCCTTGCTGCCATGGATGGTGACGATCTGGACCAGATCGGCGTCGCTCTCCAGGCGCAGGATGGTCTCCTCGCTCGCCCCCTCGCCGCGCTGCTGCCGGTACCAGCCGAGCAACGCGTCCATCCCGGCATGGGCCTTCGAGGCCTGCTGGAGGAGCTCGCCCAGGTGCAGCAGGTTGGTCAGGCGCCGCTCCGGCAGCGGCCCGCGGCTCAGGGCGCCGGCCAGGTCCAGGCGGCGCAGCATCTGCTGGAACATGGCCATGAAGCCCTTGCGCTGCCAGGTCTCGTGGAGCGCGAGGAGACCATCGACCCAGGCCGCCCAGTCGAGCTCGTCGCGGCTCAGGCGCTCGATCTCGGCATAGTCGCGGCCGAGCAGCGGCGAGGCGAGCGCGAGCCGCGCGAGCCCCCGATCGCGCGGGGTCAGGACCGCTTGCAGCAGGGTCTCGAGCGCCGCGGCCTCCTCGGTCTCCAGGACCCCGGTGCGCTCGACGGCGACCGCGGCGACGCCCCGCTCGGCGAGGGCCAGGCGCAGCGCAGCGGCCTCGAACGCGGTACGCACCAGGACCGCGATGTCGTTCGGCACGAGCGGCCGCTCGCCGATCCGGGCGCGCCCGGCGCGGGCCTCGCCGAGCAGCCGGGCGACGGCGTCGGCGACTGCCGCATGGGTGAGCCGCGCGGCGGCGTCCTTCGACAGGGCCTTGTCCTCGCCCTTCGCGGTGCGCTCGGTGGGCAGCGTCCAGAGGGTCAGCGCCGGCTGGGCGGCGCCGTCGCGCAACAGGTGGCGATGGGTCTTCTCGGCCGCCTGCGCCGGGGCGAACGGGATCGCCTCGCCGTAGACGAAGGCGTCGGCGGCGCGCTGCGTGAAGACCGCGTTGACGGCGGCGACCACCGCCGGCGTCGAGCGCCAGTTGGTCGTCAGCGTGTAGATGGCCTCGGCGCCGACGTCCTCCTTGGCCTGCATGTAGGTGAAGATGTCGCCGCCGCGGAAGCTGTAGATGGCCTGCTTGGGGTCGCCGATCAGTATCAGGCCGCCGTCGGGGCGCGCCAGGTAGAGGCGGCGGAAGATGCCGTACTGGATGGGGTCGGTGTCCTGGAACTCGTCGATCATCGCGACCGGGAAGCGCCGGCAGACCGCCTCGGCGAGCGCCGCGCCGCCCTCGCCTGCGAGGGCCGCGTGCATCTCGGTCAGGAGGTCGTCGAACGACAGGCGCTGGGCCTGCTGCTTGGCCTCGCGCACCGCGCGCCGGGCGAAGGCCGCGGCCTCGGCGAGGGCGGCCACGCGCAGGTCGCGCCGCAGCCGCTGGTGGTCCTGCCAGAGCGCGTCGCATGCGGCGAAGAAGGGGTCGTCGAGCGCCGGGTCGTGCTTCTTGAGGGCGTTGCCGGTCAGGCAGCCGGCCGTCAGGACCTCGAAGGCGGCCGGCACGGCCAGCCGGTCGCCGGCCGCGAACCAATCGTCGAGGGCCTCGAGCGCCGGCCCCAGATTGTCCAGTCGGTAGGGGCTCTTCTGGCTGCGGCCGAGGCCCTTCGAGTCGAGGAGCAGCGCCTTCAGGCGCTCACCGTCGCGCGCCCAGTCGGCGGCCAGCCGCTCGATGGCCGGGACCAGCGCATCGAGCCCGGCGAGGATGGCCTCGAGCCCGCCGGTCTCGGTCGGCTCCGGCAGCAGCCGCTGCGGCTGGGCGCCGAGGAGCGGTGCGAGGAGCGCGCGGAACGGCCCCAGATCCCCGAGGGCGGCGCGGAAGAACCGCGCCTGTGCCGGGGCGAGCGGGTAGCCGGTGCGCCGCCACCAGTCCTGGACGGCCTGGCGCCAGAGGGCGGCGTCGTCGGCCGTCACCTCCATCTCGAAGGGCTGGCCACTGCGGAAGGCGAGCTCGGTCAGGGCGCGCTGGCAGAAGCCGTGGATCGTGTAGATGGCCGCCTCGTCCATCGCCCGCACCGCGAGGCGCAGCCGGCGGGCCGCGATCTCCTGCTCGCCGGCGGCGCGGATCCCGGCGACCAGCTCGGCGAGGAAGGCGTCCTTGGTCTCGCCCTCGCGCTCGAGGAGCCCGAGGGCCTCGAAGAGGCGCGCGCGGATACGCCCGCGCAGCTCGTCGGTCGCGGCGATCGTGAAGGTCACGACCAGGACCTCGCCGACCGCGCGACCGGCCAGGATGTGGCGCAGGTAGAGGTTCGCGATCGTGTAGGTCTTGCCGGTGCCGGCGCTGGCCTCGATCAGGCGCACGCCGGTCAGCGGCAGCGCGAGGACGGCCGGGGTGTCGAGGGTCCGGTAGGTCACAGCGGCGCTCCGTGGGCGAGCGGTTCGTCGTAGAAGGCCTCGGCGAGCCGCTGGAACTCCGGGTGGGCGAGCGGCTCGCCGGCGACGCCGCGCAGCACCAGCGCGACATAGGGGTCGTGCCGGTCGCCCGGGATGCCCTGGTAGTCGTTGCCGAGCCAGCCGCTGCGCGCTGCGGTGAGCGGATCGGCGCGCCCGCCGCGGTGGCGGGCCTGGGCATAGGCCCAGCTCGCCTTTGGCAGCGCGAGCAGCGGGCGGTGCAGGCCCTCCCAGTACCAGCCGAGGTAGCGGGCGAGCGCGGCCTGGGCCTCGGCCGGCGACAGCGCGGCCTCGATTCCGCGGCCCTCGCCGGGCGTGTGCAGGGCGCTGCGCCGTTCGCCGGGGCCGCCGGCCGCGCACCAGGCGAGGTGGGCGAGCCACAGGCCCAGCAGATCGGCGCCGCGTATCGTGCCCGGCCGCCAGCGCAGCAGGCCGAGGCCGGGATAGATGTCGGCGACCTGGCCGGTGAGGCGCCGCGGGCCGTCATCGGCGTCGAAGGCGAGGTCGATCGCGACCGGCTCGGGACGCCGCTCGCGATAGGGCGCCAGGCGCTCGACCAGCGGGGCGACCTGCTCGTCCTGCTCGCCCAGCACCAGGTCGGCGAAGGCCCCGTGCGGCAGCGCCCCCTCGGCGCCGAGCCGCTTGCGCGACGGCGTGCGTCCGCGCAACCGGTCGGCGACGAGCCGCTCCTTCAGCAGGTAGCGTTCGAGGCCATCGCAGGCGAAGGGCTCAGCGTCGTCGGCCGGGGCCTCCTCGCCCAGATGGACCTGCAGGCGGCTCGTGACGAAGTAGCGGATCGGGTGGCGCAGGAAGCGTTCGAGCTGCTCCAGCGTGACCTCGCGCATCCGCTCGGGGGCCCCGGGCAGGCGGTGCCCGCACCAGTCGGTCGCGACCGTGTCCGGCGGGCTGGGCGCCTGGATCGCGCGGGCGACCTCGCACCAGTAGTCGTCGTAGCTGCCGGTGCCGGCGGCGTAGCTGCGCGGGCTGAACGGCTGCAACGGGTGGACCTGCGTCAGGCGCGCGCTGAGCGGGCGGTCGTCGGCGCCGTCGGCGGGACGATACTGCTGGTCGATATAGTCGAGCAGCTCGCGCAGGAGGACCGAGGGCTGGCGCTCGGTGTTGCGGCGGATGTCGCGCCCGACATGGCTCAGATACAGGCGGCGGCGCGCGCAGAGGAGGGTCTCGAGGAACAGGTAGCGGTCCTCGTCGCCCTTGCGCGGGTCGCCGGGGCGCCAGCCCTCGGGGGCGACGTCGAGCTCGACTGGGCGGTCACGCCGCGGGAAGGCCAGGTCGTCGAGGCCGAGCACGCAGATCACCTGGAACGGGAGGCTGCGCATCGGGCGCATGCCGCAGAAGGTCACGCCGCCGCTGAAGTAACGCCCCCGCCGCCCGGCGGCACCGAGGCGCGCGGCGAGCCAGCGGCGCACGAGCGCCGGCGAGAGCGGCTCCGCAAGCCCAGCGGCCTGCTCGGCGAGTTCGCCGAGGGCGTCGCGGATCTTCTGCAGGCGCCCGTCCTCGTCGTCGCGCTCGCCGAAGAGCGCGACGAGCAGCTCCCCAAGGCAGGCCTGCCACTGCCCGGACGTGCGCGGCGCGGCGAGGCGCTCGGCCGCCTCGGTCAGGGCCCCGAACAGGCGCCAGAAGCGCCCGAGGACCGCGGCGCCGGTCCCCTCGACACCGCCGATCGGGGCGATACCGTCGAAGAGGTCGACCTCGCCCATGGCATCGCCCATCGCATAGCCGGCGAACAGGCGCCGCTCGGCCTGGGCCCAGGTGTTCTCCTCGGCCCCCGGCAGCCCGAGGCGCGCCTTGTGCCCGGCATCGAGCCCCCAGCGCAGCCGCGCCTGGGCAAGCCAGTCGCGGATCTGGGCGATCGCCTCGCCGTCGAGACCGAAGTGCCCGGCGAGCTCGGGGACGTCGAGATAGGACAGGACCTCCGACTGGCCGAAGCGGCTCGCCGGCAGATCCAGCAGCCCGAGAAAGACCTCGACGAGCGGGTGCTCGTCGGCGACCGAGATGTCGGACAGGTTCCACGGGATGAAGGGCCGGCCGCGCTCGCCGTCCTGGTCGAAGACGGCCTCGACGTAGGGCGCGTAGGCGCTGATCTCGGGGATCATCACCAGGATGTCCTCGGGGCGGAGGTTCTGGTCGGCATCGAGCATCGCGAGCAGCCGGTCGTGCAGGACCTGGCACGCGCGCAACGGGCTGTGCACGACGTGGACCTGGAGCGAGTCGTCGGGCTCGACGGCCTGGCACTCGCCGTCGGCGGCAATCGGGCGCAGCCTGAAGATGTCGTGCTGGAGGCGCCCGAGCAGCGTGTCGGTGGCCGGCTCCGTGAAGGCATCGACCTCGACGAGCGGCGTGTCGCGGCTCAGCAGCAGGTCGTGCAGGGCCTGGCCCTGACGGCCCCAGGAGGCCAGCAGGGCGTTGCCGACCTCCCAGAGGTCGGCCTCGTCGGGGCGCTCCAGGCGCTTGCGGGCCAGGGCCTTCTGCGAGACCAGGTCGGCCCAGAAGGCGTCGGTCGGGGCGTGCAGGTAGAGATCGACGGCCGTGTGCGCGGCGAGGGCCTGGAAGACCTCGATCAGGAGCGGCGGCAGGCTGGAGATCGCGAACAGGCTGATGCGCTCGGGCAACCCATCGCCCTGCCCTTCCCTGGGTGGCGCGGCGAACGCCGCGAGGAGCCGGTCGATGACCGCGACCCGGTGGGCACCTTCGATGTCGGCGACGAGCCGGCGCCAGAGGACGGCCTGCCAGTCCGCGCCCTCGCCCGCGTCCCAAGCGCGGATCCGCTCGGGACGGTGGAGCTGGTAGCGGTCGAAGAGGTCGGCGATGCGCCCGGCGAGCTGCCAGCGCCTGAGGGCCTGCCCGTCATCGGCGAGATAGCGGCGCAGCGATGCGAATTCGGGGACCCCCAAGAGCCCCGGCAGCGCGCCGAAGACCTGCCAGGCGAGCTGCTCGATCGCGAGCGGGTCCTCCTCGGGAAGGTCGGCGAGGCGCTCGCGCGCCAGCTGCCAGACGAACGAAGACGGCAACGGATACTGGACGTTGGCCGCCACGCCGTGGCGGCGGGCGAGCTGGAGATTGACCCAGCGCGCCATCGCCGGGCTCGGCGCGACGACGATCTCGGGCGCGAGCGGCGAGGCCAACGGCGCCGCGGCGAGGCGATGGGCCAGGACGTCGAACAGGGATTCGACACGGTTCGAACGGACGATCTGCAGCATGGGTCTCCAGGATGCCGCGGGTCTCGCCCCCTACCCGCCACCACCGCGCGACGACGGGCCGGGCGATGGGCTCGCGGATGTTGCACTAGCAGGACGAGCAGATCAGCGCAATGCCCACCGGCAACCTCTCAGTTGCGCCTGACAAGAAGCTTGCGGAGGGCCTCGCGCTCCTCGGGCGTGAGCTCCGGCAGCGCATCCGGGTCGAGATCGCGCAGGCGATCCTTCAACGGCAGACCACGCAGGCGCTCTTCCGGCAGCAGGCCACGCAGCCGCTCCTGCGGTGGCATCCCCTCGACGATCGCACGCCGCTCCTCGGGCGTGAGGTGGGCGATGACCTCGCGGTGAGTCTCGCGGATGAACTCTTCGAGCGTGTAGGTCATTTCGGGCAACGGGCAAGATGGGCAGAGCAACGCAATGCCCAACGGTGATCTCTCAGTTGCGCCTGGCAAGGAGCTTGCGCAGGGCCTCCCGTTCCTCGGGCGTGAGCTCCGACAGCGCATCCGGGTCGAGATCGCGCAGGCGATCCTTCAACGGCAGACCACGTAGGCGCTCTTCCGGCGGCAGACCACGCAGCCGTTCTTCTGGCGGCAAACCACGCAGCCGCTCCTGCGGTGGCATCCCCTCGACGATCGCACGCCGCTCCTCGGGCGTGAGGTGGGCGATGACCTCGCGGTGGGTCTCGCGGATGAATTCTTCGAGCGTGTAGGCCATTTCGGGCAGCTCCAGACGATAGACGAGATAGAGGCGGTAGAGCAGTTCCCCGGCGGGGCCGCTGCGGGCACGGTAATGGGCCAGGCCGTGGCGCACCCGCGCCAACTCGGCGCTGAAGAGCTCCCACGGGGCATTGCGGGGATCGCTGGCGACCTGGCTGAGAACGATGAGGCGAACGGAATGCGCACCCCAATCGATAGTGTAGACGCCGGGATCGGGGCTTGGTTGCACACGCGCGGAGGCGAGCGCTGCGAAAAGCTTCCGCGGGTAGCGGGTGGCGACGGCGTAGAGCTGGAAATCCTCAGCCGGTAGGAGCAGATCGCCGGCGCTCAGTGCGTTGCCGGCGGGGCCGGCCGTGCGCGAGGCGAGCTTGCGGTAGTTGACTTAGTGGCCGATGAGTTCATCGAGGGCCCAGGCGTCGAGGGGCTCGTGATAGGACTTGTAGGTCAGGACGTTGTGCGCTCGCAAGGGTGCGAGGCCATCGGGCAGCTCGGGGGCGAGGCGCTCGGGGGCCGGGGGCGTCTCCGATCGCTCGATGATGACGGCATCGAGGCGCTGGCTACTCAGCGCCAGCTCCTTCTCCAGCTCGACGCGCCAAGGCGTCCCGGCGAAGCGATCGGTCAGGGCGATGCCGAAGAGGCGATGCCATTGCAGGAGATCGGGCGCGGGCATGATCGTGGGGCCGAAGTGGGCGACACGGCCGATTCTACGTCACCTACCACAGGGGATCGAACCTGACGAGCTGCAGCGGCCGAGACCCGCCGGCTGCCGAGAAACGAAGACGCGCGGCCCTCGTCAGGAACCGCTCAGGCGGCCCCAGCGCTGGCCCAGCTTGGCGATATGGTCGGCCTCCTCGTCGGCGAGGAAGGCGAAGGTCTCGCGCAGGACCGGGTTGATCGCCGCGCGTGCTAGGGCCGCATAGTGCTCGGCCGCCGTCTGTTCGCGCGCCATCGCATAGTCGAAGATATCGTCGTCGCTCGGGTCGGACGGCAATTGGGGCGGCTCCAGCATGGCCTCGAAGGCCGGCATCGACGCCGGCGCGCGCATACGCGCCCGCAACTCCGCGACGAGTTCGCCGCTGTCGAGGAGGTGATGCAACCGCTGCCCGTGTTCCCGTTCCTCCTGCACGAGCTCCGCGACCAGGGGCTGGACTTCGGGCCTCACCCGATCCAGCAGCCGCGCATAGAAGACCTCGGCGGCCGCCTCGAAACGGATCGCCGTGCGTACCACCTCGGCAACCGTCCGCTGCTCGGCGATGGTCTCGGCATCGATCTCGTTGGTGGTGGTCACTTCACATACCTCGCGATCACGCGTCTTCTCCGGGAGAGCGTCGGGGCTTGTCCTGGGCGTCGCAATGCGCACCGCCGGCGGCTCAGGCAAGCCGAATCTCGTAGTGTTCGACCGCCAGGCCAGCGCGGCGGTAGTGCCGGTAGCGCTCGCGGGCCGCCTCGCGCACCGCTGGGTCGTGGTCGACCGCCTCGCAGAGCCGCTCGAACCGCTCCAGGTGCTCGGGCACCCGGGCGGCGAGGTTGATCAGGACCGACCGGGCATCGCCCGGATCGGGATCCCGGCCGATCAGGATCGGCGTGAGCTCGGCGTCCGTCTCGCCCTTGAGGCCGTGCGGCAGGAAGCTCTGCTCGCGATAGGTCCAGAGCAGCCGATCGACATGGCGCGCGTCCTGATCCGAGGCGGCCAGGATATAGATGCGCAGTCCCGTCGCATAGATCCGCTCGACGAGCCGACAGACGAGTTGGAAACGGTCGCCCGCGGCATCGTCGGCGAGGCTGTAGAAGCTGACGCGGGGCGGAGCGACGGCCTCGGTCATGGCCGGCGCGGCTAGGCCAGCGCCCCGGCGCGGCGCAACAGGAACTCCGCGAGCAGGGCCACGGGACGACCGGTGGCGCCCTTCTCCTTGCCGCCGAGCCAGGCGATGCCGGCGATGTCGAGGTGCGCCCAACGGTACTTCTTCGTGTAGCGCGACAGGAAGCAGGCGGCCGTGATGGCCCCCCCGTCGCGCCCGCCGATGTTGGCCATGTCGGCGAAGTTGCTGTCGAGCTGAGACTGGTAGTCGTCCCACAGCGGCAGGCGCCAGGCGCGATCGCCGCTCGCCTCGCCGGCGGTGAGGATCTCCTCGGCGAGCTCATCATCGCCCGTGAAGAGACCGGCCGGGTGCTTGCCGAGCGCGATCACGCAGGCGCCGGTCAGGGTCGCCATGTCGATGACGACGGCCGGATCGAAGCGCTCGCAGTAGGTCAGCGCGTCGCAGAGGAGCAGCCGGCCCTCGGCATCCGTGTTGAGGATCTCGATCGTCTGCCCGGAGAGGCTCCGGACGATGTCCCCCGGCTTGTTGGCCGCCCCGTCGGGCAGGTTCTCGGAGGCCGGCACGACGCCGATCAGGTTGATCGGCAGGTCGAGCTCGGCGGCGGCGCGCACGGCGCCGAAGACGCTCGCGCCACCGCACATGTCGTACTTCATCTCGTCCATCTCGGCGGCGGGCTTGAGCGAGATGCCACCGGCATCGAAGGTCAGGCCCTTGCCGACCAGGACCACCGGCTTCTCGCCGGCCTTGCCGCCCTGATGGTGCATCAGGATGAACTTCGCCGGTTGGCGGCTACCGCGCGAGACCGACAGCAGCGCGCCCATCCCGAGCGCCTCCATGTCGGCCTCCTCGAGGACCTCGACGCGCAGGCCCGGGAATTCGGTGCCGAGGGCCTGGGCCTGCTCGGCGAGGTAGGACGGGGTGCAGATGTTGCCGGGCAGATTGCCGAGCTCGCGCGCCTGGGCGACGCCGTGCGCGATCGCCAGGCCGTGCTGCACGCCGCGCTCGACCGCGGCCTGCTCGCCCTTCTCCGCAACCCACAGGTGCAGCCGCTTGAGCGGGTGCTTCGGGGCCTTCTTGTCATCCTTGGTCCGGGTGTAGCGATAGACGGCAGCGGCCGTCGCGGCGACCGCCTCGCGGGCGGCACGGTAGTGGTCGAGGCCGTTCGGGGCGAGCGCGGGCAGCGCCGAGAGGGCCGCGCCGGCGCCCAGCGCATCGACCGTCCGCGCCGCGGCGGTGCAGGCCTGGACGTAGCGGGCGCGATCGAATTCCTTGCGCTTGCCGCAACCGACCAGCAGGACCCGCTCGGCGGCCACCCCCGGCAGGTCGTAGAGGCAGAGGGTGGCGCCGACGTCCTCGCCCAGATCACCGCGCTTCAGGACCTCGGCGAGGCGTCCGCCGCTCGCCTCGTCGATCGCCTCCGCCGGGGCAGAGAGCTGGCGCCGCTCGAAGATCCCGAGGACGAGACAGGGGGTGCGCTGCTTGGCCAGCGCGCCGGTCTTGACGCTGAATTCCATCGCTGCTCCATTGTGGATTCGATGTCCGCGGCGGGCGGCCCGGGCGCTGGCCCGGATCGCTCCGGTACCGCTGCGGTGTAGTAAGATGATCGCGTTCGAGTCTAATCGATATCGGGGCCGCGCGGCAGGCTTGAAAGAACGGCCGGCGGCCACGCCGACCACAGGTCCTCACCGTTGCGCATCCTCGACCGCTACATCGCCGGCTCGGTCATCGGCGGCACCCTGCTCGCCCTCGCCGTGCTGCTCCCCCTGCTCGGGTTCTTCCTCCTGGCCGACGAGATGGATCAGATCGGCGAGCGCGACTACCAGTTCTTCGACGCGCTGGTCTTCGTGACCCTGACCATGCCCCGCTACGGCTACGAGCTCTTCCCGATCGCCACCCTGATCGGCGCCGTGGTCGGACTCGGGTCGCTCGCGAGCGGCTCGGAGCTGGTCGCGATGCGTGCCGCCGGCGTCTCGATCGGGCGCCTCGTCCTCGCCGCGTTGAAGGGCGGCGTGCCGTTGGCACTGGCCGCGATCCTGATCGGCGAAGGCCTCGCCCCCTACGCCCAGCAGGAGGGCCAACAGCGACGCTCCGAGGCCCTGACCGGACAGGTCATGCAGCACACCGCAAGCGGCTTCTGGGCGCGCGACGGCAACACCTTCGTCAACATTCGCGAGATCCTCTCGGGGAGCAACCTGCGCGACATCTCGATATACGAGGTCGGCCCCGGGCGGACGCTCACGCTGGCCTCGCACGCCGCCGAAGCGCGCTACGCCGATGGGCAGTGGACGCTGGAGTCGATCGCCCGCAGCCGCCTGTCGCTGGACGGGGTCCAGGTCGAGCAGATCGAACGCGCCCGCTGGGACTCGCTGCTCAGCCCGCGGCTGCTGGAGGTCGTCGTCATCGAGCCGCAGGCGCTGCCGATCTGGGATCTCTACCACTATGTGCGCTTCATGGCCAACACCGACCAGGACGGGCGCAACTACGAGATCGCCCTCTGGAGCAAGCTCGTCCAGCCGGCGCTGATCCTGACGATGATCCTGGTCGCGATCCCGATCCTACTCGGCTCGGCGCGCACGACGAGCATGGGCACGCAGGTCGTCTTCGCGATCTTCGCCGGCATCGCCTTCTACCTGCTCAGTCGGACCCTGGTCCATTTCTCGCTGCTGTTCGATCTCAGCCCGATGATCGCCGCGACGCTGCCGCCGACCCTCTTCGCCGCCGGGGCGCTCTGGCTCCTGCGGCGCGTCGGCTGAGGGTCACCGCTTCGCGAGGATGACCAGGCGGGTGCGCGAGAGCCGATCGTGCCAGGCGAACCGTTCGCGATCGATGAGGATCCAGGCGAAGCCGAGCCCGGCGGGGACAAGCGACAGCAGCGAGGCGAGGAAACGCACCCAGGCATCACGCCAGCGGAGCGGCTCGCCGTCCTCGCGCAGCACCCGCAGGCGCCAGGCCCGCATCCCGAGGGTCTGACCGCCGCGGATCCAGAAGTAGGTGAAGTACAGACCGCTGACCAAGAGCAGATAGCCTTGCAGGATCAGGCGGGCGAGCGGATCCTGATTCGGGAACGACGACCCGAGGACCTGCTCGTAGGGGATCACGACGAGCGCGACGGCGACGAACAGCACGCCGAGCAGCAGCAGGCCGTCGTAGAGCATCGCGGCGAGACGGCGCGGGAGGCCCGGCGGGCGGGCCTGGGCGATATCGATGGTCATGCGGGAATCACCTGCCAAATCGGTAAAAGGCCGTGATTGTCGCCGCAGCCGGCGCCGAAGGCCATCGCCGCGCGCCGCCTCGCCCTGGCGCCCGTCTGCGGCGTTCGCGAAACGCCGCCGAACGCAGGATACCGGCCGACCGCCCGCCCGGGACCCACCGCCCGCCCAGCCAACGAGATCGCCCCTGCCAGTGAAGACCTTCACCGTCAAACCCTTCCTCTTCCGGCTGCTGCGCCCACTGCCGATGCCGGTGATCGCGATCCTGATCGGGCTCCTGACCGGCCTGGCGGTCTGGGCCGTGCTCGACCAGGTCCAGGGACGGATGATCTCGAAGATCGCCAACAGGGAGCTCAAGACCCAGCTCAGCCTGCGCTCGCGCGAGGGCCTGATCCGCTTCGACCGCTATGTCGCGAGCTATGCGGCGACGACCCGCCTGCTCGCCAACCACAGGCGTCTCGCCGAACACCTCGATCCGATCGTCTGGTTGCCGAACGAGCCCTTCGAAACCCGCCTCTACCGCGATGCCAAACCCGCCTGGCTCGCCGACAGCTTCGCCCGCTACGAACTGCCGACGCCGAGCCACATCCTGCTGCTCGACGGGACCGGGGCGCTGCGCGAGGTCTACGAGAGCCGAGGTCAGCCACTGCCGGGGGAACTCACGGACAAGATCCGCCGCCAACTGACCTGGCCCGACGGCATGCGTCCACTCCTGGTCGCGGTCGGCGGCCTGCCCTATCTGGTCATCGGCGACCTGATCGAGGACTCGGAGGGCTTCCCGATGGGCACTCTGGTCCTCGCCGTCCCGGTCGATGCCGACTTCTTGACCGCCGCGCAGCAGGTCATCTGGCCAGAACGGGTCCTGGTCGCCCTGGTCACGGGCTCGACCCAACGGATCGTCACGAGCGTCGACCCCGAGACGCTGCCGCCCGGGACCCATCTGAAGACCTGGCGGCGCGACTACCTGATCACCTCGCAGCCCCTGTCGCAGCAGGAGACCGGCGGCTGGGATCTGCACTTCACGACCTTCGTCTCCCACGCCAGCGTCGATCGGATGGCGCGCCACATGCGCACCTTCGAGTGGCGCCAGCGCGGCCTCACGGCGCTGATCTTCATCCTGGTCTTCACGGCCGTGATCTATCTGGTCTCGGCTCGGCTGAACAGGATCCTCAAGCGCATGTCGCGCTTCGCCCACCGGGCACTGGGCATCGCCCAGCCCGGCTTCCAGCGCGGCAACAACCAACTGCTGCTGCTCGAGGACTGGATCCAGCAGTTCACCCAACTCGTGCTCAAGGCCCGCCAGGAGCTCAGCCGCCATTACGAACACGAGATGCGGGAGACCGAGGCCCTGAAGGCGGCGATCATGGAGGCCTCGCTCGACTCGATCGTGACCATCGACGGCCGCGGCAGGATCGTCGACTGCAACCCCACCGCCGAACGCGCCTTCGGCCTGCGCCGCGACCGCGACATCGGCCAGCCATTCGCGGTGCGCAGCGTCGCGGCGTCCGACCTCCCCCTCTTCGACGGGCTGCTCGCCGAGTCCCACCGAGCCCAGCGCGAAGGCCGCGAGCCCCACGTGCGCGGCGAGCTCGCGGCGTTGCGCCACGACGGCACGACGATGCCGGTCGAGCTGTCGATCGTCCCGATCGAGGTCGACGATGGGACCTTCTACACCCTCTACATGCACGACATCACCGAGCGTCTGGAGGCCGAGCGCGAGATCAAGAGCCTGGCGCGCATCGCCAACGAGAGCCCGAATCCCATCCTGCGCGTTGCCGAGGCCGGCCGGCTCGTCTTTGCCAACCGTGCCAGCCGACCACTGCTCGAGGCCTGGGGCTGCGCAGTCGGCGACCGACTGCCGGCAGATTGGGTCGCCGAGGTCGACCAAGCGCTGGTCGACGGCGAAACGCACGAGCGCGAAACGGTGCTCGCCGGGCAGGTCTACGCCCTCCTCTTCACGCCGATCCGCGAGCTCGGCTACGTCAACATCTACGGGCGCGACATCACCGCCGTGCGCCGCGCCGAGCAGGAGGCCCGTCAGCACCAGGCCGAGCTGGTCCACGTCTGCCGCCTGAGCACCCTCGGCGAGGTCGCCACCGGCATGGCCCACGAGCTCAACCAGCCGCTCTCGGCGATCGCCAACTTCGCCAACGGCGCGAGCCGCCGGCTCCAGGGCGACCTGATCGAACCGCAGCCGCTGATCCAGGCGATGGGCCAGATCACGACCCAGGCCGAGCGGGCCAGCGAGATCATCCGACGACTCCGCGCGCTGGTCGCCAAGCAACCACCGATCCGCTCCGCGGCCGACCTCAATGCGATGGTGCGCGAGGTCTGCTCGTTCGTCGAATTCGACGTCGAACGCCTCGGTATCGCGCTGCACCTCGAGATGGCCCCGGGGCGCATCCTGGTCAATGTCGATCTGGTGCAGATCGAGCAGGTCCTGCTCAACCTGGTGCGCAACGCCCTCGACGCCCTGGCCGACATGCCGGCAGCCGAACGGCGTATCGCGATCCGCACCCGGGTCACTCCCGATGAAGCCGAGGTCGAGATCGAGGACAATGGACCGGGCATCGAGCCGACGCAGATGCGCCGCCTGTTCGAGCCCTTCTACACGACCAAGGACAGCGGCATGGGGATGGGGCTGCCGATCAGCCGGACCATCCTCGACGATCACGACGGGCGGATCTGGGCCGAATCCCAACCCGGCGCCGGGACGACCTTCCACGTCGTCCTGCCGGTCATCGCTACGGCGGAACGGACAACGGACAGCGCGACATGAATCGAGAACCGAGCGTATTCGTCGTCGACGACGACGAGGCCATGCGCACCTCGCTGAAGTGGCTCATCGAGTCGATCGGCCTGCGGGTACTCACCTTCGGCAGCGCCGAGGAGTTCCTCGCCGCTTACTGCCCGGGGCGCCCCGGCTGCCTGCTCGTCGACGTGCGAATGCCCGGCATGAGCGGCCTGGAGCTCCAGGCCCGGCTCGCGAAGGCCGAACTCTGCCTGCCGGTCATCGTCATCACCGGCCACGGCGACGTGGCGATGGCGGTGCGCGCGATGAAGGCCGGGGCGCTGGACTTCATCGAGAAGCCGTTCAACGACGAGGCCCTGCTCGGCGCCATCCGCCGCGGTCTGGATCGAGACGCGACACAGCGCCGCCAGCAGCTGCGCCGCACCGACATCGCCGCCCGCTTGGAGCAGCTGACCCCGCGCGAGCACGAGGTCATGGCACTCGTCACAGACGGCAAGTCGAACAAGGAGATCGCCGCCGCGCTCGGCGTCAGCGCCAAGACCGTCGAGGCCCACCGGGCGCGGGTCATGGACAAGATGCAGGCCGACTCGCTGGCCGACCTGGTGCGCATGGCCCTGCTCGTCGCGGGACCCGACGCCTGAGCGGAGACGAATCGGACCGCAAGCCACACTGGCACTCGATCGAGCACGAGGGGTCCTGGACCTCGGCGAGGCCGGTTCGGGTTCCCCGTCGCCAGTCGCGCGCCTCCTCCTGCGCGCCTCGCACCGGATAAGATGTCGCCACGCCCGCCGCGCGAGGCCCCGAGGAGGGGAGATGACCATGCAAACGACAGGCAAGTCCCATTCGCTCCTGATGGGCTATCTGCTGTGGATCTTCGGATTCCTCGGCGCCCATCGCTTCTACTACGGCAAACCGGTCACCGGCACCATCTGGTTCCTGACCGCCGGCCTGCTGCTGATCGGCTGGCTCGTCGACCTCTTACTGATCCCCGGCATGGACCGCCGGGCCGACCGTCGCTACCTCGAGGGCCCGAAGGACTACAATCTGGCCTGGATCCTCCTGACCTTCCTCGGCCTATTCGGCGTCCATCGCTTCTATCTGGGCAAGTGGCCAACGGGTCTCCTCTGGCTCTTGACCGGCGGCCTCTTCCTCGTCGGCTACGTCTACGATTACTGGACGCTGAACGACCAGATCGACGAGGTCAACGCCGGCGCCCCGTCCAGCCCACCGCCCTGACATCGCCAGCCCCGCCGACCGAACCCACCGACCGCCCACCCGCGCGATGGGATCGGAAGGCGATCGATCGCGGGGAACCCTAGACCCCGCGTGCACCGCAGACCGCCACCCGCACGCCAGTATCCAGCCGCCCACGACGATGCCGCCGCCCCCCGACGTACCCGCCCTGATGGCCCTCGCCCGAGCCCTGCGCGCCCGGGCGCGGGCCGCCAACCATCGCGGCACGCTGGTCCTCGCCGGCGATGCGGACTGGACCCTGGCCGCCGCACAGGCGGCGACGGCCGACGGCGCCGCGCTCTGGCTGACGAACCGGGCCGTCGCGGCCCGGACCCAGCCGCTTGAGAGCGCGGATCAGCTGCTCGGCCAGGAGTTCGACGTGCTCGTCTACGATGCCCACGGCGGGCTCGACCCGGATGGCCTGGGGGCCGCCACCGGTACCCTGCGCGGCGGCGGGCTCTTGGTGCTCCTGACCCCACCGCTCGGCGACTGGCCGCGGCGATGCGATCCGCAGACGCAGCGGATCGCGGTGCACCCCTTCACACCGGCCGACGTCGGCGGGCGCTTCATCGCCCGCCTGGTACGGGTGCTCGAGGCCGACCCCGATTGCTCGATCGTCGACCAGGGCCGACCGCTGCCACCGCCCCCATTGCCCGCCGAGGCACCGTCGGCGCCCCCCTGCACGGCCGCCTCGCCGGCCAGGCCGGCGACGGCCGATCAGCAGCATGCCGTCGCGACCATCGTCAAGACGGCCCGCGGTCGGGCGCGCCGTCCGCTCGTGATCACGGCCGACCGCGGCCGCGGCAAGAGCGCCGCGCTCGGACTCGCCGCCGCCCGCCTGCTCCTCGCCGACGGCGCACGCATCCTGGTCACGGCCCCGCGCCGCGCCGCCGTCGAGCCCATCTTCCGCCACGCCGCCGCGGTGCTCGAAGACAGCCCGACCGAGAGCCAAGCCGGCCGGGACGGTCTCGCCTGCGGCCAAGGCCGCCTCGCCTTCATCGCCCCGGACGCCCTCGACCTGACCGCCCCACCGGCCGACCTACTCTTGATCGACGAGGCCGCCGGCATCCCGGCACCGCTGCTCGAACGCGCCCTGACCCGGTATCGGCGGGTTGTCTTCGCCACGACCGTCCACGGCTACGAGGGGACCGGGCGCGGTTTCGAGGTGCGTTTCCGGGAGCGGCTCGAGCGACTCGCGCCGGACTGGCGCCACCTGACCCTCGCCGCCCCGATCCGCTGGGCGCCGCACGACCCGCTCGAGGCCCTGACGGCCCAGGCGCTGCTCCTGTCGGCCGCCCCGGCCGCGACCGAGGCGGTCGCCGCGGCCACGCCGGCCCGCTGCACGGCCGCGAGCCTCGACCGCGAAACCCTCGTCCAGGACGAGGCGACGCTCGCCGAGCTCTTCGGCCTGCTCGTCCTCGCCCACTACCAGACCCGACCGCTCGACCTGCGCCACCTCCTGGACGGTCCCAATGTGCGCATCCAGGTGCTGCGCCACGGCCGGGCGATCGTCGCGACCGCCCTCACGGCCGATGAGGGGTCCTTCGCGGCGGACCTGACCGAGGCCGTCTTCGCCGGGCACCGGAGGCCGCGCGGTCACCTGCTGCCGCAGACCCTCTCCGCCCACGCCGGTCTCGCCGAGGCACCGCGGCTGCGCTATCGGCGCATCGTGCGCCTCACGGTCCACCCGGCCCTGGTCGGGCGAGGCCTGGGGCGGCGGCTGCTCGAGGCGCTCGCGAGCGAGGCCGAGGCCGACGGGGTGGATCTCCTCGGCGCCAGCTTCGGCGCGACCCCGGGGCTCATCGCCTTCTGGGGACGCTGCGGCCATGCCCCGGCGCAGCTCGGCACGCATCGCAACGCCGCGAGCGGCGAGCACGGCCTGGTCGTCCTGCGCCCACTGACGGCCGCGGGCCGCGCCTTGCTGACCGAGGCCGCCCGGCGCCTCGCCGAACGCCTGCCACGCCTGCTGCCGGGGCCGCTGCGACAGGTAGCCCCGGCGACGATCGCCGCCCTGCTCGCGACCCTCCCGGCCCGCACGCCCCGGCTCACCGCCGGCGAACGACGCGAGCTCGCCGCCTTCGCCCACGCACGGCGTGCGCTCGAGCCCACCCTACCCCTCCTCGCCGAACTCGCCAGCGCGCGCCTCGGCGCCGCGCTGCGACAGCGGCGGATCGGGAGCGAGCTTGCCGCCCTCGTCGTCGCCGTCGTCCTGCAGCTGCGCCCCCCCGCCGAGGCCTCCGCCGAGACCGCCGCGCACGGGCGTGCCGACCTGATCGCGCAGTTGCGCCAGGCGAGCGCCCTGTTGCTCGCGGGCTGAGCGTCGCGACGCCGGGTCTGGGCCAGCGGTTACAATGGCCAGCACTGCCAACGCCTGCGCTCTCCACGCCACCGGAATTCGATGTACCTCTGGATCAACGACGAGAACGGCCGCTACTACCAGGCACACCTGACCCGCGACCTGTTCGGCGCCTGGACCCTGGTCGCGAGCTGGGGCTCGCGCGAATCGCGCCGCGGCGGCGGCAAGCGCATCAGCCTGCCGTCGCTCGAGGCGGGGCTTGCGCGCCTGCGCGCGATCGACCGGCGGCGCACCCGGCACGGCTACCGACGCGTCGAGGGGGAACTGCCCGGGGGCGAATCCGCGGGCCACTGACGTGCGCAGCCGCCCAGGGCGTTTGGTCGGGGCCCGAACGTCCGGTATCCTTGACGTCAATGATGCTTCGCAGAGGCGTCACCGCTCGGCGATCGGCAAGGACCGCCCCCATATCAGGCATCGTCGGCACCTTTCGGGAACCGCGACCGACCTCGATCGGTCTTACGAGCCGACTTTCTTTGTTTCAACGAGGAGTAAACCAACAGATGGCCGACTCGAACTACACCTTGTCCCGCACCCATGAACAGGTGCTCTCCAGCAACAAGGTGTTGAAGAACACCTACCTGCTCCTGTCCGCGACGCTCGGGTTCAGCGCACTGATGGCGGCCCTCTCGGTCGCCCTCCAGCTGCCGAGCTGGATGTACCTGGTCTCGGTCATCGTCGCGATGGTGATGGGCATCTTCGTGCTGCCGCGCACCGCCAACTCGGCCGCCGGCATCGGCGTCATCTTCGCCATCACCGGCCTGCTCGGCCTCGGGTTGGGGTCGATCCTGACCATGTATCTGGCCCTGCCGCACGGCCCGCAGACGATCGCGACCGCGTTCGGCGGCACCGCCACCATCTTCCTCGCCCTCTCGGCCTATGCGCTGACCAGCAAGCGTGACTTCAGCTTCATGGGCGGATTCATCTTCGCCGGCATGATGGTGGTCCTGATCGCGATCGTCGCCAACCTGTTCCTCGCCATCCCGGCGCTGTCGCTGACCATCTCGGCGGCGATCATCCTGCTGATGAGCGGCTTCATACTGTTCGACACCAGCCGCATCATCAACGGCGGCGAGACGAACTACATCATGGCGACCTTCAGCCTGTACCTGAGCATCTTCAACATCTTCATCAGCCTGCTCCAGATCCTGGGCATCATGGGCGGCGACGACTGATCGACGCCCGCCCCGATCGGCAATCCGCCCCGGCCCCGCGCCGGGGCTTTTCGTTGGAGGCCCGACACCATGGAGCTCTTCCTGAAGATCGCGGCGGCCGCCGCGATGATCATGCTGCTGATCTACCTCTGGCCGGCCTTCAAGCACTGGCAGGAGAACGGCCCCAAGGCCCAAGCCGGCGACTGGCGGGCCGCGCTCCTGCCGCTCGCCGGCGTGGTCCTGTTCGTCGTCCTGCTCGTGCTGGCGGTGCGCTGATGCGGACCGCCGGCCGAGGCGGATCTGTTACCGGCAGGAAGGATTCGACCCGAATGGCGCAGCCGCGTCGGGTGAGACGCGCCGCACGGCGGTCGCTGACGACGAACGGGCTCGCACGCGCCGTAACCCGACAGCGGCCTCGGCGGGCGCCGCGTCGCCGGCCGTCGGGTTACGCCCCGAGGGGCTAACCCGACCTACGGCCCCGGCGCAGCTCGGCACGGCCCGTAGTCGGGTGAGGCGCGCCGCACGGTGGCCACTGACGACGAACGGGCTCGCGCGCGCCGTAGCCCGACAGCGGCCTCGGCGGGCGCCGCGTCGCCGGCCGTCGGATTACGCCCCGAGGGGCTCACCCGACCTACGGCCCCGGCGCAGGTCGGCACGCGGCCCGGAGGTCGGGTGGAACGCGCTAGCCGAGCCACTCCTGGCCGCCCATGTAGGGCCGCAGGGCCTCTGGGATGCCGATCCGCCCGTCCTGTTCCTGATAGTTCTCGAGCACGGCGACCAGCGTGCGCCCCACCGCGAGACCCGAGCCGTTCAGCGTGTGCACCAGCTCTGGCTTGCCGGTCTCGGGGTTGCGCCAGCGCGCCTGGAGCCGCCGCGCCTGGAAGTCCTCGAAGTTGCTGCACGAGGAGATCTCGCGATAGGCCTGTTGGCCCGGGAGCCAGACCTCGAGGTCGTAGGTCTTGGCGGCCGAGAAGCCGAGATCGCCGGCGCACAGGGCGACGACGCGATACGGCAACCCGAGCCGCTGAAGGACCGTCTCGGCGTGTCCGGTCAGGGCCTCGAGGGCCTGGTAGGACGCGTCGGGGCGCACGATCTGCACGAGCTCGACCTTCTCGAACTGGTGCTGGCGGATCATGCCGCGGGTGTCCTTGCCGTAGGAGCCGGCCTCGCTGCGGAAGCAGGGCGTGTGGGCGACGAAGCGGCACGGCAGCGCGTCGGCCTCGAGGATCCGATCGCGCACCAGGTTGGTCACCGGCACCTCGGCCGTCGGGATCAGGTAGTACGGGTGCTCGCCAGCGAGCCTGAAGAGGTCCGCCTCGAACTTCGGCAACTGGCCGGTGCCGCGCAGGCTGTCGGCATTGACCATGAAGGGCACATAGACCTCGGTGTAGCCGTGCTCGGCGGTGTGGACGTCGAGCATGAACTGGGTCAGCGCCCGTTGCAGCCGGGCCAGCGGCCCGTGCAGGACGACGAAGCGCGAGCCAGTGAGCCTAGCCGCGGCGTCGAAGTCCATCCAGCCATTGGCCGCGCCGAGGTCGACGTGATCGAGCGGCGCGAACTCGAACGACCTGGGCTCGCCCCAGCGCCGCACCTCCTGGTTGGCGGCCTCGTCGCGGCCGTCCGGGACGCTCGCGTGCGGCAGGTTCGGCAGGCCCAGGGCGATCTCCCCGAGCGCCTCCTGCACCTCCTGGAGAGCCGCGTTGGCGGCCTTCAACTGCTCGCCGAGGGTGCCGACCTCGGCCATCAGCGGGGCGACGTCTTCGCCCTTCGCCTTGGCCTGGCCGATCGCCTTGGAGCGGGTGTTGCGCTGGTTCTGGAGGTCCTGGACCTCGACCTGGAGGGCCTTGCGCCGCGCCTCCAGGGACTCGATAGCCGCACCATCGACGCGCAGACCACGGCGGGCCAGGCCCTCGGACACCACCGCCAACTCCGACCGTAACAATCTGGGATCTAACATCTGGAACCGCCCGTTGCACCTCGAGGGCGGACGTCCCGCGGACGCGGCCCGCCTCCCGTCTTGGCAAAATCATCATTATAAGGCAGGGACGCGGGCCGTTCGCCCCGGCGGACGCCGTTTGACCAAGGTCAAGTTCGCGCCGCGCCGCCGCCTGCTAGGTTCCCGCCCATACCCTGCGGAGACCGAAGCCATGACGACGATCGAGACCTTCTTCACGACCGACCACCGCGCGTGCGACCACCGCCTCGCCGACCTCGAGGCGGCCGTCGCGGCCGATGAGTGGGCCGACGCCGAGGCGCGGCTGGCGCGCTTCGAGCAGGACCTGGAGCGGCACCTGGGCCGCGAGGAGGAGATCCTGTTCCCGGCCATCGAGGCGGCCAATGGGGGCACGCTGGGGCCGACCGAGGTGATGCGGCGCGAGCACGCGCAGATGCGCGCCCTGCTCGGGGAGGCGCGGGCGGCGGTCGAGGGGCGCGACCAGGGCACCGGCCTCGGCCTCCTGGAGACCCTGATGACGCTGATCCAGCTGCACAACGTCAAGGAGGAACAGATCCTCTATCCGCTGGCCGACCGCTGCCTGGCGCCGCAACGCGCGGCCCTGTTGGATCAGGTGCAGGCGTTCGCGCGATGACCCACGCGCCCCGAGTCATGACGCTGGATGTCCGCGACCTGCCACCGCCCGAGCCGATGGAGCGCGTCCTCGATGCCCTGCCGGCGCTCGCCGCCGGCGACCTGCTGCGGCTGCGCCACCGGCGCGAACCCTTTCCGCTGTACCCGATCTTGGCCGATTTGGGCTTCGATCACCGGGTGCGCACGCCGCCCGACTGCCCCTTCGAGATCCTCATCTGGCGTGCCGACGGCCCGGTCCCGGAGGCACCGACATGATGGGCCTCGCGGGTCTGTCGCTCGAACGCACGCCGCCCCTGTGGATACCGACCCCCTTCATGATCGCGGCGCCGCTGTTCGGGACCCTGTTCGCGCTGGCCCTGATCATCGGCGCACCGCCCCTGCCGTCGCGCTGGTCGCCGACCCTGATCGGCGCTACCCATCTGCTGGTGCTCGGGTATCCGATGATGGTCATGTTCGGGGCGATGCAGCAGATGCTGCCGGTCGTCGCCGGGTCGCCGGTCCCGCGCGGGCGGGTCGTCGGTCTGCTGCTCTTCGCCCTGCTCGCGCTCGGCACGCCCCTGCTCGCACTGGGGCTGATGGCGACGCGGCCCTGGGCGGTCGGCCTCGGCGGGGGGTTGGTCGTCGGTAGCATCCTGCTCTTCATCGCCAGCGCTCTGGTCAGCCTGACGCGCAGCCCGGCCGGCGGCCCGACGATCGCCGCCCTCTGGCTGGCGGTGCTGTCGTTGCTCGCGACCCTGCTGCTCGGCGCGTCGCTGGCGAGTGGCCACCTCGGCCTCGGCTGGCCGCTGCCACGCACGATGACCGACCTGCACCTGGCCTGGGGCCTGGTCGGTTGGGTCGGGCTGCTGATCGCCGGCGTCGCCTATCAGGTGGTACCGATGTTTCAGATGACGCCGGAATACCCGCGCGCCTTCGCCCGCCTGTATGCCCCGTTCGTGTTCGTCCAGTTGGGCCTGCTGACGATCGCCGAGACCGGACCGGCCTCCCCGTGGACGACCGCGCTGGCCCCGCTCGCGACGGGCCTGACCGCGCTGGCCCTCGCCGCCTTCGCGCTCGTCACACTACGGCTCCAGGCGCAGCGGCGCCGGCGCATCGCCGATGTCACCCTGACCTTCTGGCGGATCGGCCTGCTGGCCCTGCTCGCCGCGGTCCTGCTCTGGGCGACCGGCTCGCTCTGGCCCGCGCTCGCCCGTCAGCCCGCCTGGCCGCTGATGCTCGCGTGGCTCTTCGTCGTCGGGTTCGCAATCTCGATCATCAACGGGATGCTCTACAAGATCCTGCCCTTCCTCGTCTGGCTGCACCTGAACCAGGCCCGCGCCCGCCACCCCCGACCGGGTCGGCGGATCCCGACGATGCACGAGATCATCGCCCCGCCGCGCGCCCGCCTCCAACTGGGTCTGCACCTGACCGCGCTGCTGGCCGGGGGGGTCGCGCTCCCTTGGCCATCCCTGTGGGCGCCGGCGCTCATCGCCTTCGCCGGTTCGAACGCCCTCTTGACCTGGAACCTGGCGCAGGCCATCGGCCGCTATCGGGGCGAACTGGGCGCGTCGTGACGACCGATCGGGCGACGTGTTTCACGGATCGGGATCCACGAAGACCGACGTCGTCGAGCGTGGTGATTCGGGCAAAAAAAACCCCGCCACAATCCTTGTCGCGGGGGTGCTGTCGCCGGGCTTGGTCGGGGGGGCGTCCCTGCGCGTGCTCCCTGCACATGGACCCATCCGTGAGGTTCCTTTCTTTGGCGACGGTTATAGGATGGCACAGGGGCCGGCATTCGTCCCCCCCTTCGACCCGGCGAGGACGTCGGAATTTTCCCGTGATTTATCAGGGTTTCCCTGAGGGGCACCTTGAGAAATCGAAGGTGCCCGAGTGCGGCAAGGACGCCCGGCCATTGCCAGTCGCCGAGGCGACTGAAAATGAGGCGAAGCAGATGCGCCTTTTAGGAGATTGCCCGGATGGCAATCTTTCGAGGGCGCTCAGGGTGCGGCCGGGCGGCGCTGGCGCAGCGCCTCGTAGAGGCAGATGCCGGTGGCGACCGACACGTTCAGGCTCTCGACCCGACCGAGCATCGGCAGGCGCACGAGGCCGTCGCAGCGTTCGCGGGTCAGGCGCCGCAGCCCGCGGCCCTCGCTGCCCATCACGAGCGCCAACGGGCCAGTCAAGTCGGCGTCGAAGAGCGCCTGATCGGCCTCGCCGGCCGTACCGATGAGCCAGACGCCGCGCGCCTGCAGCGCCGCCATCGTGCGCGCCAGGTTCGTCACCTGGATGTAGGGCACGGTGGCCGCGGCACCGCTCGCGACCTTGACGACGACCGGCGTGAGGCCGACCGCGTTGTCGCGCGGCGCGATGACGGCGTCGACCCCGGCGGCGTCGGCCGTGCGCAGGCAGGCCCCGAGGTTGTGCGGGTCCTGGACCTCGTCGAGGATCAGCAGCAACGGCGGCCCGGCGGCCGCGGCGAGGATGGCCTCGAGGTCGGCCTCGCGCCCCGGTGCGCGCGGTCGCACCCAGGCCAGCGCCCCCTGGTGATTGAGCCCGTCGCCGACGGCATCGAGTTCCGCGCGGGCGACTTGGCGGATCCTGACCCCGGCCTGCTGGGCGAGGGCGGCGAGCTCGGCCAGCCGGCGGTCGCGGCGGTCGCGCTCGAGCCAGATCTCGGCGACCGCGTCGGCGTCCGAGCGCAACGCGATCCGCACGCTGTGGATCCCCCCCACCGGGGCGAGATCGCGCTCGGACATCGCGCCCTCAGCCCTTGCGGCGCCGTCTGGAGCGGCGGCTCGGCGCCTCGCCCTGGCCCTTTCCAGGTTGGCCCTTCCCACCTTGGCCCTTGCCGCTCCCCTTGCCCCGCCCGGCCGCCGCCCCACCCTGCGCCCCGCTCGGGGCCAGCACGAAGTCGATCTTGCGCTCGTCGAGGTTGACGGCGGCGAGCTTGACCCGCAGCCGGTCGCCGAGGCGGTAGACGGTGCCGGTGCGCTCGCCGGTCAGGCGCCGCCCGACCGGATCGAAGTGGTAGTAGTCGTTGTCGAGGGCCGTGATGTGGACGAGGCCGTCGATGTAGATGTCGTCGAGCTCGACGAACAGGCCGAACGAGTTGACGCTCGTGATGGTGCCCTCGAACTCCTCGCCGAGCTTGTCCTGCATGAACTCGCACTTCAGCCAGGCCTCGGCGTCGCGCGTCGCCTCGTCGGCGCGCCGCTCGGTCCCCGAACACTGCTCGCCGATCCCTTGGAGCTGCGGCTTGGAGTACTCGAGGTCGGCCGCCGTGCCCCCGGCGAGGATGTGCTTGATGATCCGGTGCACGATCAGGTCCGGATAGCGGCGGATCGGCGACGTAAAATGGGTGTAGGCCGGATAGGCCAGCCCGAAGTGGCCGACATTGTCCGAGCTGTACATCGCCTGCTGCATCGAGCGCAGCAGGACCGTCTGGATCAGGTGACGGTCGGGCCGGTCCTTGACCGCCTCGAGCAGGGCCGCGAAGTCCTGCGTCGTCGGCTTCTTCGCGCGCCCGGGCAGCTTCAGGCCGAGCTGGCCGAGGAATTCGCGCAGGTCGGTGACCTTCTCATCGTTCGGCGTCTCGTGGATGCGGTACAGGGCCGGCATCCGCTTGCGCTCGAAGAGCCGCGCGGCGGCGACGTTGGCCGCCAACATGCACTCTTCGATGAGACGGTGGGCATCGTTGCGCACGAGCGGCACGACCGCCTCGATCCGCCCCTGTTCGTTGAACTGGAACTTGGTCTCGGTGGTATCGAAGTCGATCGCGCCGCGCTCGGCGCGGGTGGCGTGCAGAACGCGATACAGGGCATGGAGCTCGTGCAGGTGCGGCAAGAGCTCGGCATGGCGGGCGCAGAGCTCGGGGTCGCCGTCGACGATCATGGCCGCGACCTCGTCGTAGGTCAGACGCGCGTGCGAGCGCATCACCGCGGCGAAGAAGCGCGAGCGGGTCACCTTGCCGGCGTCGCTGAGATAGAGCTCGCAGGTCATGCAGAGGCGATCGACCTGCGGGTTCAGCGAGCAGAGGCCGTTAGAGAGGACCTCGGGCAGCATCGGCACGACGCGGTCGGGAAAATAGACCGAGTTGCCGCGGGCGAAGGCCTCGACATCGAGCGCCGAGCCAGGCACCACATAGGCCGAGACGTCGGCGATGCAGACCAGCAGCTTCCAACCCTTGGGCGTCCGCTCGCAGTAGACGGCGTCGTCGAAGTCGCGCGCGTCGGCGCCGTCGATCGTCACCAGCGGCAACCGGCGCAGGTCGGTCCGCCCGGCCTTGTCCTGCTCGGGCACCTCGCTCGTGAAGGCGGCGCTCTCGGCCTCGACCTCGGGCGGCCAGGCGACCGGCAGGTCATGGGTGCGGATCGCGATGTCCGTCTCCATGCCCGGGGCCATGTGATCGCCGAGGACCTCGAGGATGCGCCCGATCGGCTGTGTATGCTTGGTCGGCTGGTCGGTGATCTCGGCGACGACGATCTGCCCGGTCCGGGCCCCATCGAGGCGATCGCGCGGGATGACGATGTAATGGTTCAGGCGCTTGTTGTCGGGCTTGACGAAGCCGACGCCGCTCTCCTGATAGAGCCGTCCGACGACGGTGCGGGTACCGCGCTCGAGGATCTCGACGACCGCCGCCTCGAGCCGCCCGCGGCGGTCCTGCCCGGTGACGCGCACGACGACCCGGTCACTGTGGAACAGCGCGCGCATCTCCTTCGGATAGAGATACAGGTCGTCGCCGCCGTCGTCCGGCTTGACGAAGCCGAAGCCGTCCGGGTGGCCGATGACCCGCCCGACGATGAGGTCGCGCTTGTTGACGAGACAGAAGGCGTCCCGGCGGTTGCGCACCAGTTGGCCATCGCGGACCATCGCGCCGAGGCGCCGCTCCAGGGCGAGCAGGTCCTCCTCGTCCTGGAGCGCGAGGGCGCTCGCGACGTCGGCGAACGCGAGCGGCACGCCCGCCTCCTTCAGGACCTGCTGGATGTATTCCCGGCTCGGGATCGGCTTGGCGTACTTCTTCGCTTCGCGTTGGTGATGGGGATCCAAATCCCTCGGGGTCTTGTCGTCTCGATTTCGCTTTGCCACAACTGGGCTCGTATCTGCTCAAAGGTGGTTAGTGTACCCTTGACAAGGCCGCCCTGTCTCACTAGGATTGCGGTCCTTCCGGTCGGGGGCGCAATCCTAGTGAGGCAGCGCGGCCCCGCCCGAACGAGTCACCTGCCGAGGTGGCGGAAGTGGTAGACGCGCTAGTTTCAGGTACTAGTGGGCGAAAGCTCGTGGAGGTTCAAGTCCTCTCCTCGGCACCAAATTGCACAGGCCAGGCATAGGCCCGGCCCGTACGATCCAAGAGGGGCGCTGCTCGCGAGCAGCGCCCCTTTTTCGTTCGGCGAAGATGCGGCCCGTTTGCGGATTGTCGCTCCAGGGGCCGGGACGGTTTGCTATCGTACAGCCGTCGCCCATAGGTGGCGAGGCCGCCGGATACCTGCACATGACCGTCGATCCATCCCGCCACCCACGCGCGACCAGCGGGGTCTGGCCGTTGCTGGCCGCCTCCGGGCTCATCGCCCCATCGCTGGCGCTCCTCGTCGCGCTCCTCGCCGCCATCACCGCGCTGCTGCTCGATGCCCTCGGCGCGGCGCGAATCGACCCGCTGCGCGTCGGCCTGCCCTTCCTCGTCGTCGCCCTGATCGCCGTCGTCATGATCGCGTGGCGGCTCGATCGCCTGTTGCTGCGCCCGCTCGTCGAGCTGCACCGCTCGGTCACCCGGGTCTGCCAGGGCGAGCCCGGGGCGAGCCGCGGCCTGCAAGAGATGGGCGTCCTCGACGGCCTGGCCCACGACATCGCGAGCCTCAACGAGGAGCTCACCGAGCTCTACGAGGAGATGGACAGCCGCGTGGCACGCCAGACGCAGCGCCTCGCCCAGAAGACCGCCTCGCTCAAGATCCTCTACGACGTCGCGGCGACCATCAACCAGGCCGAGGACCTCGAAGACCTGCTGCTGCGTTTCCTGCGCGTCCTCAAGCAGATGATCAACGGCTGCGCGGCGACGGTGCGCCTGACGATGCCCGACGGCCACCAGCGCCTGATCGGCGCGATCGGCCTCGACGACAGGCTGGTGCACGATGCGGACATGGCCCCGGTCGATCTCTGCCTCTGCGGCACCGCCCTCTCGCCCGGCGACGTCGTCTGCGACAACGAGGCGCGTCTCTGCGCGAGCCTCTATGGACGACACATGTTCACGAGCGAGGAGGTCGAGGTCGTGAGCGTGCCGCTCGACTATCACGGCGAGCAGCTCGGCCTCTACACCATCGTCATCGACAAGCCGGGCATCCGCGCGCGCGAGGACATCCAGGACCTGCTCGCGACCGTCGGCCATCACCTCGGGGTGGCCGTCGCCAAGTACCGCTCCGATGCCGAGACCCAGCGTCTGTCGCTCGTCGAGGAACGCAACTCGCTCGCCCACGAGCTGCACGACTCGCTCGCCCAGACGCTGGCCAGCCTGCGCTTCCAGTGCCGGCTCCTCGCCGACTCGCTGGCCGGTAGCGCGATCCCGGCCGAGGCCCACAGCGATCTGGGTCGCATCCGCAACGGCCTCGACGAGGCCAACACCGAACTGCGCGAGCTGCTTGCGAGCTTCCGCGCGCCGCTCGACCGCCGCGGACTGGTCCCGGCGCTGGCCAAGCTCACCGAGCGCTTCGGCCAGGAGACCGGCGTGCACGTCTTCTTCCAGGACAACTGCCGGCCCTTCGAGCTGACCGCGACCGAGGAGCTCCAGATCCTGCGCATCGTCCAGGAGGCCCTGGCGAACATCCGCAAGCACGCCCAGGCCCACATGGTCCGGCTCCTCCTGACCCGCGAGGCCAGCGGCACCTATGTGATCCTGGTCGAGGACGACGGGGTCGGCTTCAACGCCCCGACGCGCGACGCGCGCCCAGGCGAGCACATCGGCCTCTCGATCATGGAAGAGCGGGCGCGGCGCATCGGGGCCGAGCTGCGCATCGAGAGCGAACCCGGCGAGGGCACCCGGGTCGAGCTCTTCTTCACGGCGCAGCGCCGCACGCGCCCGCCGGTGGCGGCGGCGGCCTGATGCGCGTCCTCTTGATCGACGACCACGCGCTGTTTCGCGTCGGCCTGCAAGAGCTGCTGGAGCGGCGCGGCATCACGGTCGTCGGTGCCGTCGGCGACTGCCACGAGGGCCGCCGCCTGGCCGCCCAGACCGCCCCCGACGTCGTCCTGCTCGACATGCGCATGCCCGAGGCGAGCGGTCTAGAGGTCCTGCGCCGGCTGCGCGCCGAACACCCGACCCTGCCGATCGCGATGCTCACGACCAGCACCGATGAGCACGACGTCATCGAATCGCTGCGCGAGGGCGCGCAGGGCTACCTGCTCAAGGACATGGAGCCCGACGAGCTGATCGCGGCCCTCGGTGAGATCGTCGCCGGGCGCACGACGGTCGCCCCGGACCTCACCGGCATCCTGGCCAAGGCCGTGCAGGCGGCAGCCAAGCCCGCCCAGCCGCAGAAGACCTTCTCCGAGCTCACACCGCGCGAGCTGGAGATCCTCTGCCACCTGGCCGGCGGGCACAGCAACAAGGTGATCGCCCGCAGCCTGGGGATCACCGAGGGCACGGTCAAGCTCCACGTCAAGGCGATCCTGCGCAAGCTCGCGGTGCACTCGCGGGTCGAGGCCGCCGTCATCGCCGTCGAGAACAGCCTCTGCCTGCGCGGCCAGCCGCGCGATGCCGCGGGCGCGACCGACCGCGCACCATTCGAGGAAGATCGATGAAGAATTTTCTCGCGTTGATCCAAGACTGCCTGGCCGACGTGCGGGAGATCATGCCCTGGGATCTGGTCGAGCGGCTTGCCGCCAACCCGGACCTGCTGATCGTCGACGTGCGCGAGCCCTACGAGTTCGAGGCGATGCACATCGCCGGCTCGCTCAACGTGCCGCGCGGTATCCTGGAGTCGGCCTGCGAGTGGGACTACGAGGAGACCATCCCGGAGCTGGTGGAGGCCCGTGCGCGCGAGGTCGTCCTCGTCTGCCGCTCCGGGCACCGCAGCGTGCTCGCGGCCAACTCGCTGATCGTCCTCGGCTACCAGGACGTCGCCTCGCTGCAGACCGGCCTGCGCGGCTGGAAGGACTACGAGCAGCCGCTCGTCGATGGCGCCGGGGCGCCGGTGGACCTCGACGAGGCCGACGTCTACTTCACGCCCCGCCTGCGCCCCGAGCAGCTGCGCCCGAGGGACTGAGGCAACTCCCGCGGGACAAGAGACCTCTCGATGGGGCCATCAGCTTCCAGCCGTCAGCTTCCAGCCGTCAGCCGTCAGCCGTCAGCCGTCAGCCGTCAGCCGTCAGCCGTCAGCCAACGGTAAAGAGGCCTTGCGTGAATCCGGCTCACCCGCTCGGTGGAGGCTGCTACGGTGTCCGATGCGCGTCGCGCACCGTCCAACGGCCGCTCTTCGGTTCGATGGACAGCCGCGCAAGCCGGGTGCGTTCTCTTCCGGGAGTCGCCTGACCGCCCGTCCCCTCAGAGCCCGTGCTCCTGGCGTAGGCGCAGCTGGAGGCGGCGCGCCTGGCGCAGGGCCTCCTTCAGCATCATCCGCCGCAGCTCGTTGAGGGCCGACGGGGCGACCCGGTTGGCCGCCTCCGGGTCCCGGGTCTGAAGCTGGCGCTCGAAGCGGAAGCGCTGCACCAGGTGGAAGGCCTCGATCTCGGCGGCCGTATCCGCGCCGCCCCAACGGCGCGCGGCGGCGACGGCCCGCAACCGATCGGCGGTGCCGGTCGCCCAGACCCCCTCGCGCAGCGCCCACAGGCGCGCGGCATCGGTGAACAGCCGTGCGCCACGCACCTTCAGATCGATCGTGCGCGGGTGTTCGCGGTTGCGATCCGATCGCAGCCGCCCGCCCCAGCCGAGCGGCGGCGCGACGGCCAGGGCCTGCTCGGCGAGCGCGCGAAAGAACCGATCATGGCCGGGCGCCTCGGCAGCGAGCCAGGCACGCAGCCGATCCACGGGCTCGTCGTTGCCGTAGAGCGGGCGGAAATCGAAGAAGATGGTGCCGTTGAGCAGCGCCTGCGGCTGCGGCACGCGCAGCCAGGCGGCGAAGCGCCCCTGCCACTCCTCGGCGCTCAGGCAGCAGGCCGCGTTGCCGGCCATGATCCCGCCGCGACAGCGCTCGAAGCCGCAGTGGTGCAGGGCCTCGTTGACCGCCCTGGCGAACGGTAGGAAGGCCTGTCGCACCTCTTCGGTGCGCTCGGGCGCCGACGGCACGAAGAGCAGCCCATTGTCCTGGTCGGTGGCGAAGGTCTGCTCCATGCGACCCTCGGAGCCGAAGACCATCCAGCACCAGGGCACGGGCGGCAGGTCGTACTCGTCCTCGATCAGCTCGATCGTGCGCATCCCGATCAGGTCGTTGAGGCCCGAGAGCCACTGGCAGAGTGGCTCGACGGCCATCCCGGAGCGCAGCAACTCGGCGGCGCGGCGGCGCACGGCATCGGCCGCCGCGGTCATCGCCGCGAGGTCGCGCGCCGCGTTGATCGCGCCGATCAGGGCCTCGGCGCCGGCAACGCGCGGCCCGAGCAGGTCGGCCTGCCCGACCAGGCCGAAGAGGCGGCCGTCCGGTTCGGTCAGCAAGACATGGGCGACGCCGCGCTTGGCCATCATCACCCGGGCACGGTGCGCCGGGGCATCGGCGGCGATCGTCAGCGGCGCACCGAGCATCGCCGCGGCGACCGGCCCATCGAGCCCGCCGCTCTCATCGATCAACGACAACATCTCGGGCAGCCGGATCAGCCCGAGCGGCAGGCCGCTGGTCGGATCGGCGACGATGGCCACATCGCCCCCCGCCTCGGCGATCCGCTGGAGCGTCGCGCGCACCGTGCTCGCCGGCGCCACGACGACCGGCCGCGACCGCGCCAGCGCACGCAACGGGACCTGATCGGATGCGGTGTCGGGCGCGGCGGCCCGGGCCTGGATCTCGCTCATGGCTCCCCCGGCTGGTGATGGCTCGGCGCCGGTCCCCCTCAGGCGTCCCGCGCGAGCAGCTCGGCGATCTTCCTGACCAGGTCGCGGGTCGAGAAGGGCTTGGGCATGTAGGCCTCGGCGCCCAGCTCGAGGCCCTTGCGCCGCTCGGCCTCGCGCCCCTTGGCGGTCAGCATCAGGACCGGCGTCGCGGCCAGGTCCGGATCGGCGCGCAGCGCCTCGAGCACCGCGAAGCCATCGAGCTTCGGCATCATGACGTCGAGGACGATCAGGTCCGGCCGGCAGCGCCGCGCCTCGGCCAGGCCCGCCTCCCCGTCACCGGCGACCCGCACCTCATGACCCTCGCGCGTCATCAGGAATTCGAGCGATATGACGATATTGGGCTCGTCATCGATGATCAGGATGCGTTTGGTCATAGTCGGATCCTCGCTCCGCCTGGGCCGGTCGATGGGCGGGAAGTTCGAAGCAAAGGGTAGCACCTTTTCCCGTCCCACCCGCGACCCACAGGCGACCGCCCAGGTGTTCGACGATCTGGCGGCTGATCGGCAGGCCGAGCCCGGTGCCGAGCGGCTTGCCGCCGCTCGCCGACTGGCGGAACTTCTCGAATACCAGGCCGCGATCGGCCTCGGGGATCCCGGGGCCGTTGTCGCTCACGCAGAGGCGCCAGCCGGGGCCCGCCGCGACGAGGCGGATGCCGACCCGCCCGGCGGCCGGCGGCGCGAACTTGGCGGCGTTCGAGAGCAGGTTGACGAGCACCTGGACCAGGCGGTCGCGATCGGCCCAGACCAGCGCCGGTGCCGCCGGGACATCCTGGCGGACCTCGATGCCCCGCTCGGCGACGAGTCGCCCGGTCGCGGCGAGGGCCTGGTCGATCACCGCCTGCAGCGACACGACCTCGGTGCGCCAGTCGACGTGGCCGGACTCGATCTTGGCCAGATCCAGGACCTGGCTGACCAGGCGCGAGAGCCGCTCGGTCTCGCTGACCAGGATCCCGAGGAAACGCCGGCGTTGCTCCAGCGGCAGATCCGGGTCGTCGTGGAGGATCTCGGAGAAGGCGCGGATCGAGGCGAGCGGCGTGCGCAGCTCGTGGGTGACCGAGGACATGAAGTCGTCCTTCATCCGGTCGAGCTCGGTGAGGCGCCGGTTGGCCTCGCGCAGCTCGGCCGTCGCCGCCTCCAGGGCGAGCGATTTGCGCTCCAGCTCGCGGCTGTAGGCGCGGATCTGCGAGGCCTCGTCGAGGATGCTCAGGACCTCGTCGAGGCCGATCGCCTCCTCGTCGGTGACCGAGGCCACCATGACCCGTGCCGAGGCACCGCCGACCGCCCCCGAGAGCAGGGTTTCGGCAAAGTCGACGGTCTCGCCATCGGCCGGCAGGGCCGCCGGATCGGCGATGCCGCGCGCCTGCGCGAACCGGCCGAAGGCGGCCTGCGTGCGCTCGACACCGAGGAACCGTTCGGCCAGCGCCCTCAGCTCGGCGACCTCGGCGCTACCGCGCCAGAGGGTCGCCCGCTTCAGGGCGGCGCGCCGCTCGACATCGACGAACAGCCGCGCCTGCGCGGCCTCGACGGCATTGGGCTCGCGCAGCGCCGAGACCGCGACGAAGGCAACGATATTGGCCGTCAGGCTCCAGAACAGCCCATGGGTGATCTCGTTCCAGCCGACGACGCCGAACAGCGCGAGCGGTGCCAGCAGATCGAGCCCGCCCGGGCCGGACTCCATGAAGGCCACCGGCAGCCAGGCGGACTTGGCGAACGACGGCAGCAACAGGGTGTAGACCCAGACGAGAAAGCCGGCGCTCAGCCCCGCCAGCGCCCCCTCGCGGGTGCCGCCGCGCCAGTAGAGGCCGCCGATCACGGCCGGCGCGAACTGGGCCACGGCGACGAAGCTGATCAGGCCGATGCTGACCAGCGCATAGGCCTCGCCGGCGAACCGATAGTAGAGATAGCCGAGCAGCAGGATCGCGACGATCGCCCCACGGCGGATCGCGAGCAGCCGCCGCCCGAGGTCGGCCGGCGGCGAGCGGCCGCGCGCGCGTCGCAGCAGGAGCGGCAGGATCAGGTCGTTGCTGACCATGGTCGAGAGCGCGATGGTCTCGACGATGACCATGCCGGTCGCCGCCGACAGCCCGCCGACGAAGACCAGCAGCGCCAGCCAGGGTTGCTCGAAGGCGATCGGCAGCGTCAACATGAAGGTGTCGGCGTCGACGTCGCCGTCGGGGAAGACGACCAGCCCGGCGACTGCGATCGGCAACACGAACAGATTGATTAGAAACAGATAGAGCGGAAACAGCCAGATGGCGCGGCGCACGTGGCGCACGTCGCCGTTCTCGACGACGGCCACCTGGAACTGGCGCGGCAGCAGCATCACCGCCAGGGCCGCAAGGCCCGAGATCGCCAGCCAATCGAGCAGCGGCGGGATGTCCGGCGACAACGGCGGCAGCGACGGCGGCGGCGCGACGCCCTCGAGGTTCAGCAGCCGGTAGGTGATGTAGACACCGGCGACGAGGAAGGCGACTAGCTTGACCAGCGACTCGACCGCAATCGCCGCGACCAGCCCCTCGTGCCGTTCGCTGGCGTCGAGCTGACGGGTCCCGAAGAGGATCGTGAAGGCCGCGAGCAACAGCGCGATGACGAAGGCCGTATCGCCCCACAGCGGCTGGTCCCCGTCGCCGGGCATCCGCACCTCGGGGTAGTGGTGGAGGATCTGGAAGCTCCAGGCGATCGCCTTGAGCTGCAGGGCGATATAGGGCACGACGCCGACGACCGCGATCACGGTCACCAGCCCACCGAGGACCTGGCTCTTGCCATAGCGCGAGCCGATGAAGTCGGCGATCGAGGTGATCCGCTCGGCCTTGCTGACGCGGACCATCTTGACCAACAACGAACCCCAGAGCAGCGCCATCAGCGTCGGCCCGAGGTAGATGGTGAGGAAGTCGAGGCCACTCGCCGCCGCCCGCCCGACGCTACCGTAGAAGGTCCAGGCCGTGCAGTAGACCGCCAGCGACAGCGCATAGATCGTCGGGTGCGCGATCACCGAGCGGCCCTGGTCGGCGCGGCGGTCCGCCCAGTAGGCGACGCCGAACAGGAGCCCGAGATAGGCGAACGCCAGGCCGATGATCAGGGCGTTACCGATCATGTCGACGCCCCGCGCCCGGTCAGTCGCCCAACCGCGACAGCACCCAGGCCGCCGCTGCGATCACCCCGCCCCAGACGGCGAACAGGTAGATGAACAGGACCGGGATGCCGAACCAGCGCCCAGCCCCCTCGAGCGGCAGCACCAGCGGCGAGAACAACAGCAGCAGCGCGGCCAAGAAGACCGCGAGCAGGCGCTTGTGCAGGAGGCGTGTATGAGGCATCGTCGGTCGCGGAGGCCCGATCCTGTGCGTGGGTACGCCGTGCGCAACCTCAGCGATCGAGCTTCTCGAGCACCTGGCTGGCGCGATCCGCGGGCCGATAGTACGACAGGTGCCGCGCCATGTCGGCGAGCGCCTCGTCCCGCGCCGCGGCGGTGTCGTACCAGCGGAAATACTCCCAACCCTCGCCCAGCAGATGGGCGGCGCCCATCGGATCCCCGGCGGGCAAGGTCACGCGAATGCCGAATCGTTTCACAGCTCCCCCTCGTGCTCGGTTGGATGCGATCGCGGCACCGCACCCGGCAGGCGACCGGTCCGCGCGATGCCGAAGATTCATTATAGGACTCGATCCCGTCCCCCGGCGGTCGACGACCCCCGCGCCGGGGTGGGTTAGACTGGTGCGGTGAAGACGCCACCCACCTCGTGCGCCTCGGGCCTCGGCCTCATCGACCAACTCGCCGAGCGGCAGATCCGCGACGCGATCGGCCGCGGCGAGCTCGAGGACCTCCCGGGCGCCGGCCGGCCGCTGACGCTGGAGGACCTGTCGATGGTCCCCGAGGACCTGCGGGCCGGCTATCTGCTGCTGAAGAACGCGGGCTTCCTGCCCCCGGAGCTGGAGGCGTTGCGGGAAGTGCGCGACGTGGAGGCCCTGATCGATCGCATCGAGGACCCGGCCCTGCGTGCCCAGGAACTGAAGCGCCTACGCCTGCTGGAGCTGCGCCTGCGCGAGGCCGGCCAGGGCCTCGGCCGCGCCGTCGAGGCCGAATACCGCGACAAGCTCCAGGCCCGGCTCGGGCACGGCTGACCCGGCGCGCGTGATGGGGACCTCGAAATCTTTCAAGGCGTTCTGATCCATCAGCCCTGCGCGTCCCACCAGGCCGGCAGATCGGCGATCGAATCGATGACGCCCATCGGGCGGATCTCGCCCTCGAGGTCCCCGGGGCGGTACTTGCCGGTCTTCACCAGCAGGCCGCGGATCCCGCTGTCCTGGGCCCCGCCGATGTCGCCGCGGATGTCGTCACCGATCATGCAGGCCTCCTCGGCGCCGACGCCGAGCTGCGCGAGCGCGGCGGCGAAGAAGGCCGGCGCCGGCTTGCCGAGCACCTCGGCCCGCCGACCGCTCGCGTACTCGAGGGCGGCGACGAACGGTCCGGTATCGAGCCGCAACCCGTCCTCGGCCTGCCAGTAGCGGGTCATCCCCAGCGCGATCAGGGCTGGCCGGGACGGCTGCATCAGCTGGCGGAAGGCGCCGTTCAAGGCGGTGAAACCCCAGCGCTCGCCGTAGTCGCCGACGACGACGGCCGCGACCAGCCCATCGAAGCCCGGCTCGGCCAGCGGCAACGCGGCGAAGTCCTCGACCGTCGCCGGCGCGACATAGAGGACGACAGGCAAGGCCGCCGCCTTGCCGCGCCCGGCGAGCCGTCGCGCCGCAGCCGCCGGCGGCGTCCAGATCTGCCCGGCATCGGCAGCGATCCCGAGCCGCGCGAGCTTCTCGACCAACGCCCGGCGCGGCCGCGACGTCGTGTTCGTCACGAACAGGAACGGCAGGCCGCGCGACCCGAGCCACGCGAGCGTCTCGCGGGCGCCGGCGAGCAGCCGCTCGCCCTGATAGAGGACACCGTCCAGATCGACCAGGAAGGCACGGATCGGGGCCGCCATCGGCATCCCTCCTCTTCCGGAACTCGCCGAACCGGCCACCAGGGCCGACCGCCTTCGCTCTCAATGGTTGAGCAGGACTCGGAAATCAACCGCCTTCATCGACCGAGCGGCGTCACCCCCGCCAATGCCTCGGATCATCGAGCGCATCGTGAGCAGGCCGGACGGCGGGATGCGCGGCGCTTTCCTGAATGGCGGGATGCGCTACGCTTTACCGAATGGCGGGATGCGCTGCGCTTTACCGAATGGCGGGATGCGCTGCGCTTTCCCGCCCTACGCGGCTCGGAGCATCGCGACAGGGGCACGGCTCCTAAGGCCAGATGAGCTGGAGCAGGAACATGGCCGCGAAGATGGTTGCGGCCATGCTGAGGATCCGCGCCAAGGGCTTGATCTGCTGGAAGACGCTCAGGCGTTGCAGACCCCAGGACGCGCCCATCACCGCGAGGGTCGCGACGAGGGCGAAGACGAGTTTGGCGATGATGGAGCCTTCCATCGTGATCTCCTGTCAGGGTTGAAGGATTCGGCACCGCGGGCCTTGGAGTCGCCGGCAAGCCGGCCACCACGGGGGCGCCGACGCGAGGTCGGAGGCGCGGCGTCGGATCGGGTGCGCGATGCCGTGCGCGATGCTGGGGCGCGACGATACCCGAGGTGGCGAGGGCTCACAACGGGATTCGGGCGATCCGGAGGGCGGTGCTCGCCGCGAAGATCCGCGGCGGCCGCCGCGCGTGCGGCCTAGTCGTCAAGCTCGGTGACCTGGACCATCTCGACCCGGATCTGGCGCCGGGCGGCCTCCTGAAGAAAATGCCCACGATGGAAGCCGGTGAGGTAGGCGCAGACGCTCGCGCTCCCGGTTTCATCCATCGCCCGGATGCAGTTCTCGAACAGGACTTGGCTGCGCAGGCTGGCGACCTTCATGAAGTCCGCGTCGACCCCGCCCCGGCGACTGATCTCCAGGTTGTGCGCATAGTGCCGAGGGTCCTCGATGCCGTAGAGGCGCACCTCCCGATGGAGCAGCGCGAACCCCTCCGGGGCGGAGATCGCAAACCCGAGGGCCGGGCGCAGCAAGTGGGGCTTGTTGACGGTCTTCATCCAGTCGATACCGCTCGCCTCGGCGTCTTTCACCAGGGCACGAATGAATTCAGGATCGTCGAGCAGGGCGCTCGCCGCGACCCCTTCCGGCCCCGATGCCGCCGCCAGGTGCCGGCGGAGCAGCTCGACGTCGGCGGCCGTCAGCGGCGGCTCACCGGCGACGACCGTCCAAAGCTGCGCCGTCAGACCGGCGTCCAGCGGCGGCCGGCCCGGCGGTGGCGGCGACGCGACGACACGAACGATCCCGCCCAGGACCTCGGCCAGGCGCTCGCGCGGCGTCATCCGGCCAAAGGCGGCCCCCTCTGTGCACAGCACCGCGTCACCCGGCAGATGCTGCTCCATCCAGGCGAGCAGACGCGGCTCGCGCCAGTGAGTGCCCGTGTGGGCCAACAGCCAAAGCCGATGCCCGGGGCGCGGCCGCTGGTCAGCCTCGGCCAGCGCGCGTTCGAGGATCGCCAGCGAGGTATCGGCAGGGCTGGTCGGCATGGGGCCCGGCAGGAATGGAAGTCGTGTATCGTTCATCGGTGCGTCTCTCAGTGGGTTTCGGGTGTACCGGCGGCGGCGCAAAGCGTGTCGAACCGTTCGAGATCCGGTGCATCGAGCGCCTCGCAGAGCCGCCGCAACAGTGCTTTGGCATCGGGGGTCAGGCCGGCCTCGCATTGATCGTCGGCCAGCTCCAGCTCGGGGCGGCGCCGACCGCGCCAGTCCTCGGCCAGATGCTCGGCAGCCCGCAGCAGGCTCGCGACCGAGACCCCGGCACCGGCCCCGATCGGGATCGTCTGGGCCTCGTAATGGCGTTCGACCTCGGCGATCTTCTCTTCCCAGAGCTGCGGGTCGCGCAGCCCGTCGAGGGCCGCGAGCGCCGCGGCGATCTCGCGCTCGCCGCTGAGGAGCCGGGTCAGATCGATCTCCAACTCGCGGGCCTTGGCCAGCACCGCGGCGATGTCACCGGCGTCGATCAGCGGCTTGCCGGCGGCGAACAGCTCGTTGAGCTGCGCCCAAAGCCGCTCGCGCTCGGCCGCGGTGAGGCCCGGGAGGCGGAAGACGATATCTGGGTGCAGCATCCGCAACAGGCGCTGGCGCAGCCGCAGATCCTCGCGATAGCAGACAATCGGGACACGCAGGCGCGGCTGGCCGAGGATCTGGGCGACCGACCCACCACCGCCGGCGAGGGGTCGGGCGCCGGCCAACTCCTCGTCGCGCTGCTCCTGACGCAGGCGTCGCCCGATGCGGCGCAGCGCGGCCGCATCGACCGCTCCGGCAGCGCCCTTGCAGTGGGCGCGCAAGGCCCCGAGGAGCCGTTCGACCAGCGTACCGCGACGTGTCGCGGCGACGATGGCATCCAGGTGGCCGGCCTGATCGTCGAGAAAGACCCGGTAGCGCTCGATGGCCGCCTGGTAGCGGGCATGCTGGGTCAGCACCTCCTGCACCCCGTGCAGGACCTCCGCGCGGCGCACGTCGAGTTCGCGACCGCAGGCCTGATCGAGCCCTTCCGTGTGGAGGACGTCGGCGTCGAGGAGGCGGTCGAGGACCGCGGCGGCACGCTCGGCGTCGACGCCAGTTGGATGACCGGCACCGGCGATCTCGTAGGCGAGGCGCCGAGCATAGTCGGCGAGCGTCGGCTCTTCGAGGAGGCCCGGGAGATCGCGGCGGAAGGCCGCGCGCTCGGCGGGGTCGTCGCGGGCGGCGAGGCGCGCGAGACCGTCGCTCAGGGTCCGACCATGGACCTCAGCGGCGGTCGTCGGATCCGCATCCGGGTGCGGATCGGCGCCGAAGCCCTGTTGCGCGCGCCAGCCATAGCGGCGCTTGATCCAACTTTCCCAGTCGCGTTTGAGCACCAACGCGAGCATTCGGCAGAGGTCGAGGCGACACCAGGCGGCGAAGCGGATCAGCGTGCGGTGGTTCGGCGCGAGGTTGCCGGTGAACGGATTGAGCCATTTCTGCACAGCGCTGACCGAACAGTCGCCGACCGGCCCGTCATCGCCGCCGTCGGCCGCCGCGAGATACAGAACCTCGCCCCGGACGCCCGCGCTGTCGGGCCGGGCCAACATCCAGGGCTTGAGCGGCGCCGCCCAACGGGCGCGTTGCGCGGCGCTGAAGCGGGCCCCGTCCGGAAAGCTCGCCAGGAGCTCGGCGAGCTGTCGACAGAGGGGCTGGTAAGGTAGGGGCGGGTCGCTGAACTCGCGGGACACGGGGCAGATCTCCATCATCGGGTAGCGGCTGGGTCCGGGAGGATCGACGCGCCGTCGCGGTGCCGATCTCGGTCGAGGACGATACCCAAGCCCCTGTACTCACTCAATTGAGCAGGCGCGCGAGCAATTGCTCAATCGCTTGAGTGGGGTCCCTCCGCAATGCTGAAGATGCCGGCCCGATCCCCGGGCCGGTCTCTGACACGCACCGGAGGTGACCAAGATGCACGCGAGTCGCATCCAGACCCCGACCGGTTCAGGGATCGCCGCATGGGCGGCCCTGTTCCTGGTCCTGACCCTACTGCTACCGGGTCCGGCACCGGCCCAGACCACCGCCGCGACCCTCCTCGTCACGCCGAGCGCCCCGCTCTCCGAGGCGGAGGCCGAAGCGCTGCGAGCTGACCACGCCCACCACTTGGCGCAGGTCGCACGGCTGCGCCGCAGCGGCCGCCTGCTGATCGTCGAGCTGCAACCGGACGCCGAGCCCGCCGAGGCGATCGAGGCCCTGCTCGCCGATCCGCGCATCGCACGGGTCGAGCCAAATCCATCCCTGTCGCTCGAGGAACTGCCCAACGACCCCGAGATCGCCGAACAATGGGGGCTGCACGCCCCCTCCTCGGGCATCGACATCGGTTTCTACGACGCCTACCCGATCGGCATCGATGCCGAGCCGGTCCTGGTCGCGGTCATCGACAGCGGCCTCGATCTCGACCACCCGGATCTGGTCGGACGCATCGCCGCCGGGATCGACCTGGTCGACGGCGACGCCGAGCCCTGGGACACCCATCCGCTGGGGCACGGGACCATGGTCGCCGGCATCATCGCCGCCAACGCCGACGACGGCGTCGGTATCGCCGGCGTCTGCGCCCCGTGCCGCATCCTGCCGATACGGGTGACGGCCGATGGGCGCTTCGCCGCCTCGGTGCTGATCGAGGCGATCGACCTGGTCATCGAGCACCAGCCGTCGGTCCAGGTCGTCAACATCAGTGCCGGCCTGGCACCCGGGCTGCACGTCGCCGCGCTGCGCGAGGCGCTCCGCGACGCCGCCGCGGCCGGGATCACGGTGGTGGTCGCGGCCGGCAACGACGACGCCCCGCTGCTCGGCGAGCCGGCCGCCTATCCGGAGACCATCGCCGTCGGGGCGATCGATCCCGCCGGGCGCCGAGCCGACTTCTCCAACCAAGGTGAGCAACTCGACCTGCTCGCACCGGGCGTCGACATCTGGAGCAGCCGCCCGAGCCACCTCGGCGACGAACCCTACGACTATGGCAGCGGCACCTCCTATGCCGCCCCGTTCGTGACCGGTGTCGTCGGTCTGATGAAGGCCCTGGAGCCAGACCTGACGCCAGCCGAGCTGCGCGGGCTGCTGCTGGCAGGGGCGCGCGATCCGATCGGCCCGGACGGCGAGGATGCCCCGGGCTGGGACCGCGAGCGCGGCTGGGGCCTGCTCGACGCCTATGCGGCGCTCACGGTCGCACCGCCGCTGCAACCGCCACCGACACCGGTAGCGCTCGGCATCGCCGCGGACAACCTCGGCGAGCTGACGCTGACCTGGCAGCCGCTCGCCGAGGCGAACGACTACCGCGTCTACCGCAGCACGGATCCAGCCATGCTCGGCGAACTGATCGGCCATGCGGCCGGTGGCGATCGCTTCACCGACCGCGTCCTGCCGAGCGCCGGCGGCGAGCCGTTCTACCGGCTCGTGGCGAGCGACGCGGCGGGCGACAGCGAACCGTCCGCACCGCTCGCCGGCCCCTGGCTGTGCCCGATGCCGGTCGGCGTCACGGCGACGGCCGGCATCACCGCAGACCGTGTGCTCGTGCGCTGGCAACCGGTCGATGGCGCCAACGGCTATCGGGTCTATCGCGCCGAGCACCCGACCGAGATCGGCTCGCTGATCGCCGAGGTTAGCGACACGGCATTCGATGACGACGGGATCGGCATCACGACGCCCCATTACTACCGGATCGCCGCCGCCGTCCCGGGCTGCCAGGAGAACCCGAGCCGGCCCGTCGTCGGCTGGCACGCGGGCCTCGATATGCCGCCGCCCGCACCGACCGGGGTCACCGCAAGCGACGATGGCTCCGGCTTCATCGAGCTCTGGTGGGACCCGACACCCGGTGCCTCCGGCTACCGGATCTATCGCGCACCGTCGGCGAACGGTCCATGGTCGCTACGCTACGCGACGCCAGTGGCCGATCCGATGACCTTCGATCCCGGCATCCCGCCGCTGGAGACCCATTGGCTGGACACGGCGGTGCCGGACGGCTACTCCTACTATCGCATCCGGGCGGTCGAGGCCGTCGGCGGCGACGGCATCCTGGCCGGACCGTTCAGCGAGGTCGTCGCTGGCTGGTCACGACCCGTGGCCCAGCTCCAGCCGATCGAGAACCAGCCGCCGCTGGTCGTCGAGCCGATCGTGGTCCCACCGCTCCAGGTCGAGCCGCTGCCGCCAGCGGCGATCGCGCCAGTCCACGTCGAGCCACTGCCACCGGCGGCGATCGCGCCGGTCCACGTCGAGCCACTGCCACCGGCGGCGATCGCGCCAGTCCACGTCGAGCCGCTGCCACCGGCGGCGATCGCGCCGGTCCACGTCGAGCCGCTGCCACCGGCGGCGATCGCGCCGGTCTACGTACCACCTGTGTGGTAGGAGGATAAGCGAACGGGGCAAGGACGCCCCACGCCCGACTGCGCGTCGATCGGTAGAGACACCGGCCTGCGAAGGCCACCACCGCCGAACGGCGCCTCGGGAGACAGCACCGTAACAACGCCTCGCGCGGCCCCACGGAGTCGATAGGACAGATTCAGTCGTTCCCGCTGCTCCTTCTCGGCCGCCAACCACACGGTCTATCATCGGGTAGATGATCTCGAGTTCCCGTACCCGAACTGCGAGGGCCTGGCCAGACTCGGCGGCGTCGCAAGGCGCTATGCCAAAGCGGACCCGGCCAGCGCGCCGATCGGGCTTGCTCATGACTCCGGCCACCGAGCGAGCCGCCTGCCAAGAGCCTGAGGCAAAGCGCTGATCGCGCGAGTAGTTAGCGCCAATATCCCATCATGAACCATCATAAAGGTGGGCCTTGGCCGGAATTATGAACAAGGCTGCGCCGGTCAAGAGACGGCGGTTCGCGGAGCGGATGGTCAACGTCATCTCCGGACGACCGGATCGACCTCCAACCGCACCGGCGACGGCGACGCGCGACCCTCGACACGAGCCAAGACCGGCGGCCAGCCACCATCGCGTCGCGAGACAGCCATGCATGCCATCGAGATCGAAGCCGACGTGGACGAGAACAACGAGCTGCGCATCAAGCTGCCCGAGCCGCATCGCGGCCAGCACGCACGTGTCATCGTCCTGCTTCCCTCACCGGCCGAAGCAGGCGCCGGAAAGCCAGGGCTGCGCCATAGGCCCTCGCCCCGGCTCGCCCACAAGGGCGCCCGTATCCACGGTGATGACCTGGCCCCAGCCTTCTCGGACGAGGAATGGGGAGGCCTGGCCCGGTGATCGTCCTCGCCGCGGCGCAGGCCGAGGGCGCCCTGAAGGCCGCCAGGGATGGGGCTGGGCGCTTCGGCCCAGTACCGCGTCGATCGCGCCTGCTCGGCACTCTTCCTATCATCTCTTCCATCATTAGGATCCCGACCTCACAACGCATTATGTGCGCCCGCTCCTGACCGCCATGTTCAAACTGATCGGCCTATCGACCGTTGGCTACCGCGCCTTTCCGGACCGGCTCGACCTGGAGTTGCGCCCGCTGACCCTGCTCTACGGGCGCAACAACGCCGGCAAGAGCGCGGTGTTGAGGCTCCTGCCGATCCTCGCCGACTCGGTAGCCGACGGAGCCACCTCACCCTTCGACATCGGTCGCGTTGCCGGACCTGGCGCGAGCTTTCTGGATGTCCCCGCCCGCGCGGGCGATGCCGCGTCACTCAAGCAAGTGACGCTGGTGCTCGACTGGACGGGAGCCGACCGGCAGCGCTGCCGCGACGCCTTCGTCATCAAGTACGTCGACGAGGCCAACCAGACCATCATCGCGAGCTACGGGTGTTCTGGTCCCAATGGGCTGACCTTCCGCGCGGTTGCCGAACCCTGGCCGGATCACGAGACCTATCGTGTGACCGCAGGTGGCGACGGTTCGGCAGGTCAGGCCATTCAGCCCCGTTTCGCCGGGCTGGTCCCCGCAGCCGACCCCGCCCTGCCGGCGGCGCTCGGCGGGCTGCGCGAGCGATTGCTCTGGCTGCGCGGACAGATTCAATGGCTGCACTCGGTGCGAATGCGCTGGCCGCGCTTGATCACCCGGTCGGGCCGCCGATTCGGCCTGCTCGATGCCGACGGAACGAACGCCGCCGAGGCCGTATTGAGCGACCGGGCAGTATTCGATGAGGTCGCCGCCTGGTACGCGCGGCCCGAGATCGGCCGGCACCTGGAACGGGCCGACGCGGCGGTTGGACAGCCCATTTTCCGGCTGCTGCTGAATCCGAGCAGCGGACCCTTGCGCGACATCGACCTGCTCGATACCGGCGAGGGCATGATCCAGGTGCTGCCGGTCCTCGTCGCCGCTGCGTTGGCCCGCACGCGCGGTGACGCCGCGATCCTCGCCGTCGAAGAGCCGGAGAGTCATCTGCATGCCAACGCCCAGCAGGCATTGGCGGACCATTTGTGCGAGATCGCGGCCAACGTTTTCGCACCAACCATCGTGGTCGAGACCCACTCCCGCGTCTTGATGCTCGGCGTGCAACTGGCCCTCGCTGAGGGGCGCCTACCGCCCGAGCATGTGCGGGCCTACTGGATCGACCAGGAGCCGACCGGCGAGAGCATCGCGACGCCTGTCGACTTCGACCGGCACGGTCGCCCACTCGGGGGTTGGCCGCAGGCCGCGTTCGACGAGGATCAGGCGCTCGCCCGCCGCCTACTGGATCGACAGTTGCAGGGTGGCGCCTTCGGCTGACTATGCGCGTCCTGATCGATGCCGCGTTCTTTGCCGGTCCTGAGGCCGAGGGTCTGGCGTTCCTGCACCTGTTCGCGCTGGCACGCGATGGCCGCCATGTGCTGTTAACGGCACCGCCGTTCGGGCCGGATGGCCCCCGCGAGGTGCTCGACTGGCTGGCGGATCTGCCCGAGGTCTGCTGTCGGCAGGTCAGGCCGATCCTGGAGCAAGGCGTGCGCACCGCGAGCGGCTTGCCGGCCGAGGCGGTCGGCATCCGGGTGGTGGCCGGAACCAGCTCCGACTGGCCCGCCGGCCGGCTCTGCCTCCAGGACGCGCTGCGCCTGCTGCAGACGCCGCTGGGCGTCATGGTCGAGAACCGCCGCGCCGACTGGCGTTTTCTGTTGGCGCTGGCACCGCCGGTCCAGCGCGACCAATTGCAGCGGGCCTTCGACGACGGCTGGCTGGAGATTCTGCACGCCGGTGGGCTGGGGGAAATGAAGGCATGGCTTGAAGAACTGCTCGTGCAGCCCTTCACGTCCTCGAGCAGGGCCGCGAGGCTTTTGCGCCTGTGGGTGATGTTCGATCGCGATGCCGACCCCGCCGACCGCCGCCAGCCCTCCCCGGCGTGCATCGCCATGAAGGCTTTGTGCGAATCCGCACCCGCGCGTCCCTGGCCCTTGGGTCACTATCGACTCGGTCGGCGTGCCATCGAGAACTACCTGCCTGAGGCGGCGCTGCGCCGTTGGCAGTCGGACAAGTCCGGCGCCGAAGGCACGAAACGTCGGAAGGTTGTCGATGCGTTGTGTAGGCTGCGCAGGGACCAACCCGGGGCGGCGCGGCAGTACAACATGAAGTCGGGCCTGCTCTCGGATTTATCTCCAGCGATCCGCAAAGATGTTGAAGAGAAGGCTCGTCGGATTCAGGATGCCGATCTCGATCCGTTATTCCACGGGTTGTCCGATACCGACCGCGACGCGCTCGCAAAGGGGTTCGGCACACATATTTCGAACTATCTGGAGCATGCCTCGGAACCGGACTTCCGCCGCGAGTTCGAGCGTGACCGGGCGCTGGGCGAGCCCGACCGCGAAACCATCCTGAACACCCTGTTCGTGAGGCTCTAGCCGATGGCCGGATTGTTCGAGACCCCGCAGGTACCCAGGCTGTCGGCTCTGCTCGCGGAGGTCAGGAGCGGTGCGATCCTGATCCCGAACTTCCAGCGCCCGTTCGAGTGGGATGACGATCGCCGGCTCGATCTGCTCGACAGCGTGGACAAGGAGATGCCGATCGGGGCGATCCTGGTCTGGCGCACGCGCGAGCACAAGCTGGCTTGCCTGAAGACCCTCGGGGCCTTTGGCCTGCCCAGCGAGCCGGGTCCACAGGTGCCCCGCGCCTACCTGCTCGACGGGCACCAACGACTCGCGACCCTCTATGCGGCGTTGAACTGGACGGATGACCGGGAAAAGCTGCTCGCGGCGGGGGTGCGCTGGCCGGTCTGGTATGACCTGGCGGCCGAGCCGGGCGACCGGCCGTTTCGCTTCCTCCCGCTCAACCGGCAGCCACCGCCGACCTGGCTGCCGATGTATGCGCTGCTCGAACCACGACGACTCTACGAACAACAGAAGCGCCTGCTCGATGCGGGGCTCGACGACGCCGCGCAGCAGGCGGAATTGCTCGCGAACCGATTCAAGGATTACCAGATCCCGGTCGTACCACTTGTGAGCGAGGACCTGCGCCTGGTCACCGACAGCTTCGTGCGGGTCAACAGCGGCGGCAAGCGGATGAACGAGACCCACATGGTCCGGGCATTGGCCTATGCCGACGACTGCGACATCGAAGGCAAGATCGAGGCGCTGCGCGCGGAGCTGGAACCCCAGGGTTGGGGGGCGCTCGACGACCAGGTCCTGCTGAATGTGCTGAAGGTCCGCTGGGGTCTGCACATCTACGACGCCGATCCGCGGGATCTGAACAAAAAGGTGCAGGACCACGGCTGCGATCAGGTATTCGAGGAGTTGCGGCGGGCGATTGGATGGGCAGTTCTGCTGCTCACGGATCTCGGCGTCCGCGGACCGCGCGCGCTGCCCTATGCGGCCCAACTCGTCGCGATCGCCGAGCTGGGCCGTCGCCTGAACACCGATGGACCCGACCCGAATCAGTCCGCGATTGTGAACCGCTGGTTCTGGGCCACGACCTACGGCGAATACTTCACCGGGATGCCCGGCAACCGCATTCGCGACGCGATCGACGCCTTGTGTCAGGCCGTGACCGAGGGCCGTCACCCGATTCCGCCCGATCTGGTCCGCGAGGTCGCCCCGATCCGTACCTTCAACTTCCGCGCCACGCGCAGTAAGGCGCTGGCGTTACAGATGACCAGGAGGATCACGGACGAGCCATTGCGAGAACACACGCAGCGTGCCTTGGGCGAGCAAGGGGTGGATGCGGTCCACCGACTGTTCGCCGGGCGCGATGCGACGCGGCCGGAGAACCGGATCGTAGCGCTGCCGGAGGAGCTTGAACGGGTACGACAGGAACTCATGTCCTCCAGGGACTTGCTCTTGTTCAAGCAATCGGGGAATCCGAGCGCGGTGCGTGAAGCAAGATCCTCCGCGCGGACCCGCTTCCTGACTGAGTATCTGGTCCCGCCGGGTGCGCCGGTCGCGCATGACGTCCTCCGTGGTGAAATCTCTGACGCTGTTGATCGCATTTTGGCCACTCGCAAAACCTTGATCGACGAACTCGAACGCGACTTCCTCGGTTCGCTCGGTCTCGCCCTTGGGAGCCACGAGACGACGAACTGATAGCTTGCTTGGGCCAGGACGAGTGACTGATTGGTGATTGATCAGGTCACCTTTCTCTGGCCGGAGCCGGCGGGCTTGGCCGACGCCGCCAGCGATCTTCCCCGGCCCTCTGCGAGAGGCCGCCCAGCCTTCGGAGACCCCTTGTTCAGCCCCCCCACCCAGACCTGGCTCGCCGAGGCCTTTCCGGCACCGACCGAGATCCAGCACCGCGGCTGGGCGGCGATCGCGACCGGCGCGCATAGCCTGCTGATCGCCCCGACCGGCAGCGGCAAGACGCTCGCCGCCTTTCTCGCCGCGATCGATGCCTGCGCCGCGCTGCCGCCCGATGCGCCGCCCGGCGTGCGCGTCCTCTACGTCTCGCCGCTGAAGGCGCTGGTCTACGACGTCGAGCGCAATCTGCGTGCCCCGCTGGTCGGCATCGGGCATGCGGCGGCGCGGCTCGGGCACCCGCTGCGCCCGGTCGGGGTCGCGATCCGCACCGGCGACACGCCCCAGACCGAGCGCCAACGCCAGGCGAAGGACCCGGCCGAGATCCTGGTGACGACGCCCGAATCACTGTTCCTGATCCTCGGCGCGAACGCGCGCGAGACCCTGCGCACGGTGCGCACCCTCATCGTCGATGAGATCCACGCGCTGGCCCCGACCAAGCGCGGCTCGCACCTAGCGCTGTCGCTCGAGCGGCTCGCCGAGTTGACCGAGACGGACCTGCAGCGCATCGGGCTCTCGGCGACCGTACGCCCGCCCGAGGAGATCGCCCGCTTCCTCGGCGGCGACCGGCCCGTGACCATCGTCGACGCCTCGACCTCGCCGCGCCTCGACCTTGCCGTCACGGTGCCGGTGCCCGACATGGAGCAGGTCCAAGCGCCGCCGCGTCCGGAGCGCGGCGGCTCGATCCTCGGCGAGCTCTACGCCCGCGAGGTCGCCACCCCGATCCCCGAGCGCGGCATCTGGCCGGCAATCTACCCGCAGCTCCTCGCGCAGATCCGCGCCCACCGCGCGACCATCGTCTTCGTCAACAGCCGCGGTCTGTGCGAGCGCCTGACCCAGCGTCTCAACGAGCTCGCCGGCGAAGAACTGGTCCGCGCCCACCACGGCAGCGTCTCGCATGCCCAGCGCAGCGAGATCGAGGAGGCGCTCAAGCAGGGTCGGCTACGCGGCATCGTCGCGACCAGCTCGCTGGAGCTCGGCATCGACATGGGCGCCGTCGAGCGGGTGATCCTCGTCGAGTCGCCGGGCTCGGTGGCGCGCGGGCTCCAGCGCGTCGGGCGCGCCGGCCACCAGGTCGAGGCCGTGAGCAGCGGGCGGATCTTCCCCAAGTTCCGCGGCGACCTGCTCGAGTGTGCCCTCATCGCCGCGCGGATGCGCCGCGGCGAGATCGAGGCCCTGCAGGTGCCGCGCAGCCCGCTCGACGTCCTCGCCCAGCAGATCGTCGCGGCCTGCACGGTCGCCCCGCGGCGCGTCGCCGACCTGGCCGCGCTGATCGCCCGCGCCTACCCCTACCGCGACCTCGGCCGGCCGATCCTCGATGGCCTGATCGAGATGCTCGCCGGCCACTACCCGAGCGATGCGCTCGCGGCGCCGCGCCCGCTCCTCGCCTGGGACCGCCGCGCCGACCTGGTGACGGCCCGGCGCGGCGCGGCCATGACGGTGCGGATGAACGCCGGCACCATCCCCGACCGCGGCCAGTACGCGGTGCGCCTCGGCGCCGATGGCCCGCGGCTCGGGGAGCTCGACGAGGAGATGGTCTTCGAGACCCGCCCGGGCGAGAACATCCTCCTCGGCGCGACGACCTGGCACGTCGAGGAGATCACCCGCGACGCCGTCATCGTCTCGCCCGCGCCCGGGGAGCCCGGCAAGCTGCCCTTCTGGCGCGGCGACGGCCCGGGCCGGCCGATCGAGCTCGGCCGGGCGCTCGGCGCCTTCCTGCGCGAGCTGGCCGGCCAGGGCCGCGCGCAGGCCGTCGACTGGCTGATGCGCGAGGCGCCGCTCGACCGCTACGCGGCCGAGAACCTGGCACGCTACTGCTTCGACCAGATCGAGCACACGGGCGCGCTGCCGACCGATCGGCGCATCACGATCGAGCGCTTCCGCGACGAGCTCGGCGACTGGCGCGTCTGCCTGCTGACCCCGTTCGGCGCGCGCGTCCATGCCCCGCTCGCGATGGCGCTGCAACACCGCTTGGCGGCCGAGGGGGGCTACGAGGTCCAGGTCATGTACACCGACGACGGCATCGTGCTGCGCTTCGCCGACGCCGAGGCGCTGCCGAGCGTCGCCGAGCTGCTGCCCGACCCGGACGAGATCGACGAGCTGGTCACGACCCAGCTCGCCGACACGGCCCTCTTCGCCGGCCTCTTTCGCGAGAACGCCGCCCGCGCCTTGCTGCTACCTCGGCGCGGTCCGGCGCGGCGCAGCCCCCTGTGGGCGCAGCGCCTCAAGGCCCAGGAGCTGCTCGCGGCGGTGCGCCGCTTCCCGGCCTTCCCGATCGTCATCGAGACCTACCGCCAGGCCCTAGCCGACGTCTTCGACCTGGCCGCGCTAAAGGAGCTGCTGCGCGCGGTGCGCAGCCGCCGCATCCGTGTCGACGAGGTCGAGACGCACTCGGCCTCGCCCTTCGCCCGCTCGCTGGTATTCGCCTATGTCGCCGCCTACATCTACGAGCAGGACGCACCGCTCGCCGAGCGCCGCGCCCAGGCCCTGACGCTCGATCGCGGGCTCCTCGCCGAGCTGCTCGGCCAGGCGGCGCTACGCGAGCTGATCGACCCAGGCGTCCTCGCCGAGCTCGAGGCCGAGCTCCAGCACCTCACCGAAGACCGCCAGGCGCGCGGCATGGATGCGCTGCACGACCTGCTGCGCCGCCTCGGCGACCTGAGCGAGCCCGAGATCGCCGCCCGCACGCGCGGTGACGGGCGCACCTGGCTGGCCGAGCTCGTCGCGCAGCAGCGCGCGGCACCGGTGCGCATCGCCGGCGAGGCGCGCTGGATCGCCGCCGACGAGGCGGCCGTTTACCGCGATGCGCTCGGCGTCGTCCCGCCGCCCGGGCTGCCACAGGCCTTCCTCGACCCGCCGCCGCAGCCGCTCGCGCACCTGCTGCGCCGCTTCGCCCGCTGCCATGGCCCCTTCGTCACCGGCGAGCCCGCGGCCCGCTACGGACTCCCACCGGGTGCCGTCGAGCCCGTGCTGCGGGCCCTGGAGGCCGAGGGGCGGCTGTTGCGCGGGGAGCTGCGGCCCGGTGGTTGCGAGCCCGAGTGGTGCGACGCCGAGGTCCTGCGCCGGCTCAAGCGGCGCACGTTGGCGCGGCTGCGCAACGCCGTCGCGCCGGTCGACGCGGCGACGCTCGGGCGCTTCTTGCCGGACTGGCACGGCCTCGACGGAAAGCGCGGCGGGCCGGAACGGCTGCTGGAGGTCGTCGCCCAGCTCGAGGGGCTCGCGCTGCCCTGGTCGACGCTGCACTCGGCGATCCTGCCGCGGCGCGTCGCCGGCTTCGCGCCCGAGATGCTCGACATGCTCGCCGCCGCCGGCGAGATCGTCTGGATCGGCCGCGGGCCGCTCGGGGCGCGCGACGGGCGCATCGCCCTCTATCGCCGTGGGCGGGTCGCACGGCTCTTGGAGCCCCCTGCCCCGCCGGCCGATCTCGAACCGCTAGCGGCCGCGCTCCTCGCCCGGCTCGCCGAGCGCGGCGCAAGCTTCCTCGTCGAACTCGAAGAGGCCGCCCGGGCGGCCGTGCCCGGGGCCACCACCGCCGAGCTGGAGGCGGCCCTCTGGGATCTCGTCTGGGCCGGGTGGATCACCAACGACACCTTCGCGCCGCTGCGCCACCTCGGCCACGCGCGGCCGCGCACCCAGCAGGGCCGCTGGCGGCCGGGCCGGTCGCTGGCCGGCGGACGCTGGTCGCTCGTCGATGGGTTGCTCACCACGGAGGTCACGCCGACCGAGCGCGCCCTGGCTCAGGCTGAACAGCTGCTGGAGCGCTACGGTCTCGTCAGCCGCGAGGCGGCCCTCGCCGAGGACCTGCCCGGCGGCTTCGGCGCCGTCTATCGGGTGCTCAAGGAGTTGGAGGAGACCGGGCGGGTGCGCCGCGGCTGGTTCGTCGAGGGCCTCTCCGGCGCCCAGTTCGCGCTGCCCGGCGCCCTCGACCGGCTGCGCGCGGCCCGCCCGGCCGATGACGACCTCGCCGATGCCGATGCCGAGGCCGCCTGCCTCCTCGCCGCCATCGACCCGGCCAACCCCTGGGGCGCCCTGCTGCCCTGGCCGCCGACCGCCGGAACCGACGGCCGGCCGCGGCGGATCGCCGGCGCCTGGGTCATCACCGTCGGCGGCCGGCCGATCCTCTATGTCGCCCCCGGCGGGCGGCGCCTCCAGACCTTCGCGTCGCCGGAAGACGAAGACCAGGCCCTGACCCGCGCCTGCGAGGCCCTACACCGGCTGCCGCGCCGCCGCACCCTGGTCATCGAACAGATCGACGGCCTTCCAGCACGCGAGGCCCCACTCGCGGAACGCCTGCGCGCATGCGGTTTCCACGACGACTACCGGGGGCTCGCGGCAGAGATCGGCTATACGGCAGAACGGCCCTCGTAGGAGGCACCCATCCGGCAACACCGCCGCGACAAAGCCGCCGGCGGCGCATTTCGGCGCCGTATCGCCCCAACGGGACTCCTGCCCATCCGGAGACGCGGCCGTCGGTGGAGATACCTGCGGGGCGGCGCCGCCCCCGAGCGCGGGACGACCGAACGGCCCTGCGTGATCCGACATCGACGGCCGAGTCGCACCAGTCGAAGGCCCGACCGGACTTGCTCGAGGAGGCCGACCGGGCGACCCTGCTCAGTACCGCGGCCACCGCGCCCTTGGCGACCTCGCCGGCGCGGCGGCCCTCGCGGCGTCCGCGATACCCTCTGTCAGGGCATCCAACAGGGGTTGCGCATAGCCAACGAGGGGCGCGCTGACGAGCAAGGGCGCAAGCAGGGAGCGGACCTTGTATCTGTTCAGGCTCGCGCGGGTGGACTGGAGATCCGATACACCCTGCCGTTCCGGCGCCCTATCAATGCCCACCCAGGACCAGGGTCTGGATCGGCAGCAGAAGGGCCTGAACGCGCAGGATCAGCGCGTGCACGACGCCAACCGTGTCGATGGCGTGGAGTCCGAACCGCTGCAGGGCACCGAGACTGGGGTCCGCAAGCGCCTCGTGGCTATTGGTGTAGGCGTTGACGATGCAGTTGCCGCCCTGGGGCAGGAAATCGAGCTGACCTGCGTAGAGAGGCTCCAGGATGGCCGTGATGGTGCCGGGCCGTGCAAACTGCTGGATATCGAGCAACTGGTCGGTCGGTCGCACCTGGCCCGTGGCGATGACATCTTGCACCTGGGTGACGACCACCGGGATGATGGTCCAGGGCTTGGCGATGCAGGTGACCTCGCCGATCATGCCCACCTTCAGGACCTGCGACTCGATCTGGCCGAAACCGGCCATCAGGCCTGTGATCTTGCGGTCCGGCACCAGGATGCCGGCGGGTCTCAGCATCGGGTTGACCACATCGCCCGGCCTCAGTGCGAATTGCTGCAGGATCCCGCTGCTCCCAGCCACGACCAGGGTCTTCTCCAGCGCCACCTTGGTCTCATGCAGCGCCGCCTCGGCGCTCGCCTTCTCGGCCGGAAGCTGAAACGCGATCTGCGACTGGATGGCCTCGCGGCTTGCCACGGCCGCGTCCACGGCGCCCCGCGCGGTCTGGACCTGCACCCTCACCCGTTGCACGTCGGCCTCGGCGACCGAGCCGGAGCTGCGACGTTGCACCTCCGCCCGCCGCTCGAGCTCGTCCTCGGCCTGCTGAAGCGCCCCACGCGCCTGGACGATGCGCGCATCCGCCTCCGCGAGCTGGGACTTCGCCGTGATCATACGGGCCTCGACCTCCGCGATCTTGCGCTTGGACGACTCCAAGGCCGCCTCCTGTGCGGTGCTGTCGAGCCGGAACAAGGGCTGTCCTGCCTCCACCCGCTGGTTCAGCTCGACGAAGGTCTCCGCGACCCGGCCATTGGTCTCCGGCAGGATGGTCACGGTGCGAAACACCGAGCTGGCGGCCTTGGTCGATGGGTGGAAGTAGAAGATGGTCGTGATCAGGCTCAGGGTCAGTATCAGGCACAGGGTGATCCCCCAGCGCAGCTCGAACCACACCGAGAAGAGCGTGATCTCATGCCCGAGCCGCTTGCCCTGCACGAAACGGCGAAACAGATAATCGGGGAGGATGGTCAGCATCGAGCAGAGCAAGAGTTCGAGCATGGCTCATGCCTCCTGTTGCGCGATCGGTTGGCCGACGGCAGGCGGGGGCTCTTCCCGCGGCGGCGAGGGCTCGGCCGCCCGCCCAGTTCCGGCGGCGATCCGCTCGAGCGAGCCCGCGATGGACGACAGCGGCGTCGTGAAGTCGGGAATCGGGATCAGGGCAAGCAAGAGCCCGGCGATCCAGAAGGCATGATTGTGCGTGAAAAGGGCGATGAGCCCCAGCACGGCGACGATCTGGAACTGCACCTTCTGGCCGCGATGGGCCAGTTGCTCCGGCAGGGCGTGGAGCTTGAAGTAGAAGACACCGATGCCGACCACAACCAATATCACCGAGATGGCCGCGACCCCGAAGAGCACATCGGTCTCCCCCGGCGCCGTCACGAAGGGCGGCAAGTGATGGATCGCGGCTGGGTGTAGCTGGTCCGCCATCTGCGAAACTCCTCGCTCGTTGTGGTTAAGTTCGGGCGCCCCGACGCATCCGTCCGCTCACGCCCTCTCGCGAACCCGTCAACCGACGCGCCATCAGATGCCGTGCCAAGCGGGCCCCGTGATCGCATCGGGCGGCGCATCCCGGCGCGCGCCGTCGGCCAGCGCTGGCCCCTCTTCCCCATTGGGGAATTCCCAGGTCACCGGGCCCGTCCGGCGCAGTTGACGCCCCGGCTCGCCGAGCCGCTTGCCGTAGCGGAGCATCTGCACCAGATCCGAGCTGACCTGCGGGCTCGAAGTGAAGTAGGAGTGCCCGAACAGATCCGTCCGCTTGCCTTCGAAAGAGATGAGATCCACACGGCCGATGTTATCGAGATACTCCTGGAACTTCGGCGGGATATCCTCGGGCCGTAGTTGCCCGACGCGGTGGCGACTGCGGAACAGGATCTTGGAAACCAGCAGCGCCCGGTCCTCGGGCGATGCGTAGATGGTTAGGCGACCTTCGAGGATGCGCGGCAGGCGTGCCTCCGGCCAGACCGTGACCAAGTCGGGGTCCGAGAGGAAACCGGTGACCTGCTGCGAGGCAATCTCCACGTCGATGTCCGGCGAGAGCAGGACGAGATGGTCGATCTTGTAGAGGATCGCCGGCTCCCGGCCTGCAGCGATCGCCTCCAGCGCCAGCTCGCGCACGGCCTTGAGCATCAGCTCGGTGCCCCGGCTATGGGCGAGCAGCTGCAAGCGCTCGACCCCAGGGGTCGTGCCGAGGATGCGGAGGGTCTTTTTCAGATGCTCGACGGCATAGTCCGCGGACTCGGTCGTCGTCGTGTAGGAGATCAGGACGTTGCCGGTCGACGACGCCGGCCAGGTGAAGAAGGCGCAGACCGACTCGCGGCCGAGGAAATGGCAGAGATCCGCGGCCGTGTAGGCGGCCGTCGCGAAGGTCTCGTTAAAGCCGTGGACGTAGAGCAGGACGTCCTTCTTCGGCGCCGCGGCGAGCCGCCGCGCGACCTCGGCCTGAAGCTCCTTCCGGGCCGCCGCATGACGCGCCCGTTCGGCGCGATCGGGGACGAGCTGGCCACTCGGGAGCTGCTCGAACCGATAGGGCTCCTCGGGGAAGACGCCGAGCTCGCGCACCGCGCCGAGCTCCAGCTGGACAGGGCGGGTACGCTGGGCCAGTCGGCTCTGCTCGGCCAGTTCCTCCCAGCTGAGGTCCGGCCCGATCTGCACCTCGGCCGCGCCGAAGGCGATCCGTCGCGCCCGACCCTGGCCGTAGGGGAGCATGCTCTCAGGCTCGCTCTCGGGCGCCCGGTCGGTGACGTAGAGCAGATCGAGGGCCGGCTTCGGCCGTGCCTCGCGCGGCAGGTCGAACAGCGGCACGCCGCCGGGCGATTGGTAGAGGGCGGGCGTTGGCATCAGCTCGCGCGGCTGGCTGGCGCAGCCGAGCAGAAGCAAGACCGCCAGGCCGCTCACAGACAGCATCGGCAGGCGAGTCATCGCAGGCACCTGAGTTGCGGTGAACGGCGGGCGTAGCGCACCGCGTCCGCCTACCCTGTTGGGATTGTGGTCAGCCCATGGCCTGTTAGCACCCATCCTGGTTCGGAGAGCCATTGATCGCCATGGACGCCGCGGGGACGGTTCGGACTTGCCTGGCTGCGGAGCATATTTCACGACGACCGAGCGATGCAATCGACTCGCGCGTGGGCTCGCGAAGCGCTCGGCCATCCACCCACCAAGCCGGGGATGCTCGGTCCAGGCTGATCGTCCCCATCCGAGGCAGGAGAGAGCACTTGGCATGGCCAGATCCCGCAACGGTGAAAGATCCTTGTAGGCTCATTCCGCGCGCCAGCCGCTATTGAAGCGGCTTGGTGGCGGCTACATGGTCGGCCTGAGAGGGTGCCAATCTCATCGCCAGGGCGCTCGGGATGTCGCCAGGGTTTCCCGATTGCCGGTCGTCATCGTGATGGGGTTCGACGCCACACCCGGCGGCAACGCGACCCTGGTCGGTGCCTCGGCCAATACCGTCAGCGTTGGCATCTGCATCAGGGAGGCCGGGCAGGTCAGCGTCGTCGGCTTCGCCCGCCGCGGCGTGCCGATCACCTTCGTGCAGCGCGGTCTGAGGCGCAAATACCTGATGCGAGCAGGTCGGAACCAAAAAAGGCGCTAGACTCCGTCATAGGCGGCCCACAACGTCATCCTGAGCGGTTCCCTGCTCATCATGCCGCCAGAACGACCCAAAGAACGAAAACTGGCATCTGGGGCGCAGCCCGTCGCCCCCGTTGATCGTCCCCAACCATTCGCTGCGTTCGAGGAGTCCCCATGACCGAGGTTTCGAAACAAGAAGGCGTGATCGCTGTGGTGCTGGAGCGGTTCGAGAAGTTTCGGCTGCCGCGGGCACTCGACATCAAGGCGAAGGTCGACCGCGGCGAGCGGCTCGACGATACGGACATCGCCCACCTGGAGGCGGTATTCAGAGACGCCGAAGACATCAAGCGGCACATCGGCGACCGGCCCGACCTGCAAGCGCTCTACATGCGCAGCATCGCCCTCTATAAGGAGATTACCGCCAAGGGGCTAGAGAACGAGCAGGGCAAGGGCGACTAGCCGCCAGCCCTTCTCGCCGCATCGATACCACCTCGGAGTGACCTCGCGATGAGTCCGCCCAAAGGCAAGAAGGCGAAAGGGCAAGAGGGCGGCGGCAGCCCGCCCGATAAGGCCGGCAAGATGAAGACCAAGACCTACGAGAGGGAGCTCCGCACGCTGCATGTGGAGCTGGTGAAGCTCCAGGAGTGGGTCCGCCACAAGGGGCTCAAGGTCTGCGTCGTGTTCGAGGGCCGCGACGGGGCCGGTAACGGCGGCACCATCAAGGCGATCACCGAGCGCGTGAGCCCGCGCGTGTTCCGCGTCATCGCGCTGCCCTCCCCGACCGAGCGCGAGAAGAGCCAGATGTACGGGCAGCGCTATATACCGCACCTGCCAGCTGCTGGTGAGGTGGTGATCTGGGACCGCAGCTGGTACAACCGCGCCGGTGTCGAGCGCGTGATGGGCTTCTGCACCGAGGAGCAGGCGAAGCGCTTCCTCGCGATCATTCCGGAGTTCGAGAAGCTGATGGTCGATTCCGGGATCGTCCTCATCAAGTATTGGCTCGAGGTCAGCATGGAGGAGCAGACCCGACGGCTCGAGGCGCGCATCGACGACGGGCGCAAGATCTGGAAGCTCTCGCCGATGGATCTGCAGTCCTACAGCCGCTGGTACGACTATTCCCGCGCCCGCGACGAGATGTTCGCGACCACCGACACCGCCTGGGCGCCCTGGTACGTGGCTCGCTCCGACGACAAGAAGCGCGCGCGGCTCAACATCATCCGCCACCTTCTGAGCAAGGTCCCCTACGAGGAGCTACCGCGCGAGAAGGTCGAGCTGCCCAAGCGCCAGAAACGCGGCGACTACCGCGAGCCGGACTATCCGCTCAAGCTGGTACCCGAGGTCTACTGAGCCCACGCACGATCGCGGGCGGCGCCCGCCGCGCGTCGCCACCCGACCGCCGGCGCAGGCCTCGGCATGGGCGTCAGTGGACTGGGACCCCTCGGGCTTCGCGCCCTGCATCAGGAGAGAGACGAGCGGATGACAACCGAGGCCATGGCTACCCCAACGGGCGCGGTCGGCCGCCTGGCACGCGTCGCACCCGGCCTATCCGCGCTGCTCGGCTATCGTCGCGCGGATCTGCCGCACGACCTGATCGCCGGCCTGTCCGTGGCGGCCGTCGCGCTGCCAGTCGGCGTCGCCTATGCCCAGCTCGCCGGCTTCAGCCCGGTAGTCGGTCTCTATGTCAGCATCCTGCCGCTGGTGGCCTATGCCCTCTTCGGCACCTCCCGCCAACTCATCGTCGGCCCGGATGCCGCGACCTGCGCGCTGGTCGCCGCGGCGGTGGCGCCCCTGGCCGCGGGCGATGAGGCGCTGTACCTGTCGCTGTCGATCACGCTCGCGGCGCTTGCGGGCCTCTTCTGCATCGGCGCGAGCTTCCTGCGCTTGGGCGCCCTCGCGGACTTCCTCTCCAAGCCCATCCTGATCGGTTTCCTGAACGGCATCTCGCTGCACATCCTCGCCGGGCAACTCGGCAAGCTGTTCGGGTTTCCCGTCGAGGCGCACGGCATCCTGCCCAAGCTGGTGGAGATCGTGAGCCAAATCGGGCAGACCCACTGGCCGACGCTGGCCGTCGGGGCGGGTACCTTCGCCGTGCTCGCGCTCTCGGCACGCCTGCTGCCGCGCCTGCCGGCCGCGCTGGTGGCGCTGGTGGTCGCCGGGCTCGTGGTGGCACTGCTCGGGCTGGATAGTCGGGGCGTCGCCGTGGTCGGCGCGGTGCCGGCAGGCCTGCCGGAGCTCAAGCTGCCGCATTTCTCGCTCGATCTGCTCGACGACTTGGCCGGTGCGGCGGCCGGGCTCGCGCTGGTCAGCTTCTCCAGCATGATGCTCACGGCGCGCAGCTTCGCCGCCAAGAACCGTTACGAGATCGACGTGGACCGTGAGTTTGCCGCGCTGGGGGCGGCGAACCTCGCCGCATCCCTGTCGCAAGGCTTCGCGATCAGCGGCGCGGATTCGCGCACCGCGATGGCCGACGCCTCGGGCGGCCGCACCCAGATCACAGGGCTGGTCGCCGCGGCGACAATCGCCATCGTGCTGCTCTTCCTTACCGAGCCGCTGCGCTATGTGCCGATCGCGGCGCTCGGCGCGGTGCTCATCATGGCGTCTTTTTCACTGCTGGACATCCGGACACTCGCGGAGCTCTATCGGCTCGATCGCCGCGAGTTCGCGTTGTCGCTGCTGGCTACCGTGGGCGTGATCTGGGTGGGCGCCATCCAGGCCATCCTGGTAGCCGTCATCTTGGCGGTGCTGCGTTTCGTGCAGGTCACCTCGCGCCCGCGGATCGAGATCCTCGGCAAGGCAGAGGGCCTGTCGGGCTTCCATTCCGTCGCCCGCCATCCGGGGGCGACGACCGAGCCAGGCCTGATGATGTTCCGTTTCAACGCCCCGCTGGTGTTCTTCAACGCCCCCTATTTCAAACAGCAAGCGCTGGCGGCCATCGCCGCGGCCGGCCCCGATCTCAGGTGGTTCGCGCTCGACGCGATGCCGCTGACCCAGGTGGACGTCACTGGCTACGATGCGCTGAAGAGTCTGTCGCAGACCCTGCGGGAGCGTGGTGCCGAACTCGTGGTCGCCGGACGCCAGACCGAAACGGCCGAATGGCGCAGCGCCAAGGGCCTGAGCGACAGTCCTATCGCGGCGCGGCACTTTCCCACCTTGCGCAGGACGCTCCATGCTTACCGCGAGTTGCGCGCGGCGGCGGACCACTCGGCAACCGGGCCGGATGTCGAACAGGTGCCGGGATCCGCGGATGAGCGGGAGGAATCTCGAACCAGTTTCGACACTGACGAGCACTGAGAAACCTGTTCGACCGCGCACCGCCACCCACCCTGCTGCCCTCGCTGCCCTCGCTGCCCTCGCTGCCCTCGCTGCCCTCGCTGCCGCCCCATCCTGGATCCTCTGTTAATCCATGGCGGACACAAACCAAGCCGATGACAGGGGCTGACGCCACCGGAGAGACGGCGAGAGAAGAAAGGACCAGGAGGACCGCGGCCACCACATCCCGTGTTGCGCGAGGGACCTTGACCGCCGTGCCGCGACACGCGGCTCAGCCGGCGCCCTTGCGTGGCGATGCCTCGCGGCTATGACCGCCAGGCCGCCTCTGCCCCCGGCGACAACACGGCCGTCGCAATGAAGAGCCTGGTGGCGGACGTCTCTGGCTACGACTGGGAGGGAGACGAGCCGCTTCGCCGTCCCTTTTCCCAGACGGTCATCCACGAGATGCACGTAGGCGGCTTCACCCGGCACCCGAGCGCCGGCGTGCCCGAGCGGCGACGGGGCACCTATGCCGGGCTGATCGACAAGATCCCCTACCTCGAGGGGCTCGGCTTCACGGCCGACGAGCTGGAGCCCCTTCGTGGGCACGATCGACAGCGTCCTGAAGCCCATCCTACTCGGCCGCGGCGTCGGGGTACCCATGGTGGTGATCTTCGTCGGCGCGATCGGCAGCTTCATCACCCCCGGCATCGTCGGGCTCTTCGTGGGCGCTGTCGTGCTGGTGTTGGGCTAGACTTTATCTCTGGCTCAGCTCCATGATTTCCCCGGGGGGCCGGTCCAAGCCGCGCATCAAGAAGATGTTCTGTCGCCTAGCCCACCTGAAGGGGACCTTAGAAAAATTGCCATCCAGGCAATTTTTCAAGACGCGAAGCGAAAACGCGATTTCCGCTTCCCCGATGGCCGCCGGTCTCGAGCAACGTCGGCGGATCTTCCCGGCCGGTCGCCGCATAGCGCCATGCACGACGAGGGAAGGCCACAGGACGGGCAGCGCCCGGGGAGGCCCATCGTCTGAGTCGCTCGGTGGGCGGATCGGGGTTGCAGACATGTCGGTGACCGGGATCGATGGGCATCGTCCCCCTGCCCATCCTAGGGGGTTGCCGGGAGTTACTGAGGTGGCGATCCGCGCTGGATCAGGACGCCAATCGTGTTGAATCAACGATGGAGATGACCCATGACCCATGAGCGAACCTTGTCGCCACTCGCCGCCGCCACGCTGATTGGATTCGGACTACTGGCAACGAGCGTGCTGGCCGATGACACCGGCACGATCTTCTGCGCCGCGCAGCAGGCCGTCGTCTGCCCAGAACAGGGCGAATGCACCCGAGGGCTTCCTGCGATGGCGAACCTGCCCAGCCTGTTCAAGATCAACCTGGACAACGACGAGGTGGTGAGCCTGGCGCCGGGAAGCGAGCCGCGTACATCCAAGATTCTCTACACCGAGAAGGTCGATGGTCGCTACCTAGTGCCTGGAAGAAAACCCCGTTGAATTCAAAAAAACCGCTGGCCTCATGCCGCCCCGGCGGCGGCTTTTCATTCGGATCGAGGCCGTCAGCGAGGAATACGGGGGGGCGATGTGAATTGCTTTCATCTTCCGCGTCCATTGGACAGACCCGTCCCTCGGATCGGCCCCGATGGCCCGCGCGAGGCGCTCAGGCGGCGCGCTTTCGTCGGCGCCGCTCGGCCTCTGCCTTGTCGTTGGCCAGCAGGATCGCCCCGAGGCGATGGAGGTTGCGCGCCACCACCGCCAAGGCGACGTAGCGCATGAAGCCGTCGAGGCCGTGATCCGGGCAGCGGTCCAGGCCGTGGGCCTCCAGCGCATTGATCGCCGACTCCACCGCCGAGTGGCGCCGGCGCAGGCGCTGAAAGCGCG